>NZ_WAIE01000001.1:660418-1320837 GCF_008830225.1 Pseudodesulfovibrio senegalensis
GTTGCCAGCCCGCCCAGCGCAAACCCGGCAATGGGCCAGCGGCCCTGCGTTTCACCGGCAAAGGCCCGGAAAAAACATGCGTGGGCCGCCGTGATGCAGGCGCCGAAGAGCAGGTCCATGCGCGAATAATGGAACAGCGCGGCCAGAAAGAGCGTGGAAAGCAGGATGGCCGTGGACGCCAGCGCGGTTTTGCGATCAAACCCGAGGGCGCGCGCCAGCCAGTGGGCCGCAAACAGGAACAGCAGTCCGGACAGGGCCGCGCCGATGAAGAATACCGTGGGCATGTCCGCAGGGGTGAGTTTGTCGATGAGCCACAAAAACCAGAAATACACGGGCGGTTTGTCCGGGTAGGGCATGCCGTTGAGCGAGAGCACCATCCAGTCGCCGTGCTGCACGAGATTCTGGTAGGCGTTGCCGTAGCGTACCTCGTCCGAGAACCACAGAGCACGGTTGTTCAGTGTGAACCACGTCTGCGCGATCACGGCAACGGTCATGAACAGCCATGGATGCCGTTCGCAGAAATTCCATATGGAGTCGGTAATTCGTGCGGCCATGTGAGGCATTTCAATCCTTGGGTGCAAAGGTGTTGATGGCGAACCCGGTCACCGAGCCGAGCAGCCAGCCGAAGAATACGTCTGTGGGGTGGTGCCAGCCGAGATAGATGCGCGAAAAGCCCACCAGCCCGATGACCATCCCAATGCCCAGCGACAGCAGCGAGCGCCGGTTGCGCAGGGCAAACGGCAGGGCCGCGCCCGTTATCTCCGTGGTGTGGCCCGAAGGCAGCGAGTGCATGGAGCCGCTGGAGGCAAACGGTTGGAACAGCGTCTCTCCGCCGGGGCGGGGGCGGCCTATGGTGAATTTGAGAAAGCGAACGGCAACCAGCGCGATGAGCAGCTGGGCGACGATGTATACGCCCACGAACCGGGCCAGCTTGCGGTCTTTGGTGCGCCACGCGCGGAACAGCAGGAACAGGTATACTGCGTAAAAGACCGCGTTGCCCCAGTCCGTGATGATTTGGAACAGACCGGTCAGACTCGGATGATGGGGCCTGAGTTGGGCAAAGTGCTCGGCAACGGCTTTTTCGTGGGGGAACCAGATCGCCAGAACGCCCAGTGTCGCCAGCAGGGGCAGGGAGGCCAACAGCCAGTCTATGGTGGTGCGGGAAAATCGCATGGAGGTTTTGTAGGCAGAAACCAAAGTTTGGGCAAGCTAGTCCTGTTTGGCTTCGTCCTTTTTGCGCGGCTCGAATGTATAGCGTTTCCAGACGTCTTCGGGCGCGTCCAGTTCGCGGAGGATGTCCGCAAGGCTGTGGCCTTCCTTTTTCCAGTATTTGTATTCGTGCTCGGAACAGGCAAAGGGGATGATCAGATCGCCCTGCTCGTTGAGGTAGGGTTTGTTGTCGCTCATGAGCGGAAGTTATTTCAGGAAACGCTCCGTTGTTCAAGTGTGTTGTTCATGCCTGTGCGCAAGGGGGGGCACAAAAAAGCCCTGCCGGACAATCCGGCAGGGCCGCGCAACACAGGGACCATGATTCGGCCTCTGAAAATCAGGCTGCCTGTTCCTTGTTCTCGCCGCATACGCAGCGGTCCACCTCGCGCACCTTCTTGAGCACCTTTTTGATGATGCGCTTGTATTCGCCGAGGTCCTGCGGTTCATAGCGCTGTTTGGCGCGGGTCAGTCCGGCCATGTCCAGCGTTTCGTTGAACAGGTAGGGTATGTACAGGGGGTCCTGTTTGATGAATTTTTCCACTTCACCCATGGTCTTGTGGATTTCCTCCTGATTCTTGCCCACCTTGCGGAACAGACGCGAAAGGCGTTTTTCCACGTTGCGGAACGATACGCTCCACTTGTGGCTGCGGGGGACGAGATTCAGGCGTTGGCGCGGATGACAGCAGCTGTTCAATTCCTGCATGAAGCTTTCCACGCTGCCCGGAACCGAAGCGAGCAGCCCCTTGGTGACGCATTGTTTCATGTCCACCATGTGGGTTCCCTCGATGATGGCGCCGCCGCCATAGAGGTTGAATACCGGCAGTTCGGCTTTTTTGATGTCGGCCTCCATTTCGCGTTTGGAGGTCAGGTACTGCACCGTGGAAATGATCTCCTCGCCGTGGGCGTTCTTGATTTTCTGATGGCGCTTGGGGTCGAATTTGATTTTCCGTTCGCCCGCGTGGTGTCCCTTGGCGTGGGAACGGTCCTTGGGCCATGCAAAGTCCTGTCCGGCCAAGACGATGTGGCTCACGCCCATCCAGCGCAGCAGACGCGAGAGCGAAAGGCTCACGTTGCCGCCCGCGTCCAGCACCAGTTCGTGTTTTTGCATCACGAAGGTTCCCATGCCGCCCATGGTCCACAGGGGCAGGGTCGGTCCGGGGTAGCGTTTGACCAGGTCCGGGTTGCATTTGGTGGAATAGATCAGCGGCACATCGTGCGCGAATTCCGGATCCAGTCGGTCATATGTCCGGAGCATGCTGGAGTCGTAGTCGATGGACAGGCAGAAGTGCGGCTTGATGCCGAGGTTTTGCAGGACCGGCATGGTCTGCAACGCCGTGGTGTACAGGGCGTGGCCCGGGGTCTTGCGCAACGCTTCGGCGTGGTCGGAAAGAGAAGGCCCGGCCCCGAGGATCACTGCGGCGACGCCTGTGCCGCGTTCCTTCATGGGCATCAGGCTGCCGTTGTCCATGGCCTGTTGGAAGTTCTGGAGTTCGTTGCCCACCATGATGTCCTGGCGCAGGCGCAGGGTGGCCAGTTCCACGGAAAAGTTTTCCAGCAGATGCTTGGTCTTGCGTGCCCAGACTGCGTATTCCGGGCCGAGCTGCTGGCTGGGGATGTCCAGACGCATGTGGATGCGGCCATAGATGTATTGCAGGTCCAGATTCTTGATGACCTGATACAGGTAGTCCTCGTTGGGCGGGCAGAAATGCAGTTTCTTGTTTTCGATGAACGCCTTGTAGTCGGACTGGCCGAGGCAGGCCATGAGCATTTCCGGGCGCGGCTCGACCACGATGATTTTGTGGGAGTCCGGAGTGTTCATGAGCAGGTGGTTGAGGCCATAGCCCACATTGCAGCCGATGATGACGGAAGCGCTGGTCCGGGCCTTTTCCGGCTCGGGCTTCCACTGCTCGTAAAAACTGAAGGGCGGCATGGCTTCGAACATGCCGTTTCCGTTGTCCATTTTCCAATCAACAAGCCCGAACTTGTTGTCGAAGATGCGTTCCTCGAGCCGGGATTGGTCGAATTGCTGCGTTGAGAGCCACTGATGGATGGGGTGGCCGATCTGTTTCAGGACGTCGATGTTGGGTTCAAGAAACGGGTATCCTGCCATGGCATGGTCCTTCCTGTTTTGGTTCATGTTGCGCTTGCAGTTATGCTTCTGACAAAATGCATGGAGCGTGCCAGTTGCGCAGAAACCTGTTTTGCTCTAGTCTGCAGAACGAGCTAGAAATAAAATGTTCCATGATTTCAAGGAAATGCCATGAGTTCTCATGTTCTTGACCACATTGGCGGCACACCGCTGGTGCAAATACGGCGTCTCAATTCCAATCCGAATGTCAAGATTTTGGCCAAGCTGGAATCCTGCAATCCGGGCGGTTCCATCAAGGACCGCGTGGCATTGGCCATGGTGCGCGCTGCCGAGGAGTCGGGCGAGCTGGTTCCCGGCAAGACGGTCATTGAACCCACCAGCGGCAATACGGGCATCGGCCTGGCCATGGTCTGCGCGGTGCGCGGCTACCGCGTCAAGCTGCTCATGAGCGAAAACGCCAGCGAGGAACGGCGTATGATCCTGCGTGCCTATGGCGCGGAAATCGAGCTTACGCCCGGGCATATGGGCACGGACGGGGCCATTGAACTGGCCTATCGCATGGCGCGGGAAGAGCCGGAAAAATATGTGCTCATGGACCAATACAACAATCCGGCCTGCATCGATGCCCATTATAACGGGACAGGCATGGAAATATGGGAACAGACCAACGGTGCGGTGACCCACGCCGTGTGCACGCTGGGCACCTCGGGCACGGCCATGGGGTGTGCCAAACGGCTGCACGAAATGGGTGACGTGTTCGTGGCCGCCGTGGAACCCTATGCGGGGCATCGCATTCAGGGTCTCAAGAATATGCACGAATCCTATCCGCCGGGCATTTACGACAAGACCGCGCTGGACGAGGTTTTGCGCGTGGAGGACGAGGAGGCCTTTGACCTCTGCCGCAGGCTGGCGCGTGAGGAAGGCCTGTTCGTGGGCATGAGCTCGGGCGCGGCCATGGGCGGGGCCCTCAAGTTGGCCGAGACCATGGACAGCGGCGTGATCGTGGTGATTTTTCCGGACGGGGGCGAGCGGTATCTCAGCACTCCGCTGTTTGCCGTGGACGAGGCGCAGGGCATGTGCCTGACCACGGTGACCGGTGACACGGTCTGCCTTGATTGTGCGGACGGTGCGGGCCTGTATTCCATGGGGCCGAGCCTCGACAATCCTGCCGCACTGGACGCATGGCGGCGGGTGGTTCTGCTGGACGTGATGCTGCGGGATCTGCGGGCGCGCGGAGCGGACGTACGGGCTGCCTGCGGCCTTTCGGACATGGATGACCGCACCCTGGCTGCTGCGCGCGAGGCGGGGATGGATAGGAGCGCGTTCGTGAAACAGGCCCGTGGGCACATCATGGAGCGGGCCGCGCTTTTGGGCGTGGACGATGGCATGGTCTGGCCGCTGGCCGAACAGGGACAGCAGAAGGCGCTTGATGTCTGCCGCTCGTTGCTGGGGCATGGCCTTGCCTACGAAAAGCTGCGCAGCGTGTATTTCGACGTTTTTCGCGATGCCCGGTACGGGGAACTGGGAACGCAGGACATGACCAAGGTTTCCGCCGGGCGCACCGTGGACCTTGACGCCTACGTCAAGGACAACCCCCTGGATTTCACCTTGCTCAAGAGGGCCACGCTCATGGACCTCAAGCGGGGCGACATTCTGGAAACCGAGTGGGGCAATGTGCGGCCCACGTGGTTTTTGCAGCATGCGGCTGCGGCTTTGGCCGGTTTGGACCGCATCGACGTTTTTCTGGGCAGCGAGTCGCATCGCTTCCCGCATCTGGAAAACCTGCGCGCCATCTGGAGCGCGGCCGGTCGGGAATTGCAGGCATGGCTCGTGGGACCACAGGTGGCGGCTGAGTCCGGACAGAATCTTGATACTGTGTTTTCGCAGACGGGCAATGCCCGGGCTGCGCGATTCTGGTTGCTTTCGGCCTCGCATCGCAAGGCCCTGTGCGCCGGGGAGGAGAGCGTTGCCATGTGGGCGCGCAACTGGCGGCGCGTGCAGGACGGTGCGGCCGTATTGAGCCTTGCCGTGGACAACCGGGGCGACGACATCCCCGACGAGGTGCGTCAGGCTGTTTTTGATCTCAAGGCAGGCTTTTCCGAGGCCATGGATGCGGATATCTCATTGCATCGTTTCTGGCCCGTGTTGTTCCGGTTCATCAAGCTTGTCAACGGCTGGTGCACGGCAAATGGCATGAGCGGCGAGGCTGCCCGCCATTGTCTGGAACAGCTGTTGTCGGTGGACGATGTTTTGGGCATCGTGGATCGTGACAGCTTGCCTGTGGCGCTCTCGCTGCTGCCCGAAGATGTGCAGCAGATGGTGGCTGATCGTCAGAAGGCGCGGGCGGCCAGGGATTTTGAGGCGTCCGACCATTTGCGTGATCAGCTGGCCTCGGCCGGATATCAGGTCAAGGACAGTGCGTCCGGTCCGCAGGTGTATCGGGTGTAGTGCCTTTGGCGGCAAGGAATTTTTTGACGCTGCGTCCCGCCCTGTTTTCACGGGACGGGACGCAGTTTTTTGCCAACCAGCACAGGAGGCTGCCTTTGCGTACCCGTTTTGCATTCGAAGAATGCAAAACAGAATAGGGTCAAGGAACACGTCCCTTGCGGGCGCAGGGCAGCGCCCTGCCCGCCGGAGGCGAAGTCTTTTGTCTTCCTCTGTGCCCCCAGGCTTTCAAATTCATTCAAAGAGGTCCGAGTATCGGCCATAGCCCTCTGCTTCGAGTTGGTCCGCAGGGATGAAACGCAATGCCGCCGAGTTGATGCAATAGCGCCTCCCGCTTGGGGCAGGCCCGTCGCCGAACACGTGGCCGAGGTGGGAATCACCATGTCGGCTGCGGACTTCGGTACGCGTGGAAAAGAGCGACCTGTCCTCGTGTTCCTCGATGTTTTCGCTTTCAAGAGGCCGGGTGAAGCTGGGCCAGCCCGTGCCGGAATCGAATTTGTCCCGTGAGCTGAACAAGGGCTCTCCCGAGACTATGTCAACGTAGATGCCCGGTTCATGGTTGTCCCAGTATTCGTTGTCGAACGGCGGTTCGGTTCCTTGCTCCCGCACCACGCGGTATTGCAGCGGAGTGAGTTTTCCCTTCAGTTCGCTGTCGGGAGGCGTGGTATATGCGTCCTGTTTGCCGGTTTCGGGCCGGGTGATAGGGCAGGCCTTTTTCCCCCAATGCCGTTCCTTGAAACGTTCGCGCCCGGAGTGGAGACGGTAGGAATTGTACCGTGCCGGATTCTTTTTCGAGAAATCCTGATGATAGCCTTCCGCCGGGTAAAATGTGGTGAAGGGGAGAATTTCCGTGACGACAGGGCCGGAAAAACGGCCGGAATCATCAAGTTTCGCGCGGGAGCGTTCGGCCTCGATGCGCTGCTCGTCCGAGTGGTAGAAAATGGCCGAAGTATATTGGAAACCACGGTCAGCAAACGATCCGCCCGCATCCGTGGGGTCGATGTGTTTCCAGAACGTACCCAGTATGCGCGAATAATCCACCTGCGAGGGATCAAAGCGTATTTGCACGGCTTCCCTGTGTCCGGTCCTGCCACCGGCCACCTGTTCGTAGCTCGGTTCCGGCTCGGTTCCGCCCGCATAGCCGGAGATAACGTCGACCACGCCGGGTATTTTCTGAAAGTCCGCCTCCACACACCAGAAGCAGCCGCCCGCAAGGGTTGCGGTTTCGATATTGTCAGTAACTTGGGCCATGTTTTTTGCCTCCGCTGTGGTTGCAGACAAAAGTACGAACAGTGACAGGAGCATGCCAAGAAGCATTGACCAATACACCTCCACTGGGGGTGTGCATGGTGCGGCAGCTGTTCGGGGATTGTGTTTGTCCATGAGACCTCACTTTTTGCTAATGATAATTATTATATTTAAGAGCTGGTTCGCCGGAGTCAATGGCGTGTGTGTGGATGCGATGAAAAACTGTGGGGGGGGCGGGGACGTTGCAGAGTAATGCGGCAGCGTCTTATTTTGTGGTGAGGGAACAAATGGCAGGGCAATTCTGAACGGGCCGTTTCATTCGTTGCGATCACAAATGCTGTTGCTGTTACTTGGGGCAGCAAAGCACGGGTGGAATGATGCAGCTGTTGGGTCTGGAACGAACAAGGCCGCCCGGAGGCGGCCTTGTGTTTTATTCAGTACGTTGGGTTTTGCGTTTTCGGCGGGCCGACTTGTGCTGTGAGAAGCGTTTGACGTCGATGCCGTACTTTTTGACCTTGTAGTTCACGATTCGGTAGGAAACGCGCAGATCGCGGGCGGCCTGCAGCATGTTGCCGGACGTTTTCTTCAGGGAATCCACCAGCAGCTCCTGCTCGAACTTGGCAACGGCCTCGCCAAAGGAGAGGTTGGTGCCCGTGGCCGAGCTTTCCGCGGTCTGCAGCGTGGGCGGCAGGTGGTAGGTGCGGATGACCTCTTCCTCGCACACGAGTACGGCACGTTCCACGCAGTTGCGCAGTTCGCGGACGTTGCCGGGCCAGTGGTACATGGTCAGCAGCTCGATGGCCGGAGTGGATATGCGCTTGACTTCCTTTCCGTATTCGCGGGTGAAATCGTCCAGAAAGTGCTCGGCCAGCGGCAGGATGTCCTCGCGCCGTTCCTTGAGCGATGGGATGAATACCGGGAAGACGTTGATGCGATAGAACAGGTCTTCGCGGAACAGCCCCTGCTCCAGCAGTTCTTCAAGGGGCTGGTGTGTGGCGCAGATGAGCCGCACGTCCACGGTGATGGTCTGTTCGGACCCTACGCGCTGGATTTCCTTTTCCTGAATGGCACGCAATACCTTGGCCTGCGCATCCAGCGAAAGCTCGCCTATTTCATCAAGGAAAAGGGTTCCCTGGTCCGCCACCTCGAACAGGCCGCGCTTGGTCTGGAATGCTCCGGTAAACGCACCTTTCTGATGGCCGAACAGTTCGGATTCGATGAGTTCGGAGGGCAGGGCCGCGCAGTTGAGCCGGATGAGCGGCTTGTCTGCACGCGGGCTTGCCGAGTGGATGAACTCCGCCAGCAGTTCCTTGCCTGTCCCGGATTCGCCGCGGAGCAGGACCGTTGCGCGGCTGGGTGATACCTGCCGTGCCTGACGGAGAACCATGCGCATGGCCTTGCTTGCGGCCACGAAGTTGGAAGGGGGCGTCGCTTCCGCGCCGGAGGTGACCACACCCTGGGCCAGCATATGGTTATGCATGGCCATTTCTTCCTGCAACTGTGCCACCTGATGGGCGATGAAACCGGCCACCACTTCCAGAAAACTCTCATGGCCGCGCATGTCGTCCATGGGGATGAGCGGCACGTCGACGCTCAGAGCGCCGATGATGTCGGTTCCGATCTTGCTGCGGTTGATGATGGGCACGCAGATGAAACCGAGCTTGGCCAGCTCTTCCTTGGACCTTCCGAAAGCCTTGTTCAGGAATTCGGGATCGTCGGACATGCGGGGAACGATGATGGGTTCTCCGGCTTCGAACACACGCCCGATGACGCCGCGCCCGGGGGAATAGGTGACTTCGTCGGCTGCTGCCGGGCTGTAGGTCAGCGAGAGTTTGAGGTTCTCTGTCTTGGGGTCCATGATGACCATGAACGCCCGGACATAGCCCATGTCCCGCGCCAGAATTTTCAACAGGTGGTTGAGGCTTTCCTCCAGAGGCACCTGTTTGGAAAGCTCTTCCTGAACCTGTTTGAGCGTCGTCAGGTATGCCGCGTCCGGGGCATCCTGCGTTTGAATCGCCATGTTTGCTCTCTTGTCCTTTAGGTGTTTTCGAGTGCGCCCACACCCAATTCAAGGGCCTTGAGGTTGACGTCCACGATTTTGGCCGGAAGATTTGCCTTGATGGTCTCGGCCAGGGTTTGCGGACTGACGGGAACGGCGTCCGTAGCGGTGAGCGCGCCCAGGAGCGCAAGGTTGCCTGCCTGTACCGCACCTGCTTCGAGCCCGAGGCTTTGGCAGGGGAGGTAGAAGCTGTTGCCCGTACATTGGGCCACGACTTCCTTGACTTGATCAATGCTCACGTTTTCCTGCTTGCCCATGGCAACGGACAGGGGCGGCAGGAACTCGGTGCTGGAAAGCACCAGCCCGTCCTTGCGCAGGTACGGCATGGCGCGCATGGTTTCCAGCGGCTCGAAGCCGAGCAGTACGTCGGCTTCGCCCAGACCGATCTTGGGGCTTTTGCAGCCGATGAGCACCGTGGATTCCACCACGCCGCCGCGCTGGGCCATGCCGTGGATTTCACCGGAGGTCACGGGCAGTCCTTCGGCAAGGACTGCCTTTGCCAGAAGTGTGGTCGCGGTCAGGGTTCCCTGTCCGCCCACACCGGTAAGCATTATGCGAATGGGCTTGGTATTGCTCATTTAGCTGCCCCTCTTCTTGGACTTGATGTGTTTGCAAACCTGCAGACAGAGCATGCAGCCGTTGCACAGGATCGGGTTGATGGCCGCCTTGTCGCCTTCCTTGTAGAAGGCCGGACAGGCGAGTGTGTCCAGACATTCGGCCCGTCCGGTGCACGAATCCGCCACATAGGCCACCATGGGGGCGACCTTCTTGTAGACCCGGCGGGAGTGCAGGGGGCAGGGTTCGCGGGCGATGAGCACGCGGACGCCGGACATCTCCCTGAGTTCCTCGAGAGCGGCGCGCGTCTTTTTCTGGTTCAGCGGATTGACCTTGCGGATGTTGGTCACGCCGAGGCCTTCGCAGGCCTTGGCAATATCCAGCCGGTTTTCGTTTTCGCCGAGAATGGTCATTTCCACGCCCGGGTGGGGCTGGTGGCCTGTCATGGCCGTAGTGTGGTTGTCCAGAATCACCAGCAGCACGTCGTGATTGTTGAATACGGCGCTGGCCAGCCCGGTCAGTCCGGAATGGAAGAAGGTGGAATCGCCGATAAAGGCCACCACGGGCTTGTCGTTGGCCATGGCCGCTCCGCAACCTGCGGAAATGGACGATCCCATGCACACGAGAAAGTCGGCCATGGACAGGGGCGGCAAAAGGCCCAGGGTGTAGCAGCCGATGTCCGAGGAATACACGGCATCGTCGCCGAAGACCTTGCGTGCGGCAAAGTAGGTGGCCCGGTGCGGGCAGCCCGCACAGAGGTTCGGCGGACGCTGGGGCAGTTCCGCGGGGATGCAGGAATCGCAGGCAAAGGTTTTTTCGCCCACCTGTGCGCGCAGCACGTTGGCCACCATGGTCACGGTGAATTCGCCGTTGGGCGGCAGCAGATCCTTGCCTTCGATGCTCAGGTCCAGCCCGTTCTTCTGGGCCAGCACGCGCAGGTCGTTTTCAAGGATCGGCTCAAGCTCTTCGATGACGATGACCTTGTCCACGCTCTTCATGAAGTCCAGCGCCATGTTGCGGGGCAGGGGATGGGCAAAGCCCAGTTCCATGATCTTGAATTTGTCGGCCAGCCCGGTTTCCATGATGGCGTCCGCCAGATAGGCCCGGCTGATGCCGGAAGCCGCGATGCCGATGGTGCCGGTTCCGTGGATCGTGTTGTAGGGGGAATTCTCGGCTTCCTCGCGCAGGGCCTCGATCCGCTCCAGAAGGCGTTCGTGCATGGGGCGGGCAAAGGCCGGAATGGGCACGAATTTCGAAGGGTTGCGCTTGAAACCTTCGGGCTTGCCCGGGTCGGGCATGGGGCCGAACTCCACCGGACCACGCAGATGGTTCACGCGGGTGGTGGTGCGCAGCAGCAGCGGGGTTTCATGTTTTTTGGAAAGCAGCAGGCCGTCGCGGGCCATATCCTTGGCTTCCTGCGCTGTGGCAGGCTCGAATACCGGCAGTCCGGCCAGCCGGCCGTAATAGCGGTTGTCCTGCTCGTTCTGGCTGGAGTGGCAGCCGGGGTCGTCGGCCGAAAGCAGCATCAGGCCGCCGGGCGTTCCCGTGTATGCCAGCGTCAGCAGCGGGTCGGCCGCCACGTTGACCCCCACGTGTTTCATGGTGGTCAGGGTCATGGCGCCGGACATGGATGCGCCGCCGCCCACTTCAAGGGCGACCTTTTCGTTGGCCGAGTATTCGAATTTGAATTTGCCGTCCGGGGATATCCGGTAGAATGTGTCCGGAACCTCGGACGAGGGCGTTCCGGGGTAGCAGGTGACAACCTGAATGCCGGCTTCCAGCGCGCCCCGGACTATGGCTTCGTTGCCGAGCAGCAGGTGGGTGGCACCGCCTTCGGGCGACAGAAGTGGATGGGCCATTTGTTTCTCCGTACGTATGGTCTGACGGTTATTGCTTGAGTTGTGCGAGCTTGTAGTCCACGAACTGTTTGTCCATGACGCCTGCCCCTTCAAGGGTTTCATAGGCCTTGATCGCCGTGGCCGTGTCTCCGGCCTGCTCCGCGGCAAGGGCCAGTTGGCGGTTTATCGGCGTGATCAGGTGCTTGGGGGCGGATTCGGCAAGCGGCTTGATGATATCCAGCGCTTTCTTGGCGTCGCCCGCAAGCAGAGCGGACTTGGCCTGCCCGAGCGAGGCGATGATGGCAGTATCGTCGTCGGCGTTGGCGGCCAGTTCCTTATAATATTGCTCGGCCTTGTCGTACTGGTTCAGTTCAAGGGACAGCGAAGCGGCCTCGAACAGGACGGCGGCTCGCATGTCTCCGGGCGCGTTCTTGGCCAGTTCGGCGACCTTGTCCAGCCGTTCCTGGCCCTGTGCGTTCAGCAGGATTTCACCCATTGCCGCACGCGTCTTGCGGATCTGATTTCCGTTGTACCAGCGTACCCCGCTCCATATGACGGTCACTCCGAGGATGACCGCAATGGCCAACGTGATGTGTTTCTTGTATTTTTCCGCAGCTTTCAGCAGAGGCTTCATGTTGTTGGGAATTCCCTGCTCAATGCTGTCGAGGACGGAATGTTGGTCATGTTCGTGTTCTGCCATGCAAGGCTCTCCTTCATAGCGGCTTGGTGAGATCGGATAGAATGCCCTTTGCGGCGGCCTGTCCACCGTGGCAAAAGTGCATAGTAAGCAAAATTGTAAAAAAGGTCAAAGGCAAAATCCCGAAAGAGGGCTGAAAACCGGGATTTCGACAGCCTCTTTCACTGCGTACAACAGCGTGGTGACAAAAAAGGCAAATTTCTTTTGTTTTCGGGTTGTCAGGCGGATGGTGCGGGCAACATTTTTGCCTGCCGACGTTTTTCTGAATTTGGTGCGTTTTTGCGTGGTTTTTTGTGAATTATCATTTGCGTTGCAGCTTCTGGTCCGAAATAATTGCTTTCGTTGACGTAAAATGATCGGGCGCGGTATAGGGATGGTTGACGTATGGTGTTGCGAAAAAAAGTATTTCAGGAGAAATCGTATGGATATTCGGGAACAGATGGTGGCCATGGGCAAGCGGGCGAAGGTAGCGGCCCGGCAACTGGCCAAGGCCTCCGGCGCAGACAAGCAGAAGGCTCTTCAGGCATTGGCGGACCTGCTGGAAACCAATGCCCAGACCATTGCCGAAGCCAACCGCAAGGATGTGGATGCTGCCGTGGAGCGGGGGCTCGATGCCGCCAAAGTGCAGCGATTGACAATTACGGAAAAGGTACTGGCCTCCATGGTTCAGGGCTGCCGCGAAGTCGCGGCCATGTCCGATCCGGTGGGTGAAATCGAATCCATGAAAAAACGTCCCAACGGCATGTTGGTGGGGCGCATGCGCGTTCCTCTCGGTGTGGTGGCCATGATTTACGAATCGCGTCCCAACGCCACCGTGGACGCGGGTATCCTTTGCCTCAAGGCCGGAAACGCCACGATCCTGCGCGGCGGGTCCGAGGCGTTTCATTCCAACACGGCTCTGGCCGAACTCATGCATCAGGCCCTGGAAAAGGCCGGGCTGCCCCGCGATGCCGTGCAGGTTCCGCCCACCACCGCGCGCGAGGCTGTGGCGGAAATGCTCAAGCTCGACGAATACATCGACGTGGTCATCCCGCGTGGCGGCGAAGGCTTGATTCGCGCCGTCACCGAGCAGGCGTCCATGCCTGTGCTCAAGCACTACAAGGGAGTGTGTCACGTGTTTGCGGATGCCTCCTGCGATGTTGCAAAGACGTTCGACATCGTGGAAAACGCAAAAATGCAGTACCCCAGCGGCTGCAACGCGCTCGAATGCCTGCTGGTGCATCGCGACGTTGCGCGGTCACTCCTGCCCGGTCTGGGCGAAAGGCTCGGTCCCAAGGGCGTCTCTTTCCGGGCCTGCCCCGAGTCCCTGCCTCTTTTGGGTGAGTGGGCCGAACCGGCCGCGGAACAGGATTGGGGCATGGAATACCTCTCCCTGACCATGGCCGTAAAAGTGGTGGACGGACTGGACGAGGCCATGGATTTCATTGCGGAACACGGATCCAATCATACCGAGGCCATTTTGACCGAGGACCATTCCCGGGCCATGCAGTTTATTCGTGAAGTGGATGCCTCGCTGGTGGTGGCCAACGCCACCACGCGCTTCAACGACGGCGGCCAGCTTGGGCTTGGCGCGGAAATCGGTATTTCAACGTCCAAGCTGCACGCCTACGGTCCCATGGGAGTACGCGAGTTGACGTCGGCCAAGTTCGTGTTGGTGGGCGACTGGCAGGTTCGCGAGTAATTTTGTATTCCTGCACGATGGAGAGGCCCGCCCCGACAGATTGTTTCGGGCGGGCCTTTTGTTTTGCGGCTGTTGTCAGCGAACGCTCTCCGTAGTAGTGTTTTCTGCAACGTCAGAAGTATGAATCCTGAAGCGTGAGCGAGGAGCAGTCTGGTGAAAATTGGTCTTTTGGGCGGCAGTTTCAATCCCGTGCATATCGGGCATGTGCGCATGGCCATCGAAGTGCGCGAGGCCCTTGAACTTGACCGTGTGGAGTTGGTGCCGGTCCGGCATCCACCGCACAAGACCGAGGAGGGATTGCTTCCTTTCGATCTGCGAATGGATTTGTGCGGAGCAGCCATAGAGGGCGTTGCCGGGCTCGGGTCCAATCCCATTGAGGACCGCCGTCCCGGGCCTTCGTTTACCTGTGACACCCTGACCTGTTACCGCGAGGAACAGCCCGAAAGTGAGCTGGTGTTCATCATGGGTGCGGCCACGTTTCTGGAACTGGAAAGCTGGCGGCGCGGCCTAGAGCTGCCGGAGCTGTCCTCCTTGGCCGTGGTCAATCGCTGGACCGCCGCGGAAAAGGTTGCGGAAACCATTGCCGGACGCTGGCCGGACGCCGTGCCCGAGAACGAGGGTGTTTGGCGCTTCCCTTCCGGCCATGCCGTGCATCTGATCGAGATTCCCCGGCTGGACGTCAAGGCCGCCATGCTGCGCGAACGTTGGCTGCAACGCCGCGACATCAGTTTTCTGGTGCCTCGCTTCGTGCGTGAAATGCTGGAGGATCGCAGTGATGAGGTGGCCCGCTACTGGGGCGAGCGCGCGTAGGGGCTGAGCCCCTGTTTGATCGTTTCTAGATGGAGGCCACGTCCGCTTCGGAGAGCACGCTGACCAGGCGCATGAACGCGTCCCTGTTGTACATTCCCTTGTCCTGCTTGATGATTTTCAGCGCCTCGTACGGCTTGTACGCCGGGCGGTAGTATTGCTTGCGTGTGAGTTTGTCGTAGTGTTCGCACAGGGCCACGATGCGGGCATACAGGGGGATGTCCTCGCCCTTGACCCGGCCGGGGAAACCCTTGCCGTCTTCGCGTTCATGGTGAAAGAGCACGCAATGGATGCTCTCCGGTGAGAGCGGGATGGTGGCACAGGATTGCACGCCGAGGATGGGATGCGTGTCCCAAATGCGGCGTTGGGCCAGCGGCATGATGTCCGGGTCGGCCTTGAGCAGGTCCGGGTCCAGCGAGAGCTTGCCGTAGTCGTGCAGCATGGCGCCGCCCCCGCAGTCGGCCAGCAGGTCCTCGCCGCCGTCCAGCGTCATGAGCACGCAGGCCGTGAGCACGGCGGTTCCCAGTCCGTGATTGTAGATGTCGTAGCCGTGGGCAATGAGCTTGGAAAGCTCCTTGAGTCCACGCGGCGACCGGAACAGTGTCGCGCTTTCCGTGATGAATCGCTGGAAACGGTTGTATTGTTCCTGCAACTGGCGCGGGGGCAGCTTGGCCTCGAACAGGTCCCGGGCCACGGAGTTTGCCGAGCGGGTCCAAGCCTCGGCCCGTGCACTCATGGGGATGGAGCCGTCCGCAAGCATTCTGGCGATATACCGCTCCACATAGGCGTTCAATTCCTCCTCTTCATCCTTGTGCACGTAGAGGGTGTTCACGTCCTGGATTTCCAGGCGCAACTGGTGCTCTGCGGAAAATTGCTCACCGGACGTGGAGTAGAGTACGTATTTGTCCCCCTGTTTCAGGTAGCTCACGAAGCCCGCTTTGGTGCTGGGCAGGATCAGGCGCGTGGCAATGGGGATGTAGAGGTCGGCCATTCTGGTTCCTGTGCTGGAGTTCCGATGATGGCTGATTTTAGGGGCTGAATCCGCGTTGGTCAATGCGCGGGAGCGTTTTTTCTACCGGTTGTCCAGCACGGTTTGCACAGCGCGCATTGCCTGCTTTGCCGATATCCCGGAGAGACACGCAAGCCCGTTGGCACAGGCCTCGGCCCCGTGCAGTGAGCAGGGACGGCAGTCCATGTCCCGCTCCAGAACCATGTCTCTTGTTCCGGCCGGGTAGAATCCCCATGCCTTTGCCGTGGGGCCGAACAGGGCCACCACCGGCGTGCCCACGCCAGAAGCGAGGTGCATGGGGCCTGAATCGTTGGTGACCATTGCGTTTGCCTCGGCCAGCAGGGCGCAGGTGGTGCGCAGGTTTGTCCGGTTGGTCAGGTCGTTGGGGGATTCGGGAAACAGTGAGGTCTTGCTGCGACCCACCACAATCCAGTCGATCTCCGCCTGTTCGAGAAGTTCTGTCAGCGATCGCCAGTGTGCCTCGGGCCATTGCTTGGACGGGTGCGTGGCATAGGGGTGCAATGCAACCAGCGGTCCGTCGGTGCGTAACGGGGTCAGGGTCGATCGGGCCTGTTCCTGTTCTTCGGGGAAAAGTGTGATCTGCGGGAGCAGGGCGTCGGCGGGAGTATGGTCGCGTTCCAGTGCCATGGCGTAGCGCTGCGGCACGTTGGTGTGTTCCAGCATGGATTGGAAGCGCCGGGCCCCGGTGCGGCTGAATATGCGGCGTTGCAGGCCGAGTTTGGGGTAGCGGCGCACCGTGCCGGGCCAGCGCATGCCCAGAATGCGTGAACGCAGGCTGCCGTGCAGGTCGAGCAGGGGCAGGTGGCCGAATTGCCGGGCCAGTATGGAGCATTCGCGCAGCCATGCCCGGGTGCTGCCAAGGGCCTGCTCGTCCACGGTCCAAACCTGTTCCACGGCAGGATGCCCGTGCAGGATGGGGGCGAACGATTCCCTGGTCACGAACACGAAACGCATGTTTCGGGTTCTGCGCCAATGCTCGAGAACCCCTGTGGTCAGGGCCACGTCGCCCATGTGCCCCAATCGGACCACCACGGCCTTGGCTGTATTGTCTACTTTTTTCATATGATTTTTTCCCGGGTTTGCCGAACCCGCTCAGTGTGCCGAAAACATTCGGCAAGTCAAGCCTTCTGGCCGGTTGCAGTGCGCTTGGGCTTCTGTTATGTTCCAAACACTGGAAAAACGGCTTTTACGGCCTTGTTTTTTCGCGAGGTGACCAACACAAAATCATGTTAGAACTCATCCTTGCCGTCGGGCTGGCGGTTTTTGTTTCCACCTTCTGTTCACTGGCGGAGGCCGCGTTGTATTCCCTGCCCTGGAGTCAGGTGGAAAGGCTCAAGCGTTGCGGAAAGAAATCCGGTGCGATGCTGGAATGCCTGCGCAACAATGTGGAAGAACCCATCACGGCCATCCTGACCCTGAACACGGTGGCTCACACTGCGGGTGCGGCCGTGGCTGGCTGGGCCTGGGCCGATATTTACGGCGAGGACACCCTGTGGCTGTTCACGCTGGTTTTCACGCTGGTTATCCTGATCATTTCCGAGATTTTGCCCAAGACGATCGGCGTGGTCTACAACGATGCCATAGCGCCCCCGCTGGCCTCCACGCTTCGCGTGCTGGTCTGGGTGTTCAAGCCCGCGGTCATGGTGCTCGGCCTTGTTGCCGCTGCGATTCGCGGCAGCCGCAAATCCCCGGAGCACAGCGAGGCGGATATTCTGGCCGTGGCCAGTCTGACCCGGCGCAGCGGGGTGATCAAACCCTACGAGGAACAGTCCATCCGCAACATTCTGCTGCTGGACGACAAGAGCGTGGAGCAGGTCATGACACCGCGTACCGTGGTTTTCAGCCTGTCCGCGGACATGACCGTTGCCGAGGCGCGCGAGTCGCATCCGGTGTGGCCTCACAGCCGGGTGCCGGTTTTTGGTGACGACAACGACGACATCGTGGGCATCGTTTACCGGCGTCAGGTTTTCGAGGCGCTGGCCGACGATCACGACGAACTGAAACTTTCCGATCTCATGCGTCCGGTGCGTTTCGTGCTGGAAAGCCTGACCCTGGACCAGGTGCTGGTCAAGTTCCTGGGCAGCAGGATGCACCTTTTCGTGGTGCTGGACGAATACGGCGGCATGGCCGGGGTCATTTCGCTCGAGGACGTGCTCGAGGAAATACTGGGCAACGAGATCGTGGACGAGACCGACCAGGTGGTGGATATGCGCGAGCTTGCAAGAATGCGTCGCGGCAATCTGGTGCAGGGGCAGGGCGAGGACGACATCCCGCCCGTAAACAATAAGGAATGACGATGTCCAAGAAGACAAACAAGAGCATATATATTGCGGCCATGGTTCTCTTTCTGGGAGGATTGGGATACCTTTTGTGGTCCGGCCTTTCCGAAAACAGCACGTATTTCCTGAACGTGTCCGAGGCTTTGGCCATGAAACAGGAATCCCTTGACCGGGCCCGTCTGTTCGGCAAGGTTTCGCCCGAGAATCTGGAAACCACACCCGGTGCACTGGGCGTGGATTTCGATCTCGTGGACAAGGTGGACGGCGCAAAGATGCTGCGCGTGGAGTATCAGGGCGCGGTGCCGGATACCTTCAAGCCGGGCGTGGAGGTCATTGTGGAAGGGAAATTCGATCACGGGAACAGGGTCTTCACGGCCACTTCGCTGGTCACCAAATGTCCCTCCAAATACCGCGAGCAGAGTGCGGAGATGGAAAAGTCCCAAGGATAGCCCTTTAAACGTCCCAACGGGCTTGCCGTTGTTTTTCGAAACGGGTACATCACGCCGAACCTGAACAACCCGGCCTGCGGCACGGGTCTTTTTCAAGGAGTTTTCATGCAACTGACCGCCTACATCGGGCTCCTTTTTGCACTTCTTGCCAGTCTGGTCACCGCCTCAATGGCCCTGTGGGCGGCCTGGTCCGACAGGGACGATGTCTGCCCGTTTGTGGAGTACGGCAATATCGGCGTGGCCATGGGCGTGGTTTTTTCATCGCTCATTCTGCTCATGGCGCTGGCTGCCCGTAACTATGCATTTCTCTACGTCTATGAAAACGTCGATAATACACTGAATTTCGTCTACACGCTCACCGCGTTCTGGGGTGGCCGCGAGGGATCGCTGCTGTTCTGGGAGCTGATCGTGGCCGTCAGTGGCGTGGCTTTCGTGTACACGCCGTCATATCGGGCACTTGCACCGAAGACGCGGCTGTATTTCTGGGTACTGTTCATGACCATTCAGGGCTTTTTCCTGTTGCTGCTCACCAGCTGGTCCAACCCGTTCATGACTCTGGTACCCACGCCGTCGGATGGGCGCGGCCTGAACCCGTTGCTGCGCAACCCGGGCATGATCTTTCATCCGCCGCTCCTGTTTCTCGGTTTTGCCGGCTTCACCATTCCGGCCGCCTGTGCCCTTGCTGCCAGCATTGCCGGTGAAGCCAAGTCGTGGGTCAAGCTCATGCGCAACTGGAACATCCTGGCGTGGGTGTTCCTGACCGCCGGCATCATCCTCGGCGGGTGGTGGTCCTACATGGAACTCGGCTGGGGCGGCTACTGGGCATGGGACCCGGTGGAGAACGCCTCGCTCATTCCGTGGTTTGCGGCCACGGCCTTTTTGCACACGGCCATCATCGAGCAGCGCCGGGGCGCATTGCAGCGCACCAACGTGTTCCTCATGTCCCTGACGTTCCTGCTCTGTATCTTCAGCACATACCTGACCCGCAGCGGCGTGATCGAGTCTTTGCACACCTTTGGCGAGTCCGGGGTGTCGCTGCCCCTGTTCGTGGCCATGGTTGTCGGGTTTGTCCTGACGCTGGTTTGCGTGACCGTGGGCGAGTTCCACGTCAAGCGTTCGCTGAGCGACATGATGAGCCGTCAGGGCCTGCTTGTGGCTGCAGCATGGTTTTTCCTTGCGCTCGGTTTCGTGGTCACCCTCGGCACCATGTGGCCGGTGATCAGCAAGCTGTGGAGTGCCAACCCCGTGGGGCTGGACCAGCATTTTTACAATCGCGTCTGCCTGCCGTTCATGAGTGTGCTCGTGTTCGTTTTCGCCTTTTGCCCGTGGCTGGGCTGGAAGGGCGGCATTCGCAGTTATGTGGGGATCTACGGAGCTGCCGGGACTCTGGTCGCTTCGGCCATCGTGTTGCTGGCCATGGGCATGACCAAGCCGCTGGCGGTGTTTGCCGCGGCTTCGGCGTGTGCCGCCGTGGTGACCATTGTGCTGCTGTTCGTGCTGTATCCGGGCATGCGCAAGAGTCGGCAGTCGTGGGGGCAGTACGGAATTCATCTCGGTCTTGCCCTGCTGGCCTTGGGCATTGCCTTTTCCGGGCCGTACAAAATCGAGCGCGAAGTCATGCTGGCCAAGGGCGAAAGCGTGCAGGTGGGCGATTACACCATGACGTTCGTGGACTCCAAGCAGGACAGCACTCCGGAGCTGCGTGCCCGGCTTGTGGGGACTCTCAGGGTTTCACTCGGAGAAGAGGAAATCGGGGTTCTGTATCCGGAAAAGCGCATCTACCGCAATTTTCCGCGCCAGCAGTTTGCCGAGGTTTCGCTTATTCCCGGTTTGGGCGACGAGCTGTACGCCACGCTGCTGGGATTGGATGCGAGCGGCAAGTTGAGCTTCAAGATCAGCGTCAATCCGCTGGTGAACTGGATATGGATCGGTGGCACGCTCATGTGCCTGTTCGGGTTCCTGTTGCTCAGGCGTCATCGGCAGGAGGTGGTCTAGCCGCCATGTCCGGTGCTGACGACACTGTCCTGAACGTGCGCCGTTGCGCCAAGTTCTTCGGTTCCAAGCTGGTCTTCAAGGACGTGAGCTGTTCTCTGCGGGCCGGGGAGGTGCTGCTGGTGGCCGGGGCCAACGGCGCGGGCAAGTCCACGCTGGTCAAGATCATGGCCGGGCTGGCGCGGCCCTCTGCCGGAGACGTTTCCCTGAACCTGCCGGACGAACGGGTCGCCTATCTGGGACATTCCACTTTTTTGTATCCGGGCATGACCGCCCGCGCCAACCTGAGCTTCTGGGCCGGCATGTACGGCCTGAAGCCGACTGCGGATGAGCTGGACGCGGTGTTGCAGCGTGTCGGGCTGTTTCGGGCCGCAGAGGAAAAGGCCGGAGGGTTTTCCCGGGGCATGGCCCAGCGTCTGAATTTGGCACGTGTGTATCTGGTGCGACCGTCGCTGGTGTTTCTGGACGAACCCGGCACCGGGCTGGACGTGCGCTCGCTCTCCATGTTGCGTGACGAGATTGTCGCGTATCGGGAGCAGGGCGTTTCCATTGTCTGGATTAGTCACCATTTGGGCGAAGACGTGGCCATGGCCGACACCGTGCTCTGTCTAGCCAAAAAGCGCGTTGACTACTACGGCCCCGCAACGGATTTCGATGCCGGGAGGCTGTTGTGTTGAGACGTGCGCGGCTGGTGGCCGCCAAGGATCTGGCTCTGTCCGTTTCCGGCGGTCAGGGGCTGGTGCAGGCCGTGCTGCTGGGACTGTTGCTGATTTTTCTGTTCAGCCTGTCCAAACCGTTGGGCGGGACCATTTCCCCGCAGGCGGCCGGGGCCATCTTCTGGCTGTCGTCCGCGTTCGGGCTGGTGCTGATCTTCAACGACCTGTTCAGTCTCGAAGAGGCCAACGGCGCACGCATGGGGCTGTTGTCGTCTCCGGTTCCGGTGCACGCGGTCTGGCTGGGCAAGGGCGTGGCCGGTTTGGGCCTGCTTTTGGTAACCCAGCTCGTTTTCCTGCCCGCCACCATTGCGTTTCTCGGACAATCCGTGAACGGCTCCTTGTGGCTTCTGCTCGGCACGCTGTTGGCCGCAGATCTTGGTCTGGTTGTGCTGGGAGCGTTGCTCGGAGCACTTTCGCAGGGGCAGGGTGCGCGTGAATCGTTGCTGTCCGTGATCGTGTTTCCCTTGTTGCTGCCCGTGTTGCTGGCCGGAATCACTCTGTTCGGCATGGTCTTTTCGGGTGAAGACGCGTCCGGAGCCGGGCGTTGGCTGGGAGTTATCGGCGCGTTTGATGGTGTTTTTTCGGGCGCGGGCCTGATTTTGTTCCCCTTCGTGTACGGCGGGGAAGAGTAGTGTTATTCGGAGTTTGTCGCATGGATAAGGTGAAAATACTGGCCCTGCTATCCGTTCCGGCTCTGGTCCTGCACCAGTGGATGATCTGGTTCTATGCGCCTGTGGCGCAGTCCGGCCCGGTCCAGAAGATTTTTTATATGCATCTTCCCTGTTCGTGGTGGGCGCTGGTGAGCTTCTTTTTCGTGTTCTTTGCCAGCGGCATGTACCTGCTGACTCGCAATGACCGCTACGATCGTCTGGCCGCGGCCTCTGCCGAGGTCGGCGTGCTGCTGGCCACGCTGGCGCTCGGCACGGGGTCCACCTGGGCGCGGGCCGAGTGGGGGCATTGGTGGGTATGGGACCCCAAGCTGACCACCACCCTGATCATGTGGTATGTGTATGCCGGGTATCTGGTTTTGCGGGCATCGCCCGTGGGCGGCAACCGCAAGGCCGTTATTTGTGCGGTGCTGGGGGTGGTCGCCTTTTTGGACGTGCCCTTGGTGTTTTTCGCCTCCAAATTGTGGGGCAGCGCGCATCCGGACGGTCTGGCCCGCGAGGGCGGCGGTATGCTGGCCTCCATGTGGTACACGGTTTTTGCCGGGCTGGGCGCGTTCGGTTTCGTGTGGGGCGCGTTGCTTGTCTCGCGCATCCGCCAACTGGGGCTGCGTGCGCGGCTGGACGCCATGCTCGTATGGGACGAAGACTGAACACTGCAGGATTGTTGAACCAATAAACAACACGAAGGCAGGGGCCGGGTGGCGCAGCATTCGCCATCCCCCTGCAACTACCTGACAACGGAGCAATCATGTCTGTGGCAACATATCTTTTTACGGCAAACATCATCGTCTGGACGGGGATCGCCGGGTACGTGGTTTTTCTGGCCTCACGGTCGGCGACCCTTGAGAAACGTGTGCGTCAGCTCGAACTTCTGGGGGCGGACAATGACGAAAGCTAGCAACGTGTTCGGCCGCAAGCTGGTCCTGCTTGTCTGTGGGCTCAGCCTGCTGACCATATTTGGTGTTTCCATTGTCTACCGGGCCAACCATCCGAACATGGCTGTGCACGCCAAGAAGAAAACCAGCGCAATGGGAGCCATGGCCTCGGGCATGGGCGGTCTTCAGGCCATGATGGCCAAGGCCGAGACCGAACCGGACAACGTGGAAAATCTCATGGAACTGGCCAACGCGTTTCTGATGATGCGCGCCTGGGACCGTGCATTGGTGTTTCTGGAGCGCGCCAAGGCGTTGCAGCCGGATAACGTGATCATTCTCAAAAGCGTAGGAATTTGCTATTTTCAGAAGCAGATGCATGAAAAGGCCGTGGAGGTCTATGAGCGGATTCTGGCCCAGCAACCCGATGACGCGTTATCCCATTACAATCTGGGCATAATATTCAAGCATTATCTCAACGACCCCCAAGGAGCCGTCAGGCATTTCCGGGCTGTTGTCGAAATGCCGAACGCCGATGAGGAAATGAAGAAACACGCGCAGGCGGAACTCAACGAGCTTGAAAAAATGTAATTGTCCGAAATAATTGTCTTAATGTAAATGGGTCATTATTGACAAGTTTGGTAATTTCTCTAAAATAAAGAACTTCCGCCACTTGTTCTTTACAATCGATCGTAGCGTGTATGGAAGCAGAAGGCTGTCGCTTTTCCTTCTGATTCACAAACCGTTGGAACCATTACGTTTATAGGAGAGGACCGTTATGAGAGGGAAATGGAGTTTGGTAGTGTTCGCAATGGCGATCATGGCGTTTGCCGTGGCTGGTTGCGGCGGTGGAGAGGAAAAGAAAGCCGAAGAAGCTCCCGCCAAGAAGCTTGTTCTCGGTGTTGCCGGCGCCCACAGTGGCGACCTGGCCTCCTACGGTCTGCCGACCGTCAATGCTGCCAAGCTGGTAGCTGCTGAAATCAATGCCAAGGGCGGCGTGCTGGGCATGCAGGTCGAAGTTCAGGCACAGGATGACCAGTGCAAGCCTGAAATGGCCACCAACGCTGCCACCAAGCTGGTCTCCGACGGCGTGAAAATCGTCCTCGGCCATATCTGCTCCGGCGCCACCAAGGCCGCGCTCGAAATTTACAAGGACGCCAAGGTCGTGTGCATGTCGCCGTCCGCCACCAACCCGCCGCTGACCCAGTCCGGCGATTACCCCAACTTCTTCCGCACCATCGCTTCGGACGATGCCCAGGCGTTGCTCGAAGTTGATTTTGCCAAGAAACTCGGCCTCAAGAACGTGGCCGTGATTCACGACAAGGGTGACTACGGCAAGGGCTTTGCGGAATTCTGCAAGCAGTTTGCCGAAGCCGATCCCGACATGTCCGTGGTCCTGTTCGAGGGTGTGACCCCCGGCGCGGTGGATTACTCTGCCGTGGTTCAGAAAATCAAGAATTCCGGCGCTGACGGCGTGATCTTCGGTGGCTATCATCCCGAAGCTTCCAAGATCGTGACCGGCATGCGCAAGAAGGGACTGGAGATTCCGTTCCTTTCCGACGACGGCGTGAAGGACGATACCTTCATCAAGGTCGCCGGCGAATATGCCGAAGGCGTTTACGCCACCGGTCCCCGCGACATCTCTTCCAACGAACTGTACTCCGTGGCCGAAGCCGCCCACAAGAAGGAATTCGGTTCCGATCCGGGTGCGTTCTTCTATCAGGCCTACGCTGCTGCCCAGGCCCTGCTCAACGCTGTTGAGAAGGCCGGTTCCACCGATTATGACAAGGTTGTCGAAGCTCTGCGCACCCAGTATGTGGTTACCCCCCTGGGCAAGATCAAGTTCGACAAGCGCGGCGATGCCGAAGGTGTCGGATTCTCCGTGTATCAGGTCAAGAACGGCCAGTATGTGGAACTCGCCAACTAGGGCGGCGCTCGGAAACAATGCATGAAACGCAGGGGGCAGGCCGCGGCTTGCCCCCTGATTGTGTATAGAAACTGGATAGGAAAACTGATGGAATATTTCCTTGAACTTTTTTTCGGGGGCCTGACCCGCGGCAGCATCTACGCATTGATCGCTTTGGGCTATACCATGGTCTATGGCATCATCGAGCTGATCAACTTCGCTCATGGCGAGATATACATGATCGGCGCGTTCACCGGGCTGATCGTGGCCGGGGTGCTGGGAGCCATGGGGTTTCCCACATTCGCCATTCTGGTGCTGGCTGTTGTGGTTGCGGTGATTTACTCCGCGGCCTACGGCTTCACCATTGAAAAAATCGCGTACAAGCCCCTGCGCGGCGCTCCGAGGCTCTCGCCTCTGATTTCCGCCATCGGCATGTCCATTTTCCTGCAGAACTACGTCATGCTGGCCCAGACGTCCGACTTCCTGCCGTTCCCGAGCCTGATCCCCGAATTCGAGGTGCCCGGTCTTAACGGCATCATCAGCAGTTCGGAACTGGTCATCGTGGTGACCACGGCGCTCGTCTGCATCGGCCTGACCCTGTTCATCAAGTTCGGCAAGCTGGGCAAGGCCATGCGCGCTACGGCTCAGAACCGGAAAATGGCGCAACTTGTGGGCATCAACGTCAACACCGTGATCTCGGCCACCTTCGTGATCGGTTCGAGCCTTGCCGCCGTGGGCGGCGTGCTCATTGCCTCGCACATCGGCCAGATCAACTATTACATCGGCTTCATTGCGGGCATCAAGGCGTTCACGGCCGCAGTGCTCGGCGGTATCGGCAGCATTCCCGGTGCCATGCTCGGGGCGCTCATCCTCGGTTGGACCGAGGCGTTTGCCACCGGTTACGTGTCATCGGACTACGAGGACGTTTTCGCTTTTGCCCTGCTGGTCCTGATTCTTATCTTCAGGCCTGCCGGAATCATGGGCAAACAGCCCACGCAGAAAGTGTAGATAATCGCGCTGCCGCAAGGCGCGCAAGCAATACAAGGGATAAACCGTGAACAACAACGCAAAGGCTGACAAGGGCAGCCCCCTGGCCTTCTTCTCGGCCGGGTGTGACAGCGTGCCCCATGCGTTCAGGAGGTCCATCCTCGTGGCGCTGTGGTTCATGTTCCTGACGTTTCCACTCATGGTCATCAAGGTTGATACCATCAACAAGACCATTGAATGGCGTTGGATGAACCTGCTTTGGGTAGGCATCGGCTCGTTCGTGCTTTCATTTGTCTGGCGCTGGTTGCTCGAGCGCAAGGAAATGCAGAAGGATCAGGTAGCCACGGAAGGACCGGTGGAGCGTTTGCTTACGTCCGTCTCCACCATTCCGGCAGCCAGGTGGAGCCTGCTGGCCGTGATTGGTGCCGCAGCCGTGATATTTCCGCACATGGCGGGCATGTACCAGACCAACATCATGATTTCCTGCCTGACCTATGTTGCCTTGGGCCTCGGCCTGAACATCGTGGTGGGGCTGGCCGGCCTGCTGGACCTCGGCTATGTGGCTTTCTACGCGGTGGGCGCTTATGCCTATGCGCTCATGAACATGCATTTCGAGATCGGGTTCTGGACCATGCTGCCCATCGGTGCCCTCCTTGGAGCCATCTGCGGCATCCTGCTCGGTTTTCCGGTACTGCGCCTGCGCGGCGACTACCTGGCCATCGTGACCCTCGGTTTCGGGGAAATCATTCGGCTGGTGCTGGAAAACTGGGGCGATGTGACCATGGGGCCCAGCGGCATTTCCGGCATCGACCGGCCCATGCTCTTCGGCCACAAGTTCGGGGTCTTTGATTCCATCACCTTCATGTATTACATCATGCTCGGGTTGATGATCCTGACCATCTTCTTTGTGAACCGGTTGCAGAATTCGCGCATAGGGCGGGCATGGCTGGCCCTGCGCGAGGACGAGATCGCGTGTCAGGCCATGGGCATCGACCGCACCAAAACCAAGCTGATGGCCTTTGCCCTCGGCGCCACCTGGGCCGGCATGGCCGGCGTGGTGTTTGCGGCCAAGACCACATTCATCAACCCGGCCAGCTTCACGTTCTGGGAGTCGGCCATCATTTTGTCCGTGGTCGTCATCGGCGGCATGGGGTCCATTCGCGGCGTCATCCTCGGTGCTTTGGTGCTCATCCTGCTGCCGGAATACCTGCGGGCCTTTTCCGAATTCAGGATGCTCATTTTCGGAGCCACCATGGTTCTGGTCATGGTCTTCAGGCCGCAGGGTCTGATTCGGGCCAAACGCAAGGTCTATACCTATATGGGCAAGCAAACAGCGGGGGCGGAACATGGCTAGTCCCGTTCTCAATGTACAGGATATCTGCATGGACTTCGGGGGCATCCGTGCCCTCGACGAGGTCAATCTGGACGTGAACGCGGGCGAGATCGCTGCGCTCATCGGCCCCAACGGCGCGGGCAAGACCACCTTCTTCAACTGCATTACCGGCATTTACAAGCCCACGAGCGGCGACGTGCTGGTGGGGCGCGAAGGTGAAAAGCCCCGGCGCATCAACGGCATCAAACCGAATCTGGTGACCGAGATCGGCATGGCCCGTACGTTCCAGAACATTCGGCTTTTCCCGTCCATGACAACGCTGGAAAACGTGATGATCGGCACGCACTGCCGCACCAAATCCGGTATCTGGGGCGCTGTTTCCCACAACCGCAGAACACGGCGGGAAGAAACGGAAATCATCGAAAAGAGTTACCATCTGCTCGAGCTGGTGCACCTGAACGAATACGCCAACGAACTGGCCTGCAACCTGCCGTACGGCAAGCAGCGCAGGCTGGAGATTGCCCGGGCCATGGCCACGGACCCGTTTCTGCTGCTGCTGGACGAGCCCGCCGCGGGCATGAACCCGCAGGAGACCTCGGAGCTCAAGGATCTTGTTCTGGGCATTCGCGAGGAATACTCCATCTCCATCCTGCTTATCGAGCATGACATGAAGATGGTCATGAGCATGTCCGACCGCATCTTCGTGCTGGACTACGGCAGGCTCATCGCCCACGGCACGCCCAGGGAAGTCAGCGATGATCCCGCAGTGATCAAGGCGTATCTCGGAGAAGGGGACGACGATGTCTAGAATGCTCGAGTTGAAGAATATCGATACCTACTACGGCAACATCCAGGCCCTGTACGACGTCAATCTGTACATTGACCATGGCGAGATCATTACCCTGATAGGCGGCAACGGCGCAGGCAAGTCCACCACGCTCATGACCATCTGCGGGGTGCTCGATCCGCGCCGGGGCAGCGTGACCTACGAGGATATGGACATTACCGGCATGAGTGCGGAAAAGGTGGTCGCCCGGGGGATCTGCCAGGTACCGGAAGGTCGGCTCATCTTTCCGGAATTGACCATCTCCGAAAACCTGGACATGGGGGCCTTTCTGCGTTCGGACAAGGATGGCATCAAGCATGACCGGGAATATGCCTACGAGCTGTTCCCCATTCTGTATGAACGCCGCAGGCAGATGGGCGGCAACCTCTCGGGCGGCGAGCAGCAGATGCTGGCCATAGCCCGTGCGCTCATGGCCCGGCCCCGGCTTTTGCTGCTGGATGAACCATCCATGGGGCTGGCACCTTTAATTGTGCGTCAGATATTTGATATCATTACTAAAATTAATAAAGAATCGGGAACCACCATTTTTCTTGTTGAACAAAACGCCAACCTTGCGCTAAAGATCGGCCACCGAGGTTACGTAATGGAGAACGGAAAGATAGTGCTTACCGACACCTGCGACACATTGCTCGCCAACGAGGATGTGAAGCGCGCGTATCTCGGGCTCTAACGAACGAAGAACGGCCGGACGCAAGTCCGGCCTTAATCGTATGATAGGTTAAACAACCCGGAGGAACCAATGGAGAAGATTCTCGACAAGGCCCTTACATTTGATGACGTCCTCCTTCTTCCCGCCTATTCGGAAGTGCTGCCCGACTCCGTGGATACGTCCACGTACCTGACGCCTGAAATCAAGCTCAATATCCCGCTCATTTCCGCTGCCATGGATACCGTGACCGAAGCGCGCATGGCCATTGCCATGGCCCGACACGGCGGCGCGGGCGTGATCCACAAGAACATGTCCGTGCGCGAACAGGTCCGCGAAGTGGACAGGGTCAAGAAATCCGAATCCGGCATGATCCACAACCCCATTACCGTGCATCCCGACGATACGCTGGGCAAGGTCATGGACATCATGCAGGAATACCGCATTTCCGGCCTGCCCGTCGTGCGGGGCGAACATCTCGTGGGCATCATCACCAACCGCGACATCCGTTTCGTCTCCGAACGGGAGACCCCGGTCTCCGAGCTCATGACCTCGCGCGATCTGGTGACCGTGACCGAAGGAATTTCCACTGAAGATGCCAAGCGCAAATTGCACCAGAACCGTATTGAAAAGCTGCTGGTGGTGGACGATGATGACAACCTCAAGGGGCTGATCACCATCAAGGACATCAACAAGGTCAAGAAATACCCCAACGCGGTCAAGGACGGCTTCGGCCGCCTGATCTGCGGCGCGGCCATCGGCGTGGGCAAGGACTGCGAGGCACGGGCCGAGGCTCTGCTGCGGGCCGGTGCCGACTTTTTGGCACTCGATTCCGCACACGGCCATTCCCGCAACATTCTCGAGGCTGTAGCCATGATCCGCAGCTCGTTCCCGAAGGCCCAGATCGTGGGCGGCAACGTGGCCACCTACGGAGGCGCCAAGGCGCTTATCGAGGCGGGCGTGGATACGGTCAAGGTGGGTATCGGTCCCGGATCCATCTGCACCACCCGCGTGGTTGCCGGTGTGGGCGTGCCCCAGATCACCGCTGTCATGGAAGCTGCCCGCGCATGCCGTGAGGCCGACAAGTGCCTCATTGCCGACGGCGGCATCAAATATTCCGGCGACGTGGTCAAAGCGCTGGTTGTGGGAGCCAACTCCTGCATGATGGGTTCCCTCTTCGCAGGCACCGAGGAAAGCCCGGGCGAGACCATCCTGTACCAGGGCCGCACCTACAAGACCTACCGCGGCATGGGATCCATCGACGCCATGAAAAAAGGCAGCTCGGACCGTTACTTCCAGGAAAAATCCAAGAAGCTCGTGCCCGAAGGCATCGTGGGCCGGGTGCCGTATCGCGGACCGGTGGGCGAGTCCATCTACCAGCTCATTGGCGGACTTCGTTCCGGCATGGGCTATACCGGATGCCAGGAAATCGGAGAACTGTACGAAAAGGCCCAGATGGTGCAGATTTCACCTGCAGGCCTGCGCGAGTCCCATGTTCACGACGTGACCATCACCAAGGAATCCCCCAACTACAGGGTTGAGGGATCCTAGCCCAAAGGGTACGCTCTTTGCGGTAATCGGAGAAATATATCTATGCTGAATCAAGACAAGGTAGTCATTCTGGATTTCGGGTCCCAGTTTACCCAGCTCATTGCGCGGCGCATCCGCGAGGCGGGCGTGTACTCGGAAATCCACCCCTGCAATGTGGACCCGGCCAAGGTCAAGGCCCTCAATCCTCAGGCCCTGATCCTTTCGGGCGGCCCTTCCAGCGTGCTGGAGGGTGGTTGCCCGGATCTGGCTCCGGAATACCTCGAATGGAACCTGCCCACGCTGGGCATATGCTATGGCATGCAGTTGCTGGCCCACAAGCTGGGCGGCAAGGTGGTTTCGTCCAAGGACCGTGAATACGGCCGCGCCGAGTTCGAGGCCCTGAATGATAGCCCCCTGTTCGACGGCATTGAGAACAGCGACAAGCTGACCGTCTGGATGTCTCATGGCGACCGTGTGCAGTCCATTCCCGACGATTTCGAGATCATGGGCAAGACCGAGTCCATCGAATTCGCGGCCATGGGCAACCGGGAGCGCAAGATTTATGCGCTGCAGTTCCATCCGGAAGTGGCGCATACCGATCAGGGCGCACAGATCATCAACAACTTCCTGTTCAAGGTGGCCGACCTCAAGCCGTCGTGGTCCATGTCCTCGTTCGTGGAAACCTGCATCGAAGACCTCAAGCGGCAGGTGGGCGACGACAAGGTTGTGCTCGGCCTTTCCGGCGGCATCGACTCCACCGTGGCTGCCGTGCTGCTGCACAAGGCCATCGGCCGCAACCTGCACTGCATTTTCGTGGACAACGGTTTGCTGCGCATGGGCGAACGCGAGGAAGTCATCGGCTTTCTGGCCGAGCATTTCGACCTCAACGTCAAGGTCGTGGACGCAGCCGACGAATTCCTCGGCAAGCTCAAGGGCGTTACCGACCCGGAAAAGAAACGCAAGATCATCGGCTACACCTTCATCGACGTGTTCGATCGGGAGGCCAAGAATATCGATGGCGTCAAGTTCCTGGGACAGGGAACCCTGTACCCGGACGTGATCGAGTCCGAATCCTTCAAGGGGCCTTCGGCCGTGATCAAGAGCCACCACAACGTGGGCGGCCTGCCCGAGACCATGAATCTCGAACTGGTGGAACCACTGCGCGAACTTTTCAAGGACGAGGTTCGACGCGCGGCCTACGAATTGGGACTGCCCGAACACATCATCTGGCGCCATCCCTTCCCGGGTCCGGGTCTTTCCATCCGTATTCTCGGCGAGATCACCGAAGAGCGGCTGCAGATCCTGCGCCTTGCCGACCGCATCGTTCAGAACGAACTTATTGCCTCGGACTGGTATCGTAAGGTATGGCAGGGATTCGCGGTTCTTCTTCCCCTGAAGACCGTGGGCGTCATGGGCGACGGACGCACCTACGAAAACGTCATTGCATTGCGTATCGTGGACAGCATCGACGCCATGACAGCGGACTGGACCCGCCTGCCTTCCGAGGTGTTGGCGCGCATGTCCAATCGCATTATCAACGAGGTACAGGGTGTCAACCGTGTGGTTCTGGACATTTCGTCCAAACCGCCGAGCACCATCGAATGGGAATAAGCCGCACTCACTGCTTGCACAAGGAATTGATATGTTTGGAATTGGCGGACCTGAACTGCTGATCATCGTTGTTGTTGCCCTCATTGTCATCGGCCCGGCCAAGCTGCCGCAAATGATGCGCAGTCTCGGCAAGGGCATGGCGGAATTCAAGCGCATGAGCAATGACGTCAAGAGCACGCTCGATCAGGAAGTGCAGCAGGCCGAGGCTGATCTGCGCAAGAAAGAGGCCGAGAAGTCTCTTTCCGAGAAAAAATCGAAAGAGACCGCAGAGCCGCAGGAGGAACCCGCGAAGGATTCCGTTTCCGAGGCCGCGGAAAAGGCAGACACCGCAGTCAAGGCAGAAGCCGGTTCTGAAGAGCAGGGCAAGGAGAGCGCATGAGCGCGGATAATGAATTGACCCCCGGTTCCCCCGATCAGAAAGACAAGGATCAGGAAAACAGGAAACAGGACGAAACAACGCCTGTTTCCCCGGAATCGGAACAGGGCAATCCCGCAGAAGAGAATAACGGGGCCGGAGTCGAATCCGGCCCCGATTCCGTGTCTTCCGAAAACCCGGAAGGCACGGCATCCGGTGCCGATGCCGCTGATCACGCGGACGATGGTGATGATCCGCAGACGGAAGCCGCGGAGCCGGAATCCGGTGACGGTGGCGGAACCGATGGGCCGGACGAACCCGGCGACGGGGATGACGAACCGGACGAGGACGATTCCGAAGCCCAGGGCAGTGCCAGCATGGGACTGCTGGACCATCTGGGCGAGCTGCGCCAGCGTCTGGTGCGCAGCGTGCTGGCCACGGCCGTGGGCATGATCGCCTGCTACGGTTTTGCCGAAAAGCTGTTTGACATTCTGATGAAGCCCATGAAGGAAGTGCTGGACAAACATGCCGCCAGCCAGCTCCTTTTGCCCGAGGACTTCTTTGTCAACCTCCAGCAGTCGCTGGAGCAGGTGCTAAGAACCACGGATTTCAAGTATTTCGATCAGTTGCCCGTGTTCATGGGGGCGCTCAAGAAATCGCTCGGCCCCTTGGCCATGAGCGGCCATTTTCAGTACACCTATCCGGCGGAAGCGTTTTTCGCCCATATCAAGATTTCCATTGTGGCGGGCATTTTCCTTATGAGTCCCGTCATTTTCACACAGATATGGGGATTCATCGCCCCGGGCCTGTATGCGCACGAGCGCCGCTGGGTCATTCCCATGGCCATCGTGTCCGCCGTGTTTTTTGTTGCAGGTGGCGTTTTCGGATATTTCGTGGTTTTTCCGTTCGGCTTTGATTTCTTTGCCAGCTTCGCTTCCTCGGAAATCGCGTTTACCCCCAAGCTGAATGAATACCTGAGTTTTTGCCTCAAACTGTTGTTCGCCTTCGGTGTGGTCTTTGAATTGCCGCTGTTCATATTTTTCCTTGCGCGGCTTGGCGTGGTCACCTCCAAGGGATTGCGGAAGAAACGCAAGTATGCAATTTTGCTTGCATTTGTCACCTCGGCAGTGCTCACTCCCCCCGATCCCTTTACCCAGTGTCTCATGGCAGGGCCGCTGATCATTCTGTATGAGCTTGGCGTATGGGTGGCCTATTTCTTTGGCAAGAAGAAGCCCGCGCCCGAACCGGAGCCTGAAGACGATTCCGAATCCGGGCCCGCCGGGAACGACGACGCCGAGGAAGATGAGACCGTCGAAGACGATGGCAAGCCGGGCCAGACCGGAGATCAGGGGACGGAGACCAAGGACGAATAATAAGGCTCCGGGCCCGGCGAGTGGACTGCTCGGCGGGCCCGTGGCTTCGTAGCATATTTTCTTTTCTGGATTTTTCTTATATTGTCCACAAAAAGGAGGATACGGTGAGCAGCCGTGAAGCGTCCGTGAAGCGGACCACCAATGAAACCGATATCGACCTGCGGCTCGTTCTGGACGGGCAGGGCAGGGCTTCTGTGGGCACCGGGGTCGGGTTTGCCGACCACATGCTTGACCTCATGTGTTTCTGGGGCGGTTTCGACCTGGAACTGACCTGCAAGGGTGACCTTGAAATCGACAGCCATCATACCCTGGAGGACATTGCGCTCTGTCTTGGACAGGTGTTGTCCGAGGCCTTGGGAGACAAGCAGGGCATTGCCCGCGTAGGCTGGGCCAAGGTCCCCATGGACGAGGCGCTGGCCGAAGTCGTCGTCGATCTTTCCGGCCGACCGTATCTTGTTTACGAAGACGCCCTGTTGCCCGACGTGATTGCGGGAGACGAAAAGGACGTCTGGCGTGAATTTTTCAAATCGCTGGCGTACAGGGCAGGAATGAACCTGCATATCAAGTTTGAATACGGCCGCAACGGCCATCATCTTTTGGAGGCCGCGTTCAAGGCGCTCGGCAGGGCTCTCGGAGCAGCCGTGCGGCAGGAACGCCAAGGGGTTTCCAGTACAAAAGGGAGTCTTGACTGATGAAGCGACTCACAGCACGCGCCTGTATTCTGGTATTCGGCTTTAGCCTGTTGGTCATGGCCGGTTGCGGCAAGTCCCGGCCTGAAGTCACTGCCCCGCGCCCGCAGGGCAAGCTTGTGGTGGCCATGTTTACCAGCCCCACATCGTCCATGGATCTGCTGGCCGGATATCTGCCCGAGGAAGGCAAGCCGGTCGACCCCGAGGTGCTGGCCAAGCTGGACTCGGTTGTCCAGGGGGCGTTGAACGAACACGGAGTCATGAATTTCACGCCGGCGGCCGTTACACGGCAGTGTCAGAATGTGGTCGAGTTCAAGGATGCGGGTATTCCGCGCATGTCCGCATTCAACTATTGGGTCAACGTGGGCAAGTGCATGACCGCGGATTACATCCTCGTGCCGCAGGTTCTGTCCTGGCGTGAGCGCGAAGGCGGCGAAGGGGGCGTGAGAAGGCCTGCCTCCGTGACCATCGATCTTTACCTCATCAATGTGAAGGAGCGCACCATGTTGCGCGGCCACTACTCGGAGACCCAGCAAGCCCTGTCCGAAAACCTGCTGAATGCAGGTAAGTTCTTTGACCGGGGTGCCAAATGGGTCAGCGCGCTTGAGCTGGCCAAGGAAGGCATTGACGAAAAACTTATGGAAATCGGATTATGATTCTTTTCCCGGCTGTAGACATCAAGGACGGCCAGTGCGTGCGCCTTGCCCAAGGCAAGGAAGACCAGGTCACGGTTTTTTCTTCCGATCCCGTGGCTCAGGCGCGGCATTGGGCCGGACTCGGCTGCAAGTATCTGCATGTGGTGGACCTTGACGGTGCCTTTTCCGGCAAGCCCAAGAACTACCAGTTGATCAAGGATATCTGCGCGGCCATCGACATCCCGGTGCAATTGGGCGGCGGCATCCGCGACGTGGAAACCGCCAAGGCCTATGTGGAGGCCGGAGTGACCCGGCTGATCATCGGCACCATGGCTCTTGAAAGTCCGGAGTTGTTTGCCGAGCTTTGCGCGGCCCTGCCCGGACAGATAGGCGTTTCACTGGATGCCGTGGACGGTGCTCTCAAGAGCAAGGGTTGGGTCGAGGATGCGGGTCTGCGCATTGAGGATGTCCTTCCCCGGTTGGAGGAAAATGGCGTTTCCTTTCTCGTGTATACGGACATTGCACGGGACGGCATGCAGACCGGCGTGAACATCGACGCTCTGGAACGCCTGTGCTCCATGACCACCATTCCCGTCATTGCAGCGGGTGGCGTGCACACCATCAATGACATCACGAATCTGTATCCTTTGTGCAGCAAGGGCCTTGAAGGGGCCATTTCCGGTCGTGCCATATATGTCGGAACACTTGACGTGCGCGAGGCCAACAAGTGGATCGAAAGCAAATCCTGATCGTTTTATCCGTTCATGAAACAAGGCCCTGCATCGTGATGGTGCAGGGCCTTTTTGTGTTCTTGTGGTGTGTGCGATTCAGCGGCCCCAATCGCCTTTCTCTTCTATGCGAATATATTTCTGGAAGGTGTAGTAGAAGCCTGCCAGGGCGTTGCATAGCCCGGCCAGTCCGTCCAGAAAGCCGAGCTTGAGCAGGTAGAGTTTGAAAAAGCGTATTTTTGCGTGGGCCAGCGCGCGCACAAAGCCGCCCTTGCGTCCCTTTTCCCGCAGGGCCTTGGCACCTTCTTCGGCATAGTAGTTGATTTTTTCCATGTGTTCGAAAAAGGAATTATACGGATAGTGCAGGATGTCGCCGGAAAGCCTGTGCGTTTTCCCGATGGGTTCAAAATGGTAGTGTGCTCCGCTGGCCGTGACGTTCATGCGCCCGTTGCGGAATACGCGCAGCAGGTAATCCGGGTACCAGCCGGAATGTTTCATGAACCGGTTGAAATAGAAGGAGCTGCGTGGAGTGTAGTACCCGGCCACGTCTTCGTCTTTGTTTATTGCGGCGCGGATGCTGCTCCGGAGTTCGTCCGTAAGCATTTCATCCTGGTCAAGGCTGACGATCCAGTCGGAATCGATTTGCGCAAGGGCAAATTCGAACTGCTTGACCGGGCCGGGCCACGGACGGACTACCACTTCGGCGCCGCATTCTTCGGCTATGGCTGTGGTCTTGTCCGTGCTTTGGGAGTCCACGACCAGCAGGCGGTCGCAGAAATCGAGCGACTTCAGGCATTCCCTGAGCCAGCGTTCCCCATTATATGTCAGGACCAGACCGGTCACTGTTTTGTTCATGGTTTTCTCCTCAAAGGATTTGCGCGAAACAGTACAGATTTCCGCGTGAGGGGTCCAATATTGATTTGTGTGTTTGCCGGGGCGTTTGTATTTGTGGTACGCATTAATAATGAAAACCATTGTTTGTGCGGTCATTCTTCTTGCATGCCTTGCGATGCCGGTTCAGGCAAAGGCCGGGGGGCACCTCGTATTTGGTGTTTCCGAACAGATGGCTTTCAGCGACAACGCGCGCCAGCTTTTGCAACGCGTATATTCATCCCTCGGGTATACCTTGGAATTTCGTCCCATTCCCATGTTGCGTTCCCTGAAAGAAGCCAACAATGGCCGACTGGACGGGGAAATATGTCGCATGCAGGCGATTGCGTCACAGTATGCCAATCTTGTTCGGGTCGGGGTGCCGCTATGTACGATTCAGGTGGTTGCGGTTGCCGCACAGCCGCTGGAACTGTCCGGTTGGGAAGACTTTGCCGACCTTCGGGTTGCGCGTCGTCGAGGCGCTGTCGGGTTGAATTCCATGCTGCCGTCCGAAGCCACGGTCATGGTCGCCCCCGACGTGCAAAAGGCTTTGGATTTCGTTGCCGGAGGGCGTGTGGACGTTGCCCTTCTCGCCCGGTCCAACATCTACCCGTGGATGCACGCGTCCCAGTATAAGCAGCTGCATGTCATCCCCCTGCAGTTTGGCAGGATTAGCTTGTATCATTATCTGCACAAGGACCATGCCGATCTTGTCCCACGGGTCGAGTCCGCGCTTCGTGATCTTTTGTCCCAATGAGTTTTTTTTGTTGCTGTGGTTTTCCCAAGGCATGTGTTGTGGTATGCCATGCATGATCGTTGATTTGTCCAAGGAGGTAACATGATTCATAAGAGTAGAGCCTGGAGCCCGTATGTGGCCGGGGCCTTGAGCGGTCTTTTGAGCATCGCTTCGGTGTTGGTGGCGGGCAAGTATCTCGGGGCTTCCACGACTTTTGTACGGGCCGTGGGCATGATCGAGAGAACCGTTTCCGCCCCGTTGGTCGACACTCCCTATTTTCTCAAATACACGCTGGGCGTTGACTGGCAGTTCCTGTTCGTCACCGGAATCATTCTTGGGGCGTTCATTTCGTCGCGGCAGGACGGCTCCTTTCGCGTGCAACTGGTGCCGGACATGTGGCAGCGCAATTTCGGTCCGGGCGGGGTCTACCGGTCCATAATCGCGTTCGTGGGCGGCATGGTGGCCGTGTACGGCGCGCGGTTTGCGGGCGGCTGCCCCAGCGGTCATGGCCTTTCCGGGCTGACGCAGCTTTCGGTGAGCGGCTTTGTGGCTGCCGCGTGCTTTTTTGCGGGCGGCATTGTTTCCGCCAACATCATGTACGGGAGGGGACGCCGATGAAACCGCTGATAGGGCTTGTTACCGGAATCGTTTTCGGCTTTCTGCTCCAGAAGGCACGGGTGCTGCGCTATGACAAGCAGGTGGGCGCATTGCGACTCAAGGACATGACCATTGTCAAGTTCATGCTCGCGCACATCATGGTGGCCATGGTGGGCATCTATCTGTTGCAGGACATGGGGCTGGTCAAACTGTCGCCAAAGGCCACGGTGCTGGGCGCAAATATTTTTGGCGGCCTGATTTTCGGTCTTGGCTGGGGGCTGGTGGGCTATTGCCCGGGCACAGCGGCCGGGGCATTGGGCGAGGGACGCGTGGATGCGGTTTTCGCCATGCTGGGCATGCTCGTGGGCGCGTCATTGTTTGCCCATACCTATCCGTGGCTCAAGGCCACCGTGTATACATGGGGTGTTTTCGGCAAGGTCACGCTTCCGGTTGTGCTGGGCGTCAACCATTGGCTGGTCATCGCCGTGTTGCTGGTTTTGTATGCCGGGCTTTTGCGTTTTCTGGAGCGCAGAAACTTGTAGCCGTTTGCATCATCGGCAAAAAAAAACGGTCCGCATGTCGAAAGGCGTGCGGACCGTTTTTATTGTGAGATGAGGGATATTGTTTGAGCGTTCGGGAATTTTTGATGCATATTTTTTATCAAAAGACAGTTTGAATGTTTTCTGATGACGAATTGTGAAATTCAAACCGGTTTTTCTGGACCTTGTTTCCTGAAAGCGTTACGTGCATTGCGTTTTCGCAACGCACAACAAGGTTGAGAGCATTGAAGAATACGAACGCGAACCCTGTGGCCCTGGCCCCGCTGGGGCTTTTTCTCGTCATTTTTATTGGCACCGGTCTGTATCTCACTTCCCGCGGGACCGACATGGCCTTTTACCAGCTTTCCGCCACGGTAGCCATTCTGCCTGCCATCATCTGGGCCGTGGTCATGGGGCGCGGCAGGGTCTCCGAAAAGATCAACATTTTTCTTTCCGGTGTCGGTGACATCAATATTGTCACCATGTGCATGATCTACCTGCTGGCCGGGGGCTTTGCCTCGGTGGCCAAGTCCATCGGCGGCGTGGAGGCCACGGTCAATCTCGGGCTGTCCGTCATACCGGCCACCATGGTCCTGCCCGGGCTGTTCGTCATCGGCGGCTTTATTGCCACGGCCATGGGTACATCCATGGGAACCGTAGCGGCAATCGCACCTATTGCCGTGGGCGTGGCGGAAAAAACAGACCTCGGCCTGCCGTTGCTCATGGGCGCCGTTGTGGGGGGCGCCATGTTCGGCGACAACCTGTCCATGATTTCCGACACCACCATTGCGGCCACGCGTACGCAGGGCTGTGAAATGGGTGACAAGTTCAAGATGAATTTCATGCTGGCGCTTCCGGCCGCGTTGGTTACTGTCGGCATTCTGGCGTTTCTGGGTTCCGGTGGAGAAATTCTGGTGCACGGCAGCTATGAAATAGCCAAGGTCGTGCCGTATGTGGCTATTCTTATCATGGCCGTTGCCGGGGTGAACGTCTTCACCGTGCTTGTTTCCGGAATCGTGCTTTGCGGCATGGTCGGGATGACGTTGACCCCGGGATTCACTCCGTTGTTTTTTGCCCAGAGCATCTACGCCGGCTTTACCGGCATGCAGGAGATTCTTGTCCTGTCCATGCTCATTGGCGGGCTGGGTGAACTCATACGCCTGCACGGCGGTGTGGACTGGATCATTCAGTTCATAGGAAAGCTGACCTCGGGTAAAAAGAGCACCCGCTCCGGTGAGTTTTCCATTTCCTTTCTGGCGGTATTGGCGGATTTGTGCACGGCCAACAACACCGTGGCCATCATCCTCACGGGCAACATGGCCAAGGAGATTGCCAAGCGCGACAACGTGGACCCGCGCCGCAGCGCTTCGCTGCTGGATATCTTTTCCTGCATTGTGCAGGGGCTGATTCCCTATGGCGCACAGGTGCTTCTGGCCGGTTCCATTGCCAAGATATCGCCGCTTTCCGTGGCTGGTTCCATGTATTATTGCTTTGCCTTGGCCGTGTCTGCGGTGCTGGGTATTTTGCTGGGCTTTCCTCGGGCGAAATCCTAGCATATCAATGCCCTTCGGGCGGAACAGGGCGCAGCCCTGCACCCGCAAGGGACGTGTCCCTTGACCCTTTTCGGTTGCACATTCTGCGAATGCGCAACGGGTGGGTTCATGAGAAAAGGGTTGGAATGGCTCATAACGGTGTTGTTTTGTTGCAGTAAAATCAAACCGCCCCCGGCATCGGATGATGCCGGGGGCGGTTTGATTTGAAACGGTTGCTTCCTGTCAGTGCGGTACGCGTATGCGCGAAGCGAATCGCAGGACCGCACCGACAGCCAGCGTTTCCAAGGGGATAATCCTCTTTGGCGCCGGCGGCGTTTTCCTAGTGTTCCTGATCTTCATTGAACATGTGCACGTCCATCTGCGGGAAGGGGATGGAAACGCCCTGTTCGTCAAAGGTCATCTTGATTTTTTCCAGCAGGTCAAAGCGGATGGCCCAGTATTCCGATGTCTTGCACCATGGGCGCACCACGAAATTCACGCTGCTGTCGCCCAGTTCGGATACGGCCACCGTGGGCGCGGGCGTTTTCAGTATGCGTTCGTCCGCGGCCACGATGTCTTCCAGAATCTTTTTGGCCTTGGGTATCATGTCGCCGTAGCCGATGCCGATGACCAGATCGATGCGTCGGGTGTCGTTGGCGGTCACGTTGACGATGGTGCCGCTGAGGATCGATGCGTTGGGCACGATCACGCTCTGGTTGTCCGGCGTGGTCAGGTAGGTGTTGAAAATCTTGATGGCCTCGACGGTTCCCGAAATTCCGGCAACGGTCACATAGTCGCCCTTCTTGAAGAAGCGCAGCAGGATGATCATGACGCCCGCCGCAAAGTTGGACAGGGAATCCTTGAGTGCAAGACCGACGGCCAGACCGGCTGCGCCCAGCACGGCAAGGAAGGAAGTGATGTTCAGCCCCATCTGCCCGAGCGCGGCCACGATCACGGCGGCCAGCGCCGCGTAATAGGTGATGCTGCACAGGAAGGACGTCAGGGTTTCGTCCACGTTGCCCCTCAGCAGCGCCTTGCGCATCAGGGCCACCAGCCGTTTGGCAATCCAGCGGCCCAGTATGAATACGATCAGGGCCACGACAATGTTGACCCCGTTGATGCTCAGCCAGGTGATTGCTGTTTCCGTAAGTTCCCGAACGAATTCCGGATTCAGAATATTGTCCATGCACAGTCCTCCATTGTTTTCTTGAGTGCGTGTATAGCAGGAATCCGGGGCGGTTGTCTTTGAGAATGTGAAACGATGGGAAGGGCGGGGGATTTTTTAAGGCCGGAGAAATCGGGAGGAGCTGCCTCCTCCCGGTGGTGGTTGTCTAGAACGGCTGGCCGTTGTTGATTTGTACATAGCCAGCAGTATACAGAGAGGTGCCTGTTCGCTGATAGTAGCACACTGCTCCAATGAGGGCCTTGCCAATTTTGTCGTTGTTCGCCTTCCATTCAATAATAGCATATCCCATTACATGCCTTTGAGCCGATGTATCACTGAAGGCTACCCGACGTGTAGAATTTGCTGGGATTGAAAATGTAGACCCTGTAGAAAGATGCTTTGCTCGACTTGTATTGTATGCGCCTGTATAAATTTTGGCTTCATCACCGATATCATTACCATCGTGATCATAAAAACGAACAGTGCATTCTACCTCTTCACTAGTGATGTTTGATAAATATACTTGAGTAGCTATATATTTTAATTCCGCGTAGCAATAGTCTCTCATCGCTGGTACCAATGTACTACCGTGCGATTCTGCAAACGCGGTTGATGCACCGGCCATGACCATGAGCGCGGCAATCAGGAACATGAATTTTTTCATTAGAGAACTCCTTTGTGATTGAGTGTGAAGATGACCAGCATGTGCTGACCTGATAAAAATAAACAATATGATATTGTTTGTTATTATTCTTCGCAGCTTATGTAAAGGGTGCTCATGTGATCATATGAAAAAGATTGATGAATTGAGGGGTTTTCGCAGTGAACTCAAGCAATGAAAAAGGCCGCCGAGTCCGGGGGAAGGACTCGGCGGCCTGAGCATCCGGGTGTATGGAACGACGGGTTAATCGTTCTTGATGGTGCAGGGATCCTTTTCTTCGGGCAGCAGTTCGTGGGAGCTGCCGGGCAGAATCAGGTTCAGCACCACGCCCACGATACCGGCCAGGCCGATGCCGCCGAGGCGGAATTCACCGCCGAAGGGCAGGGACATGCCGCCCACGCCGAAGATGACGATGATGGCCACGATGGCGAGGTTGCGGGCCTGCATGAGATCGTTCCCGGCCTTGACCAGCGTGTTCATGCCCACCACCATGATGGCCCCGAAGAGCAGGATCATGATGCCGCCCATGACAGGTACGGGAATGGTGGACAAAAATGCGCCCAGCTTGCCCACGAAGGCCAGCAGGATTGCCGTGATGGCAGCCCAGGTCATGATGCCCGGGTTGAAAACACGGGTCAGGGCCACGGCGCCGGAGACTTCGGAATAGGTGGTGTTGGGCGGGCCGCCGAGCATGGAGGCCAGCGAAGTCGCCAGACCGTCGCCCAGCATGGTGCGGTGGATACCCGGGTCCTTGACGTAGTCCTTGCCCGTCACGCAGCCGATGGCCAGCACGTCGCCGAAGTGTTCGATGGCCGGGGCAATGGCCACGGGCACGATGAACAGAATGGCTTCCCACTTGAATTCGGGCATGACAAAGGCAGGGACTGCAAGCCACGGAGCTGCGCCGATGGCTGCGAAATCAACCACGCCCAGAACAAGGGAAATCACATAGCCGACCGCAATGCCGGAAAGAATGGGGATGAGCTTGAGCCAGCCCTTGCCCATGAGCGAAACCAGCACCGTGGTGACCAGCGCGGAAAGGGATATGGTCAGCGCCTTCCACTCCACCACCAGAACGGTTCCGTCTCCGGCCTTGCCCAGAGCCATGGTAACGGCCACGGGAGCCAGGATCAGGCCGATGACCATGATGACCGGACCGGTCACGATGGGCGGCAGCACCTTGCGCAGGGCTTCCACGCCAAAGGTCTTCACCAGTCCGCTGAGCACCACGTAGAACAGTCCTGCCGCGGCCAGCCCGGACATGGTGGCCGGGATGCCCCAGGTCTGCACGCCGTAGATGATGGGCGCGATGAACGCGAACGACGACGCCAGAAATACGGGCACGCGTCCCTTGGTCACGATCTGGAACAGCAATGTGCCCGCGCCGGCCGTGAACAGGGCCACGTTGGGGTTGAGCCCGGTCAGCAGCGGGACCAGAACCAGCGCCCCGAAGGCGACGAACAGCATTTGCGCGCCGAGAAACGCGTCCTTTGGTTTGAAACTGTACTCCGTGGAATGCACGTCATGCATCAGACAACCTCCTCCTTACCTCGCATGTTGATTGAAAGAAATCCCCCAAAAAAAGGGCACGCCCTTTAGCGTGCCCTACTTGGTGCCGAAAATCTTGTCCCCGGCGTCCCCGAGTCCGGGGAGAATGTACCCAACGTCATTGAGCCGTTCGTCAATGGCCGCCGTGTATATTTCCACATCCGGGTGTTTGCTCATGATGCGCTCGATGCCTTCGGGCGCACAGCACAGGAACAGGCCGCGGATTTGCGTGCAGCCGGCATCCTTGAGCAGTTCGATGGTGGCTTCCAGCGTGCCGCCGGTGGCCAGCATGGGGTCCAGAATCAGGGCCATGCGCTGCTCGATGTTGTTGGCGAGCTTCACATAGTATTCCACGGGCTGCAGGGTTTCCTCGTTGCGGTAAAAGCCCACGACGGAAACCTTGGCGCCGGGAACCATGTCGGTAACGCCGTCCATCATGCCCAGCCCTGCGCGCAGGATGGGAACAACGGTGATCTTCTTGCCCTTGATGTTGTCCACCTCGACCTCTCCGGCCCAGCCGGTGATGGTCACCTTTTCGGTTTCCAGGTCTTTGGTGGCTTCGTAAGTCAGCAGTCGCGAAATTTCCGTGGAAAGAGCGCGAAAGCGGCTCGTGGAGATGTCGTTCTGCCTCAAAAGGCCGATCTTATGCTTGATGAGCGGGTGCTCAACCAGATGTACCGCCACGTGTGCGCCTCCTTGGGAGTTTATATTTTCCGGGATTTATTGCGTTCAGATGCACAAAATTTCCCCCTTGTAAGATCAAGAGGCCGGGTCGGTCAAGAGGTGAAATGCATCTTACGTTTTTGTCATGATCTCCTGTTGTTTTACTTTCCAACTATTCCCGGTATATGCTGCCTGCATGATCAAAACGGGCCAAAAGCGGCACTGGCAAATACAGGCCGGAAACGAAGCATACGGCATGCGGCTGGACAAGTTCTGGGCCGGAGAACTCGCGGAACAGGGCGTTTCACGCGGGCGCGTGCGCGATTGGATAGAATCCGGCCATGCCCTTGTGGACGGTGCGGCGGAAACCAGGGGCAAGCGCAAGCTGGCCGGAACCGAACTGCTGGAACTGGCCGAGCCTGCAGACGCCGTGAACCCGGATGCGCCGCAGCCCGAATCCGGGCCGCTTCCGGTTCTTTTCGAGGATGACTGCCTGCTGGTCATCGACAAGCCTGCCGGTCTGACCACGCATCCGGCTCCCGGCTGCCCGGACAACACCTTGGTCAACCGCCTGCTGCACCACTGGCCGGACATCGGGGCGGACCGCTCGGGCATGGACCCGTCGCGTCCGGGCATCGTGCACCGGCTGGACAAGGGCACCTCCGGCCTCATTGCCGTGGCCCGCACCGAAGCCGCCCGCCTCACGCTGGCCTCGGATTTTGCCGAACGCCGGGTCAGCAAGGTGTATCTGGCCATCGTGCACGGGCGCCCCGAGCCGCCCGCAGCAGACATTGACGCACCCATGGGCAGGCATCCGTCCATCAAGACGCGCATGGCCGTTTTGCCCAAGGGCGGACGCGAGGCTCGCAGCCGCTACCGCACCCTGTGGACCGACCCGCTTGGCCGCGCCAGCCTCGTTGCCGTGCGCATCTTCACGGGGCGAACCCATCAGATTCGCGTACACATGGCCCATGTCGGGCATCCCCTGCTGGGCGATACCGTGTATGGCGATGCCACACGCATGGAAACCTTGGCCGAGACCATGCCGGATGTAACGGCAGAGCGGCAGATGCTGCATGCCTTCTGGCTGCGGATTGCCCATCCCGAATCCGGGGAGACCATGCGTTTTTTGTGCGAACCGCCCGAGGATTTCATGGGCGTGTTGCGTGGGCTGGGGCGCATATGCCTGCGTGTTGGGCTGGTGGGCATGCCCGGCTGCGGCAAGTCCACGGTGCTCGGCGTGTTGCGCTCCATGAGCATTGCGGTGTTCAGTGCGGACGAGTGCGTGGCGGAATTGTACGAGCCGGGGCATGACGGAGCGGAAATGATACGGGGCCGTTTTGGCGGACGGTATTCGCTGGAGAACGGCGGTGTGAACAAGCCCTCGCTGTTTGCGGCCATGCTCGAGGACGACGCTGTCCGGCGCGAGGTCATGGATATGGTGCATCCCATGGTCAAGCATGCCTGCGAGAAGTTTTTCGAGGACCATGCGCATGATTGTCTGGCCGTGGCCGAGGTACCCCTGCTGCTGGAGGGCGGCTGGCACGACGACGGCGTGGTGGACGAGGTTGTGTACGTTGATTGCCCGGACGAATTGCGCACCGGGCCGTTTCGCGAGTCTCGCGGGCTGGCTCCGGAAACGCTGGCCGCATTTGATTCATGGCAATGGCCCGCTGCTGACAAGCGTGCCTGCTGCGCGTGGGAGATCCGCAACCACGGCGACAGGGCGGTTCTGGAATCCGAAACGCGGCGCGTTGTGCGGGAACTGCGCGAGGCCGCGGCTGACAGGGGAGAAGCCCATGAACAGTGGCTGGAACGGTTGTGGCCGCAGTTGGCCGAAGAACTGGACGGTGAATCATGATTCCCCTGCATGACGACGTTCCCCGCGTGCACCCGCCTGTTGCGGTGGTGGTGCTTATTGTCATCAACGTCCTTGTCTTTTTGTACGAGGTCGGGCTGGACCCGCACTCCAAGGTGCGGCTTTTCCATTTCTTCGGCGTTGTTCCCAACCGTTTCCTGAATCCCGAGTGGGCTGCTTTCGCCGGTTATCCCGAGGCTTCGGTGGTTCCTTTTTTCAGCTACATGTTCCTGCACGGCGGCTGGCTGCACCTGATCCTGAATATGTGGATGCTCTGGATATTCGGCGACAACATCGAGGACGTGACCGGACACGGCTGGTTCGTGCTTTTCTATGTTCTCTGCGGGCTGGTGGCCGTGGGCGTGCATATCCTTTCGGATGCTTCATCCGCAGTGCCCGTGGTGGGCGCGTCCGGGGCCGTGGCCGGCGTCATGGGGGCCTATATGGTCCTGTATCCCCACGGCAAGGTGCAGGTGTTGGTGCCGGTGTTTTTCTTTCCGCTGTTCTTCAGGATTCCCTCCGTACTCTTTTTGGGCGTGTGGGGGGCGTCGCAGTTTTTGAGCGGGGTCTTGACCATTGCCAACGGCGCGGCCCAGTCCGTGGCCGTATGGGCGCATGTGGGTGGCTTTGTTGCCGGCATTGCACTCATAACGGTATTTCGCGTGCGCGAGCGCTGTTATTATTGTTATGACCCGGATTTCCGCGATTATGACAAGCCCACAGAACGCAGGTCATGATCTGGGTTTGGGTAGGGCGCATTATGATCTCGTAGCACCCGGCATCCTGTCCGGCCCCATGGCGTGGGCGATCAAGCCCGCGAACCTCTTCGCTTTTCCCTCCAGTGTGTACCGAAATTGCGCAGGCTTCCCTGTGGAAAAAATAATTTTTCTGTGGAAAACTTTGACAAAAAAGATGACCGACCGCTTGACTTGGGCGGTGCGCGGTTTATGCTATGATACTGGAACGAACCACCTATTTTCGTTCAAAAGGAGATTCTTTTCCCCATGAGTGTGCAATACAAGGATTACTACAAAATACTCGGTGTCACCCGCAGTTCCAGTCAGGACGATATTGCCAAGGCCTTCAAGAAGCTGGCCCGAAAGTATCATCCCGACCTGAACCCCAACAACAAGGGGGCCGAGGACAAGTTCAAGGAAATCAACGAGGCGTACGAGGTCCTCAAGGATCCTGAAAAGCGCAAGATGTATGACCAGTTCGGTTCCGACTGGGAACATGGTCAGAACTTCCAGCCCCCGCCGGGCTTCGAGAATATGCGATTCAACTTCGGCGGTGGCGGTGGTGGCGGCTTCGGTCAGGATCCCGGCGGGTTCAGCGACTTTTTCGAGACCATTTTCGGCGGTGGCGGCGGAGGCGATTTCCGGGGCGGTTTCGGCCGGGCAGGCGGTTTTCGCCAGCAGCCAAGGCGCGGCGCGGACTCCGAGGCCCTGTACGAGCTGAGTCTTGAAGAGGCCTATCAGGGCGGCAACAAGTCCATCACCCTGACCGAGCATGACCAGAGCGGCGTGCCCCGCACCCGCACGCTGGAAGTGCGCGTGCCCGCAGGAATCAAGGACGGGCAGCGCATCCGCCTGGCAGGGCAGGGCAATGCCGGCATGTCGGGCGGTCCGCGTGGTGACCTGTTCCTCAAGATCAGGCTGCTGCCGCATCACCGGTTTGCCGTGGACGGTGCCAACATCATCTATGAACTGCCCCTTGCTCCGTGGGAAGCCGCATTGGGCGCCACGGTTCGCGTTCCCACGCTGGACGGGCAGATCGACATGAACATTCCCGCGGGCATGGGGTCCGGCAAGAAGCTGCGCATACGCGGCAAGGGTCTTGGTGCCGGAGCGAAGCGGGGCGACCAGTTCGTGCGCGTCATGATACAGGTTCCGCCCAAGCTTTCGGACCGGGAAAAACAGCTCATGGAAGAGTTGGCTGAGGCCTCCTCGTTCAATCCCAGAGACAACCAGTAAGGAAGACCGTATGTCCACGACAAAAATCAAGCAGATGCTGCTCAAATTGCCGGGCCTGAACCTTCCGGAACGTTCGGAAAAAGTGGCTTGGGCCCAGATTGTGGAATTCACCGGCATCACCCCGTCCGGCATGGCCGAACTGATTGAACTGGGCTGGCTGGAACCGTCGCGCACCAGTGCGGACGAATATCTTTTCCCGTGCCGGGACGTGCTCCGCATCCAGAAGCTTTTGCGCCTGTGCAATGATCTTGAGATATCGGCCACGGGCGGCACCATTATCGTGGACCTGATGGAGCGGATCGAGGAATTGGAACGGGAAGTGGAAGAATTGCAACGACACTCGTAGGGCAAAGCGTTTGAGAATATTCCGATTCAGGAGGTAACGCATATGGACCCGAACAGATTTACACAAAAAACACAGGAAGCCGTTTCCGAGGCGCAGAACAAGGCCATACGGTCCGGCCAGCAGCAGATAGACTGCGAACACCTGCTTTTTGCCCTGGCAGCGCAGGAAAACGGCCTTGTGCCGCAGATATTGCGGAAACTGGGTGTGGAGCCTTCCGAATATTCCGGAGCCGTGGACGCCGAGATAGCTCGTCTGCCCAAGGTTTCCGGTCCCGGAGCCACTCCGGACCGCATCATGGTCACCGGCCGGTTGCAGACCGTGCTGGTCAAGGCCGACGACCACGCCAAGCGCATGAACGACGAGTTCGTGAGCGTTGAACATTTGTTCCTCGCGCTCATGGATGAACCCGCAGGCTCGGGCGTGGGCAAGGTCAACAGCCGTTTCGGCATCGACAAGGACAAGGTGCTTTCCGCACTGACTGAAGTGCGCGGCAACCAACGCGTGACCACGGACAATCCCGAGGCCACCTATGATTCGCTCAAGAAATACGGGCGTGACCTTGTGGACGAGGCCAAGTCCGGCAGGCTGGACCCGGTCATCGGCCGCGATGCCGAGATCCGCCGCGTGATCCGCATTCTTTCGCGCCGCACCAAGAACAACCCCGTGCTCATCGGCGAGGCGGGCGTGGGCAAGACCGCCATCGTGGAGGGGCTGGCCCAGCGCATCGTCAAGCAGGATGTGCCCGAGGGGCTCAAGGACAAGATAGTCTATTCGCTGGACATGGGCGCGCTCATTGCCGGGGCCAAGTACCGCGGCGAATTCGAGGAGCGGCTCAAGGCCGTGCTCAAGGAAGTGCAGGAATCCGCAGGCCGGATTCTCCTGTTCATCGACGAGCTGCACACCATCGTGGGCGCGGGCAAGACCGAAGGCTCCATGGACGCGGGCAACCTGCTCAAGCCCATGCTGGCCCGGGGCGAGCTGCATTGCATCGGCGCCACCACAACGGATGAGTACCGCAAGAATATTGAAAAGGACCCGGCTCTGGAACGCCGTTTCCAGACCGTCATGGTGGACGAGCCCACCGTGGAAGACACCATTTCCATTTTGCGCGGACTGCGCGAACGGTTCGAGGTGCACCACGGCGTGCGCATCTCCGACGGGGCCGTGGTCGAGGCTGCCGTGCTGTCCAATCGCTACATCTCCGACCGCCAGTTGCCGGACAAGGCCATCGACCTCATTGACGAGGCCGCTGCCCTGATTCGCACGGAAATCGATTCCCAGCCCTATGAGTTGGACAAGGCCAACCGCCAGATCATGCAGTTGGAGATTGAGCGAGAGGCCCTGAAGCGCGAAACCGACAAGGCTTCGCACGACCGGCTGGACAAGCTGGAGCGTGAGCTTGCGGATCTCAAGGAACAGCAGGCCCGGCTCATGACCCAGTGGCAGAATGAAAAGGGCGGCATTGAACGGTTGCGCACCATCAAGGCCGATATCGAGTCTGTGCGGCATCAGATCGAGGAGGCCAAGCGCGTCCACGACTACAACCGCGCCGCCGAACTGGAATACGGCCAGCTCAACGCGCTCATGAAGGAGCTGGAAGAGCGCAACAAGGCCATGGAAGAAGCGGGCGAGGGCCAGCGCATGGTCAAGGAGGAAGTCGGCCCGGACGACGTGGCGCAGGTCATTGCCCGCTGGACCGGCATCCCTGTTTCCAAGCTGCTGGAAGGCGAGCGCGAAAAGTTGCTCAAGCTCGGGGAGCAACTGCATGCCCGGGTCATCGGTCAGGATCAGGCCGTGCAGGCTGTTGCCGACGCCGTGCTCCGTGCCCGCGCCGGACTCAAGAATCCTTCGCGCCCCATCGGCTCGTTCATTTTCCTCGGTCCCACGGGCGTGGGCAAGACCGAGCTGTGCAAGACGCTGGCCCAGTCCCTGTTCGATTCCGAGGACAACATGATCCGCATCGACATGTCCGAATACATGGAGAAGCATACTGTGGCACGGCTCATCGGCGCGCCTCCGGGCTACGTGGGCTATGACGAGGGCGGCCAGCTTACCGAGGCCGTGCGCCGCAAGCCCTACAGCGTGGTGCTGTTCGACGAGATCGAAAAGGCGCACCACGACGTGTTCAACGTGCTGCTGCAGATATTGGACGACGGCAGGCTCACGGACAGCCATGGCCGCACTGTGGACTTCAAGAACACCATCATCATCATGACCTCCAACCTCGGTGCGCAGTACATGCTGGACGGCATTGCCGAAGACGGGGAGTTCAATCCCGGCGTGGAGGAACAGGTCATGGATACCCTGCGGCATCACTTCCGCCCGGAATTTCTGAACCGGGTGGACGAGAGCGTGCTGTTCCGGCCGCTGCTCATGGATCAGCTGACCATGATCGTGGAACTGTTGGTGCAGGGGTTGCGTTCGCGGCTTGAAGACCGCAACATCACGCTGGAGCTGAGCGACAAGGCCAAGGCGTTCATCGCCCAGTCCGCCTATGATCCGAGCTTTGGCGCGCGCCCGCTGCACCGTTATCTGCAGGCGCATCTGGAAACGCCGCTGGCCAAGCAGTTGATTGGCGGCGTGCTGGAAGACGGCATGAATGTCGTGGTGGATGAGCAGGACGGAGAACTGGTGTTCACGCACTGACTGTGTCCGCGCTTGGGAAATGCATGAAGATCACGGCCCCGCTTTCCGAGGAGAGCGGGGCCTTTTCATTGTGTGTTTTGCGGGCGGGAACCCGGTGTTCCCGCCCGGAGAGGAGGATTGCCGCCGTTGAGGGAGATCAGGCGGCAATCGCCTTGACCACGGGAAGCAGGGAATCGATGAGCGCGGCCACGCGGCCCCGTACCCCGGCAAGGTCGTCGCTGTTGGGACGGTCCTCGATGTTGCCCATCCTGCCCTGCGTGTTCATGAACTGCATGTTTTTGGGCACGAACGCGCCGGGCACGCACCATTCCGCGGCAATGGTCATGCCGAGATGATCGAAGAGCTGGCCCATGTATTTGACCGCCGGGACAGCCTCGGCCTCGCCCGTATGCGGTCCGGCATAGGTGCAATAGAGCGCCGCGAACTTGCCGGGAACGCGCGGGGAATTGGGCAGGATGCGTCCGGCCTTTTTGGCGGCTTCCATTTGCGCGTCCATCCATTTGAGCATGGCCTTGCCCGGCAGCCACGAGTACACGCCCGAACCCATGAATACGAGGTCGTATTCCAGCGGGTCGATTTCAGCATTGTCCGTGCGGATGTTCAGGGTGGTCACGGTGCATCCCGCATCTTGTGCGGCCTGGGTCACGGCGAGGGCGACCTTTTCGGTCTGTCCGTTCAGGGATGCGTATACGTTGAGTATCTTCATGGTTTTCCTTTGGTTGTTGCTTGTGATGCGCCGAAGCGCGGCCTCAGTCCTTATGGTATCGGACCAGATAATTGAACCCGAGGTCCGTGTAGCCTGTCCGCGAGAACCCGCAGGGCAGGGCCACGGCGTCCACGTCGCGCTCGGAAATGCGCATGGACAGGGGCGGTCCGAAATTCATTCTTTCCTTTTTGCATTCCAGCACGGCCACATGCCCCCCGGTTTTGAGTATGCGGTGCAGTTCCCGAAATAATGCCGGACCGTGGGTTTCGATGTCCATGCAGTGCAGGGATGTGGAGAGCAGGCACGTGTCCACGCATTGGTCGGGGAACGGCAGCGGCGCGCTCATGTCCTGCTCGTGGGTGGCAACGTTGGTTAGCCCGTGTTCCCGGCTTTGCTCCTCGACCACCCGGACCATGGCCGGATTCTGGTCCACGGCCAGCACAAGGCCGTCTTTGCCCACCTCCCGGGCCGCGCGCAGCGAATAGTCGCCCGGTCCGCACCCGAGGTCTGCGAAGGTCTGCCCGGGTTGCAGGGCCAATTCCCGGAAAACCTCGTCCGGGTCGTGCATGTGGTAGCTTGTGGGGCCTTTGCGTCCGTGTCCGTGCGTTTTTTTGCATGTCTGTCTGGTCATGGCGTGCTCCGTTGCCTACAGGTAGTGGATGAACGATTCGGTTCTGGTGGCGTCGTTTTCGTTTCTGTTGCCGTCAAAAGTCAGGGAAAGCAGCGGGGCATGTCCGTTGCCGTTCTGCGCGCCCCTTTGCAGGATACCCAGCGAGATGCCGGTGTTTTCATACATGGAGGACACGGCGATGACTCCCTGTGTGTCCGGCGGGCAGCAGCGGGCTTTGGCCGCCCGGTAGCGTCCGAACGAGCCCGCATAGTGGCCGAGTTGCGCGTCGGCCGCCGCAGCCAGTCGTTCATGGTCCGGCGCATAGGGGCTGGCTTCCTGCAAATGTTCGGACAAAACCTTCATTGCGTGGCGCAGTTCGTTCAGAAAGCGCAGGGCCTCCGGGGTGCGTCTGTCCTCTGTTTCCTGCGTGTAGTCGTTCCAGAAATGGTACAGGTTTTCTCCCAGCGGGGCCGAGGTCACGCGGTGCCCCTGCTCTTCCAGCCATTGCAACAGGCGGTCATTGAGCACGGAGTTGTAGAGCACCAGCGGCTCGCCGATGGCGAACAGTCGTTTGCCCTTTGCCGGGGCAGCCCGTTGCGTGCGGACTTCATTCGCCATATCGCACAGGGATTCCAAGGTCAGGGTCTGCTCGCGCACCATGGCCACAACGCGTTGAAGCATTTCATCGCGCACACTGGCCGGGGCCAGCAGCACCATGTCTCCGGCCAGCAGGCCGAGTTGCAGGGGGGTGGCCAGCGCAAGGGGCAGGCTCGGCGCGTCCTCAAGAAACGGCGAAAGCAGCTCCACGTGGCCCAAGCCCTGCTGGTCCAGTTTGGAGCGCAAAAAGCGGGCGTACTGTCCGTCCACTTCCGCGCCCTCGTTCTGGGGCAGCACCAGCACGGGGCGGCTGTCCGAAGCCATGGTGTTCACCGCCTGCTGCACGTCGCCCAGCAACGCGGCCATGGAAAAGTATTCGTTGGCCACGGTGTGTCTGCGTCCGGCCTCAATGGAGGCCGTGTCGGTTTCGGGCAGGATTTGCGTATCCCGGCCCGAGGCCGCAAGCTGTTCGCTGAATATTTGTGAATACGGATACAGGCGGGGCAGCAGCAGTTGTGCTTCCTGCGTCAGCGATTGCGGATCGGTCATGATGTTCACGAGCGGAGATTCGGGCAGGCCCGCAACGGTTTCGGGCGTGTTGCCGGAATTTGTTTCCAAACTGTTCACAAATGCTTCCACGCGGGTGATCACGCCCACGGCCGAGGAGTGCTCGTCCACCTCGATGGTCAGGTGGGGCTTGTCCTCCATGATGTCCCGGAAATAATGGCTCAGGACAGTGTCCGGACCGCAGCCGTGGTGGGTCAGGAATATGGCGTGCAGGTTGGGATGATGCCGCACCACTCTGGCGGCTTCCAGAATGTGCTGGCCAAAGGGCCAATACATGTTGGGGTGGTCGCGGAAGATATCCGCCTCCGGCGTGTCGAAAAACGGCAGGGTTTGATATCCCATTTCCGCCAGCCGGTCCGCTATGCCGAGATTCAGGGCCGGGTCGGCCACACCGTATATCTTGGAAATGAGCACGAAGGTTTTCTTTGTCGGATCCAGTGAAGCCATGGCTTCTTTCGCGCGCTGACCGATTCGCTGCTCAAAGGCGTGGTAGGATTCCATACCCTTTTGCAGGGCCTGCATGGTTTGCTCGGGCGTGCAGCCGAGTTGCGCGCCGAGGTCCATGAACATGGGGCGCATGAAGTCCGGCCCCAGATTGAAGGCGATGGTCGGGGCCAGCATCCTGATTCCCTTTTCCTCCAGCCGCATGGCCTTGTTGATGATCTTGAAGGCCAGCTGCATGTAGGCGCAACCATAGTTCTGGCGTGACTGGGAGCCGGGGTGCGCGACCGTGTACAGGTCCGGGAAGAACAGGTAGTCCACGTTTTTCTGCACGAGTTCGGCCGCGTGCCCGTTCATGAGCTTGACCGGGTAGCAGGTTTCGTCCAGCGAGTATTCCTGCGCCAATCGGATTGTCTTTTCGGATGTGGGTTCGGAAAGCACCACGTTGAGGCCGAGCGTCTTGAAAAAGGGGTAGAACATGGGGAACATGCCGTAGGTGAAGAGCGCCCGGGCCATGCCCACGGTTTTTTTGTTCGGGTCGGGTTCCTGTTCGTAGCCGTCGAAAATGAAGTCCTGAACGTCGCGGTTGAATGCGGATTCGGTTGCGGGCGTTTTTGCCTGTTCCTGATTGATGTGGGCGGTTTTTTCCTGCGGACTGAAGCCCTTGAACGCGGTCTTGGCTTCCTGCATCTGTTCGCGCGCGAGGATGGCCGCTCCGAACGCGCCGCTGACGCTGAAGAATTGCGGCACGATGACCGTTTTGTCCAGCACGGCCCGCAGCGCGTTGACCACGCCCTGATTATGGGCCACGCCGCCTTGAAACAGGATGGTTTTGCCGATGGGTTTCTGGCCCACCACGCGGTTCAGGTAGTTCTTGACGATGGAATAGCACAGGCCCGCGGCAAGGTCCTTGACCTCGGCCCCATGGGCAAGGTGTGCGGCAATGGCTGTTTCCATGAACACGGTGCAGCGTTCGCCCAAGGGAATCGGGTTTTGGCTTTCAAAGACCTTTTCACCGAGATCGTTGAGGTCGATGCCCAGTTTCTTTGCCTGTTCCTCGATGAAGGAACCGGTTCCTGCCGCACATATCTTGTTCATTTGGAAATCCGTGACAACGCCGTTGTTCAGGGCGATGAATTTGGAATCCTGCCCGCCGATCTCCATGACCGTGTCCACGTCCGGATTCAGGGCCAGTGCGCCCCGTGCCTGTGCCGTGATTTCGTCGCGCACAACGTCCGCGCCAACGAGCCTGCCGATCATGTACCGGCCCGACCCGGTGGTGGCCACGCCCGCTATGCGGATGGAATCCCGGAACTGGTCGTGCAGTTCACGCAGGCCCAGCTTGACCGCGGTGACCGGATCGCCCGAGGTGCGCAGATAGCGGTAGCCGATGATGCGGTTTTCCTGATCCGCCAGCACGAGGTTGGTGCTGGTGGAGCCGACATCGATGCCCAGCCAGCAATCGGTCAGTCCGGTGCCGTGAAGCTGCACGCAGTGGTGTTTGTTTTTTGCGTCATTGCTGCCGAAGCGGCCCAGCGGTTCAAGGGTCACGCCTTTTTCCGCGAGCAGGGGCAGCGGGGCGGTCGTTTCCAACGCTGCCAGCAGGGAATCCATGTCCAGCGCGAGCTGTTGCCGTGCCGCCAGCAGGGCGGTTCCCACGGCAGCAGCGGATTCACCATGGTTGGCCGTGACGAGTTGTTTTTCGTCAAGTTTGAGCACGAACCGCAACGCCTCTACCAGAACGCGGTTTTTGGAAACGCCGCCCGCGAACAGTATGGGAAGCGGCTTGTCCATGCCCCGCATGACCGCGCTCCGGTAGTTTTTTGCCACGGCATGGGCCAAGCCCAAAAGAATGTCGGGCACGGGAGTGCCTTCCTGCTGGTGGTGGATGATGTCCGTTTTGGCGAACACGCTGCACCTGCCCGCAATGCGCGGAACGTGCGTGCCCCGTGACGCCGTTGCCGCGTATTGTTCGATGTCTATGCTCAGCCGGGATGCCTGTTCTTCGAGAAAGGAGCCCGTGCCGGACGAGCAGCTCGAATTCATGGACACCTGCACTCCGGTTTTGTCGCTTTGGCTGAAATCCGTGACGTACTTGGCGCTTTGCCCGCCGATCTCAATGACGGATGCGCAGTTTGGGGCAAGCAGGAGCGCGCCTTCCACAAGGGCGGCCACTTCGTTGACCCCGGCGATGCCCTTGCCGCCCAGCATTTTCCGTCCGCTGCCCGTGATCGCGCCGTATTCGATGCGCTCCTTCCCGAGGGCTTCGCGGGCATCCGCGAGCAGAGCCTTGAGGGTTTGCCCGGCGTTGCCCCTGTGCAGTCTGTAGGCCGCGTGCCGGATGGTGCCGTTGGCGTCCGTGATCGCGATCTTGACCGAGGAATAGCCGATATCAATACCCATACTGAGCATGGTGCGCTCCTTGATTATTATAGTTAAGTTGCTAAACTGAAGTGCCAAAAAAAACGAATAGCATCAATGCACGGGGAGGCAGTGCGTCATGGCCGTTTTTGCCGACGTAAATGCACTGGTTGTCCGGCTTTGCAAATCGTCGGTGCCGTGTCAGGAGCCGAACAGTTCCTCCATGCGTTCATCCGCCACGCCTTCGATGACTGCCAGAATGGCCGAGACCGTGGCTATCTGCGGGTCGGAGAAATCTTCCAGTCTGCGGAACAAGGTACGCATGTGGCGTTCGTGAAATTTATCGTGCACCTTGAAGGCGTGCCATCCGGATTCCGTGAGAAATGCTTGGATTTCCTTGTTGTTGTCCGGCGCTTTTTCTCTGCGGGCGTAGCCTTTCTTTTCCAGCTTACCCACCATCTGCGACACGGCGCTTTTGGTTACGCCCAATGTGATGGCCAGGGTTTTCATGTTGCCGCCCTCGTTTTGGCCGATGGCCTGAAGGGTGTGGATTTCACGGGCCGTCAGCTCCACATCGTCGGCAATGCGTATGGGAAGTTCCTCAATACGGTCATGCTTGTTGATGATCCTGAGCAGCCTGCTGGTCATATGGCGAATGGCTTCTTCGTTATTGCTCATGGCTTGTTGATAAAGATGCTAAACGATGCTGTCAAGTTTGTTTTCATGTGACGTTTTCCGGGGTCAGAAGCTGTAGCGTATTGATGTATATATGTTAGAATTATTGGAGAATTGGCCGAAGAACGTTTCCGGGTGATTGCCAAAGAAAATGTTGGCACCCACGCTGGCCACGGTGGTGTCCGATATCTTGTATTCCGCGCTCGGGCGCAGGTAGGCGTCTTCGTCCGAGGGCGAGCAGTAGCCGTCCAGCGCGAGCGTCAGTGTCTGGTTCATGAACAGTTGGCTGAGCTGCACGGTGATCACGTGGCGGAATTCGTCCTTGGGCCTGCCCGTAGTCGTCCTGTCGCGGTATTCGCCATAGTCGAGCATCTGTTCTACGTAGTACTGCAGGTCAAGGGTGCAGTTTGCCCATACTTCCTGCCCATAGCCCACAACGTAGCGCATCTGCGAGTTGTGAACGTCCGCATTGGTGCCCCCGTTGCTTTGCGTGGAGTCGTAATAGGCGAATTCCGCATTGCCGATGCCCGGCCCGACCTGCCCGCGCACGCTGGCTCCGTAGGTATTCAGCTTGGGGAACGTGGCCGTGCCTTGGTCGTTTACGCCTTTGGGGTCTTTCCAATAGCCCCAGTAGCCGTACAGGGCCAGCTCGTAATTGTTGACGTTGCGGTAGACGCGCATGGCGAACTCGTCGTCCTCGAACCAGTCGTTCGGGGTGTCCACCTCCAGAATGTCGTCGTTGCCGAGCCGTTCGCCGTCCGCCGCGCTCCAATAGGATATGTATTCGCCGTTGATGTAGCGGTCCGGCTCGAACCGTGGCGTGTACACGAGGTCCACGTTGGCCAGATGGCTGAACAGCCCGACCTTGGCCGAGTTGCAGGGCGCCTTGAGGTATTCGGCGTCGCGGCCGATGAAAAACGACTGCCAGTCCTTGGGGAACATGTCGTTCAGGAACACAAGTCCGCCGGTTCCCCATGTGAGCACCTGCCGGCCGACTTTTATGTCGACGTTGTCGGACGGCCGGGAGAATATCCATGCCTCGCGGGTATCGAAAACCACGGATTCGGTCACGCCGTCCGTGCGCAGATCGCCCTTGAACTTGAAATCCGCCCAATCCGTATAGGTGAACATCTCCAGTTGCAGGGTGGCCTCGGCAACCGAGACGCCTTTTTCGTCCGGATCGTTGCGTGTGCGCATCCCGGCCCGCGTCTCCACGTAGCCGTTGATTTCCAGCGGGGGAAACCGTTCGGCCAGCCGGTCCAGCAGCGAGGGGGCGGATGTCTGCGCGGTTACGTTTTCCGTGATGCCGGTTGTCCCGGCAGCGGCCGGTGCGGCCAGGGCCATGATCAGCCCCAGCCACACGGCCGCGCAAATGGTTGCGCCTTGGTTCATCGCATCACTTCCCGGGGCGGCCTTCTCAGGTAGCGTTCCCCGAAGAGCTCGTCTTTCAGGGGGATGTCGTAGCGGATGTCCGAGTAGGTCATTGTGGTGGTGCTGCCGGTTTCGAGGTTACGCACCATGGAGTTGGTGACCGTGGGATAGACGTTTCCGTTGTCGGTTTTCACGTTTTCCACCTTGACCACTTCCATGATGCGGTACAATTGCCCGCCGGGCTTGTAGTATTCCACGAGCATGGGCAGGTAGGTCTTCTGGTCCACGTGGGCCACATAGTGGGAGAACTCCACACTCCCGGGATCGAGCGGCGTGTTCCTGATGACGAAGTTTCCGCTTTTTGTGTCCACGAGTTCGTGCCTGTCCTCGCTCAGGTTCCGTCCGGATATGTCTTCATAAAGGAAATCCGAGCCCGCGAAGCTGGTGCGTTTGTCCCCGGCCGCGATGCGTTTCACCAGATCAAGGCTCGGCATGTACAGCCAGCGCGAGTCGTCCTGTCCCGGTTCCGTGGTCTTGTGCACCAGAAAGACCATTTTGCGCACGTCTGCCGGAGCCTTGAAGTAGGTCAGGTACAGCTGGTCGCCGTCGTCCTGTCCGTTGTTTTTACGGATGATGTTCAGGGAGCGGTTGCGGACCCTGCCCTGGCTGTCCACGATTTTGAGCGCTACCGTGCCCTTGCAGGTGTCGCCTTGGTACAGGGCCGCGTGGTTGGCCCGTTTCACTATTTCATCCACTCCGGGACCGGCGTCCGGAACCGGATTCGCTGCGGCGGCAGGGGTTGCCGCAAAGGATATTTCCATCAGCAGCAGGGTGGAGGCGATGACCAGCGCCGCCATGAGCGTGATCAGAAAGGCCAGCGTTCCGAGCAGGAATGATTTCATCTTCATCTCTCCCTCCTCGGCCATTGCGGTGTTCATTGTTCTTGCGTGCATGTTTTCATCCTCCGTTTGTCAGGCGTTTTTTGCGGGAGAGCCGGAAAAGAAACGCCTGCTGGCAAGGGTTATGATTGCCGGCATGCCCACCAGCGTGAGCATCCCGGAGAGCAACATGATGGACGAGAGCAGCAGGCTGGTCGTCCGGTAGGGTACGAGCGAGGACAGCAGCATGGGCAGAAAGCCTATGGCGATGACCAGCACGTTGCGGCTGATGGCCCGCGCCGGCGCGTCGAACATCATGGGCACGGTTTCGCGCCACGAGCCGGTTTTTGCGTATATGGACCGGCTGCGCTCCACGAAATGGATGGCGAAGTCCACGGACATGCCCAGCGTGAGCACACCGAGAACGGCCACGGGCATGTCGTAGTCCTTGCCGATGATGCCGATAAATCCGTAGATGAACGCGATGGTCAGGGTCAGCGGCACCATGCACAGCAGGCCCCACTTCAGGGAGCGGAACAGGAATACGGCCATGATCAGGACAATGCCGAAGCTGCCGAGAAAGGAGCGGAGCATGCCCTGCACCATCTGGTTCTGCCAGGCAACGTTGATGTATGTCAGGCCCGCCCAGCTGTGATTCATGGGCGCGGGCGGCGGGTTGTTCTCAAAATAATCGTCCACGAAGTTCTCCACGGACTCCATGACTTTATTGTCTCCGCTGGAGAGCTGGACAACGGCGCAGGCATGGCCGAAGTCCGGGGTCACGAAATGCCACAGGTCGTGGGGCCGGTGCCCCTGCTGGAACTGCATGTAGCATTCGCCCACGCTTTGCAGCTTGCCCGGCACGCGGTAGTTGGCCGTGGAGCCGTCCAGCATTTCCTGGTTGATCTTGCTGACCACGTCGGCCGGAGACACGGCCTTGCCCACCAGCCCCTCACGTTCCAGTTCCTGTTGCAGGCCGGAAAGATATTGCAACACGTCCGGGCGTTTGAAGGTTTTGAGGCGTTCCTGTTCAAGGCTGAAGAAGCTCTTGAGTTCGTCATAGACATAGTAGTCGTCGTCGGACGACCGCTCTGCCCGTTCATCGGCCAGCGCAATGGCCGAATCCAGAAACGGTCTGTCCGGCTCCCCGGCCTCGGCCGTGTTCCAGATGTCCCTGAGCAGCCGGTCCGCCAGCTTTTTGGCATTGGGTGCGTGGGGCGACATCTTTTGCGCGAATTCCATGAATCGGCTGGAGACATCCTGCCGGAATTCCGGGCTGCTGGTGTTTGCCTCCTGTCCGTCCAGAATCAGGTAGGCCGGGTGCGTGCCCTTGAAGTGGGCGTTGAGCGCGGTGTCCGCTTTGCGGATGGGGTGCTCGGGCGCAAACCATTTGACCGGGTTGTCGTTGATCTGGATTTGCGAAATGCCCCAGAACGATACGCACAGCAGGATCACCAGCCCGGCAACGACGGGCTTTGCCTGCTTGTAGGCCGTGCGCCCTGTTGCCAGAAGCACCCTGCCCATGAGGGTGTGGCTGTCTTTTGCGTGCGCCTCGTAGCCGAAGTTGCGAAACGCGTTTTTGGGCAGGACCATGATGTAGGCGGGCACGAAGATGATGGTCAGCAGCCATGCAGCCATGATGCCGATGCCCACGAACACGCCGAAGACCTGCACGGGCGGGATCGGGGTGAGCGCAAGGGAGAAGAAACCGGCCGCCGAAGTCAGCGAGGTGTAGAGCATGGGCATGAACAGGGTGTCCAATACCTCGCGTATGGTCTGCTTGCGTCCCTTTTCCGGGCTGTAGCAGTCAAAGAATTCCGAAAGGATGTGAATGCAGTCCACCACGGCTATGGACATGAGGAATACCGGGATCATGGAGCTCATGATGTGTACGTCGAAACCGAGGCCGATCATCAGCCCCATGGCCATGACCACCGAGAACGTGGCGATGAGCATGGGCAGGATGGTCAGGGACAGCTTGCGGAAGAAATAGAAGAGCAGCAGGAAAATGGTTCCCATGGCCAAAGGCGAGGCCACCATCATTTCCGTGAACATTTCCACGCCGATGGCGTCCTGCGCAACGGGCAGCCCGGTGATGTGGAACTGGTCTCTGCCGTTCAGGGTCGCGATCTTCTCATTGAGCGCCGTATATACGCGGTAGCTGAAGCGTTTGTCCGTGAGCGGCAGGTACAGGCACAGGGCCTTGCCGTCCTCGGAGGCCATGCGTCCGGCCAGCATGGGGTTGGCCATGATCTTTTCGCGCACGGCCAGCGCCTGTTCCCGTGTTTCGGGAGGGGCGGGCATGAGCCAGTCAAAGGCGATGGTCCCGGGCCCGGCCTGACTGATGTGCTCCACCAGCGATGGGGCGATCATGTCCACTTCGATGACACCCTGTTCCCTGTCCGGATGGTCCGGGTCTTCCCAGCGCAAGGTCTTGGCAAATTGTGCCACCGTGTGAATGTTTTGCAGGGTTTGCGGAGTGAAGACTCCGTCCGGGTCGGTCTCGTTGACAATGCCCACCACCACGATTTCCGAAAGATCGAAGGTCTTTTTGGCCTGATTGTGAAAAAGGCGGGAGGCCTCGTTTTCCGGGAGCATGTGCTCGGGGTCCGTATCTATGTTCACCTGCGGGAAAAACGAACCCGTGATTGCGGTGGCCATCAGGATGAGCAGGATGGTGACCCAACTGCGGTGAATCGCGAAACCCACGAGGGCGTTTTTGATTGCTTTCATTGTTTTCTCCGTATTTTCTGCTTTTGGTAAAGCTGCTAAACTATATACTCAAAAAAAAGATGGTTCGCCTGACTTTTTTCCTCTTTCTGAGAGCGGATTACGCTTGATGGTTTAGCTTGTCAACAATAATTGTGTGAGGTGCGCGGCTGTTGTGGGTGCGCGAGATTTTATATTTTATTTTTTGATAACTGATTATTGGGTTTGTCTTGCAACCGAATGAACGGTCTTTTCGTGCTTGCGTGTTGTGGTTTATTTTAATTTAGCTTCTTAATTTTAAGAAGCGTATTCGTGCAGAAATGCCGTAGCGCGTTGTTCGGACCAGTATTGTCCGTCCGGGGCAAAGCGTACGAATCCGACGTGTCCGCCCGTGGCCGGTGTTTCCAGATGGAGATCGGGGTTGGCAAGGGCATGCTCCCGGGGAAAGCATGCCGGTGAAAGGAAGGGGTCGTTCAGGGCGTTCACCAGCAGGGTCGGCACGTTGATGTTTGGCAGGAACGCGAGGCAGGAACTCTGCGCATAGTAGTCTTCGGCATCGCGGAATCCGTGCATGGGTGCGGTGTAGCGGTCGTCAAATTCGCGGAAGGTGATCATGGCGTCGAGGCCGCTCAGGTCCAGCCGCCCCGGGAACTGTTCGTTTTTTACCCGGACACGCCGTCGCAGGTCGCGCATGAAGTATTCCATATAGATACGGCAGGAGGGGCGTTCCAGCATTGTGCTCGAGCCCGAAAGATCGCAGGGCACGGAAAAGGCCACGGCTCCGGCAACCTGTTCGGGAACGTTGTCCGGTGCTTCCCCGAGGTACTTGAGAGTCTGGTTGCCGCCCATGCTGAAGCCGATGAGCGCGGCGCGGGCGTAGCCGCCCGTTTTCAGCACGTGGGTCAGCACGGTGTGCAGGTCGTCGGTCACGCCGCTGTGGTAGGTGCGCATGGTCAGGTTGGGTTCGCCGGAGCATCCCCGGAAGTTCAGGCACACGGCGTCCCAGCCCGCCTGGTTCAGGGCTTTGGCCATGCCCAGTGGATATTTTTTGCGCGAGTTGCCTTCCAGTCCGTGGGAAATCACGGCCACATGGTCTGTGGGATGCGGTGCCGCGTGGTGGTCGATGTCGATGAAGTCGTTGTCCGGCGTGGCGATGCGTTCCCGACGCGGTGCGGTCTGCGGCGTGGGACGCAGCAGGGTCGGATACAGGGTCTGGACGTGACCGTTGCCGAAGGGAAAGGGTGCGCGGTAGTCGGATGCGGGCAGTATGGGCATGGTGGCTCCTGATTGTGTGCGGCTGATTCTGCACCGGCTCGCCTTGGCCGTCAATCGCGATTGCGTGAGTTTTGCGGGGCTATTGCGCGTTGCCCTGCGCGAGGCGAGCGTATAGGGTGACTGCAACAAGGAGGCCTGTCATCGGACCCTATTCGAGAACCGATCTGGAAAATTACGCCGAGGTCCTGCTCTGGGGCGTTGGGCAGTCGCGCGGGCGCGAACTGCAAAAGGGCGACGTGGTGGTCATTCGCTACGACCACCAGGCCATAGCTCTGGTGGAGAGCCTGTATTCCCTGTGCATGGACCGGCATTTCCGGCCCGTGCCCGTTGCCAAGCCCACGCCGATCATGGAAGTGGAACGGTACCTCAATTCCAGTTTTGCCCAGCTGACCTTTCAGCAGCCGGGCCGCATGGAGCTTTTCCAGGCCGCAGCCGGGTGCGTGAATCTGCTGGCTCCTGAGGATCTGGTGCACTTGCAGACCGTGGACCCGCACATCATTGCCGAGGCCAACCGGGCCGAACAGCCGCTCAGGCGCATGTTGGGGCGACGCAGGCAGTCGGGCGCGCTGGGCTGGACCATGGGCCTGTATCCCACCGAGGCACTGGCGCAGGCTTCGGGCATGAGCTTTGATGAATATGCGAAAAAGCTGCACCGCGCCTGCTGGCTGAACATGCCCGATCCCGTACGGGAGTGGCGGCGCATGCAGCGGGAGCTGCACGAATTGTGTTCATGGCTGGGAACCATGAACATCCGGTCCTTCAAGGTGGAGGGCGAACATCTTGACCTGCGGGTTCCGGTGGGCAGCAACAGGCGATTCAGAGCCCTGACCGGGTCCAATATTCCGGGCAGCGAACTATATGTGTCGCCGGACTGCCGGGGCGTTGAGGGCGTTTTTTACGCCAACCAGCCCAGTCTGCGCAACGGGCATCTGGTACATAACGTGACCCTTGAGTTTTTTGACGGCGTGACCACGCGCGTGGATGCGGACCGCGGGCTGGTTTTCCTGCAACGCCAGCTGTACACGGACGCGGGTGCGCGCAGGGTGGGTGAATTTTCGCTTACGGATCGTCGTTATTCGCGGGTGGACAGTTTCATGGCCCATACGCTGCTCGACGAAAACGTGGGTGGGGAATACGGCAACTGCCACATCGCGTTGGGCGGTTCCCTGGTGGAGTGCTTTGACGGGCCGCCCGAGGTTTTGACCCCGGAGCTGGAGGCTTCGCTCGGGTTCAATGTTTCGGACATCCACTGGGACATGGTCAACACCGAGCCGAAACGGGTCACGGCCATGCTGGCAGACGGCAAGCCCCGCCTCGTTTATGAAAATGGTGAGTTCAAGGTCTGATTTCTCCCGCAAAAGGGGCGATTTGCCTGTTGACAACCGCACACCGATGCTTACTTGTGTCTGCAATGCGCTTCTTTGTTGCGCGCGAAAGCCGAAATTCATTTGAGGACGGATACATATGCCCAAGGAAAAAGGAACGGACATCCCCATCAACGGGGTTGATCAGGACGATGTGAAACAGGAAGAGGAAAATTGCGCTTCGGCCGAGAATGCCGACGAGCTGTCCCTTTCCGAAGAGGAACTCACCGCTCTGTGCCGGGAGCACGTCTGCCCGGAATGCGACGTGATGCAAAAGGCCGAACAGGAACGCCTGCGCGCATTGGCCGACACCGAGAACGTCAAGAAACGGCTGCTGCGCGAAGCCGAGGAAATGAAGCGGTATGCCGGTGATTCCATACTGGGAGACCTGTTGCCCGTGCTGGACAATCTCGACCTTGCGCTGGCCCATGCCGACCACGCCGACGAAGCGTGCAAGAATTTCGTCATGGGCGTGGACATGACCAGGAAAATATTCCTGGACACGCTCAAGAACCACGGGCTGGAGTCTGTTGAAGCGGTGCCAGGCACAGAGTTCAATCCCGAGTTCCATGAGGCCGTGGGAATGGCTTCGGAAGATGATCTGGATGACAATGCCGTGGCCCAGATCGTTCAGGCCGGATACGTGCTCAAGGGACGTCTGTTGCGCCCTGCAAAGGTCATGGTCAACAAGAAGTCCTGAAAAAAAGAGCGGAATCGTCTTTACAAGCGAAACTGAGTGCTTAATTGAGAACCAGTGTTCGCCGAAATCAACAATAAATTACGATATCAATAGAATATGAGGAGGAACCGCAATGGGTAAGATCATTGGCATCGACCTCGGAACCACCAACTCCTGCGTATACGTCATGGAGGGCAAGGACCCGAAGTGTGTAACCAACCCCGAAGGCGGCCGTACCACGCCGTCCATCGTGGCCTTTACCGACAAGGAACGCCTGGTGGGCGAAATCGCCAAGCGTCAGGCTGTCACCAACCCCGAAAAGACCGTGTTCGCCATCAAGCGTCTCATGGGCCGCGAAGTCAGCGCGCCCGAAGTCGCCAAGTGGAAGGACCACTGCCCCTACAAGATCATCTCCGGCAACGGCAATGACGCGTGGGTGGAAGTGGACGGAAAGAAATACAGCCCGCCCGAAGTTTCCGCAATGATCCTTCAGAAGCTCAAGAAGGACGCGGAAGCCTATCTGGGCGAAACCGTTACCGAGGCCGTCATTACGGTCCCGGCATACTTCAACGACTCCCAGCGTCAGGCTACCAAGGACGCGGGCAAGATCGCCGGACTCGAAGTCAAGCGCATCATCAACGAGCCCACCGCGGCTTCGCTGGCCTACGGCTTTGACAAAAAAGCCAACGAGAAGATCGCGGTCTTCGACCTCGGCGGCGGCACCTTTGACGTCTCCATTCTCGAAGTGGGCGACAATGTCGTGGAAGTGCGCGCCACCAACGGTGACACCTTCCTCGGCGGCGAAGACTTCGACCAGCGCGTCATCGAATATCTCGTGGAAGAGTTCAAGAAGGAAAACGGCATCGACCTCGCACAGGACCGCATGGCCCTGCAGCGTCTCAAGGAAGCCGGAGAAAAGGCCAAGAAGGAACTTTCCTCTTCCATGGAGACCGAAGTCAACCTGCCGTTCATCACCGCCGACCAGAATGGTCCCAAGCACCTGATGGTCAAGATCAGCCGCGGCAAGCTGGAAAAGCTGGTGGACGACCTTGTGGACCGCACCGTGGAACCGTGCAAGAAAGCCCTGGCCGACGCCGGACTTTCCGCTTCGGACATCGACGAGATCATCCTCGTGGGCGGCATGACCCGCATGCCGCTGGTGCAGGAGAAGGTCAAGGCCTTCTTCGGCAAGGAGCCCAACCGTTCCGTGAACCCGGACGAAGTGGTGGCCATGGGCGCTTCCATTCAGGGCGGCATCCTTTCCGGTGACGTCAAGGACGTGCTGCTGCTGGACGTGACTCCGCTTTCCCTTGGCATCGAAACCATGGGCGGCGTGTTCACCAAGCTCATCGAGCGCAACACCACCATCCCGACCAAGAAGTCGCAGGTGTTTACCACGGCCTCGGAAAACCAGCCCTCCGTGTCCATCCGCGTGTTCCAGGGCGAACGCCCCATGTGCGCGGACAACATGCTGCTGGGCAATTTCGAGCTGACCGGCATTCCGGCGGCGCCGCGCGGCGTGCCGCAGATCGAGGTCACTTTCGACATCGACGCCAACGGCATCGTCAACGTGTCCGCCAAGGACATGGGTACCGGCAAGGAACAGTCCATCCAGATCACTGCTTCCTCGGGCCTGAGCGACGACGAGATCGACCGCATGGTCAAGGATGCCGAATCCCATGCGGACGAGGACAAGAAGAAGCAGGAGCTCATCGAGGTCCGCAACCAGGCCGACACCCTCATTTACACCACGGAAAAATCCCTCAGGGATATTGGTGAAAATGTGGAGCCTGAACTCAAGGCCGACATCGAAAGCAAGATTGAAGATTTGAAAAAGGCCTTGGAGGGCGACGATCACGACGCCATCAAGCAGGCCTCCGACGCTCTGGCCCAGTCTTCCCACAAGCTGGCCGAAAAACTGTATGCCCAGCAGGGGCAGGATCAGGGCGCGGCCGGCGGTCCCGAGGCACAGCCCGGACCGGACGCCGGAGCCGAGCAGCCCAAGCAGGATGACGACGATGTGGTCGACGCCGACTACACCGAGGTCAAGTAACCGGCTTGCAAACTCGGACCAAGCCACGTATAGCAATACCCGGCTCGCAATATGCGGGCCGGGTTTTTTCTGCGCTTTCCGGCAATGGAGAATACGGAACCGTCATCATGAATAACACACGTTTCGGACACACGGTCCGACTGAGTCTCGCGGCCCTTACCCTGCTTGCCGCCGTTGCGCTTTTCGGCTGTACGGCCGGAATGTCTTCGTGGACCCAACGGGCCATGAAGAGCGCGGACATGCTGTCCACGGCCGACCTCATGGTCGAGGCCGACAAGGCTTGGGCGGAAAAGGAATATCAGGCCGCCGAGCTGTATTACGGCAATGCGCTGGACAGGCAGGACCTTTCCGCGCCCTTGCGTACGCTTGCCCAGAGCCGGCTTGGCCTGAGCGCCTATCACAACGGCCATTACCATCAGGCCATGACCAGCCTGGAAAAGTGGGCCAACCTCGACATCAACGCGGTCAGCCGCTGGGACTGGCAGCAGGCCTATCTGGATACCGCCGATGCGCTTGGCAGGCACAAGCGGTTGGAGAATCACCGCGCGTGGGCTTTGGAGCAGACCGGTTTGCCGTGGCAGACCCGCCAGAACATGGCCCGGTGGTATTCGGATTATTACATGGCCGAACGGAATTGGGAAAAGGCCCTGAGCGTGCTGGACGCGTTCTATGCCAAGGCCCCGGACCGGATGGCGCGTGTGAACTTCGAACACGCCTACCTTGCCGGGCTCAAGGAATACGATCAGGGGCCGCTGTCCGCTTTGTCGCGGTATGTGACCGCTTCCAACCGCTACACGTTCCCCTATGCCCTGGTTTCGTTCGAGCGCTCCCTGCGCGAGGCCGACGACAAGAAAAAATGGGGCGCTGTGTGGCGTAACATGCATGGCATTGCGGCCAACGCCTCCCTTGAAGACCGCACCGGCCTGATCGAAACGCTTCAGGAACTGGAAGCTCGTTACGGGCTGCCGAGAATAGGCATCGCCCTTGCCCTGCCCATGACCGGCCCGTATGCCAAGGTGGGCACACGCATCCTGCGGGGCGCGGGGGTGGGCCAGTGGCGGCAGTCCGGCATCGGCGACGAAGTGGATATCCGGGTCATCAATACGGCTGCTCCGGGCTGGATCGAGCGTCTGGACGCTCTGCCTTCCCATTTTTCATTGGTGGGCGGCCCGTTGCGCGTGCAGGCATTCAAGGATCTGCTTGCTTCGGACAAGTGTGACTCCATCCTCAAGAAGCGGGCGTTTTTCACTTTTTTGCCCGGCCTTGGCGAAAAGGAAGAGGGGCGCATTGCGTGGCGTTTCTTCACCAGTCGCGAGGACGAGGTGCGCAGTCTGGTGCGTATGGCCGTGGACCGACTGGGTATCCGCGATTTCGCGGTGTTTTACCCGGAGGAAAAATTCGGTCGCGCCATGTCCAGAACGTTTTACAACGAGGCCGCGCCCCTTGGCGCGCATATTCGCGGTATGCAGTCATATCCCCCCCGGGAACTGACCTCGTGGAACCGCCATATTGCCAAACTGCTCAATGTGCCTGACAACTTCAGCGAGAATAAGGAAGCACCGCTGCCCATTCCGGATTTCGGCGCGGTGTTCATTCCGGACGGCTGGAGCCAGGCCCAGAACCTGTTGCCCAACTTCTTTTTTTACGAAGCCGAGCAACTGGTGTTCCTCGGTCCGGGGCTGTGGAGCCGTGCATTGGACCGTGCAAAAGGCATTGAAGAACAGTATTACAAGCTGGCCATCTGCCCGGGCGCATGGTGGAGCGGCAGCGATGGTGCATTGGCCCTGCAGGACGCCCTGACCGAAGAGGGTCTGGGCCGGGCTGATTTCTGGGTTGCGCTCGGTTTTGATTTCGTCCGTTTCGCTTCCCGCATGGGGGTTCTGCCCTCGGGATGGACTGCGGACAAGGTCAATGAGCGCATCGCACACGCCCAGACAATGGATTTCAGCATGGCGGCCCTTTCCTGGGACGGCGAAGGCATGGCGAGTCAGGAGCTTTTCCTGTTCAGCCCCACGCGTCATGGCAAGACCGTGTGCAATGTGGAGACCATCAAGGCCCGTGTGGAAAAGGCCACGGCCCGGCGTTTGCGGCGTGCCGAGATTTACGAGGAACGCCAGGCCGAAGAGAAGGCTGCGGCATCGGCCCAATAGCGTTTTTACGCATTCAAGGAGTTTGAATATATGAAAATCAGTCCAGAGGAAGTTGCCAAGGTGGCCGGACTGGCCCGCCTTGACCTTTCCGATGATAAAATAGAGCTTTTTTCCGGACAGTTGGACGATATCCTGAATTATATGGACAAGCTGGGTGAACTCGACACCAGCGACGTGGAGCCCATGTACAGCCCGGTGGAGCACACCACTGTGCTGCGGGCTGACGAACCGCGCAAGGACTACTCGCGCGACGAGGTGCTTTCCAACGCCCCGGAACAGGACGGCGCGTTTTTCATCGTTCCCAGAATCGTTTAGTATCGCCACAAGGTTAATTCATGTCAGATATGCATAGCATGACCCTTTCCGAGATCGCGGCAAAGTTGCAATCGCGGGAAATATCCGTTGAATATGTCGTCCAGTCCTGTCTCGACAGGATCGAATCCACCGAACCCCGCGTTGGCGCGCTTTTGAGCGTGCAGGCCGAGGAAGCCCTTGCCCGCGCCCACGCCATGGACCAGAGCGGACCGGAGGCGGACAAGCCGCTCTGGGGCGTGCCCATGGTGCTCAAGGATCTGCTGACCACCAAAGGCGTTCCCACTACCTGTGCCTCGAAGATACTCGAGAATTTTGTGCCGTTTTACGACGCCACCGTGGTAGAGCGTTTGCGCGATGCCGGAGCCGTGCTGCTGGGCAAGGCCAACATGGACGAATTCGCCATGGGATCGTCCACCGAGAACTCCGCATTCAAGAAGACCGCCAACCCGTGGGACCCGGAACGGGTTCCGGGCGGCTCGTCCGGCGGTTCGGGCGCAACCGTGGCCGCCTGCCAGTGCTATGGTGCGCTGGGCACGGACACGGGCGGTTCCATCCGTCTTCCTGCTTCCTTCTGCGGCGTTGTGGGGTTGAAGCCCACCTATGGCCGCGTTTCCCGTTTCGGCATGGTGGCCTACGGATCCTCGCTGGACCAGATCGGTCCCATGACCCGCAGCGTGGAAGACGCGGCGCGCGTGCTCCAGATCATTGCCGGGCACGACCCCAAGGATTCCACCTCGGTGAATTGCGAAGTTCCGGACTATTGCGCGGCGCTGGGCAAAGAGGACCTTTCCGGTGTGCGCATCGGCCTGCCCGAGGAATACTGGGGCGAGGGCCTTGCCCCGGAAGTGGAAACCGCCTGCCGTGAGGCCATTGCCAAGGCCGAATCGCTGGGCGCGCAGACCGTGCCGGTCAAGCTCTCACTGACCGACTACGCCATCGCCACCTATTACATCATCGCCATGGCCGAGGCGTCTTCCAACCTTTCGCGGTTTGACGGCGTACGCTACGGCTACCGCAACAAGGAAGCCGACGAGCTCATCGACATGTACACCCGCAGCCGCACCGAAGGGTTCGGCGACGAGGTGCAGCGCCGCATCATCATGGGCGCATACGTGCTTTCCAGCGGTTATTACGATGCCTATTATCGCAAGGCCGCACAGGTACGCCGCCTGATCCGCAAGGATTTCGAGCAGGCCTTTGAACAGTGCGACGTGATCGCCGGTCCGGTCTGCCCGACCACGGCGTTCCGTTCCGGCGAAAAGGCCGACCCCCTGCAGATGTACCTCATGGACATCTTCACCATTTCCCTGAACCTCGCAGGGCTGCCGGGTATGAGCTTGCCCGTGGGACTTGGCTCCGAGAGCCAGATGCCCGTGGGCCTGCAGCTCATGGGACCGGCGTTTTCCGAGGAACGGCTGCTTTCGGTTGCCGACACGCTGGAACGCGCCCTGCCGCCCATGCCCGTGCCGGAAATGTAGCCGGAGGCTCGTGGTGACGGACCGCGCAAGCGCATCATTCATTGCAATCATCAAGGCCCTGCTTCGCCCAACGGCGCGGCAGGGCTTTTGTTTACCGCACCGAACCACGCAGAACATACGGAGCGTGCCGTGAACACGTGGCAGGATTCCATACGCCGCACCGAGTGGCCGCGCATCCTGTTCGTTGAGCAGGATTATCTGGTGATACCGGAAATCATGTCCGCCCTGAAACGGCTGGGCGTGGAGCATGCCACTGTCCGTTTCCGGCAGGATACGGAATTCCTGCGTGAACTGTTCGATGCCATCGAGACGTTCCGGCCCGCGTTCATTTTGACGGTCAACCATGCGGGGCTGGACGCGCAAGGCGAGGTCCTGCGCCTTTTACGGCAGGCGGGCGTACCCCTTGCCAGCTGGTTCGTGGACCGGCATGAGATGTTCGTGCGTGATCGTGTGGCCGCCGATTCCCTGCTGGCCGTTTTCTCGTGGGACCCGGATGCGGTGTCGTCCCTTGCCGCCCAAGGTGTTGCCCATGCCGGGTATCTGCCGCTGGCAGCGGATGTGGACAGCTTTTGTTTTCCCAAACAAATGGACGAGCCGGTGCGGGACGTGGCCTTTGTGGGATCCTCATGGACGGACAAGACCGCGGACGCGATGCGGGCCGGGCAGTTCCCCGCCGCATTGACCGAGCGGCTTGATGCCTTGGCCCGGGCATGGGCCGCAAACCCGGCCGAACCTGTCTTTCGGGTGCTGCGCGCTGATTCGGATGCCTATGCCTGCTGGAAGGCGTTGACCGAAGAGCGGCGGCGTCTGTTTTTGCGTCTTGTGCAACTCCAGGCGTCCGGGTTGCATCGGGTGGCGTGCGTGCGTGAGTTGCTGCGGTTTGCGCCGCTGGTGGTAGGCGATGCCCATTGGAAGGATTTGCTCGGCAAAGACTCGTTTTCATGGCGCGGTCGTCTGGACTACCGAACCGAGTTGTCCGGTTTTTACGGCCAAAATGCCGTCAATTTCAATGTCAACAGCCTGCAATCCCGCCATGCGCAGAACCAGCGCGTGTTCGACGCGCCGTGTTGCGGGGCGTTTGTGCTTTCGCAGCAAGGAGCGGCCCTTGAGGAATTGTTCGACCCCGGCACCGAGATCGCCTGCTATGGGAATAAAGACGGTATCCGGGCTGCGGTGGAGCGTTGGCTGTCCGATCCCGCAGCGCGGGAAACCGTGGTTCAGGCCGCCCATCGACGGATCATGGCCCATCATACCTACATGCACCGGGTCAGCGAGATTGTCGCAGTGATGGAACGCACGTTCTGATTTTTTTGAGCGCAGCAGGTAGGCGGCCCGCCCGGAATCATCCGGACGGGCCGTTTTATTATTTCATGTCGTAGGTCGTGGGGCCTTGGCGGTAGTTGGTCTTGTCCAGCCATGTGGCGGGATAGCCCACCTCGATGGGCATGGTGCCCGGAGCAGGCTCCGAGTAACGACCGTTGGGCAGGTTGATGTAGCCGTCCGAGTATTTGGCGATGAGCATGTCGCCCAGGTCCCACCAGCGTTCCAGCATGCGGTTGGAATTGGCGGTTGCTTCCTTGCCCAGAATCAGCGGCGCGGATTTGGGCGGATTGACCATGAGTTTGTCCATGCGGGCCACGAATTCAAGCGATTCCTGTTCCAGCTGGCGTTGCAGGGGCAGGATGTCGTTTCGGGTCATGCGCTGGAAGTTCAGGCGCGAAAGGGAGTTCACGTAATCGAACGCCCACCATGCGGCCTTGCGGTCCAGCTTTTGGGGGCTGCCGCTGGAATAGGCCGGGTTCAGGTTGTTTGCCTTGGCAAAGAACGGGGCAAAGCAGGTGGTGTAGGAAACGTCCGGGCCGTGCCAGACCAGTCCCTTGGTCATGTCCGGGGCATCGGGACGCCACTGGCATACGAAGGTGTAGCCCTGATAGAAGACCGAAATGGCCCGTTCCCATGCTCCGGCCGGAGGCGTGGAACTGTCGCTGATGTCGTTTTGCGGGTTGTCGTAGGGGCCCACAAATCGGTGCGGGTCGCCGTAGGGACCTGCGGCCACGCCCTTGGTCAGGTCGAACTGCGTGCCTTCGTAGTGGTCGCGGTACAGGGCGAACACGTCGTGCGGTGTCAGTTTTTTCTTGGGGGCCACGGCAAAGGGGTAGGCCGTGGTGTAGCCGTCGCGCACCCACGGGCTCAGGCCGAGGTCGGGATTGACGCGGTCCAGCACGCGCCACACGCGGCGCAGGGAATAGTAGGGATGGTTGTATTCGCCGGGGCTGACAGCCTTGAGCCAGTCGAATTTTGTCTTGCCGTCCCAGTGCCCGGTCTGCATGCATCCTTTGGGCAGGTGTTTGGACCAGTAGAAATTCTTGTGTTCCTTGTCCTTGAAGTCCACGTTTCGGATGCGGAATTCGTTGGCCGCCACAAAGACCATGCCGTCGGGCACGCGCTGGGCCACCCATGCGGAATGGCGCGACTGGTCACCCAGTGCGCACATTTCAAAGACCCATGCCTCGTTCGGGTCCGCCACCAGCAGGGTTTCGCCCGTGGAGTAGAATCCGTACTTGTCGATGAGTCCGCCCATGAGGGTGATGGCTTCGCGCGCGGTCTTGCAGTTTTCCAGGGCAACGCGTGAGAGTTCCGAGCTGTAGAACAGGCGCATGGGGCCGGGCTTGTCGCCGTTGTTGGGCTTGGGTTCGTAATATGCGCCGTTGGTGCATTCGCCCAGCATGAGGTTGTGTTCGTTCATGATGCCGTATGCGCCGTCGTAATAGGCGTAGGACACCGGGACGCTGTGGCCAAGAATGGCCCAGATGTTTTTGTAGGGCAGTTCATAGAGCGGCTTGGTGTAGGGCGCGCCCGTGTCGTAGGCCGGACCGCGTTCCTTGGTGGAAATGCGTGGATAACGGTAATGCTCCGCGAAAATCTGGCGCTTTCCCTGCTGCGGGCGGGCCGGAACAAGTATGAAGCGCTGGTCGCCCAACTCGTCGTCGTCGGAGTGGGCCACCATCATGGAGCCGTCCGCGCTGGCCCCCTTGGTGATGATCATGGTGGTGCAGCACAGGGCAGTGGCTGTTGTGGCCAGCAGCAACAGCATGGTGGCGGCAAAGAGAGTGTTGAAACGTGTCATGGTTGTCCTCCGGTAGTCATGGCAATATGCGGTACCATACATGGTTTGGGGCTGTTTGTTCAGTGCCCGGATGTTATAGTTTTGCGGGCTTGCCTTGGCTCGTTGGTCCGTGCCATGGTGCGCCTTGTGAACGATTCAGGCAAAAACAGTGTGGCCGTAGGTGTGAGCGGCGGCATGGACAGTCTCTTGGCTTTGTGTCTGCTCAAGGAGCAGGGCAGGTCCGTGCTGGCCGTGCATGCCTATTTCCTGCGGCCCGGACCGCAGTGGGAAGCCGTCGGAGACGGTTTGCAGCAAGCCTGCGACACGCTTGGCGTAGCCTTGCACGTGGTAGACCTGCACCGGGAATTCGAGCAGAGCGTGGTGGACCGTTTTGTGGCCGATTACCGTGCGGGCCTGACCCCGAATCCATGCGCAGCCTGCAATCCTCTCATGAAATTCGGCAGCCTTTTCGACCATGTGCGCACGCTTGGAGCACAGCGTTTGGCCACGGGGCATTATGCGCGCATGCAGGACGTGGCTCCGTGGGGCTCCATGCTGGTGCGCGGCGCGGACCGTTCCAAGGACCAGAGCTATTTCCTTTCGCTCGTGCCCATTGAGCGTTTGCGGTGTGCGGAATTTCCCCTTGCGGACGTGCACAAGAAGGATGTGCCCGAAATCCTTTCCCGTCATGGCCTTGAACCGCCCCTGCCGTCCGAGAGCCAGGAAATCTGTTTTGTGCCGGACGACGATTATCAGGCTTTTCTCGTTGCGCGCGGCTCCATGCCCGGTCACGGAGCCATGGTGTTGCCCGACGGAACCCGCGTGGGCACGCATAAGGGGCTGTGGCGCTATACGCAGGGCCAGCGGCGTGGATTGGGCGTGGCATGGCAGCATCCGCTGTACGTTCTGGACAAGGACGTGGTCTCCAATACCCTGATCGTGGGGCCGAAAGAACTCCTGGAGTCGCCGGGGTGCGTGGTGGAGAGTCTGAACCTGATGACAGGCCCGGAAACATGGCCCCAACAGGTCTGGGTGCAGACCCGCTATCGCCAGCAGGCCAAGCCGAGCCGGTTTGCGATGCGTGACGGCAAGGTCTTGCTTCATTTCGTGGAACCGCACTCGCGCCCCACGCCCGGACAGGTGGCGGCGGTCTATACCGAAGACGGTGTTGTTCTTGGCGGTGGCATCATCACTGCGGCCCTGTAGTCGGCATCAGGGAAATCCGAACAGGTTTTCGCGTTTTTCGCGCATGCCTTCGCGGTATGCCTCGGCGCGGATGCGGCGCATGGTGGCCAGTATGTCGGGCACGGCAAGGTCGGGCTTTTTACTCAGGTAGCTCGCCCACCAGCGGGTTTCGGAGCTGAGACGAAACCGCAGCGGATCCCGAAACCGGGCCAGCAGGGCAAATCCCTTGTCGCGTTCGCCGGATGCCACAAGAGAAAGTCCGAGAAAATAAAGCGCGTCCGTGTTGCCGGGGTATTTAGCCAGTGTTTTGGCAAAGGCTGCGGCCGCAGCCTCGTAGCGTCCGTCCTTGAACAGCAACAGCGAACCCCGGTTTTGTGAATAGGCCGCTCCCGGGCCGTCATAGAGGAATTCCTGATGGATGGAGACCATCAGTCCGCCGCCTCCGGTTCCTGTGCCCACGCTTGCGCCCACTCCTGCGGATTGTGGCGTGCAGGCCAATAATGCCAGCAGCAGGCATATCACCGCGCCCCATGTTTGTGCATTTCCCTTCATTTTCTTGACCGCGTCCTGTTTTGAGAGTAGCCCCCATCATCAAGCCGTAAAGCAAAAAATGCGGCAAAGTCCATACGTCGTTCGGGACGATTTCATATCCATCCCGGGCGGGATAATGAGCGAACAAATCCGATATTGACAAACATACATGATACGCTTTTACACCGCCACCCTCGGGTGCAAGATCAATCAATACGAAACGCGCTCCATAGCGGAAGCATGGTGCGGGAATAGCGGCCGCGGTCGGTCCCCTGAAGCCATCGCGGAAAAGGCCGTGGAAGTGGATGATCCGTCATGTGCGGATGTGATCCTGGTCAACTCCTGTGCTGTGACCGCCAACGCCGTGAGCGACCTGCGCCAGAGCGTGCGTCGTTTTTATCGCGACAATCCCGAAGCGCGCATCATCATTACCGGGTGCGCGGCGCAGGTCATGGGTGATGACCTGGCCGAACTGCCCGGCGTTGTCCGCGTTGTTGCGCAGGAGAACAAGGCCGAGCTGCTGGCCGGACCGGACGCGGGTGGGGCAGCCTCCACGGCCGACCAGGGCTCCGATCCGGTTTTCATGCCCTTTCACATTTCCGAATATGACCGGGCCCGGCCTGTGGTCAAGGTGCAGGACGGGTGCTCCCACCGTTGCACCTTTTGTATCGTGCCCCTTGCGCGCGGCCGCAGTGTGAGCCGCCCTGTGGCCGAGATCGAAAACGAGGTAGGGCGCCTGCTGGCCGCCGGATTTCGGGAGATGATCCTTTCGGGCGTGAATCTTCGGCATTTCGGCAGGGATTTGCTGCCCCGGCAGGACTTCTGGTCCATGGTGGCGCACCTTGAGGCGACCTTTGCCGGCCAATGGGCCGGGCGCGCACGCTTTCGCATTTCCTCGCTGGAACCGGGCCAGTTGGACAACCACGCGCTGGATGTTCTGGCAGAATCCCGGCTGGTCTGCCCGCAGCTGCACGTTTCCCTGCAGAGCGGCGACCCGCAGGTGCTCAAACGCATGGGCCGGGGGCATTACAGCCCGGAACAGGCTCTGGATTTTTGCGACAAGCTGCGTGATATCTGGCCGGAATACGGGTTGGGAGCCGACCTGTTGGTGGGCTTTCCCGGCGAAACCGAAGAGCAGTTCGAAAATACCATGGACGTTTGCAGGCGGTTGCCCCTGACCTACGGGCACGTGTTTCCGTATTCGCAACGGCCCGGAACGCCGGCCGCCAAAATGACGGATCAGGTGGACGTGCCTGTGCGCAAGCAGCGCGCAGCCCGGTTGCGCGCTGTGGTCAACGAGAAGAAAAAAGCATTTCTGCAACATCTGGGAACCTTGCCCGAGCTTCTGGTTCTGGTGCAGGATGAGAGCGGAAAAGGCATTTGCGAATTTTACGCGCCGTGCCGTATTCAGGCCGGAGGGTGTACGCTCCGTCCCCGTTCGCTGGTTCGCTGTCGCCCGGTGGAGCTTTGCTCCGGGGTGTTGCAATGCGTGCCCGTGTAATGCGGGTGCCGCAGGCGCGTATATCTTGCGGCTGACAAAAAGGGTCGGCTCGTATACAACGTGCATAAAAACAGAAGGAAAAAGATATGCCTGTCAGCATGACCGGTTATGGCCGGTTTGAAACAACGGAAGATGCATGGTCCCATGTCTGGGAAGTCCGTAGCGTGAACGGCCGTTTTCTGGACGTGAAGTGGCGCCTTCCCCACAACCTTCGTTCGCTTGAAAACGGCTGGGAAAAGGTCGTGCGCACGTTTGCCTCCCGAGGCCGTGTGGATATTTCGCTCAATCTGGAAATGCTCAGTGCCGAGGCTCTGGGCGTGAGCTTCAACGAACCGCTGGCAAACGCCATGTTCCGCGAAATGGAAAAACAGGCTGAACGCTTCGGCGAAACATATACCCCGGATTTCAACAAGGTACTGAGCATGTCGTCGCTGTGGCGCGACAACAACAGCGAGCCCGATCCGGGCCTGGCCGACAGCCTGACCGCCGGACTCAGGGGAGCCTTGAAAAACTGGCGCGAATCGCGCCGGGTGGAAGGTGAAGCCATGGCCGAGGACCTGCTGACGCGCGTGGACGTGCTGCGGGGGCTTTCAGAGAGCATTGCCGAGCGCATCCCCCAGGTGTTGGAAACCCGCCGTGCCAATCTCAAGGATCGCATTCGCGAGATCATGGATTCGCTGGACGCGGAGTACAACGAAGACCGCATGCTGCAGGAAATAGCCATTTTGACCGATAAACTTGACGTTTCCGAAGAACTGACCCGTTTGTCCACGCATCTGGACCGCCTGCACGAAGCGCTTTCGTCCAAGGGCGAAGCGGGCAAGAAACTCGATTTTCTGCTTCAGGAAACATTCCGTGAAATCAACACCTGCGGCAACAAGGCGCAGGACACCGACGTGAGCGGCATGGTGGTGGATTTCAAGGCCGAACTGGAAAAGTGCCGCGAACAGGTTCAGAACATAGAGTAGGAGTCGACATATGCAGAAACAGGGACTTTTGAACATAGGTTTCGGTAATTTCGTGGTCAGCGGCAGGGTCGTGACCATCGTCAACCCCACGTCCGCACCCATGCGTCGTCTGCGCGAGGACGCCCGGCAGGAAGGACGGCTCATCGATGCCACGCAGGGCAGAAAGACCAGAGCCATCATCGTCACCGACTCCAACCACGTCATCCTCTCCGCCATTCAGGCAGAGACAATCGGCCAGCGCTTCAGCTCGGAAGAGGGGGAATAGATGGCGTCCGACCGAACTCCCCGGCGGGGGCTCATTCTGGTTATCTGCGCGCCGAGCGGCACGGGAAAGAGCACCCTGATCGCACGGCTCATGGAGGAGTTCCCGAATTTCGGGTTTTCCATATCCTACACCACCCGCGAACCGCGCGGTCAGGAACAGAACGGTCGGGAGTATCATTTTGTTTCCCGGGACTGCTTTGTGGCCATGCGTTCCCGCGGGGAATTCGCGGAATGGGCCGAAGTGCACGGTAATTATTACGGCACGGCAACGGCTCCGGTACAGGAGATGCTGGCCCAGGGCAGGGACGTGTTGTTCGATATTGACGTGCAGGGCGCCATGCAGCTTCGAAAGACTTTTGAAGACGGTGAGTTCGTATTTCTGCTGCCGCCTTCCCGCAGTGAACTGGAACGCCGCCTGCGCGACCGGGGCACGGATTCGGACGAGGCCATCGAGCGCAGGCTCGGCAATTCCATCGGCGAGTTGAAACAGGCCGATCGGTTTGACCATTGGGTCGTGAATGATGACCTGGACGAAGCGTATGCCGAGTTGCGGGCCGTGTACCTTGCCGGACGGACCAATCCCGCCTTGCGTCCCGGCATGGTGGAAACCCTTGTTGCGGGATGGGGGAAATAGCATGGCCGAACTGGTGGTAGCGCTTGATTATCAGGATGCCGGAGCCGCACTTGGAATGGCCCGAAAGCTGGAAGGGCTGGTTCCATGGGCCAAGGTGGGCATGGAATTGTTCACCGCCGAGGGGCCAGCCATTGTGGAAAGTCTCAAGAAAATGGAGTTCAAGGTCTTTCTTGATCTCAAATTTCACGATATTCCCAATACCGTGAAGGGCGCGGTGCGTTCTGCCACACACATGGGCGTGGACATGGTCAACATTCACGCGTTGGGCGGCAGGCGCATGGCCGAGGGAGCCCTTGAGGGCCGGGACATGGGGCTTGCTTCCGGGCAGGTTCCGCCCATTGTGCTGGCCGTGACCGTGCTTACCAGCGTGGGACCTGACGACCTGCCCCTGAAGAATGCTCCCGAGCCGGGGGTATTGGCGCTTGACCTGGCTGTGAAAGCCAAGCAATATGGCCTGAATGGAGTCGTTTGTTCTGCTTTGGAGGCCCGTGGAATCAAGGCATCCTGTGGCACCGGGTTCAGTTGCCTGACTCCCGGAATACGTCCCGCAGCCATGGCCGGGGATGATCAGCGCCGGGTGGTGACGCCAGCGCAGGCCGTTCGCAACGGTTCGGATTATCTTGTGGTCGGCCGGCCGGTAACCGGCGCGACGGATCCATGTGCGGCAGCACGGGATATTATGGACGAGATGGCTTTGGCCTTGTCATGAAGTGAGGGTATATGACCGATAACAGCGGCAGTCCGGAGCGGACCGAAAAGATTGAAGGACTTGGGGAAGACCGGATTCAAGGAGTCTTTTCCACACAGTCCGTGGTCAAGGTCGGCACCGGAACCACCCAGCGCAAGACCATCCAGAAGACATTCTGGTTTTGCAACGAGAATGATGCGGGCGATGTTGTCGTCCAGCCGCTGAACTTGAACTACGTGCCTTCCGGTCCCACTCGTGACGTGCCCCGTGATGATTTCCTCGGCAAGTTCAATCCTGAGCCGGAATTTTACGTCAGTACGGTCTTTCCCAAGATGCAGGAACTCAACGAAACAATCGTGCGCGGCGAAAAACACCGTTCGCGCGGAGCCGCATACAGTGCCGAGTTCGAGTTCAAGCAGGCCACCAACCTCGATGAAGAAAACGTTCGCGCCAATTTCGGCCTTGGCCTCACCTATCTCGACCGGGGTGAACAGACCAAGGCCAATGATATCTTCAAGCGGCTGGTCAAGCTGGAGGCTGCGTTTGAGGAGGAGCACAAGCACCTGTTCAACGATTTCGGCATCAACCTGCGCAAGAACAGCATGTTCGATCAGGCCCTGGAATACTACCTGCGCGCCGAGGAACTGGTGGAGGACGACGAAAACCTCTACCACAATATTGCCCGCGTCTATTATGAAAAGGGTGAGCTGGACGAGTGCATCAAGTATCTGAAGAAAAGCCTCGAATTGAATCCTCGCATGGAGGAAAGCCTGCAGTTCTTGGACTTTTTGAACAAGGAACAGCAGGGATCCGGCGGGGGCAGCACTGCTGCAGCGGATAAAGAGAGTTTGGATCTGTCGATGAAATAACCGGTTGCATGGTTCCCGCTGTGCCGTGGGGGGGGAAGGATGTATCAGGAGCGCGTTCAGGAATTTTTGCAGGAGCTGCCCGCCCTGCGTGAGGACTTGCCGTTTTCCCCGACCTTGTTCGGAAAGCTTTTCAAGCAGACCGGAGCCAACTCCATGTCGTCCCTTGAGGACATCGCCGAAACCATAAGTTCTGATCAGGGGCTGACCACGCGAGTCCTGAGCCTTGCCAATTCTGCCTACTACGGCCTGCAGGCCGAAGTTTCGTCCGTCAAGCGAGCAGCCGCCGTGCTCGGCCTGGCTGAAATCCGCAACATCGTGCTTTCTCTCGGCGTAAAGGGATTGACCGAAAAATACCCGTTGCCCGGCGGATTTGATTATGACGAATATTGGCGTCATCAGTTTCTGGTGGCTACGCTGGCCGAGCAGATTTGCCGCGAAGTGGACGAGGGGGTGCCCTCGATCATGTTTACGGCTGGCTTGCTGCACGACATCGGCAAGCTCATCGTGGCCATGCGCAGGCCCGAGGACTGGGAGGCAATCCAGGCCCTGCGCGAGGAGCGTGAATGTCCGGAAAGCGAGGCCGAGGACGAATACTGGGGCCTTGACCATGCCGTTGTGGGAGCCTTGGTGCTCAAGTATTGGGACCTGCCGCCGGAATTGGTTGAGCCGGTCAACTGGCACCATGTGCCTGCACTGGCTCCGGAACATCAGAGCGCGGCGGCCATCATCTGCCTTGCCAATGCGTTGGTTCATTGCATGGATGAAGGCGACGAGTGTTCGGACGAAGTGATCAACGCCTGCGGTGAATTTCGTCTTGACGTGGACGAGATCGTGGAGCTTGCGCAGGAGACCATGGAGTCCGATACGGTCGAACATTTTCTGGGCATGCTGTCCCGCTAGTTTTTTCCCGTTAACCGCAAGGAGTCGTTTTTTGCCCTGCCGCTGGATTATGCGCAGCGACGAGGAGGTTCCCTCCTCTGTTGCCGATTTTGCCGATAAACTGGAGATATCCCCGCTCATTGCCGAAATCTTGTGGAGCAGGGGGCTGCATTCCCGTGAGGAAATGGACAGGTTCCTTTCTCCGGGGTTGGCCAACCTCATGGATCCCACGCTGATTCCGGGGCTCGAACAGGCCGCACAGGTGGTGGCCCACGGTGTGCGTGAAGGCAGGAAAATCGGGATCTGGGGCGATTACGACGTGGACGGCATCACGTCAACGGCCGTGCTCAAGACGTTTTTTGCCGCCTGCGGCGTGCAGACCGAACACCACCTGCCCAACCGACTTGAGGAAGGGTACGGGTTGAACTCTGCGGGGATCGACGATCTGTTCGCGCAGGGTGTTGAACTGCTCATTACCGTGGACTGTGGTATCAGCGACGTGGCCCCGATTGCCCATGCCCGGGAAAAGGGAATGACCGTGGTGGTCACGGACCATCATCTGCCCGGCGAGACCTTGCCGGACGCCCATGCGGTCTGCGACCCGCGGCTGGACGATTCCTGTCCGCAAAGCCATGATCTGGCCGGGGTGGGCGTGGCCTTCATGCTGGTGGTGCGCCTGCGCCGCCTGCTGGAGTGCGACGACATCGACATCCGCACGCTGCTGGATTTTGTGGCGCTGGGAACCGTGGCGGACGTGGTGCCGCTCACGGGCCAGAACCGCATTCTGGTCAAGAACGGTTTGCTGTTCATCAAGGAGGCGGAGCGTCCGGGTATGGCGGCGTTGAAAATAGTCAGCGACTATGAGCGTCGCGCCGAACTGGGGGCCGGACAGATCGGCTTCAACCTTGCCCCCCGCATCAATGCGGCCGGAAGGCTGGGCGATCCGCAAAAGGCCCTTTCCATGCTGCTGGCGGAATCCGTGGACGAGGCCATGCCCTTTGCGCGTGAACTGGACATGGCCAACACCGAACGGCGCAGGCAGGAAGCGGAAATCGCGGAACAGGCCATGGAACAGGCCGAGCAGCAGTCGCACCGGCGTTCGCTGGTGCTCTATGCCGGGCACTGGCATCCGGGCATCATCGGCATCGTGGCTTCGCGGGTGGTGGAAAAGTATTACCGTCCCACGCTGATCCTGTGCGACGCCGGTGACGACGGAGTCATCAAGGGATCGGGCAGGAGTATTTCCGAGTTTGATCTGCACGGCGGTCTGACACGCGTGGCCGACATGTTGCTGACCTTCGGGGGGCATCGGCAGGCGGCCGGGCTTTCATTGCGCAAGGACGACCTTGAAACCCTGCGTGACCGATTCGAGGAAATCGTGGTGGAGGAAGTCGGACCGGAGCCGCTTGTGCCGTCCATCAAGGTGGACCGGTCACTGTCCTTTTCCGAGATCGATTACACTTTGCTGCGGGAATTGGAGATGTTGCAGCCGTTCGGGCTGGGCAACCCGGAGCCGGTGTTCATGTCGCCCCCGGCCGTGGTCAGGGATTGCCGGCTGTTCGGGCGGGAGCGCGAGCATGTGAAGCTTTCGCTGGCCGATGCTCAGAGCGGTGCCTGCCTTGCGGCCAAGGCCTGGCGCATGGGAGACAAGCTTACAAGGGATTGCAAGGGCAGCACCATGACTTTTGCCTTTACGCCCAAGATAGACCGGTTTACCGGTGTACCGCGTATCGAGTTGCGGGTTCGGGACTGGAACGAGTAGCCCTATTCGGCGCAGTCGACACAGAGGCGGGTCTCGGGCATTGCCAACAGCCGGGCCATGGGAATGGGCTCGTCACATTCCACACAGCGTCCGAAATCTTCATCCTCGTCCACATCTCTGAGGGCTTCTTCCAGCTTGCGCAGGCGTGTTTTGAGGTTGGAAAGCTGCTTTTTTGCCACGGACTGGTTCACGATGTTGTCCATTCGCGTGAGGCGTCCGAGGGACGCATCCGGGGCAATGGGTTCACATTGTTTTTCCAGCCGCGGTATTTCCGTCCGTATAATTTTCATTTCCTTGTGGACGGCTTCCTTGAACTGTTTTTTTTGTTTTTCGTCCATTTGTGATCTCGTTTTATCTGCTTATGGATCCGTAATTGGCGAAGAATGCCTCGGCGTGATCGCCCGGGGCCGCGGATCGTGTTTTTTTGTGAACCGGGAAAAAGAAAACGCCCGATAACGGGCATTCAGAGTTTGATCTTATCTGACTTTTTCAAAGAATGAAAGCCCACTCGCCGTTGAGCGGTATGGATATTTCCATGGTGTTGTGGGCTGCGCCCAAAGAGGGTGCGGGAATGACAACGTGTAAAAAGAAGAAAGAGTGATTGAAGATGGATATATCCAATATATTGAAACAATGGGGGATTGATTCCCTTTCCATTCGTTCGGACATATTTGTTCCGGGCAGTTCCGAGCGTTGCGTTCAGCGACATGTTCTGGAGGATGAAGATGGCGCGGTCTGGGTGCTGGAGCGGCTGTTTCCAAAGCAGCACGAACGCCGGGAACGCATCGGGCAGGCGCTGGAACGGTTGCGCGGGGCCGGATTGCCCGTGCTCTATTATCGGCGGTCTGCGCAGGGCGGTTTTGTGGCGCAGCTGGATGGCTACCATTGGCAGCTTGCGCCGCATGTGCCCGGAGACAGGTTGCCCCAGCCCGATTTTGTGGACGATGCGGAGCGTGGGCGCAGCCTCGGGGATTTTCTGGTGCGGCTGCACCGGGCCGGTGCGGCGGTCCATGAACTGGACGAAACACCGGATTTCGACCTGCCGGGATACGTGGACGAACTGCTGGAAACCGTGCGCACCCGCCAGCCCGGACTGCACGGTGCGCTGGTATCGGTGCGTCCGGCATTGACGCCGTTGTTCGAGGTGTGGGGCGATCTTCCCCGTTGCCTGTGCCATGGCGACTTCCATCCTTTGAACGTGATCTGGCGCGGCATGGACGTGGCTGCGGTCATCGATTGGGAGTTCGCGGGGCCGCGCCCGGTGCTGTATGACGCGGCCAACTGTCTGGGATGCGTGGGCATCGAAGACCCCGGCGCCCTCAATGCCGGGCTGGCTCCGGCCATGCTGGAATCCATGGGACAGGGCGGGATGCTGGACGGTGATGCCATGCGGTTTTTCCCGCACATGTTGCTGGGGATGCGCTTTGCGTGGATGTCCGAATGGCTGCGCCGCAACGACCGGGAAATGCAGAATCTTGAAAGCGACTACATGAACCTGTTGGCCCGCAATCTGGATGGGCTGTCGCGCATCTGGAGCCGATTTGGCAATTTTTGATTAATTTAGATTGACAAATGAGCCTCTTTTTCGCAACTTTGTTTTTCAAAGATTGACGAAAGCGGGGGCGAATTCATGATGCTGTTTTTTGCCGGGTGTGGCTTGGCACCCAAGGCAACAAGGCCGATCCGGGAGCCTGTGTTGTGCAACCTTGTGGGTTCGTGCGTGGCCGCCGGGTTCCCTTCACCCGCGGACGATTACATGGAGCGGCCGCTGGATCTGAACGAGCATCTGGTGCAACGGCCCGAGTCCACGTATTTCGTGCGCGTGACCGGCGATTCCATGATCGAAGCCGGAATTCACGACGGCGACCTGCTGGTGGTGGACCGTTCCCGCACGCCGGTGGCCGGGGATGTGGTCATCGCCTGTGTGGACGGGGAGTTCTTGGTCAAGCGTCTGGCCCGGAGCGCGGAAGGGCAGGTCGTGCTGCTGCCGGAGAATTCCGGGTATGCGCCCTTGGCCGTGCCGCCGGAAGCGGACTTTTCCCTGTGGGGCGTTGCCGTGCACGTCATTCATTCCCTGTAGGCTGTCATGGCCTCCCTGTTCGCGTTGGTGGACTGCAACTCGTTCTATGCCTCCTGCGAGCGCGTATTCCGTCCGGACCTGCAGTCGCGTCCCGTGGTCGTGCTTTCCAACAACGACGGATGCATCATCGCCCGTTCGGCCGAGGCCAAGGCCCTTGGCATCCCCATGGGCGCGCCATACTTCAAGCATCGAAATATGCTCCGGCGCAATGGGGTGGCCGTGTTTTCCTCCAACTACGCATTGTATGGCGATCTTTCCGCCCGGGTCATGAACGTGCTGGGGCGGTTTTCGCCGCGCATGGAAGTGTATTCCATTGACGAGGCGTTTCTGGAGCTTTCCGGTATGCCGGGTGGAGCGGAACGCCATGCCCGGCGTTTGCGGGCCACGGTGCTGCGCTGGACCGGCATCCCGGTTTCCGTGGGGTTGGGCAGCACGCGGACGCTGGCCAAGATCGCCAACCGGTTTGCCAAGCAACAGGAGCGTTGCCGCGGGGTATTTGATCTGGATAATTCGCTCCGGCCCGAGCTTGTGCTGAACAGCATGCCGGTGCGGGACATCTGGGGCATCGGCCGCCGCCATGCCCGGCGGCTGGAGGCGCACGGCGTTCACACCGCGCTGGATTTCAGGAACATGGACCGCAACTGGGTCAAGCGGCGCATGGGTGTGACCGGACTGCACACGCTGTTGGAATTGCGCGGCATTTCGTGTTTCGGCTGGGAGCGGAATCCCGGAATGCGCAAGAGCATCCTTTCGTCGCGCTCCTTTGGCAGGCCCGTGGAATGTTTTGCCCAGATGCGCGAGGCTGTTGCCTGCCACGCGGAGCGGGTAGCGGAGAAATTGCGGCGGCAGGGTTCCGTGGCCTCCGGGGTCACGGTGTTCGTGGAAACCAACCGCTTTGCGCCGGGCCTGCCCCAGTATGCGAATTCCGGTTTTGCGGCCGTGCACCCGGCCACCCTGCATACGCCCACCGTACTCGGCGCGGCGTTGAGTCTGCTGGAGCGCCTGTTTCGGGAAGGGTATCAATACAAGAAGTGCGGGGTCATGCTTTCCGGGTTGGAACAGGAGCAGGGGCGTTGGCTGAGCCTGCTGGACCCGGTGCCCGGCGATCATTGCGAACAGTCGCGGCTGATGCGGGCCGTGGACGGCATCAACGAACGCTGGGGGCGCGACACCGTGCGTTTTGCCGCGTCCGGTCTGGAGCGGGTATGGACCATGCGGCAGGACATGCGCTCGCCCCGGTATACGTCCGCATGGGCGGAGTTGCCGGTGGTGCGGGCCGGATGACCCGCAGGAGCTACTTGCCTGCCTTGTCGGCCATGGCCGAGAGCCGGGCACGGATGTAGGAAGAGGCCAGATCACCCATTTCATCCGAGCCGGTCATTTTCTGCCCGTATTCGGCGAGGTCTTCGTCGATCTGTTTTTCCATGCGTTCGGATTCGAGGAACATGATGTAGGCCAGCACCAGCGCGGCGCTGTTCTCCTCGGTGCCGTCGCAGAGCATTTCCACGGCGTTGCGCGGCGCGGTCTCCAGTAGCCGGTCCGTGAACATGCCGATCCATTTTTCATACAGGTCGTGTACGATGGGCGGAACCATGGTGGCCACGGACTGCATGGTCTCCTCGCGCGGGGCCACGCCGGTCACGGCCATGAATTCGGCAAGGGCTTCGGCGCGTTTGTCCTGATCCTGTTCCTCGACCCTGTTCAATATGGTGGTGCGGATGTGCTCCCGCAGAATGCTTTCGCTCATGATGCCTGCTCCTTGGCTTGTGGTGCCGGGCACGGTAACGGATTGCGGCCCGGCGGGCAAGGGGCATGCCTTCGGTAACGAAAAACGGTGTTTCATTTTTTTGCAAAGTGTCGTACTTGGCTCAAAATACTATTTGATTGGAGAATCAATCATGGACCTGTTTGCCTCTTCCCTGCCGTTTCTCAAGGTCATTGCCGCTTTCGCCATCATGCTGGCCGGAATCCGTTTCAGGATCGGGCTGGGCATTTCCATTCTTTCCGGCAGCCTTGCGCTGGCCCTGTTGTTCGGCATGGCTCCGCAGAAATGGGCCCTTGTCGGGATCGAGGCGCTCGGGCAGGAGAAGTTCCTGCTGCTGGCGGCCATCGTCATGTCCATTCTGATCTTGTCCGATGCCATGGAACGGTCCGGCCAGTCCCGGCGGCTCATGGATTCCCTGTCCGGCTACCTGACCAATCCCCGGCTGCGGCTGGCGTTTTTTCCCGCACTCATCGGGCTGTTGCCCATGCCGGGCGGCGCTGTTTTTTCCGCACCCATGGTTCGCACCGTGGCCGAAAGGATGCCCATGGAGGATTGCGACAGGGTGTTGCTGAACTACTGGTTCCGGCATATCTGGGAGCTTGGCTGGCCCCTGTATCCGGGCATGATTCTGGCCGCTGCCCTGGCCGATATTCCCATTTTGACACTGATCCTGCACACCGGTATCGGCGTTCTGGTCATGACGGTTCTTGGCTGGATTTTCTTTTTGCGGCCGGGCGTGTTGCCTGCCGACATGATTGAGTCCGGCAGTGCCGAGCCCGTTGGCGACTGCCGCTGGCGTTCCGCGGTGTTTCACGGACTGCCGCTGATCATCGCCATTGTGGGCGGACTTGGGCTGGAGGGCGTCATCGCCGCCACCCTGCCTTCCGTGCCGTTCGAGCTGGGCGTGATCGCGGCTCTTGTGGTGGGTATCGGATGCGTCATGGTGCAGAACGGGCTGGGCATGCGGTTCCTGCGCGATGTGCTGGGCAAAAAGAGCCTATGGACCATGCTTGCGGTGATCGTGGCCATTTTCGTGTTCAAGGATGTGATGGGCGCGGCCCATGTGGTTCAGGCCATGGCCGAAGTTGCCGGAGGAAAGGCTACGCTGGTGACCTCGGCCGTTTTCCTGCCGTTTCTGGTGGGGGCCATTTCCGGCATTAACGTCGCCTTTGTGGGCGCCACGTTCCCGTTGATGTTGGGTGTTTTGTCCACGCTGGGCATGCAGGATCAGGTTGTCCCCTATGTGGTGCTTGGTTCGTTTTGCGGGTTTGCCGGGGTCATGATTTCCCCCATTCACATCTGCTTTTTGCTGACCTGCCAGTTCTTCAAGGTGGAAATGGCGCAGGCGTGGCGCCGGGTCGCATGGCCGTGCATGTTGCTGGCCCTCTCCGGCGTGGGCTGGTTTTTCGTTTTGCAGGGCTAGCGATTCGGCGGTCTGATCAGGCCAGTTCGTCCACCTTCAGGGGGGCGCCTTTTTCCGGTGCCAGATTGAGCGAGAGTGCATCCTTGGGACATTTGCTGACGCACACGCCGCAGCCCATGCAGCGGTTTTCGCGGATGACCGCCGTGCGTTCGCGGATGGTAATGGCCTTGAACTGGCAATACTGCACACATTGGCCGCAACCCACGCAGGTCTCTTCATCCACTGCGGCCAGATATCCGGAAGAACAGAGCATGGTGCAACCGGCCCGCTGGGCCTTCATGGCGCCGCAACAGCACGAGCAGCAGTTGCACAGGGCATAGAATCGGCCCATGATCACGTCCTTGAAAAAGGCGTGCGTCACGTTGCCGCGCGCATTGCAGGCCTTGAGTATGCTTTCGGCCTCATTTGCGTCGATTTCGCGGGATTTGTCCGGATGGTGTTCCAGCACGAAGGAGGCCATGGGATCGCCGATGATCAGACACACGTCCAGCGGCAGGCAGGGATTTTTCGCCGTGGTGCGGCAGGGGCAGTCCATGACCACGATGCGCGCCTTGCTTTCGAGCACCAGCCTGCGCGCCCGGGAGTAGGGCACCACCTGTTCGGGCAGCTCCGTGTCCACCGGACGATCCAGATGCACCAGTTTGATCGCTTCCTCCAGCGGCACGGCCTTGCCGTGGTATGTGTCCGCAAAGGTCAAGCGCTTGTCCAACGGCACGTCATAGCCCTTCTTGCCGGGCCGGAACGGGGCGTGCCGGTTGTAGAGCAGCAGAATGGGTGCCACGAGGATTTGCAGCCACTTGTGTTTGTCGTGGGCCATGCCGATGTAGTGGTATGCCCAGCGTCCATAAACGTAGCCGTGCAGAATTTGCCAGAAGCCCAGACCGGATTCCCGTCCCTTGCGCCAGAAGTCTTTGGTGGATTGCTTGATCAGCGGCATGCGTGCCTTTCGGGGTTGGGGTTATGTTTTCCGGTCAGTGTATTGCATCGTTTGCCGATGTCAATCTCCTGTGGTAATTGCCAAATCCATGACAGAGCATGAACAGCAACTGGATTTGACCGTGGAATTGGCGCGGGAGCGCACCCGGCTTGCCAACCGCAGGACTTTTCTGGCCTGGGCGCGCACTGCGCTGGCTGTCATGACCTTTGGGTTCCTGCTGGAGAAGGTGGACGCGTTTTTGGGCACGGCACATGTTTCCGCGCAGGATTTGCGCGATTTGCAGGGGCTTGGATTGGCCGGGTTCATTGTCGGCCCGCTCATGCTGCTCACCGCGGGCTATCGCCATGTACGGCTGGAGTTGTCCCTTGGCGGAAACGGCTGGTCCTTTCTGCTGGTTCCTGAACTGGTCCTGTTCGTGGCCGTAGTGGGAGCGGCCCTGTTCATCAGTTTTTCCTGACGTGGAATTTTTCGGAAAAAAGCGGGGCACGTCTTCGGACATGCCCCGTTTTTCATCAGCTTTGATCAGCCTTTCTTTTTCCATTCATCGTAATAGTATTTGAGTACGGAGCGCATGGCTGCGGCAATGTCCGTGCAGTCCTGTTCGCCGATGTTGGCCAAGGCCACGCGGGCGGACCATTCCGGGCCTGCGAATCCGGCCCCGGGCAGGCAGACAACGTGTTCGCGCCGGGCAAGGTCGAAGGTGAATTCCAGATAGTGATGGTCCTTGGGCAGGGACGCGGCAAAGTCCTTGCCATGGTACTGTTCGGCAAGGTCCTGCACATTGAGCAGGGCATAGTAGCGCGTCAGGTCCGGCCCGTCCGGGGCTTTTTGCTTCAGGCCCGTGAACAGGGCGTCCCAGCGTTTTTTGAGGATGCCCATGATCTTGCCCTTGTACACGTTTTCGGTGTCGGCCAGTTCAAAGAGCGAGAAGAGCACCATGGCCACCTGCTGCGGGCAGGACAATCCGCCCGTGTGTGCCAGCGCCACCTGACGGCTGTCCATTTCCAGCCGTTGCATGAAGGTCAGGGTGGCCGGGTCTGTGCTGGTGGCGGTGTAGCGTTCGGCCAGCTGTTTCTTTTCGGTTTTGGAGAGTCTGGCGATGATATTGTTCACGATGCAGTTTTCGCTGATCATGACCACGCCCAGACGCCAGCCTGTGACGCCGAAGTACTTGGAGTAGGAATACACGCCCAGACAATTGTCCGGGATGTAGCTGCACAAAGTGTGGAATTCGTCCACGAAGCTGGCGTAGACCGTGTCGGAAATGACCACCAGATTCGGATTTTTGGTCTGCACCGTCTTGGCAATACGCATCACGGTCTGTTTGTCCAGCGACATGGACGTGGGGTTGGTGGGGTTGACCAGATAGAGCGCCTTGACCTCGGATTTGGCAAGGGTCTGCAGCTCCGGGCCGTCCTCGGCCCACGGCTTGCCGCGCTCATAGTGCAGGTTCACGGTCTTGAGGCCGTAGTCGCGCAGTACCGGCAGTTCCAGATAGGGCGAGAAGATCGGGGTGACGATGGCCACCGTGTCGTTTTCCTTGAGTACGAAATTTTCCTTGAGGGAGTTGAACAGGTAGATCATGGCCCCGGTGGCGCCTTCCGTGGCAAAGAGCTTGTATTTGGCATGCTTCTGGTTTTGGAAGACGATTTTGGAAACATACTGGTTCACGGCTGCTTCGGTCACGGGCAGGATGCGCGGCGGGTCCGGGTAGAAGTCTCCCTGTATGGCGTCCACAAGCTGGAACACGGCGGTGTCCTGGTCCATGCCCAGCCCGGTCTCCACATGGTCCATGGCTTTTTTCAAAAAAGCCGCGCCCGGTTCGTCGGCGTGTTTTTTGAGAAAGGCGTCCAGTTCCGCGGCCAGACCGGCCTTGCTGCGGCGAAAGCCCACGTCCGTCTGTTTCGAGTCTTTTTCCGCGGCTTCAGCCGCAAAGAGCATGAACAGGGAAAGCCCTTTGCGTGCCGTGGTGTTCAGGAAATTCGGGTTGCCGCGTCCGGCGTTGATGTAGTTGCAGCCCGCCCCGCAATCCTTTTGTGCCAGTTCGATGAGCAGGTTTTTGATTTCGAACGGGCTTTCTTCGGCCAGCTTGTCCCAATCAAAGTCGACGGCTGCCTCGGCTTCGGTGGGAGAAAGGCCCAACATGTTTCCGGCCATGGAGATACTCAGGCCGAAAACAGCGGCCATGCGCAGGAAATCCCGGCGGCTCAGTTCGCCGTCCTTTGTTTCCTGTGCACGCCTGTTCATGAATCGTGAAATGGGTGAAGTGCGTTCGGACATTGTGCCTCCGGTAGACGAAAGTATTTTGGTTTATCAAATATACCTACATCCCGAGGCGCGGTATGTGTCAATGGTTGGCGACAGGTAATAATCCTCTTCGTGCCCGTCTACGCGCTTTGCGTATGGTTGGATGATTTGGGAAGGGAGATAAACACAAGCAGAAAGGGACCCTCTTGAAAAAAAGGGTCCCTTTCTTGTGTCGCCAAAGGCGAAAGATTCACGCGCGACAGGCGCGAATGCGTTATTACGCGTTCTTTTTCTTCTTGCCTTCCATGCGGTGCCGTTTTTGGGCGGAAAGTTCCACCTTGCGCAGGCGGATGGACTTGGGCGTGACTTCCACGAGTTCGTCATCGCGGATGAAGTTCAGGGCGCGCTCCAGAGTCATGGGCTTGACCGGCGTGAGGATGACGGCCTCGTCCTTGCCGGAGGCGCGCATGTTGGTGAGCTTCTTTTCCTTGCTCGGATTGACGTTGATGTCGTTGTCGCGGTTGTGCTCGCCCACGATCATGCCTTCATACAGGGGGTCGCCGGGCACGATGAACATCTGGCCGCGCGGTTCGAGGTTGAAGATGCCGTAGGCAACACCCTTGCCTGCGCGGTCCGCCACGATGGAGCCGGTGTAGCGGGACGGGAATTCGCCCCGGTATTCGCCGTATCCCTCGAGGTAGGAGTTCATGATGCCGGTTCCCTTGGTGTCGGTCAGGAACTCGTCGCGGTAGCCGATGAGCGAGCGGGAGGGTACCGAGAACTCGATGCGCACGCGGCCGGTGCCGTGGTTGGTCATGTTGGTCATGCGGGCCTTGCGGGCCGAGAGCTTTTCCGTGACCACGCCCATGAACGCCTCGTCGCAATCCACGTAGAGGTGTTCGATGGGTTCGAGCTTTTTGCCGCCTTCGTTCTTGTAGATGACCTCGGGACGGCCGACAGCGATTTCAAATCCTTCACGGCGCATGGTTTCCACGAGAATGGCCATCTGGAATTCGCCGCGTCCTTTGACCAGAAACGCCTCGCGGTTTTCCGTGTCTTCTACCTGAATGGCCACGTTGAGCAGGGTCTCGCGGTGCAGGCGTTCACGGATTTTGGTTCCCTGCACCAGCTTGCCTTCGGTGCCTGCAAGGGGCGAGGTGTTGATGGAAAATTTCATGGAGACCGTAGGTTCGTCCACGGTGATGCGCGGCAGGGCCTTGGGTTCTTCCTTGTTGCAGATGGTGTCGCCGATCTTGACGTCCTCGATGCCTGCCAGCACAACGATGTCGCCGGGATCGGCGGAAGTGGCCGGAACCATGGTCAGGCCGTCGTAGGTCTGAAGCTTGGTGACCTTGAGCTGGCGGGGTTCGTTGTCCTCGCCGATGCACACCAGCGAATCGTGGTCCCTGACCGAGCCGTGATACACCTTGCCGATGGCCAGACGGCCCACGTAGTCGGAATAGCTCAGGTCCGAGACCAGCATCTGGAACGGCTCATTCTCGTCATGGGCGGGACCGGGGATCTTGTCCACGATCATGTCCAGCAGGATGTGCAGGTTTTCGCCGCGTTCGTCCGGGGACGTCATGGCGATGCCGTCGCGGCCGATGGCGTAGAGCAGCGGGAAGTCGAGCTGTTCTTCGGAGGCGTCCAGATCGATGAACAGGTCGTATATTTCGTCGAGCACCTCGTCCGGGCGCGCGTCCTGACGGTCCACCTTGTTGATGATCACGGCCAGGGTCAGGCCCTGGTCCAGTGCCTTCTTGAGCACGAAGCGGGTCTGGGGCAGGGGACCTTCGGAAGCGTCCACCAGCAGGATCGCTCCGTCCGCCATGGACAGGGAACGCTCAACCTCGCCGCCGAAGTCGGCGTGACCCGGCGTGTCGATGATATTGATCTTGATGTCTTTCCATATCACCGAGCAGTTCTTGGCCGCGATGGTGATGCCGCGCTCGCGTTCGAGGTCCATGGAATCCATGATGCGGTCGTCCACTTCCTGTCCTTCGCGGAACAGGCCGGACTGTTTGAACATGGCGTCCACCAGCGTGGTTTTTCCATGGTCGACGTGGGCTATGATGGCAATGTTTCTGAGTTTTTGATTGCGGGCCAATTCTTTCATTGTTGTCTCCGGTTTGATGCAGTGTGCCGAACGGCGTGGAAAGCGGATATCCGAAACAATGCATACAGGCAAGAAAAGATTGCGTAACGGAAATATACGGGTTTGCCTTGTTTGCCGTTTGCGTTAGCATCACCCCGGATTGACGGATGTTTTATCGAGGGGAATGCAATGGCTTCAAATCCCGGCGTATCAACGGGGGCCGTCGTGATGACGGCATTGATGGTGACGGGCAACATGGTCGGCGCGGGGATTCTCGCCCTGCCGGTGAACTTGGGGCCGTCCGGGCTGTATCCTGCAATAGCGGGCACGGTGTGCATGTGGCTGCTCATGACCACCACGGCCATGATTTATTCGCGCCAGAAGGCCCTTGTGGAAGGCGAAGGAGCGGATTTGCCCACGTTTTTCGGTTGCGAACTGGGCAGAACCGGCAAATGGATCAGCGTTGTCGCCAACATGGTCATTTTGTATGGATTGCTGACCGCCTATTTGGCTGGCGTGGGGTCCATCGTGGTCAACCTGTTCGACCTGTCCATCCCCGAATGGGCGGCTTTGCTTGCGTATTTCATTCCCGCGACCCTGCTGACGTCGTTCGGCGCGGAGGTCATGCGCCGGGGCAACACACTTTTGATGCTGTGCATGTGGGGCGCGTTTGCGGTTCTTGTTGCCTTGACCGTGCCGCACATGAGTTTTGCACGGGCTTCCATGCATGATTGGGGCTTTTTCCCGTCTGCGTTGCCCGTGCTGCTTACGGCTTTTCATTTTCACAATATCATTCCCACCATCTGCCGCACCTTGAAGCAGGATCGTGCGGCAATAACAAAAACCATCTGGATCGGCACGAGTCTCGGCCTGTGCATGAATATCGTCTGGATCGTGGTGGTCGTTTGCGCGTTGCCCATGAGCGGGTCCGGTGCCAACATCATCAATGCCTTTGAGGCCAACCAACCCGCAACGGTGCCGCTGGCCCGCGTCATCGGCGGTTCGACGTTCATGGATGTGGCGCTGCTCTTTTCCATTGTGGCAATGACTACGTCGTTCATGGCCAACGGCATTGCCCTGTTGAGTTTCATCGGCGACCTTGCCAGCCCGTTGGCGGGCCGGTTGCGCAACGTCGTTGTTTGGCCTGCGGCATTCCTGCCGCCGCTTTTCGTGGGCATTGTCTACCCGGATATCTTTCTTTCCGCTCTCGATGTCGCCGGGGGCGTCGGCATCAACATTCTTTTCGGCATTTTACCCGGCGTGCTTTTGATCAAGTATGCCAACGGCCGTGCCATGCACCGCTGGTTCGGCATGGTGCTGGTGGCGTTGTTTTCCATTGTTCTTGTCATCGAGCTGGGGCAGGAGATGGGCCTGTTGCACATTTCCCCGGATGTGGAGTACTGGACCGCAAAATATTAGCATGAACCCAAACGAAATTACGGAGTGAACCATGGGCAATGAATGCCGTTTGGAGCGGGATTGCGTTGGTGAACTGGAAGTGCCCGGTGATGCCTATTACGGCTGCCAGACGCTGCGGGCCATGAACAATTATCACATCACCGGGATTCCCATATCCCATTATCCGCGTCTGCTGGTCGCATTGGCCTACATCAAGATGGCCGCGGCGCAGGCCAATGCATCGCTCGGTCTGCTGGATGAGACAATAGCCCGGGCAATATGCCGGGCCTGCGAAGAGATCGTGGATGGCAAGCTCCACGACCATTTCGTTGTGGACGTGATTCAGGGGGGAGCCGGAACCTCCACAAACATGAACGCCAACGAGGTCATTGCCAACCGTGCGCTGGAGATCATGGGCCATGAAAAAGGCTGTTATGATGTCATTTCACCCAACACGCACGTGAATATGTCTCAATCCACCAACGACGTGTATCCCACGGCCTTGCGCATCGCCCTGATTCTGGAGATTCGCGAACTGATCGATGCGGTGGTCTATCTGCGCGAAGCATTTGAGGCCAAAGGGGTTGAATTTGCGGACATCATCAAGATGGGTCGCACCCAGCTGCAGGACGCCGTGCCCATGACTCTCGGTCAGGAGTTTCAGGCATGGGCGGTGATGGTGGGCGAGGACGAGCACCGTCTCATGGAGGCGCAGGGGCTTGTTCACGAAATCAACATGGGAGCAACGGCCATCGGCACCGGGTTGAATGCTCATCCGGACTATGCTCGCGCCGTGACCGAAAAGCTGGTGGAGCTGACCACGCTGCCGCTGGTGTTGTCTCCCAACCTTGTGGAGGCCACGCAGGACACCGGTGCCTATGTACAGCTTTCGGGTGTGCTCAAGCGCTTGACCGTGAAGTTGTCGAAGATATGCAACGATTTGCGCCTGCTTTCCAGCGGACCGCGTTGCGGGCTGAACGAAATCAATCTGCCGCCCATGGCTCCGGGCTCGTCCATCATGCCGGGCAAGGTCAATCCGGTGATTCCCGAGGTGGTCAATCAGGTGGCATTCAAGGTCATCGGCAACGATCTGACCGTGACCATGGCTGCGGAGGGCGGGCAGCTGGAGCTCAACGTCATGGAGCCCGTGTTGGGGCAGAGCCTGTTCGAATCCATAAACATCCTGCGGCGTGGCTGCCTGACCCTTGCAGACAAATGCGTGCGCGGCATTACCGCCAATGCCGACCGCTGTCGTGAACTGGTGGAAAATTCCATCGGGCTGGTCACGGCGCTTAATCCGTACATCGGTTATGAGCGATCCACGGAAATAGCCAAGGCCGCCATCGAAAGCGGCCGTTCGGTCTATGACATCGTGCTTGAGAAGGGGTATCTGACCAGCGAAGAATTGGAGGACATCCTCAAACCGGAGAACATGACCCAGCCGAGGTTTTTCCATCGCTGACGCTGGTCTGGATCAACGGTATTTTTCAAGGATGGCCTGGAAACGGCCATCCTTTTTCATTGCGGCCAGCTCACTGTTGAAGAGGGCAATGAACCGTTCCCATCTCTTTGTACGCGAGAATGCGAAAGCGTATGGCGCCGTGCCCAGCGGTTTTTCCGAAAATTCAAAATCATTTCTATTCAGTTCGAACGTGGTTCCCATCAGCCAGAGCGCCACGTTTTTGTTGGCCACTGCGGCTTCTGTGCGTCCGCGGGCAAGCATGAGCAGCATCGCCTTGGAGTTGGGTGCATTGGCCCGTTTGAGCTTTTGCGACGCAAAGAACGGTTCCAGCTTCGGATAGCGGTACCCGAAAACGCATCCGATTCTTTTTTCGTTGCGTTCGTGCGGCTGGCTGAAGTCCCATGTCTTGCCTTTTCGAAAGATCAGTACATCCTGCGAGTTCAGCACCGGGTCAGTCCACAGGTAATCGGCGGGATCGGTGACCCAGTCCCTGGACTTGGGATAGGCATCCACAGTGCCGTCACACAGGCGCATCAGGGCTCTTTTGTCGGGGTAGTTGATGAATTGGATTTCGAGATTGGCCGTAGCCGCGATTTGACGCATGACGTCAACCATTATTCCCCGCGGTGTTTTTTCGGCAATGATGTATGGAGGCCAGCCTTTGGCGGGAATGGCCATGACCATGGAATCGTCTTTGGCAATGGCCGGACCGGCAATGAGGAAACAGGTTGCAGCGAGCGCCAGCAGGAGCTGGCAGCGGGCCGGCCCGAAAGGGTGCATTTTGTTTGGGCAAAGCATGTTTTGGCTGATATCATGGGGATAGCCTATCAGAACAGCATTAATTGCACGCAGGGTGGGGCATGTGCAAATAGTGGTTTTGTCAATTTGTTGAACGCTGTTTATCGGCCTTTTAAATCTTATATTACAATGGGTTAATCGTAATATGTTGAAATGGCACGAGTTTTGAAAGATTAAGAGCCAGATTGCTTGTTTTGACAGTATTTTGGCTCGCCGGGGAGGAGGAGAACGACTCGGCGTGACCCTGAAAGGTTCACGAGGAGGACGACATGCACCGCATCAGTTTGATCATAGCTTTGCTGGCCATCGTGCTCATGTCCGGTTGTTCGGTCATGAACAAGGTCAACCCTTTCCCGCAGCATATTTATTCTTCTGCTCCGTCCACATCGGGCAGCGATTCTGCCACCCGGGCTTATGCGCCCAAGACCAAGCCGTATCGCGTGATGGGCGTGACGTATTACCCGCTCAAGTCTGCCAGGGGCTACGATGAAGTGGGCATGGCGTCCTGGTACGGCAGCGATTTTCATGGCAAGAAGACCGCAACCGGCGAGCGGTACAACATGTACGGCCTGAGTGCTGCACACAAGACCCTGCCGTTGGGCACCAAGGTTCGCGTGACCAATCTTTCCAACGGCCGCAGCGTATACCTGACCATCAACGACCGCGGCCCGTTCGTGCGCGGCCGGATAATCGACCTTTCCTATGGCGCGGCGCGCAAGCTCGGTTCCGTGAACCAGGGCGTAATTCGTGTGCGCATCACTGCCGTGGGCTCCTCGCCCGCTCCCCGCACATCCACCACAGTGGTTGCTACCCGTGCGGATCGTTTTCATGTCCGCGTGGGAGCATTTGCCAATCGTGACAACGCGGCCAAGATGTACCGTCAACTCAGGGCGGCAGGATATGAACAATCGCGCATCAGCATCGTCAACAGCAACGGTCGCAGGCTGCATGTGGTCCAGGCCGGCACCTATGCCAGCCGGGAGCAGGCTCGCCGCGTCCTTGACAGGCTCAAGAGGATGTTCCCCTCCAGCTACATAACCACCTAGCTTTGTGGTCCGGAACCTTTCGGAACAGCAATCGGAAAATGAAAAAGACCGCTCTGCCTGGCAGAGCGGTCTTTTTCTTGCGAATCGTCCGGGTTATTGTTTGAGTCGCCATTCCCCGTTTTCATCCCTGTAGGCCTTGGCCATGACCTTTTCTCCGTTGGGACCGTTCTCCGAGATGACCACGTCGCGATACACCCGGTTTTCCTGCATGTAGGGGGCGGAAGGCGTTGCCGTGTAGCTTTTGCCCGTGTCCGGGTTGGTCCAGGCATGGGCCTGATCCGAGCGGCCGGTTTCCAGCGTGTTCTGGATCTGGGATTCGTCATGCTTGTCCCATTCGTTGCCCACGATGTAGCCCATGAGCAGCCCCACGCCGGCGCCGATGGCCGCACCGGAAAGTTTGTTCTTGAACGTGAGCGCGCCGATTGTGGCACCGGCCAGGGCACCGATCCCGGCTCCCTGCTGGGCCTTGTTGGCGCAACCGTATCCCGTACCCAAGAATGCTGCCAACACAAGAAGTGTTATGATTTTTTTCATGTCATTCCTCCAGAAAACGGATTAATGTTTCGTGTATTTCATGCCAGAACCGAAGGGCTCTGTACAGCCGGTTTCGGGGCATAAGGCCTGATTTTTGCATTTGTCAGCTTCTGTTGGTATCGCCTTGAGCGTCATTCAAACACGGGAAATCGTTCATGAGAAATTATATATTTATTTTGGTCGTCTTGCTCCTGTTGCCTGCGCAGGCAGCATGGGCGCAGAAGCCCAAGAAAAAAGTTTTGTATCTGAACTCTTACCATCATGGATATGCCTGGTCGGACGAAATCCGCAAGGGGATAATATCGGTTTTGAACGATAGCGAGTTCACGCTTGAGGTTCAGACCGAATATATGGATGCCAAGAAATACAATTACAACTACATCACCAACAAGCTCGTCACCCTGTATCGCGACAAGTTCGCCGGGGAGAAATTCGACGCCATCATCGTTTCCGACAATGACGCCTTCAGTTTCGTCCGCCAACACCGTGCCGAACTTTTTCCAGGTGTTCCCATTGTCTTCTGCGGCGTGAACATGTCCCGAGATCCATTGGAAGTCGGTATCACCGGGGTTGTTGAGCGGCCTTCCATCATCGACACTCTGAACGTGGCGCTTTCCTTCCACCCCGGAGTAAAACGGTTGGTGGTGGTAGGCGATGAATCCACGACGGGCCGGTATATCCGCCAGCAGATCGAAAACGTCATGTCGGTCTTTGAAAAACGTTTGGCGTTCGAATACTGGACCAATATGGGCATGGGGGAAATGCTGACGCGAGTCAGGGAACTGCCTGACGACACGATACTTTTCTTCATTCCCATGTATCAGGAAGTTGACGGCCGGTTTTATACCGCTGAAGAGGTCATGGAGGAAATATCCAAGTACAGCACCGTCCCTCTCTACAGTTCGTGGCGATTCCTGCTTGGTCACGGCAGTGTGGGTGGCAAGCTGTTGTCCGGCCAGGACCAGGGGGCGCAGGCGGCCGAGATGGCCCTTGAGGTGCTGCGGGGAACACCGGTTTCCTCGATACCCATTGTGGACAAGCCGTCCGGGGAATACTGGTTCGACTACAAGGTTCTGAAGCGCCTGCATATTCCCGAAGACATGCTGCCCAAGGGCAGCAAGCTGATCAACACGCCCAAGGCTTTTTACGAATTGCCCAAGGAACTGTTCTGGACCATTATCGTCAGCCTCGGAATCTTGCTGGTGATCACCGTGTTTTTGGTCACCAACATTCATGAGCGCAAAAAGGGCGAAAAAAAGATCATGGACCAGCTTTCCTTTCTGGAAATCCTCATGGACACCATTCCGCAATTGGTGTGCTGGAAAGATGAAAATCAGCGATATCTCGGAGCCAACAGGGCCTTTACCAGCTTTTTCGGTCTGGAGCGGCCAAGCTCCATTGTCTCCAAGAGCGATCTGGCCCTGCTGGATCATACCCGCGAGTATGCCGAATGGGCCAATTCGCTGGACAGGGAGGTTTTTCGGACCCGCAAGTCCGTAACCAAGGCCCGTACCAAGGTGCAGGACCTTTTGGGCAATACCGTATGGCTGGAGATAACCAAGGTTCCCCTGTTCGACAGGTTGGGGCAGGTGGTGGGGACTCTGAGTACGGCCGAGAACATCACCAAGCAGCTCAGTCTTGAGAAACAGCTTTTGCAATCCCAGAAAATGGAAGCCATCGGGACGTTGGCAGGAGGGATTGCCCATGATTTCAACAATATTCTGACATCAATCATCAACTCGACCGAGCTTGCGATCAGTGATGTGACCGAGAACTCCGTGACCCAGAAGGATTTGAATCGTGTGCTCAAGGCTGCCCAGCGTGGCGGCAACGTGGTCAAGCAGATTCTGGCTTTCAGCCGTCCTTCGCAAGAGGGCTTCCGCCCTACGGATATGGGTGAGCTTTTGTACGAGGTGCTCGGGTTGGTCAAGGCTTCCCTGCCCAGGAATATCGATATCCGGACCGATATCCAGACGGGGTTGAACAGTGTGAATGCTGATCCGACACAGTTGCATCAGGTCGTTCTCAACCTGTGCACCAATTCGTTTCAGGCACTTCGCGCTTCGGGTGGCGTGCTCAAGGTGGAACTGGCCGAGGTCGAACTCGGGCTCGATGATGCCCGCATGCTCAACCTGCGGCCCGATACCTATCTCAAGCTGAGCATCAGCGACAACGGTCCCGGTATTCCGATGGATATTCTGGACAAGATATTCGATCCCTTTTTCACCACAAAGGACAAGACAGAAGGGACAGGGCTGGGGCTGGCCGTTGTCCACGGTATCGTCAAGGGCCACAACGGCGCCATCACGGTTTCCAGTTCCCCCTGGGACAATACGCGTTTCGACATATACCTGCCCAGCAACGAGAAGCTGGATGAAAGTGGTTCCATTCCCTTGCACAAGCTGGCCCCGGGCGTGGGACGGATTCTCTTTGTGGAGGACGATGAGGACCAGCTGCAGACGACGCCGCGCATTCTGGAAAGTCTCGGATACGACGTGGTTGCCACAAGCGATCCCATGGAGGTCATCGGCATGGTCGCTCGCGATCCCTACGTGTTTGATCTGGTGATTACGGATTTTGACATGCCCGATACCAACGGCGTGGAGCTGGCCCTGAGCCTTCAGGATACGGCCCCGCACCTTCCGGTCATGCTGGTGTCCGGCAGGGAAGACGCGGCCACCGCGGCCTCCCGATTGAAAAACATCAAACGCGTTGTTATCAAGCCCTACAACAAGAACATAATTGCCGAAGCCATTGATTCCGTGCTCGGCAGCTGACGGAGTGAGACAAGTGTCCAAGGTTCTGATTATCGATGACGACCATGAGGTGTGCGAAACCATAGAAAGTCTGGTGTCCAGGCTTTCTCACGAGGCGGTTTCCGCACACACCCTGACTGACGGGCTGGCCCGACTTGAAGACGGCGGAATTGATGTCGTTTTTCTGGACGTGCGCCTCCCGGACGGCAGCGGCATGGATATATTGCCTCACATCGCGGCCCACGCCGATGCTCCCGAAGTGATCATACTTACGGGCAGGGGCGATCCGGATGGCGCGGAGCTGGCCATCCAGCAGGGTGTATGGGACTACCTTCTCAAACCTTCCTCGGTGCGTGAAATCACGCTGACGCTCGGGCGGGCCCTCAAGTACCATGACCAGAAGCTGGGTCAGGCCGCGCAACAGAAGCTGAATCTGAGCGGACTTGTGGGCGAGGGGCCGGCCTTCAAGGCGATGCTCCGGCTTGCGGCGCAGGCCGCGGGCAGTGATTCCGCGGTGCTTATTACCGGCGAAACCGGTACGGGCAAGGAACTCATGGCCCGAATTATTCATCAGAACAGTTCCAGGTCCCAGGATAATTTCGTGGTCGTGGATTGCGCATCGTTGACCGAGTCCTTGGTCGAATCCACGCTTTTCGGCCACAAGAAAGGAGCCTTTACCGGAGCCCAGACCGACCGGACCGGGCTGATCCGCATGGCGGACGGCGGAACCCTGTTTCTTGACGAAGTGGGCGAAATGCCGCTTTCGTTGCAGAAGTCGTTTTTGCGTGTTCTGCAGGAGCGTACTTTCCGGCCTGTGGGCGAAACCCGGGAACAGACAAGTAATTTCAGGCTGCTCTCCGCCACCAACAAGGATCTTGAAGCTTTGGTGGAACAAGGAGAGTTTCGTAGCGATCTTCTTTTTCGGCTCAAGACGTTTTCCATGCACCTGCCGCCATTGCGGCAACGGCTGGACGATTTGAGGCCGTTGAGCCTGTTTCGGGTGGCCACGCTTTGCAAACGCTACGGGGTTGCGGAAAAAGGATTCGGTTCCGATTTCTTTCTGACGCTTGAAAGTTATGACTGGCCGGGGAACATTCGGGAACTGTTCAATATCCTCGAGCGGGCTGTGGTCAGCTCCGGGGAAGAAAAAACATTGTATTCCATGCATCTGCCGAGGGACCTGCGCATCAAGGTGGCCAGAAAACAGGTGCGCAGGTTTACGGGGTCGGATGTGGATTCCGATGCGCCGGAAGAGGCGGTTTCCGAAGGCGTCCGAAAAATCGGACACGACCTTTTCAGCGAGATATACGAACAGCCTCTGCCCACCCTGCGGGAGTTTAAGTCCATGGCAGAAAGGGTATATTTGAGTGAGTTGATCCGTCGGTGCGAGGGGGATTCCGCTCAGGTGCTGAAATTGTCCGGTCTTTCCCGTTCGCATTTTTACGCGCTTTTGAAGAAGTATGACATAACCATGTAAGCCCGATTTACCACAGCCTGTCTGGCCGCCTTCTTTGGAGGGCGGCTTTTTTTTATCCGATTGTAACGGAAATTTGTGGGGTCTGATTTTTCAGACAGAAAGGTGGTCCTTTTATATCAGGTGGTTATGAAAATCTTGTTGGCGTTGCGTGTCATTTCTGCCGTGCGTGATGAAGGTCTGCCTTTTTTGCTGTCTGAAAAAAAAGACAACATGAAGGCAGATTATCATGAGAATACGTGTAGAATTATGTTAATAGCTGAAATTACATCTATTTTTCAAACTCATCTACTTTGGCACATATTTTGTTCTAGGTCTGTCCTGAATCCAGAGAAATTAAAGGTCGTGTTCAACCGATACTGTTCTGTCGCATTTGCGTCGAACGTTTCTTTCGTAAGGAGAAGACAATGGCGAAAAAAATGAAAACCATGGACGGCAACACCGCTGCCGCACATGTATCCTACGCCCTGAGCGAATGTGCGGCGATCTACCCGATCACGCCTTCCTCCAATATGGGCGAAATTGCCGACGACTGGGCCGCCCAGGGTCGCAAAAACATTTTCGGACAGACCGTCAAGGTTCGCCAGCTGCAGTCCGAAGCCGGTGCAGCCGGTGCCGTGCACGGTTCCCTGTCTGCCGGCGCGTTGACCACCACGTTCACCGCGTCCCAGGGACTGCTGCTGATGATTCCGAACATGTACAAGATCGCCGGTGAATTGCTGCCCGGCGTTTTTCATGTTTCGGCCCGTGCCGTTGCCGGTCATGCGCTTTCCATTTTCGGCGACCATCAGGACGTCATGGCCTGCCGCCAGACCGGATTCGCCATGCTGGCTGCCGCGTCCGTGCAGGAAGTGATGGACCTTTCGCTGGTGGCGCACCTGTCCACCATCGAATCCAGCGTGCCGTTCCTGCATTTCTTTGACGGTTTCCGCACCTCCCATGAAATCCAGAAGATCGAGACCATCGATTATGATGATATGGCCGGTCTGGTGAACATGGAAAAGGTTGAGGCCTTCCGTGCCCGGTCCATGAACCCCGAGCATCCGCAGATCCGCGGCACCGCACAAAACCCGGATATCTACTTCCAGGGCCGTGAAGCCGCCAACCCCTACTACGACAAGCTCACTGACATCGTTGTGGCTGAGATGGAAAAGGTCAGCAAGTTGACCGGCCGTCCCTACAAGCCGTTCGACTATGTGGGCGCTCCTGACGCTGATCGTATTGTCGTGGCCATGGGCTCCGGCTGCGAGGCCATCGAAGAAGTGGTCAACCACATGGTTGCCGCGGGCGAAAAGGTCGGCCTGGTCAAGGTCCGCCTGTATCGTCCGTTCTCCATCGAACATTTCCTGAACGTCCTCCCGGCATCCGTTGCCCGCATCACCGTGCTGGACCGCACCAAGGAGCCTGGCGCTCTCGGCGATCCCCTGTATCAGGACATCTGCACCGTGTTCGCGGAAAAGGGCAATGCCCCGGAAGTCATCCCCGGTCGTTACGGTCTGGGCTCCAAGGAGTTCACCCCGGCAATGATCAAGTCCGTGTACGACAACATGGGCGAGGATGCTCCCAAGACCCACTTTGTGGTGGGCATCGAGGACGACGTCACCAATACCTCCCTTGTTGTGGCCGAGGCCCTGGATACAACCCCGCAAGGCACTGTACAGTGCAAGTTCTGGGGCCTCGGTTCCGACGGTACCGTCGGCGCCAACAAGCAGGCCATCAAAATCATCGGCGACAACACCGACATGTACGCTCAGGGATACTTTGCCTACGACTCCAAGAAGTCCGGCGGCATCACCGTCTCCCACCTGCGTTTCGGTGAAAAGCCCATCCAGTCCACCTACCTTGTGGCCGCGGCCGACTACGTGGCCTGCCACAAGTCCAGCTATGTTCGCCAGTACGACGTTCTGGACGGCATCAAGGACGGCGGCGTGTTCGTGCTGAACTCCGCCTGGAGCGCCGAGGACATGGAGCGCAAGCTGCCCGCGTCCATGAAGCGCGCCATCGCCGAAAAGGGACTGAAGTTCTACAATGTGGATGCCGTGAAGATCGCCACCGAGGTGGGTCTGGGCAACCGCATCAACATGGTCATGCAGACCGTGTTCTTCAAACTTGCAGACGTGATCCCCTTCGAGCAGGCAGTTGATCTGCTCAAGGACTCCATCCAGAAGGCTTACGGCAAGAAGGGCGACCACATCGTCAAGATGAACGTGGACGCCGTTGACAAGGCCGTTGACGCCCTGACGGAGATTCCGGTGCCTGCCTCCTGGAAGGATGCCGTGGATACCGACACCCCCGAGAACAACGATCCCGAATTCATTCGCGACGTTGTTCGTCCCATCCTGGCTCAGAAGGGCGACAACCTTCCGGTTTCCTCCTTCAGCGCCGACGGCATCTTCCCGGTGGCCACCTCCAAGTTCGAAAAGCGCGGCGTGGCCATCATGGTACCCGAATGGATTGCCGACAACTGCATCCAGTGCAACCAGTGCGCGTTCGTTTGCCCGCACAGCGCCCTGCGCCCGGTGCTGGTCAACGATGACGAGGCTGCCAAAGCTCCGGAGAGCTTTGCAACCCTGGACGCCAAGGGCAAGCAGTTCAAGGGCCTCAAGTATCGTATGCAGGTCAACACCATGGACTGCCTGGGCTGCGGCAACTGCGCCGACATCTGCCCGGCCAAGGACAAGGCTCTGGTCATGAAGCCTCTGGCTACCCAGGTGGAAGCCGAGGTTCCCAACTTCGATTTCAGCGAGACCGTTTCCTACAAGGATGACCTCGCTGCCCGCAACACGGTCAAAGGCAGCCAGTTCCAGCAGTCTCTGCTGGAATTCTCCGGCGCCTGTGCCGGGTGCGGCGAAACCCCGTACGTCAAGGTGCTGACCCAGATGTTCGGCGAACGCATGGTCATCTCCAACGCCACGGGTTGTTCCTCCATCTGGGGTGCTTCCGCTCCCACCACGCCGTACTGCGTGAACAAGGACGGACACGGCCCGACCTGGGGCAACTCCCTGTTCGAGGACGCTGCCGAATACGGTTACGGCATGAACATGGCCGTGGAACAGCGCCGTGCACGCCTGGCCGACAAGGTCGAGGCTGCTCTGGCCGATGCTTCCGGCGAACTGGCCGAAGCCATGCAGGGCTGGCTGGACAACCGTGACGATTCCGTCAAGTCCCGCGAATACGGCGACGCCATGAAGGCGCTGCTCAAGGGTGAAACCGAAGGCCTGCTGGGCGAGATCGCCGGTATGTCCGACCTGTACACCAAGAAGTCCGTCTGGGTCTTCGGTGGTGACGGCTGGGCCTACGACATCGGTTTCGGCGGCGTGGACCATGTGCTCGCTTCCGGCGAGGATGTGAACATTCTGGTCATGGATACCGAGGTCTACTCCAACACCGGCGGTCAGTCCTCCAAGGCAACCCCGCTGGGTTCCATCGCCAAGTTCGCTGCCGCAGGCAAGCGCACCGGCAAGAAGGATCTGGCCCGCATGGCCATGACCTACGGCTACGTGTACGTGGCTTCCGTGGCCATGGGCGCGGACAAGGCCCAGATGATGAAGGCATTCCAGGAGGCCGAAGCCTACCCCGGACCGTCCCTGATCATCTGCTACGCACCGTGCATCAACCAGGGCATCCGCAAGGGCATGGGCAAGACGCAGGAAGAGCAGAAGCTGGCCGTCAAGTCCGGTTACTGGCCCCTGTATCGCTACAACCCGCAGCTGGCCGATCAGGGCAAGAACCCGTTCCTGCTGGAGTCCAAGGACCCCGACGGAACCCTGCAGGAATTCCTCTCCGGCGAAAACCGCTATGCCATGCTGGAACGCTTCTATCCCGAAGCTTCCGAGGCCCTGCGCGCCAAGATCGAAGAGGACTACAACGCTCGTTACGAAACCCTGAAGCACATGGCGTCGGCTGATCATTTTGCGGCTGCCGATTCCGCTGAAGGCGAAGAATAATAGGCCGAACCCGCCGGGCATCTCGGTGCCCGGCGGTTACGGGACCTGCCTTCGGGCGGGTCTACATATAGATCATTCATGCTGCCGCAAACGGGTCGGGGCAAGTGCGGTATGCCCCGGCCCTGCGGCTCCATGGAACTCAGGCAGAGGATGACGTAGTTTCAATCAATTTTTGAGGAGGAGTTTGGAATGTCCATTGAAGTGCTCGCTTTGGTTGCACTGCTGCCTATTTTGGTAGCACTTATACTCATGGTGGGAATGCGCTGGCCTGCCACCAAAGCCATGCCCCTGGCATGGCTCACGGCCGCAGCCGGTGCAATCGCCGTTTGGGGGCTTCCCGCCAAATACGTTGCAGCCCTGACCCTTCAGGGGTTTGTAACCGCCATCGGCATTCTGATTATTGTTTTTGGTGCGATTCTCATTCTGCGCACCTTGCAGCAGTCCGGCGGGATGGAGACCATCCAGTACGGAATGCAGAACATCACGGGTGACCGCCGCATCCAGGCCATTATTATCGGCTACATGTTTGCCGCGTTCCTGGAAGGCGCCGCCGGCTTCGGTACCCCCGCAGCTCTGGCCGCTCCGATCCTGCTGTCCCTCGGGTTCCCCCCGTTGGCAGCGGCCATCATCTGTCTGGTGTTCAACTCGTTCCCGGTTACTTTCGGTGCGGTCGGAACCCCGGTCGTGCTCGGCCTCAAATTCCTGGCCCCGGCCGTCGATCAGGCTGTGAGTTCCGGTGCTGCCGTGAACTTCCAGAACATGGGTGACTTCAACATGCTGATCGGTCAGTGGGCCACGGTCATGAACATCGGCATGATCTTCATCCTGCCCATCTTCATGCTCGGCTTCATCACCCGTTTCTTCGGTCCCGAGCGCAGCTGGAAGCCCGGTCTGGCCGCCTGGAAGTTCTGCGTGTTCGCCGCTGTTTCCTTCCTGGTGCCTTACCTGTTCTTCGCCTGGAACGTGGGTCCGGAATTCCCGTCCCTCATCGGTGGTCTGGTCGGTCTCGGCGTGATCATCGCCGGTGCCAAGGCCGGTTTCTGCGTGCCCAAGGAAAGCTGGGACTTCGGTCCCGCCGACAAGTGGGATCCGGAATGGACTGGTTCCGTTTCCAACGACGGTGCCGAGTTCAAGGCGCACATGAGCCAGTTCAAGGCTTGGCTGCCGTACATCCTCATCGGTCTGATCCTCGTGGTCACCCGTATTCCCGAACTGGGTCTCAAGGGCTTCCTCGCCTCCAAGGCCATCTCCTTCAAAAGCATTCTCGGTTTTGACAGCGTCAATGCCTCCATCAAGTACCTCTACCTGCCCGGCACCATTCCGTTCGTGCTGGTCGCCCTGCTGACCGTGCTCATCCACGGCATGCCCGGCGGCAAGGTCAAGGCTGCCTGGGGACAGGCCATCGCCACCATGAAGAACCCCACCATCGCCCTGTTCGCAGCGGTCGCACTGGTGTCCATCTTCCGTGGGTCCGGCATTGCCGATGCAGCCCTGAACCCGAACAACTATCCGTCCATGCCGTTGGCCATGGCCAAGGCCGTTGCCGCCATTACCGGTAACGCATGGCCCATGTTCGCCTCCTTCGTGGGTGGTTTGGGCGCGTTCATCACCGGCTCCAACACCGTGTCCGACCTCCTGTTCGCCGAGTTCCAGTGGGGCGTAGCCTCGCAGCTCGACCTGCCCCGTCAGATCATCGTGGCCGCACAGGCTGTAGGTGGCGGCATGGGCAACATGATCTGCATTCACAACATCGTCGCTGCCTGCGCCGTTGTGGGACTCTCCGGCATGGAAGGACAGATTCTCAAGAAGACCGTATGGCCCTTCCTGCTGTACGGACTGGTTGTCGGCGTTGTCGCCAGCCTGATGAGTTTCGTGTTCCTGCCGCACCTGTACTAGGGTATACTGGGGGAGCGGAGTGCCGCTCCCCCGTCTTGAGCCCTCCGGGTTTTGTGTTCGTGTAGTTAACGCAACAAACTGATGAATATTTTTGAGGAGTCTGTGATGACTAAAGATGCCATCATCAAGGATTTTGAGGCAATTGTCGGTTCCGACAATGTCATGACCAGCGAAACCGATCGCCACACCTATTCATATGATGCGGCTGTGCTGGATTCCGTCATGCCCGCTCTGGTGGTCCGCCCCACCAATAGCGAAGAATTGGGCAAGACCGTCAAGCTCTGCAACGACAACGGCCTTCCCCTGACCGTTCGCGGCGCAGGCACCAACCTTTCCGGCGGAACCATTCCGCATCCGGGCGGCGTGGTCGTGCTGACCAACGGCCTGAACCGTATTCTGGAAATCAACGAGCAGGACATGTACGCCGTGGTCGAACCCGGTGTTGTCACTGCCAAGTTTGCGGCCGAAGTCGCTTCCAAGGGTCTTTTTTATCCCCCGGATCCGGGTAGCCAGACCGTTTCCACTCTCGGCGGCAACGTTGCCGAAAACGCCGGTGGCCTGCGCGGCCTCAAGTACGGCGTGACCAAGGACTACGTCATGGGCGTGGACTTCTGGGACGTGGACGGCAACCTGATCAAATCCGGCTCCCGCACGGTCAAGTGTGTGACCGGCTACAACCTCGCCGGCCTCATGGTCGCCTCCGAAGGCACGCTGGGCGTGTTCGACAAGCTGATCCTGAAGCTGGTTCCGCCCGTGCTGGCCGCCAAGTCCATGATGGCCGTGTTCCCCTCCATGAAGGCCGCATCCGAAACCGTTGCCGCCATCATCGCCAACAAGATCGTTCCGGCCACCCTGGAAATCATGGACAACTTCACCATCCGTACGGTGGAGAACTTCCGCAAGGCCGGACTGCCCACCGATGCAGCCGCAATGCTGCTCATTGAAGTGGACGGCCATCCCGCACAGGTCGAGGACGAGGCCGCCAAGGTCGAGGAAATCTGCAAGCAGAATTCCGCTTCCGAAATCAAGATCGCCAATGACGCCGCCGAACGTGACGCCGTGTGGCAGGCCCGCCGCGACGCGCTGCCCGCACTGGCCAACCTCAAGCCCACCTGCGTGCTTGAAGACGCCACCGTGCCCCGGTCCCAGATCCCGGCCATGATCGCCGCACTGGACGAAATCAGCAACAAGTACAACCTGACCATCGGTACCTTCGGTCATGCCGGTGACGGTAACCTGCATCCGACCATCCTTACCGACAAGCGCGATACCAAGGAGTGGCAGCGTGTCGAGGAAGCCATTGAAATGATCTTTGATCGTGCACTGGCTTTGGGTGGTACGCTTTCCGGCGAACACGGCATCGGCCTTGCCAAGTCCAAGTTCATCGAGTCTGAAACCAGCCCCGGTACCCTTGCCTATTCCCGCCGCATGAAGTCCGTGCTCGATCCCAAGGGCATCCTGAACCCCCACAAGATCATAGGCTAGGGAGGACAATCATGGCTGATATTCATCAACTCGCGACTATGCTCAAGGAGCTGGACGACCAGTTGGTCGGCTGCATGCGTTGCGGCATGTGCCAGGCCGTCTGTCCGCTCTTTGCCCAGACCGGTAAGGAATCCGACGTCACCCGCGGCAAGCTGGCCCTTTTGGACGGGCTTGCCTCGGAGATGCTCAAGGACCCGGAAGGGGTCAACGAAAAACTCAACCGCTGCCTTTTGTGCGGCACCTGCCAGGCCAACTGTCCGAGCGGCGTGAAGATTCTGGACATCTTCATCAAGGCCCGCGCCATCATGACCGGCTACTTCGGTCTTTCTCCCGTGAAGAAGGCCATTTTCCGAGGCATGCTGGTGAACCCGAAGCTGTTCAACCACCTGTTGTCGTTCGGTTCCAAGTTCCAGGGACTGTTCACCAAGAAGGCGGACGACATGCTCGGTTCTTCCTGTGCCCGGTTCCAGGCTCCCGTCATCGGCGATCGCCACTTCAAGGGACTGGCCAGCAAGCCCCTGCACAAGATCGTTCCCGAGCTGGACACCCCGGCAGGCAAGAGCGGCAAGAAAGTGGCCATCTTCGTTGGTTGCGTCATCGACAAGATCTATCCCAACGTGGGCGAGGCCACCCTCAAGGTGCTGGAGCACCACGGCGTGGGCGTGTTCATGCCTGCAGGCCAGGCCTGCTGCGGCATCCCCACCATCTCCAGTGGTGACACCTCGTCCTTTGACAAGTTGGTCGAGGAAAACCTGGCCCTTTTTGAAAAGGGCGAGTTCGACTATCTGATCACGTCGTGTGCAACCTGTACGTCCACCATCAAGGAACTCTGGCCGAGCATGTATCAGGGCAGTTCCGCCAATCGCATGAAGCTTCGCGATCTGGCCGCCCGGACCATGGACATCAGTGAGTTCCTCGTGGACGTGCTGGGTGTCGAGCCCGCCAAGGTGGGCGGCAACAAGACCGTGACCTATCACGACCCTTGTCACCTCAAGAACTCCCTGGGCGTCACTGCACAGCCCAGAACGATAATCAAGGCAAGCTCCGGCTGCGAGTACAAGGAAATGGCGGAAGCGGGCACATGCTGCGGCAGTGGCGGCAGCTTCAACATCGCCCACTACGACCTGTCCAAGAAGATCGGTGACCGCAAGGCGGAAAACATCGTCAACTCGGGCGCTTCCGTCGTGGCCACCAGTTGTCCTGCCTGCATGATGCAGATCACGGACATGCTCTCGCAGAAAAAGGCCGGAGTTAATGTGAAACATGTCATGGAGCTATACGCCGAAGGCCTCCGCTAGCCACGGCGTTTGCTACTGACGAACCGTCAACAGGAATGGCAATGTCCACCAATTTGTACATTACGGCGACAGAAGAGAGAAGCGGCAAGTCCGCTATAGTTCTCGGTGTCATGCAGTTGCTTTTGCGCGAAGTGCGCAAGGCGGCGTTCTTCCGCCCGATCATCAATGATCCGGGCGACGGCCACCGGGACCACGACATCAATCTGATACTCAGCGAATATCAGCTCGATATTCCCTACGAGGACACTTACGCCTACACGCTGAAAGAGGCGCGCGAACTGATCAATTCCGGCCAGCACGCGCTTCTTTTGGAGAATATTCTCAAGAAGTACAAGCAGCTGGAAGCAAAGTACAATTTCGTGCTCTGCGAAGGCACCGATTTCCAGGGCAAGGACTCGGCATTCGAGTTCGACCTCAACGCCGATATCGCCGCCAACCTCGGCGCGCCGGTGATGGTGGTTGCCTCGGGCCGCAAGAAGGCCTCAGACGAAATCGTGAGCCTGACCCAGCTGACTGTTGATGCTCTTGAAGAGAAGGGCCTTGATGTCGTCGCCGCAGTCATCAACCGCGTGAGCCACGAACAGGACACGCAGGACATTGTCTCCAGAATACAGAGCAAGGCGCAATGCGCCGAGTTGCTCGTCTATGCCATCGCCGAAGACGAAAGCCTCGGCAATCCGAGCATGGGCGACGTGTGCCGCTGGCTTGACGGCCAGATCCTCTACGGCCACGGCCGCATGGACACTCTTGTGGACAACTACATCATTGCAGCCATGCAGATCGGCAACTTCCTCGAATACATCGATGAAGGCAGTCTGATCATCACTCCCGGGGACCGCTCGGACATCACCCTTGCATCCCTTGCGTCCCGCCTGTCCAGCTCATACCCCAATATTGCCGGGGTGGTGCTGACCGGGGGCATTGAACCGTCACCTACCGTACACAGACTGATCGAGGGCTGGACCGGCGTCCCGGTGCCCATTGTCTCCGTTCAGGGGCATACGTATCAGGCCACCCAGAAGCTCAACGAGCTTTACGGCCGGATCCAGCCCGACGATCAGAAGAAGATTGCCTCCGCGTTGGGGCTTTTTGAATCCAGCGTGAACGTTCGCGAACTGCGCGAACGCGTGGTGGAGCGCAAGTCCACCAAGATCACGCCCAAGATGTTCGAGTACAGCCTTGTTGAAAAGGCCGCCTCGGACCGTCAGCGCATCGTGCTGCCCGAAGGTACGGGCGAGCGCGTCCTGCGTGCCACGGACATTTTGTTGCGCCGTGCCGTCGCGGACATAACCCTGCTCGGACCGGTGGACGAGATCCTGAACAAGGCCAATGGATTGGGACTTGACCTTTCCGCTGCCCAGATCATTGATCCGGTCCAGTCCGAGATGTTCGGGGACTACAAGCAGACCTACATGGAGCTGCGCAAGAAAAAGGGCGTGACCGAAGACATCGCCCATGACCGCATGGCCGACCCGACCTATTTCGGGACCATGATGGTCTTCAAGGGAGCGGCTGACGGCATGGTTTCCGGTTCGGTCAATACCACTGCCCACACAATTCGCCCGGCGTTCGAGTTCATCAAGACCAAGCCCGGCGCAAGCATTGTTTCCTCGGTTTTCCTGATGTGCCTCAAGGACAGGGTGCTGGTATTCGGTGACTGCGCCGTGAACCCCAACCCTGGCGCTCCCCAGCTTGCTGAAATCGCCATTTCCTCGGCCCATACTGCACGCATTTTCGGCGTTGAACCTCGTGTGGCCATGCTCAGCTATTCCACGGGTTCCTCCGGGGCGGGCGCGGACGTTGAAAAGATCATCGAAGCCACCGACCTGGCCCGCAAGCGCGCCCAGGAGTGCTGCCCGGACCTGCCCATCGAAGGCCCGCTGCAGTACGACGCGGCCATTGACCCGGCCGTGGCCGCCACCAAGCTGCCCGGCAGTGACGTGGCCGGACGCGCCACCGTGTTCGTTTTCCCGGATCTGAATGCCGGGAACAACACCTACAAGGCTGTTCAGCGTGCCGCACAGGCCGTGGCCATCGGCCCTGTGCTTCAGGGCCTGAACAAGCCCGTCAACGACTTGTCCCGCGGTTGCACCGTGCCCGATATCGTCAACACCGTGGCCATTACCGCCATTCAGGCCCAGGCCGAGAAGGAATAGAAAATATGAAGATTCTTGTACTCAATTCAGGCAGTTCCTCCATCAAGTACCAGCTCATCGACATGGAGGACGAGTCTGTCCTTTGCAGCGGACTGGTGGAGCGCATTGGCCTTGAAGGCGGTGTCGTCGTCTACAAGAAGGCACCCGATACCGACGCCGAGACCAAGACCTCCATCGACATGGAGGTTCCCTCCCATAACGAGGGGCTGCTCAAGGTCATCGAACTGATCACCACTGGCGAAACCGCCGTGATCAAGGACAAATCGGAAATCGGCGCTCTGGGACACCGCGTCGTCCATGGCGGTGAGTACTTCAGCGAACCCACCGTGGTCGATGACGAGGTGATCAAGGGCATCGAAGCCTGCATCCCGCTGGCTCCGCTGCACAACGCGGCCCACCTTGCCGGAATCCGGGTCGGAGCCGACCTGTTCCCCGGCGTTCCCCAGGTGGTCGTGTTCGATACCGCCTTTCATCAGACCCTGCCCGAGCATGCATACATGTATGCATTGCCGTATGAACTCTATACGGAAAACAAGATTCGCCGTTACGGAGCTCATGGCACGTCCCATAAGTTCGTTGCGGGCGAAATGGCCAGGATTTTGGAAAAGCCGCTTGAAGACTGCAACATCATCACCGTGCACCTTGGCAACGGCAGTTCCATGTCGGCCGTGAAGAACGGCAAGTGCGTGGACACGTCCATGGGCCTGACCCCCCTGGCGGGTCTGGTCATGGGGACCCGCTGCGGCGATATCGACCCGGCCGTGGTGGCCTACCTGGCTCGCAACAAGGGCATGAGCGTGGATGAGATCGACACACTGCTCAACAAGAAGTCCGGCCTTGAAGGCATGTGCGGCATGTCCGACATGCGCGACATTCATGCCGCCGCGGACAAGGGTGACAAGCGCGCTGCCATGGCTGTGGCCGTGCAGACCTATCGCAACAAGAAGTACATCGGTTCCTACATGGCCGCCCTCGGTCGTGTGGATGCCATCGTCTTTACCGCAGGCATCGGCGAAAACGACGACATCGTCCGTTTGGAGAGCCTGCGCGGAATGGAAAATCTCGGTATCGTTGTGGACGAAGCCGCAAACGCGGAACGTTCCAGTGAGCCGAAAAAAATAAGTGCCGACAACAGTGTTGTCGACGTGTGGGTTATTCCCACCAACGAGGAACTGGCCATCGCACGGGAAACGCGGGACGTTCTCGCTTCCTAGTTTTTGGTCGGTCCAATACGAATTCCCTCTTTGTGCGGGGGCGGCCCTTGGGCCGCCCTGAGGGAGAAATGTGAGGAGCTATGACAAATCAAGAATGTGTTGCTTTGTTTACGGAGAAGGCGACAGCGGTTTCGGCCGTGGTCACCGAGATCAAGAAGCCGGTCGACGCATTGAATTACGTGGTCGAGCTTTGCGACAAGAAGGAAGCCTGCCAGTTGATGCCCGTCGGGTGTGAGCAGGCCCTCTCCGATGAGGCCGAGGCTGTCTGCGAGACCAAGCAGGGCAAGATCGTTGCCGCGCCGGGTCTTGATTCGAAAACCTTCAAGATGCTCAAGACCCGTTGTGAAAAGGCCGGTCTGGAGCTCATTGATTCCGGCATGCGCGATCATCTGGCCGGAATCGACATCGGCTTCACCGAGGTCCAGCATGGCATTGCCGAAACCGGCACGCTGGTTCTGGCCTCCAAAAAGGAAGAAGTGCGTTTGGCCACCATGGTCAGCGAGATTCATGTGGCGCTGCTGCCCAAGTCCAAGATCGTGGAAACTTCCTATGACGTTGAAAAGCATCTTCTCGACGCCATGAAGGACACTCCCGACTACCACGCCTTCATCACAGGCGCGAGCCGGACCGCCGACATCGAGCGCGTTCTTGCTCTCGGTGTCCACGGCCCCCTGGAACTTCACATCCTGCTCTTGGAGGACTAGCATGCAGAAAGCCGACAATCTCAAGGAATATCGTGAAGAGCTGCATGAGTCTCTGGATAACGACTTTCTGCGGACTTCACTCGATAATTTTGCCGTGGCCTACAGGGCCGGACGCGCCAATGCCTTCAAGGGCATGGACGTCAAGGGCCTGATTCGCAAGGTTGCGGATTCCAAGGACTACGCTGCCCAGCATCTCGATGAACTGTATGAACAGTTCAAGGAAAATGCCGAGGCCGCCGGCGTCAAGGTTCATTTCGCCAAGGACGCAGACGAAGCCAACAGTATCATCAGCCGCATCGCCCTGGATTCCAACTGCAAGAAAATCGTCAAATCCAAGTCCATGACCGCAGAGGAAACCCTGCTCAACCACGCGTTGGAAGACCATGGCCTCGAGGTCACGGAAACCGACCTTGGAGAATGGATCATCCAGCTTCGCCACGAAGGGCCGAGCCACATGGTCATGCCCGCCATTCACCTTTCCCGGTATCAGGTCAAGGACCTCTTTTCCAAGGTCACGGGCAAGGATCAGGATTCGGACATTGAAAAGCTGGTCAAGGTTGCTCGCCGCGAGCTTCGCCGCAAGTATGCCGAGGCCGACATGGGCATTTCCGGCGCCAACTTCGCTGTTGCCGAAACCGGTGGCATCGGGCTGGTGACCAACGAGGGCAACGCCCGTCTTGTGACCACGCTGCCCCGCGTGCACGTTGCGCTCATGGGTATGGACAAGCTGGTTCCGACCCTGCACGACGCCCTGCGTACCATCAAGGTGCTGCCGCGCAACGCCACCGGACAGGCCATCACTTCCTACGTGACCTGGATCACCGGTGCCAACGAATGCGCGCCCGGTCCGGACGGCAAAAAGGAAATTCATTTTGTTGTTCTGGACAACGGACGCCGCGAACTGGCCAAGGACCCGCTGTTCTCGCAGGTCCTGCGCTGTGTCCGCTGCGGAGCATGCGCCAACGTCTGCCCGGTGTACCGCCTTGTGGGCGGCCACAAGATGGGGCACATCTACATCGGCGCCATCGGTCTGATTCTGACCTATTTCTTCCATGGCAAGGAAAAGGCCAAGAACCTGGTCCAGAACTGCATCAACTGTGAAGCCTGCAAGGATATCTGCGCGGGCGGCATTGATCTGCCGCGGCTCATCAAGGAAATTCACGCACGCATTCAGGACGAGGACGGCCACCCGCTGCCCAGCCTGCTGCTCGGCAAACTGCTGCGCAACCGCCGTCTGTTCCACACGCTGTTGCGTACTGCCAAGTATGCCCAGAAGCCCATGGAAGAGGGCGAAGGCTACCTGCGCCATCTGCCCATGATGTTCAGCAACCAGAACTTCCGCGCACTGCCCACCATTGCGGAGAAACCGTTCCGCGACATGTGGAAGGACATCCGTCCCGAGGTCAAGAACCCGCAGTACCGGGTGGGCCTGTTCTCCGGTTGTGTTCAGGACTTTGTCTACCCCGAGCAGATGAAGGCCTGTGTCAAGATTCTTGGCGACAATCAGGTCGAGATGGAATTCCCGGACAAGCAGTCCTGTTGCGGCCTGCCCGTACAGATGATGGGCGAGAAAAAGGCTGCCCGGGATGTGGCCATCCAGAACCTGCGCGCCTTCCAGAAAGGCAATTACGACTATGTCGTGACCCTGTGCGCCTCCTGCGCATCGCACCTGAAGCACAGCTATCCCAAGCTGGTGGCCGGCGATCCGCAACTGGAGTCCCTGGCCATGGAATTCAGCCGCAAGGTCATCGACTACAGTTCGTTCGTCCACGACGTGCTCAGGGTCTCCGACGACGCGTTCCGCAAGAGCAACGAGTCCGCCACGTACCATGCTCCGTGCCACCTGTGCCGGGGACTGGACGTGCACGACGCGCCGCGGGATCTGATCAAGACCGCAGGTCTGGAGTATCGCGAGTGCGACGAAGAGGAAGTCTGCTGTGGATTTGGCGGAACCTTCTCCATGAAGTTCCCCGAACTTTCCAGCGAATTGCTCAGGAAGAAGCTCGACAACGTTGAAGCGACCGGTGCCGACATCCTGCTGACCGACTGCCCCGGCTGCATCATGCAGCTGCGAGGTGGACTGCGTCGTCGCGGTTCCAAGGTTCAGGTCAAGCACGTTGCCGAGGTCATGGCGGAAAACAAGAAATAACCAATCATGCATGAGGCCCGGGGGCGGTTGGACCGCAATCCCTCGAAGTGACGCCACGCTTACTCCGTACTCCGGGCCTTTTCCGGGCCTTCCGTTTTGCGGCGGAAGGCCCTTTAAAAGAATTTCACACTGTTTTGGCAATACATTTTTTCGCCTCCGGGGGGCTGGCGATGTTTGGAGGGTGGTATGAAGAATGAAGTTTCCGAATCGGCATTAGCCACTCCCGTGGTGGCGCTTGCCGTCTATCTGGGCGTGTTCGGCCTATGTGCAGCGGCAGTGTATGTGTTGCATGTGATGCAGATGGGCTGGATGCTCATGAGCGTTGCCATCGGCGCCGTCGCAGTTTTGGGTGCAGTGCTGCTGTATGTGTTTTTGGTCCGGCGGGTAAGCAGGCCTGCTGCTGCGGTGCAGGGATATCTGCACGACGTGGCCGAAGGCCGCTACTCGGTAGCGCTGGACCAGGCGTTTCCCGGCGAGTTCCTGGGCCTTGGCCACGCCGCCCGCGAACTGGTCGGTTGTTACAAGGATCGTCTCGGCTATGCCCAGGGCATTCTGGACGGATTGCCGGTTCCCACCTGTGTGGTGGATACGGACCAACGCATCACGTTCCTGAACAAGGAGTGCATGGACATGATGGATTCGGACCGCAATCCCGAAGATTATTACGGGAAAAAGATTTCGCAGATTTTTTACAAGGATGACCGTGACGCTCTGATCGGCGACTGCATGCGCAAGGACTACAAGGCGCATCACCGCCCGGCCGTGTTCCGCACGGACAAGGCGCGCGACATATCGGTTTTGGCCAATCTTTCCCCGTTGGCGGATTTGGAAGGGAAGATCATCGGCGGGTTCTGCATGTATCTGGACGTGACCGAACTCAAGGATCGCGAACAGCAGATATCCGATCAGAACCGGCAGATATCCCAAGCTGCTGAGGAAGCCGGAGACATTTCTGCCCGCCTTGCCGCGGCGGCCGAGCAATTGAGCCGCTCCGTGGTTTCGGCCCGGTCCGGCGCCGCCACCCAGCGGGACAGGACCACGGAAACAGCCACGGCAATGGAAGAGATGAACGCCACAGTGGCCGAGGTGGCCCAGCATGCCGTGGCCGCGGCCGAGAGCGCGGAACAGGCCAAGGATGAAGCCACTGAAGGTTCGGCCGTTGTCGCCGAGGTGATTTCCGCCATCGATGAAGTGGATAACCGCGCAGGCGAATTGCGTGTGTCCATGGAGTCGCTTGGCGGCAAGGCCGAGGAAATTGGCAAGGTGCTGGTCGTGATCGAAGACATTGCCGACCAGACCAACCTGCTGGCGCTCAACGCTGCCATTGAGGCGGCCCGGGCCGGTGAGGCCGGACGCGGATTTGCCGTAGTTGCGGACGAGGTCCGCAAGCTTGCGGAGAAAACCATGCAGGCCACTTCCGAGGTCGGGGTTGCCGTTGGCAGTATTCAGGACGGAGCCAGCCAAAACGTGCAGGCCACGGAAGTGGCGGTGGAATCCGTGCAAAAAAGTACGGCGCTGGCCAAACGGTCCGGCGAGGCTCTGGAGCGGATCGTGGCGGAATCCGACGCAACTGCGGATCGAGTGCGCAGCATTGCCGCAGCGGCGGAGCAGCAATCCGCGGCCAGCGAGGAGATCAATCAGGCCACGCTGGAAGTGAGCCGGATTTCGGAACAGACCGATGGGGAAATGGAAGCTGCGTCCGCAGCCGTGGAAGAGCTTTCATTGTTGGCCGAAAATCTGGTTGGGCTGATTTCCTCCATGGGCGGCGGATCTCAAAGCGACGCCGAGCAGCAATAGCCTGTGTTGCCGCAGGTTGGCACAAGCAAACGCATGTGTGCGCATGTTTCTGTCAGCGGGTGCAACAAGCGAACCCCCGGAGCTGTTTTAGACCGGTTATAGATGGCGGCTATCGGGTGACAATGCCGCAGGAGTTGTTATTTTGTATGTAAGGCGGGAAGTGTTGGTTTTCTGGCCCGCTAATTGCTTAATTGAATGGAAACGAACTGAACAACATAAGGATATACGGCAATGATCAAGCATATTGTAATGTGGAAACTCAAGGACAACGCCGAAGGCGCGGAAGCCTCTGCCAACGCTGTAAAAATGAAGGAAATGCTTGAAGGACTTCGTGGCCGGATTCCCGGTCTCGTGAATATCGAAGTCGGAATCGAAATGGTGGAGAGCGTGCCCGAGTGTGATGTTGTGCTGTACTCGGAAATCGAAACCCGGGAGGCCCTTGAGGCGTATCAGATTCACCCCGAGCATCAGGCTTGCGTGGCGTTCATCAAGAACGTGGTCAGCGAGCGCAGGGTGGTGGATTACGAAATATAGGCCGGCCGGACTGGAAAACGGTGGAACACCCGCCAGAGCCTGGCCTGAAACGCATGCCGTGACGGCGTGCGGCCATGAAAGGAGGACGTATCATGACGGTGCGATTCGACCAAAGCAGACGCAGGTTCATCTGCCGCTGGCAGGAACCGACCCAGATCACCATTGACAAAAAGACCGGAACCATCAACCGGACCCGGATGATCAGCATCAAGGTCAGCGAGACCGGAAAGCTGAACAAGAGGGATTGTTCCCGCCACGAGGGACACCCCATGTATCCGCATATCAACAGGTTCAACCGCAAGCTCAACCAGATGAACTATTTCCCTCGCAAATCGCAGGGACACAAGTGCGTGTGCTGCGGCACGGAGGAGGATGTGAGTCCTCATTACGACATTGAGAGCAAATCGGTTCTCTGGCTGTGCAGGAAGCATCAGTTCGGTTGTCCCATGTCGGATGCCTGATTCGCTGTTTTTGCGACATCACAAACAAGGCCCTATCGAAATTTTTCGATAGGGCCTTGTTCATGTGGAGGAGTTAAGGGTTGGTAGGAGGCTATGTCGTTTGTATTCATTGAAGCAAGGCGTGTGCCAGAATTTCATGCGAGTGTGATTTTTCCAATATACCAATTATTTCAAAGTGTTATTTTTTCGAGCCTTTCGGGCTGTCATGTGGGTGGTGTCGTATTTTTTCAAAAATGCACAAGAATGTGAACGAAAAGCGTTTGTTTTTGCATATTTTGTAGATTTTTCAGTGTTTAGATTTTTTGTGCAGTTCAGGACAAGGACCCTCAATTGGTATACACTACTATGAGTTGAAAAATGCAATGGTTGTGCGGGGTGGTACCATGACAGATGACAGACCTCTTTTTTCCGATGCTGATGCATCGTCCGGATTTCGCAAGAGCGAACCCTTGGCGGCGGGTTCGACATGGAAGCTCATGATTGTGGACGACCAGGAGGATGTTCATTCCATGACGCGTCTGGTGCTGGACGATTTTACTTTTGAAGGTCGCGGGCTGACGTTTTTGAGCGCTTTTTCCGGTGCGGAAGCAAGGCAGCAGATCATGGAACATCCGGACACGGCCGTGGTTCTTCTGGATGTGGTCATGGAGAGCAACCAGGCCGGGCTTGATGTGGCCCGTTTCATACGTAACGAGGCCTGCAATCAGTTGACGCGCATCATCCTCCGAACCGGGCAGCCCGGGCAGGCTCCCGAGCGTACGGTGGTTACCGAGCTGGATATCAATGATTACAAGCAGAAAACAGAGCTCACGGTGCAGAAACTGTTCACTACCGTGACAACGGCCATTCGCTCGTATCGGGATCTTCTTTTCATTGAGGAAGGACGCCGGAGCATGCACCTGTTGGCATTGTCCGTTGCGCATCAGGTTCGCAACCGTACGGTTGCCATTGCGGGGTTTGCCAATCTTTTACTCAGGAAGGCCCGGGACAAAGGTTCCGTGGACACGTACATCCGGACGATTCTGGATGAGTCCGTGCGTCTGGAAGAGATGGTGACCGCGGTCAACGACTATGCACGCATCGAGGCTCCACGACCGGAACCGCTTCGGCTCGACGAACTGTTGGAAGAGGCTCGTCAAAAAGCGGAACAGCGTGCCCGACATCTTGAAAAAGAACTTGAATGGCAGGCCGATGTGTTGCCGTTGCAGGTAATGGCGGATCCGGTCCAGTTTACCCGGTTGCTGGATGCTCTTGTGGACAACGCCATTGATTTCTGCAGGGATGGCCGGGCGGTGGTCCGTATCCACGTGTTCAGCCATGGCGAGGGGTGCGGCTTTGTGGTCGAGGATCAGGGAACCGGGATTCCCGATGACGATCTGCCACATATCTTTGATCCGTTTTTTACTCGCAAGTCCAATGGTGCCGGCATGGGACTGAGCATTGCGCGCAAGGTGGCGGAAGAGCACCAGTGGGATATCCGTGTGGACAATGCCCCGGAGGGCGGTGTCCGTGTGGAGGTGCTCATGCCTGCGCATTGCGGCGAGCCAACGCCGGCTGCGGATGTTGGGAACGCGTAATCCGGTTGGTTTATCGCCAGTGGGGTATGCGTAGGTCCAACAACTGGCAGAGATGCCGTTCCAGTGAAGGATCCCCGGCATCGGCATAGGAATAATTGGCCCGGACCATGGGCACGTCCAGTTCCATGATCCTCGATATGTTCGCCGGGGTGGCCAGCAGCACCGCGTCACAGTCGCAGGCCTCGATGCTGGCCTTCAGGTCCCCGACCTGTTCCTCGCTGTAACCCATGGCCGGAAGCACGGGACCGAGGTGCGGGTATTTTCGGTACACGTCCCTGATCAGTCCCCTGGCGCAGGAGCGCGGGTCCACCAGTTCTGCGGCACCATATTCCTTGGCGGCAACGGTTCCCGCGCCAAAGGGCATCTCTCCGTGCGTGACCGTTGGGCCGTCTTCCACCACCAGCACGCGCTTGTCGCGCACCAGTTCCGGTTGGTCTACCACGACCGGGGATTCCGCATAAATGATCTGAGCTTTGGGATTGAACCGTTTGATGTTGGTCTGAACCACGTCCACGTTGTCGGAGTCCGCGGTGTCCATCTTGTTGATGACCGCAATGTCGGCCAGCAGCATGTTGGTCTCGCCCGGGTGGTACAGACGTTCATGCCCGGGCCGGTGCGGATCGAAGACCGTTATGGCTACATCGGGCTTGAAAAAGGGCGTATCGTTGTTGCCGCCGTCCCATATAACCACGTCCGCCTCCTGTTCGGCATCACGCAGGATGGCCTCGTAGTCGATGCCTGCATACACCACGCCTCCGAGATCGATGATCGGTTCGTATTCCTCGCGTTCCTCAATGGTGCATTGATGCCGGTCCATGTCGTCATATGATGCGAACCGCTGCACCTTTTGCCGGGAGAGGTCGCCGTAGGGCATGGGATGCCGCACCACCACGGCCTGTTTGCCCTGATCGCGCAGGATTTGCAGGACCTTGCGCGAGGTTTGCGATTTGCCGCAGCCCGTACGGACCGCGCAGACCGAGATGACGGGCTTGGTGGATTCGATCATGGTGTACTGCGCACCGATGAGCAGAAAATCCGCACCCATTGATTGCACTTTGGCGGCTTTGTGCATGACGTAGGAGTGGGGCACGTCCGAATAGGAGAAGACAACGAGATCGACCTTATAATGGCTGATTACGTATGTCAGGTCGGATTCGTGGTGGATGGGGATGCCTTCCGGATAGCCTTCTCCGCACAGTTCGGACGGATAGCGGCGTCCCTCAATGCCGTCTATCTGGTTGGCCGTGAAGGCCATGACCCGGTAGCGCGGATTGTTCCGGAAGTATACGTTGAAATTGTGAAAATCCCTGCCGGCCGCGCCCATGATGATGACTTTTTCCTGCATTGCAGCCTCCGTGCCCGTATTCGGTGGTTACATGTGCCAGTTGGGAGATTGGTCTTCAATTACGATATTTGGCGGATAAATGGAAGAGGGAGACCCCCAGCAGGGTGAAGAGTTTCTGTTGTGCGTGTTGGAGTTTCGGTCGTGTGGCCGGTTTTGGCGTTGCTCAACCAACGATGGCGAGCCGGTGATGCGATTCCGTTTCGGCAAGGCAGGGCGCGTATGTGCCCTGCGGCGTGCGAACGCTCTGATGATTTTGTCCTTTCTGACAAACGAAAAAGGGTTGCAGCAGCTGTTGCAACCCTTTTGATTTCGTGGTGCCGAAGAGAAGACTCGAACTTCCACGCCCGTGAAGGCACATGGTCCTGAACCATGCGTGTCTACCAATTCCACCACTTCGGCTCGCGGATGATTCTTTTAGCCATGGCGCCTTGCTTTGGCAAGCTTTTTTTTATTTTTTGCCGCGTTCATTCATGCTTACGTAGGGACGTCTGCATTCGCCCGTGTATATCTGACGCGGACGGTGGATTTTTTCCTGTCCGGCGCTGTAGGCCTCGTACCAGTGGGCGATCCAGCCGGGCATGCGGCCGATGGCGAACATGACCGGGAACATGTCTACCGGGATGTTCAGGGCGCGCAGGATGATGCCGGAATAGAAGTCCACATTGGGGTAGAGTTTCCGGGAGACAAAGTAATCGTCTGCCATGGCTTTTTCCGCCAGTTCCATGGCCAGTTCCAGCAGGTCGTCGTCCGTACCCAGGGTTCCAAGCAGGTCTGTTGCGGCCTTGCGCAGGATGCGGGCCCGCGGGTCGAAGCTTTTGTAGACACGGTGGCCGAAGCCCATGAGCCGGAATTCCTTGTTCTTGACCCGTTCAAGATAGCTGTCGATGGTCATTTCGTTGTTGCGGATTTCATGCAGCATGCGGATGACGCCCGCGTTGGCCCCGCCATGCAGTTTGCCCCACAGGGCGCAAATGCCGGCCGATACCGATGCAAACAGGTTGGCCTGTGTGGACTGGACCATGCGTACGGTGGAACAGGAGCAGTTTTGCTCGTGGTCCGCATGCAAAAGGAAAAACAGGCTCAACGCCCGGGTTTCTTCCTTGCTGGGTTCGTAGAGGCGGTAAGGCTCCGAGAACATCATGTGCAGGAAATTCTGGCAGTAGCTGAGCGACGGGTTCGGGTACATGAAGGGCAGGCCCTGCGACTTGCGGTAAGACCATGCTGCAACGGTGCGTACCTTGCTGATGACCTTGGCCGCGGCCTGTATGAATTCTTCTTCGGTCTGGATTTCCAGCAGGTCCGGGTGGTAGCAGCCCATGGCGTTGACCACGGCGGAGAGGATGGCCATGGGATGCCCTTTGGACGGAAAACCTTCGAAATGGTGGCGCAGATCTTCATGGAGCAGTTCATTGTCCGTGAGCATCTGGCGAAATTCCTGGCGTTCCTCATGGTTTGGCAGCTTGCCGAATATGAGCAGCCATGCTGTTTCGATGAACGAGCCGTGCTTGTCGGCGATTTCCTCGATGGGATAGCCCCGGTAGTGCAGGGCACCTTCCTCGCCGTTGACATATGTTATGGCGCTGGAGCACGAACCGGTGTTAGCATATCCTGGATCATAGGTGATGTGGCCGGTTTCGTTGCGGAGTTTGGTGATGTCGATGGCGTGTTCGTTTTCGGTACCCACCATTACCGGCAGTTCATAGGTGGTTCCGTCGAGGATCAGGTAGGCGGTTTTGGTTGTGGCGTCGGCCTGTTTTTTCAGCATGAAGAGTCCTCATTGGTAAACGGTTGCGGACGCAGTACGTCCGGGGGCGCGAATGAATGCCGCTATGGGATGTAGGTTCGGCCCAAAAGGATGAAGTGAACCGCATTGCGTGCCCGGAAAGGGGCATCTGCAAATGGATAAGTCTGGTGTGTGATGCTTGAGAATATATACTCGGATGAGGATTGATTGTCCAGTCAAAAACGTCTGTCCTTGACGTTTTTGTGAAAATATCAACCGTTTCCGGGCGCTTGTCAGCCGAATAATATTCGGTGTGTGGTCAGGGTCAGGACATGGACGGCATGAATGTGTATCGTGACAGTGTGGTCGAGTGAACCATTACAAGCAGGATGAATGGGTATGACTGAACATGTGAGCCGAAGAGGGTTCCTCAAGGTATTGGGGCTTGGTGGCGCAGGACTTTTTCTGCCCGGTACGGTGGAGGCGGCGCAACGTGGCGAGGAGCTTGCCACTCTGCTGGATATTTCGAGGTGTGTCGGGTGCGGCGAATGTGTGTATGCCTGCCGCGAATCCAACGGCCACAAGTATCCCCGGCCGGAAAAGCCGTTTCCGCCCATGTACCCAAAGCGGGTCAAGGTGTCGGACTGGTCTGACCGGCAGGACGTGGACGATCGGCTGACCCCGTACAACTGGCTGTTTATCCAGAACGCGGAAGTGGAACACGAGGGCGAGGTGCATGACCTGAACATTCCCCGCCGCTGCATGCATTGCCAGAATCCTCCCTGCGCCAACCTGTGCCCGTGGGGCGCATGTTCCCGAGAAGAGAACGGCATCGTGCGTATCAACGACGACATCTGTCTTGGCGGCTCCAAGTGCAAGAGCGTCTGCCCGTGGGACATTCCGCAACGCCAGACCGGGGTCGGGTTGTACAAGAAGCTTTTGCCGCGTTTTGCAGGCAACGGCGTCATGTACAAGTGCGACCGCTGTTTCGAGCGCGTGGCCCAGGGCGAGCTCCCTGCGTGCATCGAAGTTTGTCCGGAAGGCGTCCAGACCATCGGCCCGAGGGACGCCATCGTGAAAAAGGCCCATGAGCTGGCTGAATCCATGAACGGGTTCATTTACGGCGAGCATGAAAACGGCGGGACCAATACCCTGTATGTGTCTCCGGTTCCCTTCGACAAACTGGACAAGGCCGTGGAAAAGGGACCGGGAAGGCCCGGTCTGGAACTGGTGCCGGACATGATGAACGATGAGGAAAATCTGGCCATGGCCGCTGTGCTGGCACCGGTGGCCGGTCTTGCGGCCGGTGTTCTGGGGCTGGGCGCGGCGTTGACCAAGGAGGATGACGATGCAGAATAAGACTCCGGTTTCCGCATGGTTCACGCGCGTCTTTGTTGTCTGCGCTTCGTTGCTGGCCGTTTCCGGGCTGGCCCAGATGCCCATATTCAAGCGCTACTATGTGGCGGACATTCCGGGGTTGGGCTGGCTTGCGGATTTCTATTTCACGCACAAGATGCATTACGTGCTGGCGGCCCTGCTGTTGGCTCTGTTGGCACAGGTGCTTGTGCTCTGGTTCACTCGTTGGCGGCATGTCCTGCGGATGACTCCGGGCGGGGTTGTGCGGGCCGGACTGCTGGCCGGGATCGTGCTGACCGGCATAATGCGCATGATCAAGAACCAGCCGGGCATGTCGTTTTCGCCGGAGTTGACCATGGTGGTGGATTGGACCCATCTCGGGCTGGTCTTGTTGCTGGGCATGGTGTCGCTGGCCTTGGCATTGCTGCGGCGGCGGGCCTATACCGTGTATCGGAAATGACGGGATGCATGATTGCGCACCGGGCATAAATGTGCTGGACTGCCTGTTTCAATGGCAAGGAGAAAACATGCAGACCATAGAGTGGAGCGATTTCGAGAAGGTGGAGTTGCGCACCGGCACTATTGTGCGTGTCGAGGAGTTTCCCGAAGCCCGCAAACCGGCCTACAAGTTGTGGGTCGATTTCGGCGAGGAGATCGGGGTGCTCAAGTCCAGCGCACAGATAACCGATTTGTATTCTTTTGAAGAGTTGCAAGGCAAACAGGTCGTGGGCGTGGTCAACTTTCCGCCGCGCCAGATCGGCCCGGTGCGTTCGCAATGCCTTGTGACCGGCTTTGCGGACAAGGGCGGCGTGGTGCTGGCCGTGCCGGACCGCGCGGTCCCCAACGGACTCAAGTTGTGCTGAGTTTTACAACAGGGAAGGGCCGCAGACGCGGCCCTTTTTTTTAGTTTTTGGGTTGCAGTCCGTCGCCGGGCTGCATGATGCGGCCGGTGAGCGTCGTTTCATAGCCGCCCAGCTCCTTGATGCGGTCCTGGGTGGCATCCATGCCGATGCATTCCCGCAGGGCCGCAATGCGCGGGTCATCCATGAATCGGGTCGGAATGACCAGATCATAGCGTTCCCGCGCCAGCGGAACAAAGTCCAGCCCCAGCGCCGTGGCCGCGGCCCGGATGCCAAGGCCGCAGTCCGCGGCTCCGGTGCGCACGTTGACCGCCACGGCCATGTGCGTGAATTCCTCCTGATCATAGCCACGTACCGTGCGTGGATTGATTGTGGCCTCGGTCAGGTGATGGTCCAGCAGAATGCGCGTTCCCGCACCGCGCTGGCGGTTGATGAAACGCACGTCTTCGCGGGCAAGGTCCGCAACGGACCGGATACCTTTGGGGTTTCCAGGAGCGACCATGAGGCCCTGATGCCGTATGGCCAGATTGACCACGGTCAGGTCCATGTTCTTGAGATACCGGGTGATGAACGGGAAATTGAAGTCGCCGGATTCAGGATCGAACAGGTGGCAGCCCGCAAACAGGGCCGATTCTGCCTTGAGCGCGTTCAGCCCGCCCATGCTGCCCACATGCCCGGAAACCAGCCGCACCGGACACGGACGCCCCATGAGTTCGTTGGCCAGCAGGTCCAGCGTGTTGTCGTGGCTGCCCACGTGCATGAGCACGGAGTCCAGTTGCCGGGGATGGGTCAAGAGCCGTGCGCGCACGGTTTCGCCCTGGTCGATGCCCTCGCGGTCCGCGGGAATCACGGTCGTTGCCTGTGCCTTGATCATGGACGTCAGCAGCCCGGCGCCGCGTCCGAGCGGAGTCGCCACGATCCGTTCCCCGACGCGGCCCACGGCCAGCCGGAGCATTTCGGCCATGCCCGGACGCGACGGCACCTTGGTGGTCAGGGTCACATCCACTTCATGGGCGGCAGGAACCGGCTTGCGGGCCAGCCATGCGGCCAGCGGGGCGATCAGTTCGTCAAAGCAGACCACGGCGCTGACCGGGTAGCCCGGTGCGCCAACCAACAATCTGCCTGGATGGCCGGAGCGTTCGTCCGTGACCGCCAGCAGGGACGGCTTGCCCGGCATCACGGCTATGCCGTGAACCAGCACCTGTCCCAGTTCCTCGAATACGGGCCGCGTGAAATCCTTGCTGCCTGCCGAGGAACCCGCGCCTACCACGACCACGTGGCTGCCGCTGTCCAGAGCCTTTCGCACCGCATCGGTCAGCGCGTCCTTGCGGTCGGGGATCGTGGGCACGCTCTCGGCGTCCATGCCCATTCCGCGTGCGGAGGCCAGAAAGACCTGTGAATTGGATTCGATGACCTGACCCGGCTTTGGGGCAGGGCGGTCGCGGAAGTCCAGCACCTCGTCCCCGGTGGGGATGAACGTGGTCCGCACGTTTTCGTGCACCTCGACTTCGAATATGCCGGCGGAAAGCAGCGCGCCCACGTCATAGGGGGAAAGCTCGGTGTTCTGCGGGATGAGCAGTTCCGTGGCCACGATGTCTTCGCCGATGCGGCGCACGTGTTGCCACGGTGCGGCAGGCGCGTCGATGCTCACCGTGTCTGCGTCCTGCTCCACCACGTTCTCGACCATGATGACCGTATTGAATCCTTGCGGAAGCGGATTGCCCGTATTTACCGGGAGGTAATCCTTTTCCCTGCAAAGCGTCAGGGGCTGGTCTTCGCGGGCCGCAAAAGTATCCTGTGCCCGCACGGCAATGCCGTCCATGGCCGCGGCGTGAAACGTGGGTGACGAGCAACGGGCAAAGACCGGTGCCGCCGTGACCCGGCCGCACGCCTGCTGGCTCGGTACGGTTTCGGTGTGCATGAGCCGGTCGCGGTCAATGGCCTGCATGGCGGCCTGCACCGCTTGGTCCGGAGGGACTGTCTTGAGGTATATATTCCTTGTATTCATGGTGGTTGCCGGATTATTGCTGGAATTCTCCATTTTCATATATCAGTACGGTGCTGCCGTCCTTCAGGGTCGCGGTCACGGTCTTGGGTTCGGTATTCACCAGATCCCAGTGCAGGGCCGAGTCATTGAATCCCAGTTCCTGTTTTTTGGCTTCATCCAATGCGTTTTGGTCCCCGGCATAGGTGTCGGCATAGGAGGCGCCCACGGCCACGTGGCAGTTGCCGTATTCGCCGCCGAAGTTTTCATCGAACAGGGTGTTGGCCATGAAACGGTCGATTTGCGAAAAGCGCCGGTCCGTAAGGGAAAATTCCCCGAGGCGGCAGGCGCCTTCGTCCATGGCCAGTTGCTTGCGCACGAATTCGGCTCCTTCCTTGGCGTCGGATTCGACCACCTTGCCGTTTTCGAATTGCAGGCGCACGCCTTCCACGTAGTTGCCGGAGCGGAAGGATGGCTGGTCCGCGTAGTAGGTTCCGGTGGTGCCGCGCCAGTCCGGGGAGAGGAAAATCTCGAAGCTGGGGATGTTGTGGCCGGAAACGCCGAGCCAGCGGCGGTCCTTGCCCGGGGTCACGGTCAGGTCCATGCTCTCGGAAGTGAGGTGCAGGGTCTCGACGTCCAGCCCGTTGAGCCAGCTTTTGACTTTTTCGGCCTCGTTGAAAATGGACACCCAGCGTTCAAAGGGCTTGTCTTCGTTCAAGAAGCAGGCCTTGACCACCTGTTGTTTGAATTCCTCGATGCTCATGCCCGCGGCTTCTGCGTATGCCTTGGTGGGGTATACGCACAGGGTCCAGCCGAAGTCGCCGGAGATTTCGCGTTTTTCCATGATGTCTCGCAGGAATTTGCGGGCCACGGCGGCCTGTCCGATGCGCGCCGGGTTGACCTCCTTGAGGTGGGTGAGGGAGGAAGGCGCAATGAGCGAGATCAGGCCGTTGAGGTTCTGCATGAGTTCTTCGTCGCCCGGGGCGACCACGGTGAGCTGGTCGTCGTTTGCCTTGCCATAAAAGCCTTTTTCCATGGTGGTGCTCATGTTCAACCGCATGACCGGGTTGATCTTTTTCTCCAGCAGGAGTTCGAACACTGCTTCGGCAAGGGGCAGTGCTTCAAGGTCGAAGCGAACCAGAACGAAGTCACCGGGTTCAAAGGATTTCGTGCGGGCGGTTTCCAGCCCCCACCAAAGAGTTTCCGCATACTTTTTCAATTCTTCGTTGCTGAACATATGATTGTGATTCCTGCGTTTTGGGTTGTGTGTGAAATCATTGAGTACAGGAATGTAATCGACATGGCCGCGGAGCACAACCGCACCATGTCCGGGGCGTTTTTTTACGGTAGTGGTTGTCTGGCGCAATCCTGTCTTGACACGCTCATTTCATGAAGATATCAGCAGTCGAAGCCCGGCTCTGCCGGGTCCCTGGTAATGTCTTGATTGTTGTTGCGCTGTCTGGCGGGTGATGCTACATCCTGCCAAGCAGCTTACCGGACCGGAAGTCCCGGGATTCGGTGAAAATAAAACAAATCTGGAGGATACAATGGGCTACACAATCACCATTGATGTTGAAAAGTGTGTGGGCGACGGCGAATGTGTTGATGTTTGTCCCGTCGAAGTTTACGAACTGCAGGACGGCAAGGCTGTTGCCGTGAACGAAGACGAATGTCTCGGTTGTGAATCCTGCGTTGAAGTTTGTGAGCAGGATGCCATCGAAATCGAAGAGAACTAGTTTCGATATTCCATGCATGTCCGGAAGTGGTAAACCCGCTTCCGGACATTTTTCATTACCCTGTCGATTCCGTTTCGAATCAGGCCAGTTGTCCGCCCCGTCAGGGCGGTTTTTTTTAGATGCCTGCAGACACCGTGTTCGAAATTGTTTTTCGGGTTGACGAACGGTAATGGGGACTTATCTATTGGGGCATCGCGGGTGGCTGGTGGAGGCGTAAAGTCCCGGGACGTTCAAGGAGCAAATAATGGCATTGGATTTTACTGAATATTTCAAAAAATATGAAGAACTTGTTGCAGAGGTGGATAATCTTTTCGCCCGGTTCGAGAAGGATTTTCCCGACAAGGTGAAATGTGAAAAGGGTTGTTGCGACTGCTGTTACGCGCTGTTTGACCTTTCGCTGGTCGAATCGCTGTATATCAACCATCATTTCACCAAGACATTCAGCGGCATGGGCCGTACCGGCATCATGGACGCCTCGGACAAGTACGACAGGCAGGTTTTCAAGCTCAAGCGCAAGCTGTTCAAATCCAGCCAGAAGGGGCTTACTCCGCAGGAAGTCATGGAGGAAGTGGCCCGAACACGAATTCGCTGCCCCTTGTTGGGCGAAGGCGATCTGTGCGTCATGTACGACAAACGTCCGCTGACCTGTCGCCTGTACGGTGTGCCCACGGCCATTGCCGGCCAGGGACACACCTGTGCCAAGTCCGGCTTTGTGGCCGGGGAGAAATATCCCACGGTGCAGATGGACGCACTGCATGACCGCCTGCTGGCCATCAGCCAGGAGATCGCGGACAGCATCAGCACCCGCTATGCCCAGTTGGGCGATATGCTCATGCCCGTGTCCACAGCCCTCATGACCGAGTTTTCGGATTCGTTTCTGGGTGTGCGGACCGGAACACCCAAGCAGGCGCCGCAGGCCGAACAGCCCGAGTCTGTTGCCCCGGCTTCTTCGGCCCCGGCTTCCGAGGCGTGCGCATCATGCACCGAAGACAAGTCCAAGTGCCAGACCTGCTCCGAAAATTCGTTCAGCGTCGTTCTGGGCGGCAAGGGCGACGGCAAGGAATAATGGTCATGGAAGACAAGCTGACGTTCACGCAGATGGAAGAACAGAAACGGGTTATCTATGAAAAGATGAATCCGCGCAGGCGAAAGTTCGTGGACCGCATGGGGTACGACAAGTGGGACCCGTTCGCCAAGCCGTTCGACCCCATTGATATTCGTACCGATGCCACCGGGCATACCGCTCACGAGTTGACCCGCCTGTTCATGAAGAGCATGGAAGCCCAGCCTAATGACGAGTATCTTGAAGCGGTCAATGAATTCAACGTCATGCTGGTCATGAATTTTGAAAAGGTGAGGCCCCTGTACGAGTATTGCCTGTGGTATCAGAAGCTGTGCAGGGAACGGGGCGTGGAGCCTTAACCAAACAAGGGATTTGACATGGAACAATTTGACAACATCGAAGACTATATCGCCGACCTCAAGCAGAAGCTCGACAAGAGCCCGACGTGTGCAAACACCATGTACAACCTGGGTGTGGCGTACCTTTCCAAGCGGGAATTCATGGATGCCGAGCGCTATTTCCTCGACGCCGTGGCCAATTCCCCGAGCATGGCCGAGGCTTACGTGCAGCTGGGCGGGATCGCCATGCAGCGCGAAGATCTTGAGGGCTGCCTGAACTACAATGTGCAGGCATCCAAGGCCCGCCCGTTCTTTGCGGTGCCCTGGGGCAACATCGGCTTTGTCCAGTTGCAGCTGGGCGAGACCGAAAAGGCCCTGCAGAGCCTGAAACGCGCTATCAAGTACGACCCCAATTTCGCGCAGGCCCTGGCCACCATGGGCAGTGCGTATATTGCGATTGGCGACTACGAAGAAGCCGAAAAGGTGTTGCAGAAGGCCGTGGACCTGCAGCCCATGTTCGGCCCGGCCTGGAATAATCTGGCCATTGTCGCTGCAAACAAGGAAGATTGGTCCAAGGCCGCGGAATTTGCTGCCAAGGCCAAGGAGTCCCGTTTCGACGTGCCGGAAGATTTTCTCAAGGAAATCGAAGCCAACACGTAGCGGTCGCCGGACCGTTTCTTTCCGGCGAAAGGAGGCGTCATGTCTCGATTCCGCAGGACCAAGAAGGATGTTCGTGTCATTCTGGCCGCATCTGATTGGCGGCAACGCCTTGCCGAGCTGGAGCAATGGGAGCCGGGCAGCCTCGTTGCCCCGTTGTTTTCCCTTCGGCTGGACGCGGACGAAGATGTCCGTTGGCGAACCGTCGTGGCCTTCGGCCTTGTGGCCGGGCGCATTGCCGAAGCCAATATGGAAAAGGCCCGTGTGCTCATGCGTACGTTCATGTGGCACATGAACGAGGAGTCTGGAAATCTGGGCTGGGGTATCCCCGAGGCCATGGCCGAAGCCATGGTCAACAATGCCCGGATTGCGGATGAGTTCTCGTCCATTCTCGCGTCGTATATTTATTGTGACAGTGAATGCGACGGAAACTATCTCGATCATCCCGACCTCAGGCGCGGCGTGTTCTGGGGGCTGGGAAGACTGGCCTCGGTCCGGCCTGAGCTGGTGGCTCCGTCCGTCCGGTTTCTGAGAGCCGGGCTCGAGGATGAAGACGCCCACAACCGCGGCCTGGCCGCGCGGGCACTGGGGATCCTCCGGGATGAAGAGGCCGCGGAGCCGCTGCAGTCCCTGTTGCAGGATGCCTCATCCGTGCGCGTATTTCAGGATGATGCGATGCGGGAGACCACGGTGGCTGTTATGGCCCGGGAGGCCATGGACGCCATTGGCGTGGCCCCGGAATAAAAAAAACTGAAAAAAGTGATGCGAAGCCGCTTGACAACGTGGCGAGGTCAATATAGAAATTCGTCCTCGTCGCGGCAATGCGGCGAACTGAAGGCGCGTAGCTCAGGGGGAGAGCACTTGCTTGACACGCAAGGGGTCAGCAGTTCAAATCTGCTCGTGCCTACCAGATAATCCCCGGAAGGGAGGCCCAGGGGCCTCCCTTCTTTTGCTTTGAACCCAAACGCCTCGCAGGAGATGTCGCCATGCAGATAGAAGTGGCTGGTAAGCGGGTTGATGTTGAAGACGGTTCGCCGTGTGGCGACGTCCTCAAAGAAGGGCTGTCCAAGAAGCAGTTCAAGAAGGTCGTGGTCGCCAAATGTGGCGAGACCATGCTCGACCTTACCGCGCCCGTGCCCACTACCTGCGAGACTCTGGAGCCGATCTTCGCCGATTCGCCCGAGGGTCTCGACATCATTCGTCACTCCACGGCGCACCTCATGGCCGAGGCGGTCAAGAAGCTGTTTCCGTCCGCCAAGGTTACCATCGGCCCGTCCGTTGAAAACGGCTTCTATTACGATTTTGATTTCGAGCGTCCGTTCACGCCCGAGGACCTGGAGGCCATTGAAAAGGAAATGGCCAGCTCCGTTGGCGCGGACAAGCCGTTTTCCTGCCGCACCATGAGCGCGGACGAGGCCCGTTCGTTTTTTGTGGAGCAGGGCGAGGACTACAAGCTGGAACTCATCGACGACCTCGGTGAGGACAAATATTCCATATATACGCACGGCGATTTCGCGGACCTGTGCCGCGGACCCCATGTTGCGCGCACGGGGATGCTCAAGGCCTTCAAGCTGTTGAGCGTGGCCGGTGCCTATTGGCGCGGCGACGAGAACAACAAGCAGTTGCAGCGTATCTACGGCACGGCATGGCAGGACCCCAAGGCGCTCAAGAAGCATCTGCACCAGCTTGAGGAAGCCAAGAAACGCGACCATCGCAAGCTGGGGACCCAGCTCGACCTGTTCAGCTTTCAGGAAGCGGGCGGGGCGGGCATGGCCTACTGGCATCCCAAGGGCGCGCTGGTTCGTACCATCCTTGAGGATTTCGTGACCAAGGAACAGCTCAAGCGCGGTTATGAACTTGTGCGCGGACCGCAGATTCTCAAGCGCGACCTTTGGGAAACGTCCGGTCATTACGAGAACTATCGCGAAAACATGTATTTCACGGAAATTGATGAGCAGGCCTACGGGGTCAAGCCCATGAACTGTCTGGCCCATATGCTCATCTACAACCGCAAGCTCATGAGCTATCGCGACCTGCCCCAGCGTTATTTCGAGTTGGGCGTTGTGCACCGTCACGAGAAGTCCGGCGTTCTGCACGGCCTGCTCAGGGTCCGCAGCTTTACGCAGGACGACGCTCACATCATCTGCAGCCCGGACCAGCTGCAGGAAGAGATCAAGGGCGTGGTCAAGTGGGTGCAGGATCTCATGGGCCTTTTCGATTTTACGTATTCCATGGAGCTGTCCACGCGTCCGGAAAAGTCCATCGGTTCTGACGAGGACTGGGACCGTGCCACAGTGGCCCTTGAGGAAGCCATGAAGGATTTGGGGCTTCCGTATGACATCAATGAGGGCGATGGTGCCTTCTACGGCCCCAAGATTGACGTCAAAGTGCGTGACTGCCTTGGTCGCGAATGGCAATGTTCCACAATTCAGGTGGATTTCACCTTGCCTGATCGCTTTGATTTGAGTTACATCGGCGACGATGGTGAACGTCACCGCCCCGTCATGGTGCATCGCGCCATAATGGGATCGGTGGAACGTTTCCTTGGTATTTTGATAGAGCATTATGCCGGAGCCTTCCCTGTTTGGTTCGCTCCGGTTCAGGCCAAGATCCTGACAGTTACCGACTCTCAGCGGGAATTTGCTGAAAAAGTCTTGCAATTTTTCCGTGAAAAAGGCATCCGCGTCGAAGCGGACCTTCGAAATGAGAAGCTCGGATACAAAGTTCGGGAGGCCCAGGTTGAGAAGATCCCCTACATGCTGGTGATCGGAGACAAGGAAGTTGAGGCTGGAAGCGTCAACGTCCGGAGCAGAGACGGGGAAGATCCTGGGTTGCTGTCGCTGGAGGAGGCGGTCGAGATGGTTTCGGCCGCGGCACGGGAACCTTTCAAACGCGGAGGAATGAGCTATAGCTTTTCGACGACATGACCGCTCCCGCGGACGGCGGGATGACGGCGTTCGACGCAACGAACGGATCAGAGTTCCTAAGGTAAGGGTTGTTGACGACAACGGTGAACAGTTGGGCGTTCTGGACACTCGCGAAGCTTTTCGTATTGCCCAGGAAAAAGGCCTTGACCTTGTCGAGGTCGCTGCCAATGCCGATCCGCCCGTTTGCAAGATCATGGATTACGGCAAGTTCAAGTATCAGCAGAAAAAGCGCCAGCAAGAGGCGAAAAAGAACCAAACCGTAATTCAGATCAAGGAAGTCAAGTTCCGTCCCAAGACGGACGATCATGACTACCAAACGAAGCTCAAGCATATTTACAGGTTCCTTGAGGGCGGAGACCGCTGCAAGGTTACTGTATTTTTCCGCGGACGGGAGATCGTGCACAAGGACCGTGGGCTCATGGTTCTTGAACGAGTTCAGGAAGATACAAAGGAAATCGCCAAGGTAGAGAGCAGGCCCACGAGTGAGGGACGCACCATGACCATGATGCTTTCCCCGGTCAAGAAGGCCTGAGTCAATCGCCCGGAGCGGTTTGCGAATATTTTTCCGGCCTAGCCGGATAGAATCCCTAGGAGGACTTCATGCCCAAGATTAAGACGAGAAGGTGTGCCGCAAAGCGTTTTGCGACCACCGGAAGCGGCAAATTCAAGCGCCGCAGGAAAAACCTCAGGCATATCCTGACCAAGAAGAATGCCAAGAGAAAGCGTCGTCTGGGCCAGGCAACAACCGTGGACAAGACCAACGAAAAGGCTGTCCGCCGGATGCTGCCGTACGCCTAGCACGTGTCTGACCCGGGCGGGTTTTTGTCCGTCCGTTTCGACATGGCGCTGAGTTTCAAACCTTTTAACCCCATTCCGCCCTGCCGGGAGCTTCGGCCCATCCGGAGGGTAGTAAGCGATGGAGGTATGACATGAGAGTCAAACGTGGAGTGACCGCCCGCAGGCGTCACAAAAAGTATCTGAAGCTTGCCAAAGGCTATCGTGGAGCAGGCAGCCGACTTTACCGCACCGCTCGTGAGCGTGTGGAAAAGGCCTTGTGCAAAGCCTACCGCGACCGCAAACGCAAGAAACGCGAGTTCCGTAAGCTGTGGATCATGCGCATCAACGCCGCTGCTCGTATACACGGCCTTTCCTACAGCCGCTTCATGAACGGTCTTTCCAAGGCCGGCATCGAACTGAACCGCAAAGTCCTGGCTGACATGGCCGTCCGCGACAAGGACGCGTTCGCCAAGATCGCCGAGGCTGCCAAAGTACAGGTTGGCTAACCGTGAGTGACGAACTCAAGACCTTCCTGGAAGGTCTCGACAGCCTGGCCCGTGAGTGCGAAGCATGCAAGGGCCAGGCTGCTTCATTGAATGAACTTGAGGAAATCCGGGTCGAGTATCTGGGCCGCAAGGGCAAGCTCGCCAAGAGCATGGGCGCCCTTGGCAAGATGCCCAACGAGCATAAGCCCGAGGCTGGCCGAAAGGCCAACGAGGTCAAGCAGTTTCTGACCTCGCTCATCGACGGGTGGCAGGCTGAATTGGTCCGCGCCCAGGATGAGGCCCGGTTGAGCCGTTTCGATCCTTCCATGCCTGGTCGCAAGCCGTGGGCCGGATCGTTGCATCCCGTGACGCTGGTCATGGATGAAATCAGCGAGATTCTGGTGGGACTCGGTTTCGAGCATGCCACCGGTCCGGAAGTTGAAAACGACTGGCACAACTTCGAAGCCCTGAACATTCCGCCCGAGCATCCCGCGCGGGATATGCAGGATACCCTGTATGTTTCCGAAAACATCGTGTTGCGTACTCACACCTCCCCGGTGCAGGTCCGCAGCATGCTGGGCAAGAAGCCGCCCCTGGCGGTCATTTGTCCGGGCAAGGTTTACCGCCGCGACTCCGACCTGACGCACACGCCCATGTTTCATCAGATCGAAGGCCTGCTTGTGGACCATGAGGTTTCCATGAGCGATCTTCGTGGAACCCTGACCGCGTTTGTGCGCCAGCTGTTTGGTAAGAAGACCGAGGTGCGTTTCCGTCCGAGCTTCTTCCCCTTTACCGAGCCGAGTGCAGAGGTGGACATCTCCTGCGTCATGTGCGGCGGCAAGGGCCACAAGGACGGCAGCACCTGTCGCGTGTGCAAGGGAACCGGCTGGGTCGAGATCCTCGGCTGCGGCATGGTTGATCCCAATGTATTCAAGTCCGTTGGATATGATCCCGAGGTCTACACCGGGTTCGCCTTCGGGCTGGGCGTCGAGCGGGTGGCCATGCTCAAGTACGGCATCGGCGACCTGCGCATGTTCTTCGAAAACGACGTTCGTTTCCTCGAACAGTTCGCCTAGATTTTTCGTGCAGGCCGGAGGCTCCTTTTTTGCGGGGCCTCCGGCTTTGCGCGAATTGCCGGCGGCTTTCGAGGCGATGTAATCATATATTTCACAGACCCAACCCTTTGCGTATTCCTGCGGGAAGGGCTGAGGGGCGGAGGCACCATCAATGCTTGTCAGTTTCAATTGGTTGCGCGAATTTGTGCCCTTTGAGGGCGAGGCTCAGGAGTTGGGCGACCGCCTGACCATGCTCGGGCTCGAACTCGAATCCATTGATGATCCGTTTGAATCGGTCAAGGATCTTGTTGTCGGGTACGTTGTCGAGTGCGTGAAGCACCCGGAGGCCGAAAAGCTGTCCGTTTGCACCGTTGACGTGGGCGACGAAGTCGTGGAGATCGTTTGCGGCGCTCCCAACGTGGCAAAAGGGCAGAAAGTGCCCGTTGCCAAGGTCGGCACAGTCATGCCCGACGGCATGAAAATCAAGAAGGCCAAGCTGCGCGGCGTCAAGTCGTTCGGCATGATCTGTTCGGAACGCGAACTCGGTTTTTCCGAAGATCATGAAGGCATCTGGGTATTGCCGGAAGACCTGACTGTGGGCGACAAGTTGGTGGATGCCTTGAATCTTGAACGCACGGTGCTCGATTTCGACATTACGCCCAACAGGGCCGATGCCTTGTCCATGCTGGGATTTGCCCGCGAGACAGCATTGGCCTTCGACCTGCCTCTGACCATGCCCAAGTTCAATCTCGTCGAAGCCGGAGGCAATGCCTCGGATGATATTTCCATCATTATCGACGATTCCGAGTTGTGCCCGCTATATCAGGCCCGGGTCATTCGCGAGGTGCAGACCCGCAAGTCGCCGGACTGGATGCGGTTCAAGTTGCTTTCCGTTGGTCAGCGGCCCATCAGCAACGTTGTGGATGTGACCAACTACATCATGTTCGAGTTGGGGCAGCCCCTGCATGCCTTTGATCTGGACCGCATCGAAAAAGCCACCATCCGTGTTGCTCCGGCACAGGACGGCATGAAGTTCACCACCCTGGACGACATGGAGCGCACGTTGACCGCGCGTGACCTGCTGATCTGGGACGGCGTCAAGCCCGTGGCCCTTGCCGGCGTCATGGGCGGGCTCAACTCTGAAATGACGGCAACCAGTTCCAATGTGTTGCTGGAGTCCGCCGTGTTCCGGCCCGGCACCGTCCGCAAGACCGCCCGCAGGCTTTCCCTGCCCAGCGAGGCGTCGTATCGCTTTGAGCGCGGGGTGGATCAGGTCATGAACACTTTTGCCCTGAATCGGGCCGCCCAACTCATGGCCGAGACTTCCGGCGGAAAGGTGACCTCCGGCATTGCCAAGAATGAACCGACCCCGTGGCAGGACCGCAACCACATTTACCGCCATGACCGTTGCATGAAATTGCTCGGTCTGGACCTTGAGCCGGAATTTGCCAAGAAGGTCTTTGTGCTCGAAGGCTGTACGGTGGACGATTCGAACAAAGACGAGTGGAAAGTTTCATCGCCTTCACATCGTCTTGATCTGGAACGTGAGGTCGACCTGTATGAAGAGGTGGGCCGGGTTCACGGCCTGGACAGGATTCCCGCAGTGCTTCCGCGTGTTTCCAAATCCCTTGAAGGCGGCTGCGTGACCGCGGAAACCGAATACGGTTTTGTGCGTTCACTCAAGCGTTGGGGGATGGGGGCCGGACTCAACGAGGCCATCAACTACAGTTTTGTGGGGGACGACGATCTCGATCGCCTGAACCTTCCCGAGGAAGGCCGGGTGCCCATAGCCAACCCGCTTTCTGAAGATCAGAATGTCATGCGCATGGATATTACTCCGGGCCTTCTGAATACGCTCAAGAACAACCTTGCTCAGGGTAATGGTCATATTCGCATTTTCGAGGTAGCCAAGAAATTTGTGGCCGACACCGCGTCCGACACGGAAACCGCCGAGCACCTGCGGCTCGGCATGTTGCTGTATGGCCCGCGCCATGCCGCAGACTGGCCGTGGCCCCAGGAAGATGCCGATTATCTGGATATCAAGGGCCATGTCGAACATCTGCTTGAGGACCATCTCAAACTGGATGAACCGGATTGCGTGTTGGTCAAGGATCACCCCTACCTTGAGCCGTGCATCAACGTCATGATCGGCGACGAACTGGTGGGCGTCATGGGGCAGGTTCGGCCCGACATTGCGGATTTCTACCATGCGCGCAAGTCCGTATGGATGGCGGACATGGATGCTGCCAAGCTGTGGAACATGGTGCGTTCGCACAAGATCAGCTTCAAGGAACTGCCCAAGTTCCCGCCGAGCCGGCGCGACATCACGGTCATTGGTCCCTCTTCCCTGCCTGCGGGCGCGGTGCGGGACGCCATTGCCGAAATCAAGGTGCCGCTGCTGGAGTCCATCCATCTTGTCGCGGAATATGCTCCCGAAGACAACAGCGAAGAGCGCAACCTCTCCTTCCGTTTGACGTATCGTCATGCCAAGAAGACCCTCAAGGACAAGGAAGTCGAGAAGCAGCACAGGCGCGTGGTGGATGAATTGCTCAAGAAGTTGCCTGTGCGCATTTAACCCATATATTCATGTTTTCAGTGGGCCGCCTGCAGGCGGCCCTTTTTTTTGTTTGCAAACCACGGGCAGTGGAAGTATCTACTTTTCGCTGCAAAGAATCATTAACAATGAGGAACACGATGTCCGAACCCGGCAGTAGTTGCCATGCTCGACACCGAAATACGGGAGCGTTCTTCCGGCTTCATCGCTGATTCCCCACAGTCGTGGGGTATTCGTTCATGCCGGTCACGTTTTCCGGCAATGCAAGGCGGATATTCCATGCGTAATTCTTTTTCTTCGGCAGAGCTTCAACGCCTGCTGCACACCAATGACCATAAAGGGCTTACGGCCCTGTGCGAAGCCGCACATCCGGCTTCCGTAGCTCATGCGGTTGCCGAATTCGGTCTCCGTGATTCGGTGGCGGTTTTCGATCAACTGCCGCTACACGTTGCGACCGATGTATTTTCCCATCTTCACACGGCCCATCAGGAGCGAATCATGGAAGGCTTGAGCCGCCGTCGATTGACGGGGCTTGTCTCTTCCATGCAGCCGGACGACCGCGCGGCCCTGCTGCGTTCTTTGCCTGACCGATGCAGGGATGCGATTTTGCCGGGGCTTGCACAGGCCGAACGTGACGACATACTGCGGCTCATGGCGTATCCTTCCCATTCGGCAGGTGCGGTCATGACTTCAGAATATGTTTCGCTTGCCCCGCAAATGAGTGCACGAGAGGCCATCGATACCTTTCGGCTTGTGGCGCCGGATCGCGAGACCGTCTATTACGCCTATGTGCTGGACGACGACCGGAAACTGGTGGGAGTGCTTTCCCTGCGGGAGCTCATTCTGGCCCGGCCTGAAAGTCTTGTTCATGAAATCATGAAAACGCGCGTGCTTTCCGTCCGAGCTGAACAGGACAGGGAAGAGGCTGTGGAGATCATCGCCCGCTACAATCTGCTTGCTCTGCCTGTGCTGGACGAACAGGACAGGTTGGTGGGCATCATAACCCATGATGATGCCCTGGACGTTTTGCAGAACGAGCATACCGAGGACATGGAAAAGTTCATGGCCATCGGAGGCCGGCACGAAACCGGCACCTATGTGAATACGCCGTCGTGGCGTCATTTCGTGAACCGGGCACCCTGGGTCATGGGGCTGGCTGTGTTGGGATTGGTTTCCGGCAGCATCATCCACAGTTTTGAGGATTCCCTGATGCATTTGGTTATTCTCGCCCTGTATATGCCTATGCTGGCGGATACGGGGGGCAACACGGGAAGTCAGTCGGCCACCGTAGTCATTCGTGCCATCGCGCTGGGCGAGGTGAAGCCCGGGGATGGCTTGCGCATCATGTTCAAGGAATTGAAGATATCACTGTTGTTGGCGGCAGTGCTTTCGGTGATGGCCTTCGGCAAGGTACTTTTGCTTTCACATGGCGTGGTACTGCCTGTCGGCATCTCCCTGTATTCCCTAGGGCTGGCTGTTGCCGTTGCCTTGGGGGTGCAGGTGGTTACGGCAACTCTTGTCGGAGCCATGTTGCCGATGATTGCCTCAAGGTTGCGTATGGATCCGGCGGTGGTCGCCAGCCCCGCCCTGACCACCGTGGTGGATATTACCGGGCTGCTCATTTATTTCACCACAGCCCGGCTGCTGCTCGGCGTATAATGAAAAAAGCCCCCGGCATCCTTGGACGCCGGGGGCTTTGTTTGCATGTTGTGTGCTACTTGAGCCAGGAATCAACCTGTTCCTTGTTCTCGTTGATGAAGCGCACAGCGTTCTTGTAGCGGTCGGCGCCCTTTTCCTGGTTCCAGGCCATGATCATCTGCAGCTGGTTGGCATCCTTGTAGGAGAACTTGTCCAGGAAAGCATAGACTTCAGGCATGTCTTCCTTGAGGCCCTTGCGGACGACGGTATCAATGTGTTCTTCCTCGCCCAGCACTTTCTTGGGGTCTTCAAGGTACTTGAGGTCCCATTTGCCGAACATCCAGTGGGGCGACCACGCGGTGACCACAACCCACTTGTTGTCGCGGATGGCGTTGGCCAGGGTGGCGGTCATGGTTGCGCCGGAACCTTCGATCAGTTCCATCTTGTCCAGACCGTATTCCTTCATGGCCTCTTCGGAAAGGGCCATCAGGCCTGCGCCCGGATCGATGCCGATGATCTTGCCGTCGAATTTGTCGGCATTTTCATTGAGCTGGGTGATGGAGTCGATGGTCACATAGGAGGGAACGGCCCAGCCAAGCTTGGCTCCGCCCACGATGGGACCGAGGTCTTCGACCTTGTCTTTAACCTTTTCGAGGTATGCGGCATGGGTGACGGGCAGCCATGCGGTGACCATGGCATCTGCGTCGCCGGTTCCCAGGGCCTGCCACATGGCGGCAGCGGCAACCGGAATGATTTCAACCTCGTAACCCATGCGTTCCTGCAATACAGCTTTAACCACATTGGTGCTGGCTGCGGCGCAATCCCATTCCACATAGGCAAGCGTGACTTTGCCTTTGCCGGCAAAGGCGGGGACGGAAAGGGCCAGCATCAGCAGAGCGACACAAAGCATTTTCATCAGTTTCATAAGTCTCCTCCGTGTAATAGTCGTTTTAGTTTCTTTTTTTAGTGCCAACTTTCTGCAGCACCCGGTCCAGAATCATGGCCACGATGACAATGCCGATACCGGCTTCGAAACCGTTGCCCATCTGCAGGCGCTGAATGGCTTTCCACACTTCTCCACCAAGGCCCTTTGCACCGATCATGGCAGCGATGACAACCATGGACAGGGCCAACATGACGGTCTGGTTTACGCCTGCCATGATGGTGGGCATGGCCAGTGGCAATTCCAGCTTGAACAGGCGTTGCGATCTGTTGGAGCCGAAGGCTTCGGCGCATTCCACAAGCTCTGGTGGAACCTGTTTGATGCCGAGGCAGGTCAGGCGGATGGCCGGGGGCATGGCGAATATGACCGTGGAGAAAATGGCCGCTACCTTGCCGAGGCCGAAGAACGGAATGGCCGGGATGAGGTAGACGAACGCCGGCATGGTCTGCATGACATCCAGCGTGGGCATGACGATCTTGTGAATCTGGCCGCTCATGGCCGCGCCGATGCCCAGCGGCACGCCGATGGCGATGGCGATAAGCGTGGCGATGAGCACGAGGGCTATTGTACTGACAGTAGCCTTCCACAGCCCGATGTTCAAAATAAGCAGAAGCCCGAACAGAGCGAACAGGCCAATGCTTTTTTTCTTCGAAAGGCGCCAGGCCAGCAGCGAAACAACAAGGATGAAGATGAGCGGCGGTACGGCCAGCATGGCGTCTTCCAGCACATCAAGACCGCTCTCCAGAACCGCGGAAAGGGCTTTGGTTGCAAAGGCGCAATGGTCCACCAGGAAGTTGATAAAGGCTTCAATGCCTTCTCCGAGGGGTATTCTAGGAATTTGCATCAATGTTCCCCCTTTCGGCGAGAGCGGCCAGCAGGCGGCCCCGGACGATGACGCCCTTGAGTTTTTTGTTTTCATCCACCACTGCGAGCGGATACGGCAGGTCGTAGATAATCTGTATCAGTTCTGCGGCCGGGGTGTCGGGCAACACTGTGGCAGGATCCTTGATCAGGATGGAGTTCAGGTCCCGTTCTCCCTTGGCCACCAGGTCGCGGCAGTCTTCTGCCGTAACCACGCCGACCACCTGGTGCGAAGCGTTGAGGGTGATGAGGCAGGAAATGGCGTTGGTTTTCATTTTTCGCAGAGCTGCTCGAGGACCATCGTTTTTCAGGCTGGCCACGGCTTCGGATTTTTTCATAACGGTTTCCGCAGTGAGCACCTGGGTGATGTCGGCAGTCTCGACGAATCGGGCCACGTATTCGTCGGCCGGATTTGTAAGGATATCTTCGGGAGTGCCTATCTGCACGATGGCGCCATCCTTCATGAGCACAATGCGGTCGCCGATCTTGAGCGCTTCGTCAAGGTCATGGCTGATGAAGAGAATTGTTTTCTGCATTTTGTCCTGCAGATTGATCAGCTCGTCCTGCATGTCGCGCCGGATGAGCGGGTCGAGCGCACTGAAGGCCTCGTCCATGAGCAGGATGTCCGGGTCCAGCGCCAGGGCGCGGGCAAGGCCCACTCGTTGCTGCATGCCACCGGAAAGTTGGGTCGGATACGAATCTTCCCAGCCATCAAGCCCGACCAGCGACAGGGCTTCCATGGCCTTTTCGCGTCGGGTCGCAGGGTCAATGCCTTCGATTTCAAGGCCGTATTCCGCGTTTTGGACCACGGTTCTGTGCGGAAAGAGCGCAAAGTTCTGAAAAACCATGCCCAACTTTTTTAACCGCATCTCTCTCAGTTCGTTGCGATCGAGCTGCGTGACGTTTTGTCCGTCGATCCATACGTTGCCCGAGGTGGGTTGAATCAGGCGGTTGATACAGCGAACCAGTGTGGACTTTCCTGAGCCGGAAAGTCCCATTACAACGACGATTTCCCCTTCTTCAACGGAGAAGGAGGCGTTGTTGACGCCCACGCCGTGTTTTGTCTTTTCCATGATTTCATCTTTGGACGCACCCGCTTCAAGCATTTTCATGACTTTCTTGGGAGCTGAACCAAAGATTTTGTAAAGGTTTTCAACTTTGATTTTACTCATGCACCATATCCGGTTTCAGGTTGTACCTAGCAAAAAGGCTAAAAAAAAGAAAAGATGAGAAAAAATACAGTAGGCTAGCAGGGGGGCTGCCGATCTTTCAGACCGCGCGGAAGAGAAACTAGATGAGAATGGCTTTCATGCTCGGAAATGAAATGGCCATGTCTGTATTTAAGATGTGTTGCAGTGTTTTTTGTAGTCACAATGTGTAACTGTTGCATTGTCTTGCTGTATTGTACGACCATTTTTGATGCAGTAGGTGTATGATACAGTATCTAGTGCGTGTTTTGAGGTCGATTTTTGTTTCTTTGTATAGCAGTCGAAAGTGTGTTGTTGCAGCTTGGTAGCGGCTCGATTTGACGAAGCGCATTGTTTTTTCAAGTTTATATTGAATAGATAAAATAAGAATGAATGTCAAATTGCAGTAAAAAACGAGATTTCACCTGACTGGAAGCAGTTAAGAGCGTTTGTGGGTGGTTGTGGGTGGTTATGGCCTTTTTACTTGATTTTCTGATGTAGCATTTTATTATGACGCGGATGTGGCCGGACTTCTTGACTTGATCCCGTGTGAGATTCCGGCAGGGACGTGCCGGATCGTTATAATTACGGCTTTCCTGAAATAAAAAAACCGCGATAAAAGCCTTGAACATGACTTTTCGCGGTTTTTCGGAACATATCGCCTGAATTCAATAGGTGAACAGCTCCCGGACCAGAGCTCGCGCGTCGGTTTCGTTCATCTCCCGGGGGTTGCATTGGGTGGAGGCAGAACTCAGCACGGCCTGCACAATCGTATCAAGATCGTTGAGGGTGCGGCCTTTGAAGGGGTTTTGCAGGCCAAGGCGCGCGAGAAGCGCGGCGATGCCTACCAGAAGATCCTGTCCGACAAGTGTGCTCAAAGTTTTGTAATCATGGGCCATTTGGGTGCGGTTGTAGTTGAGCACGTAGGGAAGGCATGCTGCACATGCGTGCCCGTGCGGAATGCCATAGCTGCCGCCGAGAGGGCCGGCCAATCCGTGCACAGCCCCGAGTCCTGACGAGGAAAAAGCCACGCCTGCCAGAAAGCTGCCTTGCAGCATGTTCCGGGCGGCGATGCGATCGGTGCCGCCGTTTTCAAAAAGTGCGGGCAGGTTTTCGTAGAGCATGGCAGTCGCCTTGAGGGCCAGCTTTCTGCTGAACCACGTGGCCTTGTTGCTGACGTATGATTCGATGGCCTGGGTGAGCGCATCCATGCCCGCATGGGCTATGACATGCGGCGGCAGGCTTTTGAGCAATGCCGGATCAAGGATGACCAACCGGGCCATCATGCGTGGCGAGCGTAGCGACTGTTTGATTCCGGTTTCAGGGTCGGTAATCACGGCCACGGTGGTGGCCTCCGCCCCTGTTCCCGCCGTGGTGGGAATTGCAATGAACGGCATTGAGGCCGCCGTGGCAGGAATCTCGGCGTCAAAAAGCTGGGCAATGGAATGTTGCGGCGCATGCAGGGCAGCGGCCTTGGTCAGGTCGAGAATCGATCCGCCACCAAGCCCTGCGATCCAGTCCACATTGCTTGTCCGTATTGCGTCAATGAGAGCCAGCAATTGCGTCCGGGTGGGCTCGCCGCCCGAGTATTCCCATGTTTCCAGTTCCATGCCTGTGGGTGTATTGGCCGTGATTTTCGAGACCTTGCCGCGCCGCCGCATGCTTTGCCCGTGAACGAGCATTCCTCGGTTGCCGAATTGTCGCGCCTTTGCCGCAAGCTGTTCGGCCTGGTCGAAGCCGGTAATCACTTCGCCGGGAAAGGTGGCCTGGGTGGGAAGGATGTCATATGTTCGCATAGTTTTTCTCCATATCGGACTGCGATTCATTCTTTTTTCATGTCGGCAATGTGCAGGGCCACCCCGGCTTCATGCAACAGTTTCTGCTCCCGTTCGTTCGGATTCTTGTCCGTGAACAGGGCATCCACCTGCGTGATATGTCCGATGCGGGCCATGGCTGTTCTGCCGAATTTGCTGTGATCCGCCGCCAAGAGTGTTCGGGTGGCATTGGCGATGATTGTGCGCGATATGTGTGCCTCATGGATGTCGAAATCGAGCAGATGCCCGGATTCGTCAATGCCGCTCAAAGTCAGGATGCCGTAGTCCACACGAAAGCTGTCAAAATATTCCAGCGTGGTTTCTCCGGTCAGGCCCATGTCCCGACCACGCATGGTACCGCCCGCCACCATGATTTCGAAGTCCTTTCGGTCTTTGAGGATAAAGGCCACGTTGAGGTTGTTGGTGACGATTCTGAGTCCTTTGTGTGAGGACAACGCTTTTGCGCATTCCTCGGCCGTGGTGCCGATGTCGATGAACAGGGAGGCGTTGTCCGGTATGTGTCTGGCCAGCAGCCGGGCCAGCGACTTTTTCCCCCTCCTGTGCAGCACCTTGCGGTCTGTGTAGGCCAGGTTTTCAACCGTGGTGGGCAGCCCGGCCCCGCCGTGGTAGCGTTGCAGCAGTTCTTGTTTTACCAGCCGGTTGATGTCGCGGCGCACGGTTTGCGGAGTAACAGAAAAGCGGTTGGCCAGAAACTCCACGGAAACGAATCCCTGCTTGCGGGCCAGTTCCAGAATTTCCGCATGGCGTTTGGAGAGGGGGGGATCCTTTTGGGGTGTCTGGTTCGTTTTTTTGCTTTCAGGTGTTTTCTTACTCATGCTCATGAATGTATTTCTTTTCGGAAGCGAAAACAACAATTACATTTGTGTTTGAAACCGAACATATTTTCATTGACTTGGTGTTCACCTTTGCTACTTTTTGCGTGTGCATGGCCGGAGGTCTTGTGGTTCCGGTCGAAACAGGGAGTATTGATGCAAACGCAGGTGTTGATCATAGGGGGCGGCGTGACCGGGGTAGGACTTGCCCGCGATCTGGCCTTGCGCGGAGTGGACTGCATTTTGGCCGAGGCATATGACCTGAACGCCGGAGCCAGCGGTGCCAACCATGGCCTGCTGCACAGCGGTTGCCGTTATGTTGCCAGCGATCCGCATTCCGCTCGGGAGTGTCATGAGGAAAGCTCCCTGCTCAGAAAGCTGGCTCCCCATGTCGTGGAGGAGACAGGCGGGTATTTTGTTGCCGTGCCCGGAGACGATGAACGATACATTGCCGATTTTCCAGGCAGGTGCCGTTCCGCGGGAATTCCGGTGCGCTCCCAGGACGTGCCCGCGGCTCGGGAGCAGGAACCGGAACTGGCCGGAAATGCCGTGGCTGTTTTCGAAGTGCCGGATGCAACCGTGGACCCTTTTCATCTTGTTCTGGATACGCTCACCCATGCGCGCGAATTGGGAGCCCGTTTTCTGGGCCATACCCGTCTGGAAGGATTCGAGATGCGGCAGGGCCGGGTCGAAATCGCCCGTTTGCGCAATACGCGTAATGGCAGGGAATATCGGGTTCGGGCCGACCAGATCGTCAATGCGGCCGGTGCATGGGCGGGCGAGGTCGCTGCCATGGCGGGTGGCAACGTGGCCATGCGCTGCGTCAAGGGCACCCTGCTGGTGACGCATGATCGCATGACCCGCCGGGTGATCAATCGGCTGCGGCCTCCGGGAGATGGCGATATCCTCGTTCCCGGTGGTACGGTCTCCATTCTGGGCACCACGTCCGTTCGCGTGGAATCTCTTGACGATATAGCACCTACCGTGGCCGAGGTGGACGTGAACGTGGAGCAGGGGAGCGCCATGGTTCCCGGCCTTGCCTCCACCCGCTACATTCGCGCCTATGCGGGTGTGCGTCCATTGCTCCTCGAGCAGGACGACAGCAGCGACCGCAACGCCAGCCGAGGCGTGGCCCTGCTGGATCACGAGCGGGACGGGCTGCAGAATTTCGTGACCATAACGGGCGGCAAGCTGACCACGTTCCGGCTCATGGCCGAACAGACCGCTGATTTGGTCTGCGCACGACTCGGTGTGCATGCTCCCTGCCGTACCCGGACTACGCCGTTGCCTGCGGCCGAGCCGTGGCGTTGGAACGAGGCCGGGCTGGCCCGCAAGGGGTGGCTTTCCGAACATGAGCCGGGGGATGTTCTCTTGTGCGAATGTGAAATGGTTCCCCGGAGCGGGGTGGATGCCATTCTGGATATGGCCGCCGAAGAGGGTGAAGCCACGGGACTCAAGGCCCTGAACCGGCGCAGCCGTGTGGGCAAGGGGGCGTGTCAGGGAACGTTTTGCGGCCTGCGGCTGACGTCCTACCTGTATGACCGGGATGATCTTGATTCGGACGAGGGTATTGTTCAGTTGCGGGATTTTCTGGAGGAACGCTGGAAGGGACAGCGTCCTGTCTTGTGGGGGCCTGCCGCGGCGCAGGCTGAATTGCAGGAGGCGCTGTATTGCGGGCTCATGGGGCTGGAACTGCCTTCAACGGACAGGGAGGGCGCATGAACCCGGAAATCCGGTGCGACCTCATGGTGGTGGGATCCGGGATTGCGGGCATGGCCGCTGCCGCCTTTGCGTCTGCGCGGGGATTGCGCGTGGCGCAGGCCGGATTGGCCACGACCACCATGTTCGCCTCGGGATGTTTTGACCTGCTGGGGGTATCTCCTGAAACCATGAAGCCGTGTGATGATCCGTATGCGGCCATTGGTGAGTTGCGCGCCAGCAATCCTGCGCATCCGTATGCCCGCATGCACGATGATGCAATTCGCGCGGCGTTTGGCGAATTTCTGGATTTTTGCGCAGGGTGCGGGGTTTCCATGCATGTCCGGGAAGGGCGCAATATGCACCTTCCCACTCCGGTGGGCAGCGTGAAAACCACATATGCCGTGCCCGAGAGCCTGTTGCACGGCGTTCGCGTCATGGAGGACGAATCCCTCTGTCTGCTGGTGGATGTGCGCGGGCTCAAGGGCTACAGCGCCCGTCAGGTGGCGGCTGCGTCTCAGGGGTTGATCAATGTGTCCGGGGTTGCGCGTGTGGAATTCCCCGGTTTTGAAGACAATGCCGACGTGTATGTGCGGCAGATGGCCCTTGCCATGGAGAACCCGCGTATTCAGGAGGAGCTTGTTGCCCGGATTGCGCCGCACGTGCGCAAGGCCCGGGCTGTGGGACTGCCGGCCATGCTCGGCCTTGCCCGTTCCTCCGAGGTTTTGCATGCGGTGAGCGACGGGCTGGGTGTGCCTGTTTTCGAGATTCCGACCATGCCGCCGGGTATAGCGGGGGAACGCCTGAAGACTGCATTGGATGAAGGGTTGCGGGCCAACGGCGTGCGCATTTTCACTCGGCAGAATGTATTGCGGGTACGGTCGGATTCAGACAGTTTCCGGCTTGAGGTAGGCTCGGATTGGCCTGTGCACAGGGTTGCGGCCCGGGCCGTGGTCTTGGCCAGCGGGCGTTTTCTGGGGCGCGGTCTCGTGGCTGAAAGACTCGGGATTCGCGAACCTTTGTTCGATATTCCGGTTGTCCAGCCCTCACACAGGGATCAATGGCACGCACGGCGGTTTTTTGCACCGGAAGGGCACGCGGTGAACCGGGCGGGAGTTGTTGCGGACGATGATTTTCGGCCTGTGAACGAAAGCGGCGCCTGTGTGCATGAGCGGTTGTACGCAGCCGGGGCGATCCTTGCCCATCAAGATTGGATGCGGGAAAAGAGCGGAACCGGTATCGCCGTGTGTTCAGCCTATCGTGCGGTAAACGCACTTGCCCGGGAGAGTGGACTTGCGGCCAAGGGCCAAAGCGGACAACACCAGTAATCGGGGACACGGGTGCGTCGTTATTGCGGAAGCATCGGAATGTGCCATTTGTATGCCCTTCCCCCGGCTTCCATCGTCTGTTATCTTTCCATGCATGAGTGATCTTTCCGACTTCAAGCGATACAAAATCGGCCAGGCAGCCAAAATGCTTGACCTCAAGCCATATGTGCTGCGTTTCTGGGAAGGGGAATTCCCCGAGCTGGACCCTATTCGCACGGATACCGGGCAGCGGCTGTATGCTGAGGAACATCTGGAAATAATACGAGAGATAAAGCGCCTGCTGTATGATGAGGGCCTGACCATAGAGGGAGCCCGCAAGCGGCTCGAAGATCGCGAACGACACGACCTGTTGCGCGACGTGCGTACCGAGTTGCTGGCAATTCGTGACATGTTGGGTAAATGAATTTCGTGAAGGGAGGTCGGCAATGGCGTTCAGGAGCAGATGGGTTGTGATTACTGCCGGATTGGTTGTCGGTTTTCTGGTATTGGCTGCTGTGCTGGCGTTCACGTTTATTCGTCCCCGGCAACTGGCCGATCTTGCGGTGGCCCAGGTTCGTTCACAAACCGGCAGGGATCTGGATTTCGGCGGAGAGTTGAGTCTTTCGGTTTTTCCCTGGCTGGGCGTTGAGGCCTCGAACGTCACGCTGGGCAATGCGCCGGGATTCGGGCCGGAGCCCATGATGAATGTTGCTCAAGTCGAAGTACGTGTGAGGTTGCTGCCTCTGTTGCACGGCGATATGGAAGTTGGGCATGTGGTTCTTGAGGGCGTGGATCTGAATTTGGCCCGCAACGCCAACGGCGTTACCAACTGGGCCGATCTCGTGGCCAGGGCGTCCCAAGAAAAATCGGGTACGTCTTCATCGCAGCCCTCGTCGGCGAAATCCGGATCGGATGGTGTCAAGGCCTCGCCCGGAAAACAGACTTCCCTGCTTGTGCAGGAAGTGACCATGCGCGGAGTCAATCTGAAATGGGACGACCGCAAGCAGGGCAAACAATATCATTTGCGCGACGGCAGCCTGGAGTTGGAAGGGTTCAGGCTGAACCAGCCGTTTGATTTCACGTCGTCTTTCTCGTTTGTGCTCAATGATCCCGAATTGGAAGGATCTGTCCGTTTTGCGGCCAGTGCGCGTCTGGACCTTGAGCGCAAGCTGTACTCCCTGATCAACGTGGATTCCCAGATAGGGGCCAAGGGCCCGGGGGTGCCGGGTAAATCCCTGGAGGCCGATCTTCGGGCGCAGGGCATTGTCGTCGATCTCAAGGGCAATACGCTCAAAGCCGAAAAGCTTGCGCTGGATGCGTATGACGTCAATGCCCGGGCCGATCTTGCCGTTACCCGCCTGAATGCCGACCCCGTGATCACCGGAACGGTTTCCCTGTCCGAATTCGACGGCAGAAAGCTCATGGAGACTTTGGGTATCGTTTCTTTGCAGACAGCGGACGCTTCAGCATTGTCCTCTCTTGCCGGAAATTTCGATTTTCGTTTTGATTCCAAAACGTTGGCCGTATCCAGGTTCGCCATGAATCTGGACGGTTCCACTGTTGGCGGTTCGTTTGGCATCCGCAATTTCCCCAATCCCGCATACGATTTCGAACTTGCAGTGGATGAGTTGAATGTGGACCGTTACCTGCCACTCGAAACGAATTCCGGAACCCGGAAAGCCGAATCGGGTGAAACCGTTCCCAGCGGGAATGGGACCAACGCGGCAACCGTCCAAAAAAAGAAATCCGAGGAATTGTATCCCGTAGATGTTTTGCGCGGACTGGACATCCGGGGCAGGGCAGTCGTCGATCGATTGACGGTGAAGAATCTCAAGTTCAGCGGCGTGAAGGTCAAGCTGGTGGCCGAGAACAACCGTATTTCGATCGATCCCTTGCTGCTTAACGGATACGAGGGCAACGCTGATGCCGTGGTCGTGGTGGACGTTGCCGGAAATACGCCGAGGACCGACCTTGTGGCCGAAGTCAAGCATCTTCAGCTTGGGCCATTGCTCAAGGATTACAACGGAGAAGATTCCCTGCAGGGCAAAACTTCCTTGTATGCGGCACTTGGCGGGGACGGCAATACGCTTTCCGCGTTGAAAAAGACTGTTGACGGCAAGTTGTCCTTCAAGCTGCAAGATGGTGTTTTCCCGGGGGTGAATGCTTTGGATTTGGCCAAGAGTACGCAGAATTCCAAGGAGAAAACAGGGACCATCGAATCCGACGATGACGACAAGACAAAATTCGGAACGATTTCCGGTTCGGCTGCCGTAAAGGACGGACTGGTTTCCAACCGGGATTTGACGGTCATGGCTCCCAACCTGCGTGGCAAGGGCGAAGGGACCGTGAACCTTGTTTCCTCCAAGATCGATTATCTTGTTCACGTCAAGCTGGTTGCGTCCTCCAAGGGGCAGGGCGGTGCATCCTATGCCGATACGCCGGGAATCCCCGTGCCCATCCATGTTGGCGGTACTCTTGAAGACCCGTCCTATTTCGTGAATCCGGCCGAGTATATAAAGATGCTCGGTTCCGGTGTCGCGGACACCGTGGGTGGTGTGGTCAAGGGGGCCGGAAGTGTCGTGAAGGGCGTTGGAGAAGGCGTGGGCGGGTTGATCAAGAGCATCATTCCGAACAAGAAAAAGTCGGCCCAATAGGATTTGTCACCTGATTGAAACAGTTGCCGCCTGTTTTACGTCCATATTTGTGTATTGTCCCTGGAAAAGGAGCGACTCATGAATATTCTTTTCCTGTGCACGGGCAACTCGTGCCGGAGCCAGATGGCAGAGGCGTGGGGCAAGCGTCTGTGGCCGGAAATCGGTTTCTATTCGGCCGGGGTGGAAAGACACGGACTGAACCCGCATGCTGTTGCGGTAATGGGGGAGGTCGGGGTCGACATGGCCGGTCACAAGTCCAAAATGGTCGACGACCTGCCTGATGTGGCTTTTGATTACATCGTGACCCTGTGTGGGCATGCGGCCGAGAACTGTCCGTTTTTTGCCGGAGGCGGCACGCGGGTGCATCGGGGATTCGACGACCCGCCTTCTTTGGCCGCGGCAATGTCGAATGAAGAGAAACAGTTGGACGTGTATCGACGTGTTCGCGACGAGATCCGCGAAATGGTGGCAGGCATTCCCGGGAGCCTCGAAGACTAGCCGTCTTTCTTGTCTTTTTTCCCTACCAGAAGATTGAGGCGGGCAAAGGAATCTTCCAGCGTGCTCTGTTCGCCCACGAGTTGCTGCAGATAGTCGTTGATGGGGCCGACCATGGAAATGGCCTTGTCCACCTCCGGGTTGGCGCCTTTCTGGTAGGCACCGATATTGACCATGTCTTCCACGCGTTTGAAGGTGGCCATGTGCCGGAGCATTGTGCGGCTGTCCCTTTGTGCCTGATTGTCCGTGATGTCGCCGCGAACACGGCTGACGCTCTTGAGCACATCGATGCACGGGTAGTGGCCCATGTCCGCAAGTTCGCGGGTCAGCACGATGTGGCCGTCCAGAATGGACCGCACCGCGTCCGCAATGGGTTCGGTAAAGTCGTCGCCATCCACCAATACGGTATAAATGCCGGTGATGGAGCCTTTACGGCTTTTGCCCGCACGCTCGAGCAGTTGCGGAAGCTGGGCAAAGACGCTGGGCGTGTAGCCGCCTCGGGTGGGCGGTTCGCCTGCGGCCAGACCCACTTCCCGGCCCGCCATGGCGAAACGGGTCACCGAGTCCATCATCAGCAGTACGTCCTTGCCCTGATCCCGGAAATATTCGGCGATGGCCGTGGCCGTGTGTGCGGCGCGCATGCGGATGAGCGGGCTTTTGTCCGAGGTCTCCACCACGAGTACGCTGCGGGCCATGCCTTCCTCGCCCAGTGAGTTTTCCATGAACTCCACCACTTCCCTGCCGCGCTCGCCCACCAGTGCGATGACGTTGATGTCCGCCTTGGTGTAGCGCGCCATCATGCCCATGAGCGTGGATTTGCCCACGCCCGAACCGGCCATGATGCCTACGCGTTGGCCTTTGCCCAGTGTCAGGATTCCGTTGATGGCACGGACTCCCACGTCCAGCGGTTCGATGATGCGCGGACGCGAGAGCGGGTTGGGCGGATCCCGGTGCAGGGGGACGTAGCTTTCATGGGCTATGGCTCCGGCTTCGTCGAGAGGTTCGGCGAATGCGTTGACCGCGCGGCCGAGCAGTCCCGGTCCCACGGGAACATGGGGCGGGGTGCTGGTATTCCGGATCAGGCTGCCCGGGCCGATGCCGCGCATGTCCGAATAGGGCATGAACAGGCATGCGCCGTCGCGGAAGCCGACCACTTCGGCAGGGATGGGCGCGGATTCGTCGTCGGGAATGAGCTGGCAGACCGAGCCGAGCGGAGCCTTGATGCCGTGGCCCTCGGCGATGAGTCCCACGACCTTTGTGACCTTGCCGAACGTATGGCACGGGTCAAGGTCATCCAGAAGATTGATGCAGTCCTTGCAGTCCAGGGCCATTTCAGTCCCCGTCGTGCGCCGCGGCATTTTGTGCTGTGTCGTCGTCTGCAGCCGGATCGGAGCCGGATTGCCGGTCTTTTTCGTCCAGCGGGAGAACTGTCATTTCGTCAAGGATGGGTTCCACGGTTTTCCAGCGGGCGTCAACGGTGTTTTCCACCTTGCCTTCATTGGTTTCTATGATGGCGCCGCCCATTTCTATGGCCGGGTCTGTCTTGAGTTTCCACTGCTTGACGGCCGGGTTGCGTTCCTGAACCTGCGGGAGCAGGGCGTCCATGAGTTCCCGGTCTTGCGGCGAAACACGCAGGGTCAGGGTGCGCTGTGTTTCTATGCGTTCAATGGCCTGGTCCAGAAGGTTTTCCAGCACCTCCTCGCGCCGGTCATTCAGTTCCACATGCAGGACCTTGTCCACGGTCATGCGGATCAGGGTGACAATATCCTGACGCCGGGCATTCCAGACTTCTGCTCCCTGGGCCGACACCGATGCCAGCACGCCTTCCATGCTCTGGGAAATGCCGGCCACGTGCTGGTCGAGTTCGGCCTGCGCCTGGGCAATGCCTTCCTCATAACCTTCATGCCGGGCGTTTTGCTTCATCTCTTCGGCTTCGCGCATGGCCTTGGCAAGGATGTCCTTGGCCATGGCCTGGGCCTTGGAGCGCACCCGGTCCATGTACTCGCTGTCGACACTGTCGTCCCAGACGAGTTTTTTCTTGCCTTCGATGTCCTGCACGCTCATTTCGTCCGGACCGGGGGAATCCATGCCCACGATGACGCGGCCGGTGATCTTCCCGTCCAGAGAGCGATTGCCCTGTTCGGCATCGATGCATGTGGTATCAGACAAAGACATCTCCGCTTCCCCTGCTGATGACTATCTTGCCCTCGTCCTCCAGTCGGCGGACGGTCTTGACGATATTCTGCTGTGCCGCCTCGACTTCCGAGAGCTTCTTGGGCGGCATGATTTCGAGGTCTTCCTTGATCATTGCGCTGGCGCGTTCGGAAAGGTTCTTGAAGAACTTGTCCTTGAGGTCGTCGGATGCGCCCTTGAGGGCCACGGTGAGGTCCTCGTTGGAAACCTCCTTGAGCAGCTCGCGGATGCCGATGTCGTCCACCTGCTTGATGTCCTCGAAAACGAACATGAGATTGCGGATGTCTTCGGCCATTTGCGTGGACTCTTCCTCGATCTCGGAGAGCACTTCCTCTTCGGTGTTTCTGTCCACCGCGTTGAGGATTTCGGCCACCGAACCGACGCCGCCGACCTTTTTGCCTTCCTTGCCGCCCATGGCGATGAGCTGGCTTTGCAGAACTTTGTCCACTTCCATGAGCATGTCCTCGGCAACGGCTTCGAGTTTTGCCAGTCGCATGAGCACTTCGGCCCGCACGCCCGCCGGAAGGTTCTGAATGAGTTCCGCGGCCTGATCCGAGTGCAGGTGGCCCAGAATGAGAGCCAACGTCTGCGGGTGCTCGTTGCGCAGGATCTGGGCGAGTATGCGCGGGCTGACGTTTTCCAGTTCCTGGAAGGGCGTGGGCCCGGTGTCCAGATCCAGACTGTCCATGATGTATTTTGCGGTTTCCGCGTCCAGCGATTTGGTGAGCAGGCGTTTGACCTGTTCCGGACCGCCCACGAGGAGTTCGGCGCCGTAGGCAAGGGCTTCGTTGTACTCCTTGAGCACTTCCAGCACCTGTTCCTTGGGCACGGAGTCGGTTTCGAGCATGGCCTTGGATACTGCGGCTATCTCGGCGCGCTCCATGCGCTTGAATACGTCCGCCGTGAATTTCTCGCCCAATGCGAGCAGCACGATGGCGGTTTTCTGGGGTCCGGTGAATTCGCTCACGGTCTATGCCTCCTGCGTCAGCCAGTTCTTGAGCAGACGTACGGCCTGGTCCAGATTCTCGTCCGAAAGCTGGATGGCATGGGCCTTGGCGTTTTCCAGTCGGCGGGAGGTGTCGAGCAGTTCCTCGTCCACTTCCTCTTCTTCCAGCGCCAGCCGTTCGGCGCCGGGGAGTCCGGCCATTTCTTCCACTTCCTGTTCGGCGACGCGCGGCCTGATAAGGGCCATGATGACCGGCCGCACGACCAGGATCAGGAAGAGGAAGATCAGCACGCCGTTGAGGAAGGGCTTGCCCAGCCGCTGCGCGTATTCCAGCATGGTGCGCATGAGGGTCTGGCTGTCCAGGTCCTCGGGGGCGCCGAAGGAGATGTTGGATACCTCGATGGCGTCGCCGCGCAGGGTGTCAAAGCCCATGGCCTTGGACACCAGCTCGCGGATGCGTTCCATCTCTTCGGCGGAGCGGGGCACATAGTCCATCTTGCCCGTTTCCTCGTTGGCCACGTACGTTCCGTCAACGATAACCGCAACGCTCAACCGTTGCAACTCGCCGACAGGAGCCACGATGTTTTCTTCCTGCTTGTTGATTTCAAAGTTGGTGGTGCGGGATTCGCGGTTGGAATCCTGGGTGGTGCGCGAACCGGTGTAGCCGTCGCCGCGGAAGTTCACGTCCGGTTCGCCGCCGGCCAGGGAGGCCGCGCCGCGGGTGGATTCCTCGCTGCGGGTTTCGGAACGTACCACCGAGCCATCGGGATCGTAGGTTTCCTTGCGGATTGTCTTCTGGCTGAAGTCGAGGTCCGCGTTGACGCGGGCGATGACCTTGCCCGGACCCACGACCGGAGTCAGCAGTTCCTGCAGGCGCATTTCCATCTGGCGTTCCATGTTCTGCTTGAACTCCAGCTGGGTGTTGGACATGGAAACTCCCGTGTCTTCTTCGGGAATGTACAGGGGGCGGCCCTGCATGTCCGTGATGGTGATGCGTTTGGGGTCAAGCCCTTCCACGGCCATGGCGATCAGGTTGACGACGCCGTTGACTTCCTTGGGCTTGAGCTTGCCGTTGTCCTTGAGTTTCAGGATCACCGATGCGGTGGGCGGAACCTGATCTTCAATGAACAGGCTCTTCTGGGGAATGACCAGGTGGACCCTGGCCTTTTCCACCATGGGAAATTCCGAAATGGTTCGCGCCAATTCGCCTTGCAGGGCGCGCTGGTAGTTGATGTGCTGCACGAAGTCGGTCTGGCCGATCTTCACTTCGTCGAAGATTTCGAAGCCGATGCCCTGTCCGTGCAGGTTGCCTTCGCCCGCGATCTTCAGGCGCAGTTCATAAACACGGTCGGCCGGTACCATGATGGTCTGGCCATTGTCCGAGAGCTTGTACGGCTCCTTGGCCTGCTGGAGCATGCTCACGACCTTGTTGGCGTCTTCGGGGTAGAGCTTGGTGTACAGGACCTTCCAATCCGGCCTGTTCATCCAGTAGATCATGAGGATGAACGCGATAATGACGGAAAGGGCGAGGCCGGCAATGAGCATGCGCTGGGAAAGCGTTCTGTCCGCCCAGAATCCGGTGGCCTTGTTCATCAGTTCTTTCAGTGCCGGAGGCATGGTCTATTCTCCCGAAGTTTGTGGTTCCGCTGGTTGCGTCGAAATTTTCGTGTGTATGCCTAGAACTGCATCCGCATGATTTCCTGATACGCGCTCAGGACCTTGCCGCGGACAGCGCTGGTCATGTTCATGGCCAGTCCGGCCTTTTGCATGGTGATCATCAGTTCATGGACGTTGGTGTTTTCACCGGCCGCGAATGATTCGATCATGGCCGTTTTCTCGCTTTGCATGTCGTTGACCTTGTTCAGGGACTGTTTGACAGTGTCTTCGAACGAGGTGCGCGGTTCCTGCGGCTTGGCAAGGCCGTCGGCCACCGTGTTTTCAATGTTCTGCTGCCGCTTGTTGCGCTGCAGGGTTCCCATGTTGTTCTGGTAGGCCTGAAGGGCCGCGCTCTTGTTGATCATCATGGTCGGTCACTCCTGCTATTGCCCGATGGTCAGGGCTTTGTTGAACATGTTCTTCACGGTCTGGATGGTCTGCACGTTGGCCTCGTAGCCGCGCATGGCCGTCATCATGTTGGTCATTTCCTCGACCACGTTGATGTCGGGGTAATAAACGTATCCCTGGTCGTTGGCGTCCGGGTGGTTGGGGTCGAAAACTTCCTTGAACGGACGCTGGTCCACGGTCACGCCGTTGACACGAACGCCGTGCAGGTCGCGGTTACTGGCGTCCTGCATGGCCTTGTCAAAAGGCGAGTAGACCGGGCTGGACTCGAAGGACACGCTTTTGCGGCGGTAGGGGCCGCCTTCCATGGTCCGCGTGGTCCGGATGTTGGCCAGGTTCATGGAGATGACGTTCAGGTGCGAACGCTGCGCCTTGAGCCCGGACGAACCGATGTCGAGTGCGCTCATGAAATCCATTTACTTGGCTCCTTCGCTGATGATTTTTTCAAGCCCTGTGAAATTCTTTTTGATGACGCTGGTCAGGGCGTTGTACATCAGGTTGTTCTTGGCCATGGCCGCCACTTCCTTTTCCATATCCACGGAATCTTCGCCGTACACGTAGCGGGGCTTGAACTCTTTGAGTTCGTCGCCCTGGAAGCCGTTGGGATCAAAGGCCGCGGGCATATGCATCTTGTCCGTTTTGGTCAGCTTGCCTTTCATGTTCAGAGCCAGCGCGGTCTGCAGCTGGTCCTCGAATTCGAGTTTTCTGGGCTTGTATTCCGGAGTGTTGGCGTTGGCGATGTTGCCCATGACGAGATTTTGACGTTCCAGTCGCAGGTCCAGCACCTTGGCTGTCACGTTGATATGTGTTCCGAACATTTCTTTCATTTTCTTGATCCTCCGGACTGTTTTCTCGCTGGTCCCAAGTTGGGCGGCAACTCTTTCCGCCCCGGGCTCACCACGACAAGCAACTAGTGTTCCATTTTGTTTAAGTACTCAAAATAATATATTTTATTGTCTAGCAATAGCCTGCTTTGGCTGTGGGCACAGGAAAAATGTCAAAAGCACGGCATTTTGCGAAATGATGATTGAACCGGAAGAAAAGTGCCTGTTTGCAAAAAAGGATATATTGAAAGGGGTTGCGTGACGTGTTCCTGTTTATATTCAATTATTGTGAATGGTTATCTGTGCTGGTGCGGGGTATTTCGATAACGGTTGCAGTGTGTTGGCATATGGATTGCATGAGTTTTGGCCAAGCCAGTTTCGGCTGAATGAATTTCCCGCCCGTAACAGGGCAAAGGAGAAATGGAGGGGAAATGCAATGAGTGGTCATCTGGATTACGAAATCAACAAGGAACTCGGTGAATGCTACCTGTTCATGGGTGAACTGGAGAAAGCCGAGGAGTACTACAAGAAAGCCATAGGCTCCAACGGCGTGCATCCCGACCCGTATCTCGGGCTTGCCACCATCGCGGTACAGCGCGGCGCTCTGGAAGAGGCCTTGTCCCTGTATCACAAGGCGCACAATGTCGAAGCCACGGACAAGAGTTTCGCCGGCATCGGTCTTATTGAGCTGGAGAATGGCAAGCATGAAGAGGCATACTCCATGTTCACCCAGGCTCTGGACAAGAATTCCGAGTGCATGGTGGCATTGTTCAGCCTGATCAGGCTCGGACACGAGATGGAGCGCCTTGAGGACATTATTCCATATCTCAAGAATTTCCTGGAGATTCAGCCGGACAAGTTCGAAGTGCGTTATGCGCTTGCCGGATGTTACGTCTGCCTTGATCGCAAGGATGAGGCCCGGACGGAACTCGAGCGTATTCTCGAGGCTGACCCGGCCAACGAGCAGGCTCTGGAACTGCTGGCGCAGATCCAGGCATAACAAAGGTCTCCCCTCCCCGTTGGTTTCCCGTCCTGCCCCAATGCGGCGGCAGGGCGGGGGACCAGCCTTTGACAGGAGAGCATTCTGTTCGGTGGATTTTCTTGCCTTTGGGCGGCAAATCTGGCACGTCCTCCAAAAACATATTGGAGGGGTGTCATGGACGCGTTGCCCATCAAAAGAGCATTGTTGAGTGTTACCGACAAATCCGGGTTGGCCGAATTTGCGTCGTTTCTTGTGGAAAAGGGTGTTGAACTGGTTTCCACGGGCGGAACAAGAAAAATGCTGCAGGACGCCGGACTGCCCGTGACTCCGGTCAGTGAAGTCACCGATTTCCCGGAAATCCTCGGCGGCAGGGTCAAGACCCTGCATCCGAATATCCATGGCGGCATTCTTGCCGACAAGGACAATCCCGAACATCTGGAAGTGTTGCGCGAGTTCAATATCGAGCCGTTCGACATGATCTGTGTCAATCTTTATAATTTTGCCGAAGCCGCCCGCAAGGGGCTGGCCCTCAAGGACGCTGTCGAGCAGATCGACATTGGTGGTCCGTGCATGCTGCGCGCCACGGCAAAGAATTTTCACAGCATCTGCGTGGTGCCCGGTGTGGAGCATTACGACCGCATCCGCAAGGAAATTGAGGATAACGGCGCGATTTCACTTGCGCTGCGCAAGGAGCTGGCCACCGAGACTTTCAGCATTACCAGCAAGTATGACGCCATGATCACTGAATATCTTGCCGGGCATGACGCCTAGTTTGATTCTGTTTCACAATGAAGAGGCCGGGAGCGGAAGCGGGATGCTTTCCGTACCGTTTCCGGCCTGACCAGCAAGCCGCACGGCGGAGGCTCTCATAGCCCAGAAAACGCAGGGAAATACCCAGGGACTCAAGCCCAGCCAACTCAAGGCGCTTAACCGCCTGTATTCACGACGCTATCCCGTTCATGAAGGATACACGCTGGAACAGGCTCGCGAACTGGCCCGGCTCAGCCATGAGATCGGTCGCCAGATAGGGCTGCTCATCGACCGTCAGGGACGGCCTTCCATGGTGCTTGTTGGTGACCCCACCTCCATCTATATCCCCGAATTGCCGCGTTCGCGCACCGGGGCCGGCCGTTTGCGCGGGCTCCGGCTCATGCACACACACCTTGCCGGGGAACGGCTGTCGCAGGAAGACCTTATGGATATGGTTTTTCTGCGGTTGGACAATGTCATGTCACTGTCCCTGTCCGGCAATGAGCCGGAAAGCGCGGAAGTGGCCTATCTGCTGCCTCCCAATGCCGAGGGGCGCAACTATGAAATGCTGCCTTCCAGTCGTTGGGACCGGCTCGACGTGGATCTCGATGCCACGGTGCAGGCCCTTGAGGACGAATTCGCCCGCGTGCAGGAAGGCGTTGAGGTGGACGGCGACGGAGAGCGCGCCCTGCTGGTCAGCGTGGACACCGCGCCGAAGCCGGCTCAGGAACGGGCGCTTGACGAGTTGGCCGAACTGGCCAAGACAGCCGGACTTTTGCCCGCCGGGACCATGATCCAGCGGGTGCGCAAGCTCAATCCGAAGTATATTCTCGGGCGCGGCAAACTGGCGGACCTCGAGGTGCAGGCTTTGCAGGCCAACGCCTCCATCATTCTTTTCGATCAGGATCTCGCCCCGGCTCAACTGCGCAACATTGCGGACGTGACCGAGCGGCGCATACTGGACCGCACCCAGCTCATTCTGGATATTTTTGCCCAGCATGCCACCAGCCGCGCCGGGAAGCTGCAGGTGGAGATGGCGCAGCTCAAGTACGCGCTGCCGCGTCTTGTGGGACGCAATCGGGCCATGTCCCGGCTCATGGGCGGTATTGGCGGCCGTGGACCGGGTGAAACCAAGCTGGAAGTGGACCGCAGGCGTGCCCGCGACCGTTTGACCAAGCTCAAGAAGGAACTGGCCAATGTGCGCAAACAGCGCGGCCAGACCCGCGAACGTCGGCACAAGGCGGGATTGCCCATCGTTTCTCTGGTGGGTTACACCAACGCTGGCAAATCCACGCTGCTGAATACATTGACCAACAGCGAGGTGCTGGCCGAGAACAAGCTGTTCGCCACGCTTGATCCCACCAGCCGCCGCATCCGTTTTCCCAAGGACCGCGAGGTGGTGCTGACCGACACCGTGGGATTCATCCGCCGCCTGCCGCCGGACCTGAAAGAAGCGTTTCAGGCTACGCTCGAGGAATTGGAATCCGCCAATCTGCTGGTGCTGGTGGCCGACGCCTCGCATCCCGAAGTGGAGGAACAGGTGGAAGCCGTGCGGACCATCCTGAATGACATGGACATGCAGGACGTGCCCACCGTGCTTGTACTCAACAAGTGGGACAGCCTGACGCTGGACGAGCGGGAAGTGATAACCAACATCTTTCCGGAAGGCATCCCGGCCGTGGCTCTCAAACGCAGGTCGTTGGAGCCCGTGGTGGAGGCCATCCTCGCGGGGTTGCCTCGCTCACGGTATTGAACCCGGCGATTGATAATCTGTCATGAGAACGGCCCGGAGCATCGGAATGCTTCGGGCCGCTTTTTGTTATTTGCCGGATAAATGCGGGTTCGCCCGTCGTCAGCTTTTCTTTTTTTGTTTTTGTTCAAAGGAACATTCTTCGCCGGTTTCTATGACTGTCTTGCACAGGCCGCCCACTTTTTTCCCGTCCCAGGAAGCCGCGTCTTCCAGCGGTTCCACATGGATGGTTATCTGGGCGTTGGGCAATTTTTCGTGAATGGCGTCTTCCACGCGCAGACACAGGTCGTGCGAATATTGCACGCTGCGTTCACCGGGCAGGAGCAGGTGGAAATCGATGAAACGTGCGGAGCCGGCCTTGCGTGTGCGCAGGGCATGGTAGGCATACTGGCCGCCGATGTTGTCGGAGATGGCTTGGGCTATGGCACAAATCTCATCCTGGGGCAGGGCATCGTCCATGAGGCCGCCCATGGAACGTTTGAGCAGGTCGAGGCCCGTGCGCACGATGTTCAGGGCCATGATGCAGGCGATGATGGGGTCAAGTATCTGCCATTGGGGCGCGACCAGCAGAATGGCCAGTCCGGCCACGAGCCCTACCGAAGTCCATACGTCCGTGAGCAGGTGTTTTGCATCCGCTTCCAACGTAATGGAATCGAACCGTTTGGCCGCGCGCAGCATGAGTTTGGCCGTGACAAAGTTGACCACGGACGAGAGCAGGGCCAGCCCCAGTCCCAATCCGAGGTTGCTAACGGCCTGCGGATTCATGAAACGGTCGACTGCCGCATAGCTGATACCTACGGCCGCAATGGTAATAAGCATTCCTTCAGCCCCGGAGGCAAAGTACTCGGCCTTGCCGTGCCCGTATGTGTGCTGCCGGTCTGCCGGGCGCAGAGCCACGGTCAGGGCGATAAGGGCGAGAATGCCTGCGGTGAGGTTGACCAGCGTTTCCATGGCGTCGGAAAGCAGCCCCACCGAACCGGTCATGCCCCAGGCGCCGAATTTCAGCCCGAGCGTGATCAGGGATGCGGCGATGGAGTAGTAGACATAGTGCTTGGGAGAGGGCGAAGCCATGGTTGTCCTCGGGGTTTGTTTTCAGTTCATGTTGATGGATGAGAATAAAGAAGGCCGACAGTGACCGTCAACCGCAAAAAAAAGGTCCCGAATGTTCGGGACCTTGTCTTGCTGTCTAGTCTTGATTGCTTTTTTTTGTGCGCCAGGGTTTTTCCTCACCACGTGCCAGTCGCTGGATGTTTTCCCGATGTCGCCAGAACATGAGCACCATGAGGATGGTCGCCACAGGCAGCAGGTGGATATTTCCTGAAAGCAGCGAGAAAAGGGGCAGGCAGACCGCAAAGGTCAGCGAGCCGAGGCTTACGTAGCCGGAAAGGGCGATGACCGCGGCGCAGGCGGCCACGGCAAACAGGGCCGGCCAGAACGAGGCCGCGAGAAAGACGCCGATGGTGGTGGCCACGGCCTTGCCGCCTTTCCAGTTCAGGAAAGGGGAGTACACGTGGCCGAGCACAGCACCGAGCATGATGATGGACAGAAGAATCCAGCCTGCCCCCCATATGTTGGCCATGATCACCGGGATCGCACCCTTGAGAACATCCAGCACGAGTACGGCAATGCCGTAGCGTGTTCCGCAGAGCCGGGCCACGTTGGTGGCTCCGGTGTTGCAGCTGCCGTCCTTTCTGGGGTCGATGTTCCGGAACGTTTTGGCAATGTACAGCCCGAAGGGCAGCGAACCTATGAAGAATGCAAAAAGAATCAGAACGATGGACATGTTCCACTCCTTGAATATTCACGAAAACAACGCATGGACAATACCTGTTTTGGGCAATCTTGAAAAGCTGTCAGGCCTTTCGGCGTACTGCCGGGCGGATGTGCTCGATGACCCGTTTGAGACTGGCCTCGGATTCCTCGGTGGCCAGGTGGTCAACATCTTCCCGGTCCACGAACATGACCGCACCGCACGGGCACATCTCCACGCAGGCCGGGGCCATGCCAAGGTCGCGCCGGGATGCGCACAGGTCGCATTTGCGCACGGCAACTCCCGTGGCCGTAGCGAAAATGGCGCCGAACGGACAGGCCAGAATGCACTGGCGTGTTTCGCAACCCCGGCAGAGCATGGTCTGCAACACCAGTGCCCCGTCCCTGTCGCGGGCGATCGCGCCTTTCTTGCAGACCTTGGCGCAATGGGCGTCCTTGCAGTGGTGGCAGTACAGGGGAACCATGAGACCGTCACGGGTCCGGGTCATGTGGATGCGCGGCTTGTCGTTGATAAAGCCGCACACGGCCTCACAGGTTTCGCAGCCGATGCATTTGCTGTAGTCGATGAACAGGGTTTTTTCCGAACTCATGAGCGGCCTCCCTTGTAGCGTTCCTGCTCAGAGAAGCGCGCGTCCGGATCATGGCTTTGCATGTCCAGCCAGTTGGCCAGCGAGCGGGCAGCCTTGAGGCCGGATTCCACGGCCTTGCCGACCTTGCTCGGGCCGCTGAGCACGTCGCCGGCCACAAATACGTTGTTGATGGCGGTCATGTTCAGCCAGCGGACATCGCCCTTGCGGATGTTTTCCAGCCCCAGTTCCCCGGCAAAGGGCGGTGTTGGGATTTCGCCGATGGCCCCGATCACCGCGTCCGCGGGCAGGGTCTTTTTACCGTCAGGACCTTCGATCTGCAGTTCCTTCACGTGGTCGTCGCCCTGAATGGAGACGGGGGAACTCTTGTCGATCCATTCGGCCCCCAGTTCGAGGAGGCGGTCTATTTCAAACGTGCCGCAGGGCGCGTCCTGTTTGGTGCGTCGATAGACCACGGAAACCTTGGCCGCTTCAAGATGCAGGGCCGCATGGGCCGCGTCCATGGCAGAATGTCCCGCACCGATGACCACGACGTTTTTGCCGGCAACGTCCGGTGTGTGCATGTTGCGCGTGTCGTAGCGGGCGGCGCGGATGGGGAAAAGGAATTCAAGACCGGAATACACGCCTTCCAATTCCTCGCCCGGAATATTCAGCCTGCGGGATTTCCATGACCCCGTGCAGATGATAACGGCGTCGTGCTCTTCCACCAGTTCGCCCAGTCCGATCATGTCCCAGGAGAAATGATCGCCTTCCTCTTCGTGCAGGGGAGCCGAGCAGCAGACTTTGGTTTTACAATGGAAATTGACGCCCAGTGTGCGTTCAAGAATGCGCACGCCCGCGTCGATGCGTGCGGAAGGAATGCGGTGGCTGGGAATGCCGAAGGTCATCAGGCCGCCGGGTTTGGGCAACTTGTCATAGACCTCCACCTGATAGCCCATGCCGCCGAGGTAGCCCGCAGCGGCAAGGCCGGAAGGTCCGGCCCCGATGACCGCCACCTTGCGCCCGTTGGGCGGCAGTGGGGTATGGCGCAGAAAATTGAAGTTCATGGCTTCGTTCATAGATGATTTCTCCGAGGATGGTGCGGGCCGCTGGTCAGTCTTCCAGGGCTTCGGCAACCTTGATTTCATTGGTCAGCGGATCGATTCTTCCGAAATTGATCTGAAAACGCTGGCCCGGGTAGAGTTTGTCCCCCAGCAGTTTGCGGGGCACGCGAACATTGATTTGCAGTTCCGGCATGGCAAGGTTGGGCAGCGGACCGTTTTCGTCCACCACAATGGCCTCCCGAAGCTTTTTGCGTTCGCGGGAAAGATAATGCAGCTTCCAATAGCGCGGGCGGAACCGTTGTACCTGCGAGACCGCACTCATGCGCGGGGAAAGGTGCGTGAGCAGTGATTCCAGCCTGTCGGTATCAAGCCGGGGCTCTCCTTTTTCCAACATGGAGCAGACCTGGGCCATATTCACGAAATCAAGATACCTGCGCAGGGGGGAGGTGATGGACGTGTACGCAGGGACGCCCAGCGCGGCGTGGCGTTTGGGCTGCAGTTCCGTTTGTGCGGGCAGCAGCAGGCGGACTCGGGGCAGTATTTCCGTGGGGTCCGTGAAGATTCCCGCAGCCTCTGCGGGCAGGGCAATGTCCTGCGTGCGGTGCAGCAGGGGGACATTGTTTTCCTGTCCCCACAGGGCCAGGCCGCAGTTGGCCAGTATCATGAATTCGCTGACGATGAGTTCGGCTTCAGGGCAGGCTTCCTTCATGGTCACACAGACCGCGGCGTCGTGGCCTTCGCCTTCCACCGTGACGATGGGTTCTGGCTTGCGGATGATGCATGCGCCGTTGGCAATGCGTCCCTTGATCAGCAGGCTGGCCAGTTCGTGAGCAAGGGCCAGATGTTCATCGCCGTTTTCCGACAGGACCCGTTCCGCATTTTCGTAGGTGTCGTTTTTCTGGATGCGGACCCAGCCGAGGCGCGGTGTTGCCGAGCGAATGGCCCCGTCCGGATCAAGGTCAAAGTCGGCGATCATGGCCGGCCGGTCCTGCCCTTCGAACAGGCTGAACAGCCCGGTGCCCAGTTCCTCGGGCATCATGTGGGTGGAGCCTTCGGGAAGGTACAGGCTGGATGCGCGTTCGAAAACATCCTTGTCCAGCTCGGAGCCGAAGTCCCAGCAGAGCATGGGACGGGCAAGAGCCAGCTGCAGCCGATAACCGTCTTCTGTGCGGCTGACGTGAAATGCATCGTCGATATCTCTGGTCGTGCTGCCGTCAATGCTGACGAAAGGTGTGTCTTCCGGTTCCGTGCGCAACGATTCGAAGCATCCGAACTGTTCGGAAAGTGCCTTCTGATGACGTTTGCTCCAGTCATTGCCCCATTCGTATCCGGCTTCGTCCAGCAGATAGTTGTGGTGCGGCGGGAGCACTCCCCATTTTTGAGCCAGCAACAGGGCAAGGTGGGGTATGTCCGGCAATCCCTTTCGTACCGCGGTCCAGATCTTTTCGCTTTTGTCGTCGGCCTGCTTGGCGATCTGGTCCAGCAGGAGCTGTTTGAGCCGCTCGGTCACGTCGTCGTCCATACGCGGCGTTTTTGCGTCGCAGCCGTGCATGCGTGCTTCCCACAACGCCTTGAACAGGTCTGATCCCGCCCGGACCACGGCTTCCCGTTCCTTTTCCTCGGCCTGCGTCTTGAGGCGCAGCTCAACGGTCTCTTCGGGATAGATTTCAAAGTAGGGCGGCCGAAACTTGAAATGTGTTTTGGCGGAAAGCATGGCCCGCCCCAGGGCTGCCAGCTGATCCGGCCCGGCATCTTCCCAGAGCAAGTCCGCAAACCATTCGAGCTTGGCCTTGTCCAGTTCTCCCTGTGCGAGGTCCCAAAGTTCCATGACGTTCAGTCCGGCCTGTATCTCTCCGCGCCGTTCCTGATGGGCGTTGAGCCTGTCCTGGATTTCCTGCCGGCTGCAACCGGGATCGTGCCCCGGACCGTACCATGGCAAAACCCGTGCGGCAGGGAGTTTCATCTCCCTTTTGTTGATGGTCCATATCCTGAGCTTCCCGGACTGTTCTTCAAGAACCCAGGCCAGTTGCGGCTGGTCACCGTGCATGAATTCCACCACGGCTCCGGGGCGGATATGGGTCAGCGATTTTGACATGTACTCCTCTGCGTGCTGCGGCTGGCGGACAGGAAAAGGCTTCGCGGGGTCCCTTGGGTCCCCCCGCGAAGCCGAATAGGTTGTATCGTATTCCGAGCCGGAATTCCAGCCGTGTAAACAGGCTGATTTTCAGGCTGGCCGATCAGTGCTTGAAGGAGCGTTGGCCGGTGAAGACCATGGCCACCTGCGGGGAGGCCTCGTTCACGGCCTGGATGATCTCGTGGTCGCGGATCGAACCGCCGGGCTGGGCAATGGCGGAGATACCTTCGTCGATGCACAGGTCCACGCCGTCGCGGAACGGGAAGAAACCGTCGGAAACCGCCACCGAGCCGGGCAGTCCGCCCCGGGCCTCTTTGGTTTCGGCCTCGATGGTTTCGAGCTCCTTGGCCATTTCCGCATCGTTGCGCGCGGCCAGCTTGAGCTCAAAGAGGGATTTGCCCAGTTTGGAAAATGCAAGCATGTCCGCATATTTGGTGTAGGCCTTGCTGATGGCCAGCATGACGCACCCCACACGGTCCTGCTCGCCGGTGCCGATGGCGGTGGTAGTTCCGTCCTTGACAAAAAGCACCGAGTTGGAGGTCACGCCCGCTTCAACGGCCCATGCAAAGAGCAGGTCGTCCGCTTCCTTGGCCGAAGGTGCGCGGGCCGTAAAGGATTCTCCGTCTTTTTCGGCGGCAGCGGGAATGAAGTCCCCGGTGGAGAGAATGCGGTTGCGGAAGGAGAATTGCACGACCATGCCGCCATCCATCAGTGATTTGATATCCAGGAACGGGTCCTTGCTGAACGAAGCCAGTTCGTTGATGCCCGGAATCTCGAGTATGCGGAGATTTTTACGTTTTTTGAGCTCTTCCAGAGCGTCGGGCTCGAATTTGGGTGCGGCGACGACCTCGAAATAGGCGTTGTTGATGATGTCGGCCGTGGCTTTGTCCAGCGTACGGTTGACCACGATGGCTCCGCCGAAGGCCGCGATGCGGTCGCACTCGAAGGCCCGCTGCATGGCCGTGGCCAGCCCGTCTTCGGTCCACGCCGCGCCGCAGGGGTTGTTGTGCTTGAGGATGACGGCCGCAGGTTTTGCCGAAAGGTATTGCAGGATGTTCAGCCCGTTGTCCACGTCCGTGAGGTTGATCTTGCCGGGGTGTTTGCCCGCCTGCAGCATGTTGGATTCATTCAGGGCGGAAACAAGTCCCATGCCCGGACCGCGGAAGCGCACGCCGCCGACTTCGAGTTCGCTTTTCTTGAGTTCGAACAGTGCCGCGGGCTGGTCCGGGTTTTCACCGTAGCGCAGGCCTTTGGTCTCGCCGTCGATGTCCCAGGTCCGTTTGGCAAAGACCATTTCCTGCTCGCCGACTTTCAGGGTCAGTTCGTTGGGAAACGGGTCCTGTTGCAGGGTCTTGTACATGTTCTTGAGATCGCTCATTGCCATAATCTCCTGTAATTCAAGGGTGGATGCAGGGCCGAGTGGAACGCTTGGCGGTGCGTGAATTGGTGGGCACATAGCACAGCCGACAGGGGGCGGCAATTGGGTGCTTTGGACCATAAATATTTTTTTTCTGCATTTCGGGGGAAGATTATCATTCCTTAAGAACAGGCAATTGGTGATTATGTCAGTAGAAGTGGCTTTTTTGCTAGTTGACCTTTTTGGTTAGGAGGGGAGATGAAACGATTCAAGGATTGGGGGCTGTCATCGAAGATTTTGATCCTGTTCGTAGGAATGGCAGCAGCTGTTCTTGTGGGTATGGTCTTCTATTATCTGCCTTCAACGACAGAGGCGTTGATGAAGGAGAAGCGCCAGGCCCTTTCGAACACGGTGGACGTGGCTTATACTCTGATTGAGGACTATGCCGCAAAGGCCCGCTCCGGTGCCATGAGCGAAGAAGAGGCCAAGAAAACGGCCGCCGAGGAAGTGGGCACGTTGCGCTATGATGAAAAGGAGTATTTCTGGATCAACGACCTTGTGCCGATCATGATCAAGCATCCCATGAAGCCCGAACTCGACGGTCAGAATCTTGCCGGGATCAAGGATGTCAACAATGTATACCTGTTCAAGGAAATGGCACAGGTGGCCCGGAACAAGGGTGAAGGTTTTGTCGAATATGTCTGGCCCAAGCCCGGTGCGTCCGAACCGCAGCCCAAGCTTTCGTACGTGAGACTTTACAAGCCCTGGGGCTGGGTCGTGGGAAGCGGTCTGTATATTGATGATGTGCGAGATCAGATGAATTCCATGCGGCTGAAGATTCTTGTTCCCACCATCGTGTTGCTGGCGATCATTTTCACCCTCGTATTGCTGGTGGTGCGTTCCATTGTTCGACCCTTGCGACAGGCCGTGGATATCTCGGAAAGAATGTCCCAGGGCGATTTGAGCATGGAGGTTCCTCCGAGCAATAGCGACGAGGCTGGGCTTGTGCTCAGATCCATGAATAGCATGGTTGACAGGCTCAAGCAGATTGTTGCCGAAATTTCGCAGGCCACGGAAAACGTGACTGCGGGCAGCGAGGAGTTGGCCTCCGCCTCCATGGAATTATCGCAGGGCGCAAGCACGCAGGCTTCGGCCGTTGAGGAAGTCTCCGCCTCCATGGAGGAGATGACTTCCAGTATCAGCCAGAACGCGAGCAACGCCAAGACCACGGACGGTATTGCGGTCAAGGCTTCTGCAGACACGGCCCAGGGGGGCGAGGCTGTCCGCAATACTGTCTCGGCCATGAAGGAGATTGCCGAAAAGATTTCCATTGTCGAGGAAATTGCGCGGCAGACAAACCTCTTGGCCTTGAACGCGGCCATTGAAGCGGCCCGGGCCGGCGAACATGGCAAGGGTTTTGCCGTTGTGGCCGCCGAGGTTCGCAAATTGGCAGAGCGCTCCGGACAGGCCGCAGCCGAGATCAGCGAGCTTTCCTCGGACAGCATGCAGGTGGCGGAAGAGGCGGGCGGACTGCTGGAACGCATCGTGCCCGACATCAACAAGACCGCCGAGCTTGTTCAGGAGATAGCCTCAGCCAGTGATGACCAGAATGCCGGGGCCGAACAGGTCAATACCGGCATACAGGACCTGAACAAGGTCGTGCAGCAGAATGCCTCGGCCTCGCAGGAAGTGGCCTCCACGGCAGAAGAGCTTTCCGGACAGGCCGAGCAGCTTCAGGAAACGTTGCGGTTCTTCCGTTTGGATTCCGCCACCATGAGTATGTTGAACCGGGGCAAGAAGGCGGGTGCTAGAAAGCCCTCTGTCGCCTCTCCCAAGGCACTGGGCGCAGGCAAGGGGGCAGCCGCTTCCGGGAAGAACCCCAATCCCGCGGGTCCTGCCGGAAGCGATTCCGGCGCAGCCGGCGGTGGTGTTGATTTGACCATGGATGACGAGGACTTCGAACGGTTCTAGCCTTTGCGCCATCCTTTGGCAGCAACAACAGGCCCTTGCCTTTGGCAGGGGCCTTTTTGTTGAACCCGCCGGGATTCACGGAATTTTACGTTTGGCGGGTCTGAGGGTTTTCTGTTATGGGTTATTCCGTGCGCGTGCGTCATATGCTCCGCACGGCAAATTCGCATTGTGAGGATATATATTAGTAATGGCTGAATCCTATCTGGAAAAGGCGCTGGTCAAGCTGGCGCGGCAATTGAATGCCTATGACGAGGCGTCGCTCATGAGCCTGTGGGAAAAGTATGCCGAACAGGTTCGGCGTTTCGAACCCACCAAGCGTTGGGAAGAATCCGTTATCATGTTCAACATGATACAGTCCGTGCGCTTCAAGAACCAGCTTTTCAATTACAACTGGGCGCAGTCGCGGGAACCCGGTGCAGATATGCCGACCGATCTGGCTGCATTGACGGCCCCGGAAAAAAAGAAACGGCCTGTCCCGGAGTCCGTGCCACATGCCGTGGACAATGCGGATGACGACGATGTCCGCGATCGTCACAAGGGCAAGGTGCTCAAGCTGACCCCCAAGGATCGGGGCTGACCCCGGGTTGACAGTTTCTTCTCGAATTCATTAACGCAAATTCTTTATGACTAAGTGCGCAGGCCGTGCATGTTCGGCGGCGGCGTGTTCAAGGAGCAGAAATATGGCCAATATTGTTGTTTTCGGGTCCCAATGGGGGGACGAGGGCAAGGGCAAGATCGTTGACATGCTGGCTGAAAAAGCCTCTGCCATCGTTCGTTTTCAGGGCGGCAACAATGCCGGGCATACGCTGGTTGTGAACGGCGAACAGTGCATCCTTCACCTCATCCCGTCCGGCGTGCTGCATGCGGGCAAAAAGTGTCTGATCGGCAACGGCGTGGTGCTTGATCCCGTGGTTTTCTGCGAAGAGCTGGACAAACTGGCCGAGCGCGGTATCGACGTTTCGCCCGAGCGCCTCATGGTCAGCAAGAAGACCCACGTGATCATGCCCTACCATCGGGCAATGGACGTTGCGCGTGAATCCACAAAGTCCGACGCCAAGAAGATCGGCACCACCGGGCGCGGCATCGGCCCTTGCTACGAGGACAAGATGCACCGTTGCGGCATTCGTGCCGGAGATTTCATCAACAAGGACTTGCTGCGCGAAAAGATCGACAAGGCCCTTGAGGAAAAGAACGTTCTGTTGCAGCACCTGTATGACGAACCGGCCATTGACGCCCAGACCGTGTATGACGAGGTCCTGCCGTACGTGGATCGTCTGGTTCCGTATCTTGGCGACGTGTCTTCGGCCATTCAGGACACCAACGAAAAGGGCGGCATGGTCCTTTTTGAAGGTGCACAGGGAACGCATCTGGACATTGACCACGGAACTTATCCGTTCGTGACCTCCAGCAACACCGTGACCGCGAACGCCGCGTCCGGTTCGGGCTGCTCGCCGCGGGCGCTGAACCGCATCGTGGCCATCGTCAAGGCCTACACCACCCGTGTGGGCGGCGGTCCTTTTGCCTCCGAGCTTTTTGACGCGGACGGCGACTACATGCAGACCAAGGGCGGCGAGTTCGGTGCAACCACCGGGCGCAAGCGCCGCTGCGGCTGGCTGGACATGGTCGTGTTGCGTGAATCCGTGCGCCTCAATGGTCCCACGGAACTGGCCATCACCAAGCTGGATGTCCTTTCCGGCCTCAAGGAACTCAAGATCTGCGTGGCCTACAAGTACAATGGCGAGGAGATTTTGTATCCCCCGCAGGAACAGAACGGCATGGCCTCCGTGGAGCCGGTGTACGAAACCCTGCCCGGGTGGGACGAAGACATCACTGCGGCCAAGTCGTGGGACGACCTGCCCGACAATGCGCGTGATTATCTCAAGCGCATCGAGGAGTTGTCCGGCGTGCCCGTGGGTTTGGTTTCCGTTGGTCCCGACCGCGCACAGACGTTTTAGGAGGGCGGCCGGTGTCCGGAGTCGCTGATCCGATTCAGACCCTTGCGAACCAGCAGGAGGCCGTGCGCCGTCTGGACGCGCTGGCCGGTGATCCCCCGCAGAGTATTGTTGTCGAGGGCGGCACTGCCGACGAGCGTGTTGCCCTCGCTCTTTATTGGGCCATGAAGCTTAATTGCCGAACCGGGAATCCGCCGTGTGGCACGTGTCCGGCCTGTCGGCAGATCGTTGATCTGGCTTTCAACGACCTGTTGTTCTTCGATGGGCGGGAAGGGCTGATCAAAGTGGACAATGTCCGTGAGGCCCGACCGGTATGGGGGCAGCCCCCCAACGGCGACGGCTATCGGGTCACCATATTTGCCGAGGCCCAGCAGTTCATGACCGAATCGGCCAACGCGCTGCTCAAGTCGCTGGAAGAACCGCGCCCCGGCAATGTGTTCATTCTGGCCGCACCGCAACGAGAACGGCTGCTGGAAACACTTGTTTCGCGCAGTTGGGTGGTGACAATGGCCTGGCCGGACATCCGAACCAACTCCCCGGAAATCAACGAATGGACAGCCGCCTTGACCGGTTTCTGGCGCAGCGGGCGGGGGTGGTTTGAGCGCACTTCGCCCAAGGGTGCCGTGGACAAGGATATTGCCCTTCAGATTGTTTTGGGCATGCAGCGGGAGTTGCGTGAATGCCTTCGCGGAGAATGTGCATCTCCGGTGGCCAGGGCCATGTCCTCATACGGTCCTGCCGGGTTGCGGCGTATTGATCTTGCCCTGTGTCAGGCGCAGGAGGCTCTCAATACGCAGGTGCCGGTCAACCCTGCCCTCGTGCTGGACTGGATTGCCACCCGTATGGTGTGATTTTTTTTCTGCCCGGTGTCCGCAGGTGGGCGCACATGGATGAAAGCAAGGCTGGGCATGGCTTAAACGATGGTTTGAAACGGCAAAAAACTTTGACTCAAATCGTTGCATGCCCTATCTTGCACGCTTGCAACTTCGTCAAAATGCCTTTTGTCTCATTATCAAAACAGGAATCAGGATTAGTACATGTACACACTGCGTACCCTCCCCGGAGATGATGTCCGGCAGATCATGTGGCGTTATGCGGATCGGTATGATCTGCAAATGTCCGTGCAGTCCGCCCGCGGCATAGCCCGTACCGTGGTTGCCAAGCTCGTGGCCGAAGGCGCACGCAATACGCACGAATGGACGGATCAGAAAGCCGAACTCCTGACCGCGTTCGACCAGTCCGGTCTTACCGCGTTGTTTATGGACCCGCATCAGGGCGGTTTCATCGAAGGCCCCAAGAATCTGGCCCTTGCATTGGCCGCGTTCGAACTGGCTTGGGTTGACGGCGGCGCAGCCACCTGCTCCTTGGCCACCAACCTTGCCCTGGCCCCCATTCACGAAAAGGGTACGCCCGAACAGCGTGATACCTATATGGGCCAGTGCGTGCCTCCCCAGCCGGGCGAAGACAGGGAAATACGTCGCGGCGCGTTTGCGCTGACCGAACCCCTGCCGTACATCGGCGTGGACACGGGCGTCATGTGTGGCAAGGTCCGCGTTGCCGAGTGGAACGACGAAGATCCCATTCTTGAAGTGGACAAGCGCGGCCGGTTCATCACCAACATGGATTTCGCCAACTTCGTGACCGCCGCAGTGGAGTCCGACGACGAGCGCATCAAGAGTTCGTGCATGATCATCCTCGAAGAGGAAGACGAAGGCACCTATGATCGCGGCGCGCCGACCCTGAAGATGGTGCACCAGCTTTCCTCCACCCGCGACCCGGTGCTCAAGCTCCGCGTTCCGGCCAGCCGCATTATCGGCGGATTCGAAATCAAGGACGGGACCATTATTCCCAAATACAGCCACGGCGAGATCATCGGGTCCGTATTCCATCGTACTCGTATTCCCGTGGGCCTCATGACCATGGCCAAGCTGATATCCGCAGTGGAGCCGGTCATCCGGTACCACCGCAAGCGCTTTCAGGGCGGCGACGCCGCCAAGGAAGGAACGCCGCGTTTCGACCACGGCATCCAGATGAACGAAGACGCACTGCAGCGCCTGGTGGACGTTTGGGCTTCGGGCGAAGCCGGATGTTCCCTCGGGTTTGCTGCCTCCCGCCTTGCCGATGCCTTTGATCCCATTGAAAAGGCCAAGGAAAAGCTTTTCGAGGAGCAGGGAGTTGTCGGTCCGCGCAAGCAGATGATGGCTCTGCGCAAGCTCAAGGACACGGTGCAGGAGTTTGTGGAATTGGAGCATTTGCCCGAATCCGAGCGCGATGCTGCACGCTATCAGGAGCTCAAGGACGACACGTTGGTCCAGTTCGCCTACATGGAAGCGTTGGCCGGTATCCTTAACCCGGCCACCAAGCTGTGGTGTACGGGCGTGGGCGCAACCGTCATGCGCGAGGCTGTGAGCCTTGTGGGCGGTTACGGGATCACCGAGGATTGTCCGGGATTCCTGATGCAGAAATGGACCGACGCCCAGCTTGAGGCCACCTATGAAGGCCCCGAAGCCGTCCAGCGTCGTCATATGTCCGTGACCATGACCAGCGACGTGTTCCAGGCCACGGTTTCCGCGTGGATCGGCCAGTTGCGCCGGGTGGAATCCGATAATCCGGGCATGGGAGCGGAAGCGACTGCCTCGGCTCTTGAGCTTTGGCAGTGGACCCTGAACCATTTGCAGAACACCAAGGATGCCGAAGGCCGCAAGCTTTATCACAACAAGCGGCAGGGCGTGACCTTCCCCATGGCCGATGCTTTGGGATGGTTGCTCGGACCCTATTACCTGATTCTCGACATTCTCGAACTCAAGGAAAAGGGTGCCATGAATCCGGTGCTGGCCGACGGCATTGATGATCTGGTGGCCTTTTACATGGATATGGCCAATGTTCAGGCTGCCCGTGCAGCCGGTGAGGCCGCACGTATCTGTACCGAGTTGGTCTACGGCTTCGCCAACGGCGCGCCCGAAGGCGTGGAGCCGTTCGCGGGACTCAAGGCCAAGGTGGACGCGGGTATGGCCGGGGCGCGTCTGTCCAAGGACCGCGCAGGCAAGGCCCTGTCTGGAGTCATGATTCCTGAAGCATTGGATTATCCCCTGTAATAAAAGTAAAAACTACGGATGCCCGGCCCGGCCGGGCATCCGTTTTTCGAGAGAGCCAATGAGCGACACCGTGCAACGCCAGGAAATGGAAGCCGACATCGTTTGTGTCGGATTTGGACCGGCAACCGGTGGTTTCTTGACCACCCTTGGCCGTGCTCTTGTGAACGAGGACGGAACCCCGCTGGCCGAGAGCAAGGTCATGCCCGGAATGCCGCCGCAGGTCATCTGCTACGAGCGCGCCGACGACATCGGATTCGGCGTGTCCGGCGTGGTCACCAAGGGCCGTTCCATCAAGGAATCCTTCCCGGATCTCGATCTTTCCCAGATTCCCATGGCCCACGAGGTCACCGAAGAACGCGTGGCCTATTTGCTGGACCCCATCGGTGCGAGCCGTCGCAGCGCCCCGGTCAAGGTGGCGGACGCGGGCCTCAAGTTCGTTGCTCGCGATCATGCCGTGGAATTGCCGTGGATTCCCGAATTTTTGCAGAAACATGGCGGCATGGTCCTTTCCATGGGCCAGTTCAACCAGTGGGTCGGTTCCCAGGTCATGGGTTCGGGTCTTGCTCAGATTTGGCCGGGAACCCCGGTGGCCGAGCCGCTCCTGAACGGGCGCGCTGTCAAGGGCGTTCGTCTGGTGGATCAGGGCGTGGACAAGCAGGGCAATCCTGATGCCGGATACATGCCTGGCATGGATGTGAAGGCCGCCCTGACCGTGGTGGGCGATGGCCCGGTGGGCTCGGTGGGCCAGTATCTGGACCGCGAACTCGGTCTGCCCGAGGGCAAGCACCAGCGCGAATGGGCCGTGGGCATGAAGATGGTGGTGCAGTTGCCCGAGGGCTGTGAACTCAAGCCCGGCACCGTATTGCACACGCTGGGCTATCCCGAGCCTGAAATTTTCGGATTCATGTACGTGTACCCGGACATGTCCGCCTCGCTGGGTATTTTCGTGCCATCGTGGTTCGACAATCCGGTGCGTACGGCCTACCGCTACATGCAGCACTGGATGATGCACCCGTATCTGTGGAAGCACCTTGAGGGCGGCACCCTGCGTTCGTGGGGAGCCAAGTCCCTTCAGGAGTCTGGTTTGCAGGGAGAGCCGTTCCTTGCTGGGGACGGATTCGCGCGTATTGGCGAAGGTTCCGGCTCCACCAACGTGCTGACCGGATCGGGCGTTGACGAGGCATGGGCCACGGGCGTGCAGCTTGCCGAAGCCGTGATCGAACTGATGCGGGAGCGCAGGCCGTATACCCGGGAAAATCTCGAATCCGCTTATGTGCAGCGCCGTCGTGAAAGCTGGGTGGGCGAGGAGGCGGAACAGGCCGCCAAGGCCCGTGACGGCTTTACCTTGGGTTTCATTCCCGGCATGTTGGGCATGGCTCTCTCCGGACTGACGCGCGGCACCATCAATATGCCCGGACGTTCTCGCAAGCCGTGGGAGCGCATTCCGCGTATTGAGGAATATTTCAAGGGCGTTGTCACCGAGCAGGAGTTGATTCAACTGCGCAAGGAATGCCAGGCCAAGGGCGCGAGCCTGCATGACGCGCTCATGGACCGGGCCGGATGGCCGGAAGTTCCGCTGGACGGAAAACTGTTGGTATCGCATCAGGATGCCCTGCTCATGGGGGGCAAGGTGGTAGCCAATCCGGGCTATGCCGATCATGTGACGTTTGCGGATTCCTATGCCTGTTCGGTCTGTACCGAGCAGGTCTGTTCGGAAATCTGTTCCGGGCAGGCCATCAGCGTGAATCCCGAAGGAGGGGCGCCGTTGTTTGACCGGGAAAAATGTGTGCATTGCGGAGCCTGCCTCTGGAATTGCAGCAAGCCGCATCCCGAGGATGATGAGAACACCAACGTGCAGTTCGCCGCCGGGTCGGGCGGTTTGCATTCTGCGGAAAACTAGAAGATTGCCGGACCGGCAGTGCCGGAAACCGGATGGATACTGGCGGGCGGAGTTGGTCCGCACTGCCGAGCCAAGCAAGGAGTAAATACCGATGAGCAACGAATTCCACATAGTGGTTTGCGGTTCCATTGTCCCGGACCCGTTGCAAACCCTGGAACCCGTTCAGGGAGCACAGGGCCCGGAACTCAAGAACGAAATGATGCTGCCTGCTGTTCTGGACCCGTGGGCCGGACATGCCCTGTACGAGGCCGCCAATCTTGCGGCCAAGAATCCGGGCAGCAAGGTTTGGCTGGTGAGCCTTGGTCCCAAGGCTAAATTGCAGCAGGTGATGATGAATATTGCCCAGAAGGTGCCGTTCGAGCTTGTTTGTGCGGACGGATCGGCCTCCGGGTTCACAGACAGTTTCGAAGTGGCCACGGTTTTGGCCCAGTCCATTGAAGGTATTCAGGGGCTGGATAAATCCAAGCTGTTGGTGTTCGGCGGCTGGCAATCCGCTTCCCGCGGTTCCGGTGCGGTCATGCAGATGCTGGGCGAGTTGCTCGGCATAAGCGAACAGTTTCAGGGTGTGGACAAACTTACGGCCGGCGATGACGGTTCCCTTGAAATCATGGAGCGCATTGAAGGCGGCGCATATCAGGTTTCGGCCTGCAACGGCACGCCCGCCGTGTTGGGTTGGGCCACCGGCGAACTGCCCGAGCCGCCCAACAACCCGCAGGTGGGCATGCAGAACATGCGTCTGGTCATGCCGGCGCTGCAGCAGGCCAAGCCTGCGGACGTGGTGCAGGGGTCCTCGCTGGCTTTCGCTGCTGTGGAATTGCCGCAGCAACGCCGCGAAACCCGCGTGGTCAAGGACATGCCGGTCGAAGACATGGCCCGTGAAATCGTAGAATGGCTCAACAGCTAGCCAGCACCAAACAAAAGGATTGATCGGATATGAGTACGATATTGTATCTGGCGCATACGGAAGCTGACGGAACGCTGGCCAAGATTTCCCGCGAAGCCCTGACCGCAGCCCACCAGCTTGCCGCTGGAATGGGTGCGGAACTGGCCGTGGGGCTTGTAGGCGAGGACGTGGGAGCTGCTGCGGAATCCGTGGCAGGCTGCAAAGCCCGTTTTCTGGGCGTTTCCGGCGATGCGTTTTCTCAAGGCCGCTATGCTTCAGACCTGGCTGCGGCCGAGGCGCTGTTCAAGGCGGTGAATCCCGATATGGTGGTTGCCCCGGCGTCGTTCCGTTTCAGCCGGGCCATTCCCGGACTCGCGGTTCGCGTGCAGGGCAGGGTGGACACTCACCTGACCGGCCTTGAAGCCAAGGACGGGAAACCCGTTGCTAAACGCTGGTTCTACCGTCAGCGCATGGTGGGCGAGTTCTCGCGTGACGAGCGTCCGTGGATCGTGACCGTTGACGCGGGGTGTTTTGAGGCCTTTGAGGAATCCGGAAGCGCTGATGTTGAACTGGTGCAGGTTTCTCTGCCCGAGATGCGTACCACCGTTACCGGAATACAAGCTCCGGACGCGGACGAACAGACCATTCGCCCGGATGCCAAGACCCTGCTTGTCGCTGGCGCAGGCTGGACCAAGAAGCAGGCTGACGGACAGTCCCATGTGGACGTGGCTGAAGAGGTCCTCATGCAGTTCCTCGGAGCTACCAAGGCTTCCCTCGGTTCTTCCAAATCGCTGGTGGATATTTCCGGTGAAGGGCAGGCCGTGATTTCCTTCCTTACGCATCTGCATCAGGTTGGGCAGACCGGCTCGACCCCACGGCATGCCAAGGGCTTGGCTACCTGTTGCCACGGTGAGGAACCGCATGTGGTGGGTTGGCGCTTCATCAACGAACGCCGAGCCATCAATACGGACGCCTCCTGCGGCTGGGCGCAGGGCAAGGCAGATGTCCTGTATGTTGCCGACGCCTTTGAGCTCATGAAGAAGGTCAACGAACTGCTTTGATGTTATTTTGAGCTGAAGAATACCCTCCCGGCCCCGGTACGCTTGACGTTCGGGGCCGTTTTCTTTGCGTGAAAGACGTTGCACCTGATTGATTCCTTGCCGAAACGATTATATGTACAACGAAACAAAATGAAATCCCGACCCTTGGGTCGTATTTCACGGAGGCCCAACGATGAGAAAGATATTGTTTGCGGTTTGCATATTCATGCTTGCCCTGTCCGGTTGCCGTTCCGTTGGCACCATGACCAGAAACATCACTGGTTCCGACGATGCTCTCGTGGCACAACTGTCGGAGGAGCAACTGGCTCCGGTGGACGAGGCTCGCTTTCACCTTAATGTCGCCAATGAAGAGGTTTCGTTGTCCGAACTCAAACAGGAGCTTGCGGATTACCGTGCCGACATTGCCGCCTTTGAACTGTCTTTGGCCAAAAACAGGCAGGAACGGCAGGAAATCGAACTGGATATCGCACAGGAAAAGGCTTTGTCGCAGGCTGGAATGCGTGAACCGGGAGAAAGTGCCAAGAATCTTGCGGCATACAACGACGAGCATATGTCAAACGAGTCCAAGCGCTATGATATTGAAGCCAAGATCAAGAAGGTGCAATTGCGCGTTGAAGATTTGACCGCTCGTATTGAAGCGCAGGAACAGCGCGTGGCCTCCATGAGCTATTCCACGCCCGTGGCATCGCCGGTTGCGCAGCCGCCCACGTCCGACGCGAGCACCCCGTCGGATGCCGGATCTGGCACTGTTGATGCCGAGGTGAAATCGCAGGATTCCAAGGAGGGTGTGGAGCTTCCGGATTACCTCAAGGTGGAAGAGGATTCGGAAACAACCAACGGCGGCGACAATGGATACGAGGTTGAGGAAGGCGCTCTGAGCAATTAAGCGGACGATAAATAAGAGAACCAAAGGCCTCTTTCGAGAGGCCTTTTTTTGTGGATGGCATGAGGCAAGGTTTAAAAAAAAATCGGCTTCCCCGAGCCAATCCCGGAAAAGCCGTTTCTTCTTAATCGCAAAAGAAAGAAGGATATTCTAGTTTAAGCAACTGGCGTGCCAAGAACTGTATGGTTTGACGTATTTCCTTATAGGTCTGAAATACCACACTTTTGTATCGGCAACAGGCTGCCTGCATGTCGGTTTTGTTCAACAGCGGGTAAAAAAACTTGAACGTTCCATGTTTTTGCCGGGTCGCAATTCCACTATTTGTACTTCTGAGCCGCACACTACGTGTTCTTCTCAGAATGTTGCCTGATGACCATGCTGGCGGCTTCCTTGCCCAGTGCATTTGCACGCCGTTCTCCGCCCATGTCTTCGTGGTTCGGAATTGGGGCCGCCATGGTTTGGATGGTCTGTGTGGGAAAAGCGAATTCGACGCCGATGGTTTCGGCCAAGATCATGAAGTCCAGAATCAAACGTTCGCGCAGGGCGAGTTCTTCGCTTTTCTTTTCCACGTCCAGATGCATGTTGATCCTGATGTCGATGGAATGGCTGCCCAGATCATATACGCTGACGTGCCGATGGCTCGGCTTTATCTTGTTGTTTTCATTGAGCAAAGCCTTGATACCGCTGACGTAGGCCACGAGCTTGTCCGGCGGAGTGTCGTAGGTCAGGGAGAGCAGGGTTTTGAATCGCCGTGATTCCCGTTTGCCCATGTTGTCCACTGCCGATGTTATGAACGTGGCGTTCGGAATCGTGACGAGGGACGACTCGCGGGTTCTGATGGTGGTGCTGCGAATGCCTACGTTTTCCACGACCCCGCGAATGTTGTTCACCTGGATTCTGTGGCCGTTGGCAAAAGGCCGCGAGGTGATGATCATTATTGTGCCAAAAATGTTTTCAACCGTGTTTTTGCTGGCCAGAGCCAGTGCCACACCACCAATGCCGAGGGCGGCGAGGACGCGTGTGCTGTCCTGGCCAAACAGGGCTGCAACCTGAAACAGACCGATGAGACCCACGACAATGCGGAGCATTTGCCCCATGACAAGAATGAATGTTCCTTGTGAACGCGAACCGGATACATCGGCAAGCCAGCGGCTTGTGAACATGACGGCCTGACAGCCTACCAGTGTTGCCGAGAGCGTGAATGCGGTCCTGATGCAAAGAATGGTTATGGAGGCGAAGAATTCGTAATCAAGCACCAGTTCGGCATACATCTCCCATAAGCCCGTAAGGAAGAGAATCTTCATGGGCAGGGCCAGGGAGTTCACTTTGTCTTCAAGGTACAGTTGCGGCTTTTTTGCCTTGAGCCAGAGCATGATGATGTGACCGTTTTTGTGCCCGAGTCGCCACGCCAGGGGAGAGAGGATCAGCACGATGACCAGAGCCAGATATTTCCACAGATTGATCCCGAAAACAGGCTGTTCCATGGCAGGGGCATGTTGTTGGATGAAGTCGTCCAATCGAACCGTTGTGGTCAGGTTGGCTCCCAGAAACGGGTTGATGCCCTGCTTCAGAGCATCGGCGATTGTTTCGTCGTAGATGTCCTTGACCACATCCAGCGTTTCCGGACTGAATTTCCAGGATTTAAGACCGTCCTTGTCGGTAGTGATCTGCATGCCGATGGCGCCCAGACCGTTCCTGTGCAGGAAGGTTGGAGCCTTTGACGATTCGGACGTGGCTGGCAGGTCGTCCACGTCCACGGCGGATTCCAGCGTCAACACGCGATAGAGCATAATGGCCAGGTTGGGTCCTTCCGTAACCTGTTTCGGCGGTGAAAGTTCGGAAAGGTCCAGTGCCTGCGTTGCGTCCTGCAGGTTGTATCCTGCAAAATTTTCCACCCCGGCGATAAGGGTCATCATGCTGCGATACGGAGAAACGAAACGGGGATTGAACTCGTCGCTGTCTTTCCCCAGGTTTGTGACCTTTTCAAGGCGGTTGCGCAGATGCGCGTATACTCTGGTCAGGGCCGGCTGACAGATGCTTTTGTCAGAAAAGCGCCATTTCCCCTCCGAATCCTTGCGGAGTGTCAGCGGCAGGGGAGTCCCTCGCCCGTCCTTGATGTACACGACCGCGGTGTCGCTGTCCTGCGGGGCATCGGGGATGGCTTCGTCCATGTCGAGACCTTGATTTTCCAGTACAAAGAAAAGGCGGGATATGCTTTTTCGTATCAGGGATTCCTTTGGGCCGTTTTCGGTGAAGGCAATGTATTGATCCAGAGGGGGCTTGTTCCCCTTTCCTGCTTCATCACTGATCATGGCTTCCATGAACGAGCGGAACAGTGTCCGCAAGCCGTCAGCATGGTGGGTGTTTGCTGCCTGAGCATAATTGGGCAGCAGCAAAACAATGGCAACGGCGAATGGGACAAATACGGAGGGCAAGCGTTTCATGTAGGTATGTCTCCTGTGTCGAAGTACTTAATTCATATATAGTTGCGAACAAATGTGCGCAACCTGAATTCAGGCACGCCTGTGCGGTCTTTTGTTTCTATTGCTGGGAATCATTACCCGTTTTTGTCATGTTCTATTTCTCACAAGTTTTGATTGGTCAATCAACCAAAAAATACTTAAATCAATTAAAACAGTAGCTTAAGCGTTAAAAAAAATGTAGATTTTGTTTTTTTGATGTATTAGTACTGGAATCAGTCGTGGTGACTAATATATTTCAACTCTCAACGAGAGAGAAGGTAAGGTAATTATCATGAAGCGTTTGAGCATAATCGTTCTTTTGATGTTTGCGGTGGTCGCAGTGGCCGCCATGGCCGATACCGACAAGTCCGTGGCCAGTCCGGTGGATACCGTGGCCAAGGCCAAGAAGGCCGATCTTGAAACACGTGCCGTTCTTGACGGCAAGGTTGTTCGCAAGGTTGCCGACGGCGAGTATGTTTTTTCTGACGGAACCGGAGAGATTCGTCTGCAGGTCATGAATCCGGCGCAGTTGGAGATGGCCATGGCCGATTCCGAAGCGACCGTGCATGTGGTGGGCCATGTGGCTCAGGACATGATGATGACGCAGGTTACCGCCGACGTCATTTCCATTCAGGACTAACACGTTTTTGGTTGATGGTTTGCCGGGAGGCGGGAGTGTTGTGCCCGCCTCCCTTTTTTTGCGTTGTCAGTGCTAGTTCATCGACGGCAGTTCGAGTGAGTTCTGGCTTTCGACTCTTTCTTCGATTTCATCGTCCAACAGGGGGAAGAAATCAAGGCAGGTGCATTTTTCTATTTGATTGACCGTTGCCCGGTAATCATCCTCGTCAGCGCTTCTTGCTGTGTCCTGCCCGAACATGTATCCCGTCACCAGTATCGGTTCGTCCTCATCTTCCTGTTCAATGGCGATGATCTTCCAGTATCCTGTGGGGATGCGGTGGGTCATGCTCGCGTTTGGCAATTTTCCCCATATTTGTCCGTACAGGGGACCGGTCATGACGTATACGGTTTCATCTTCGGCAGCCAACTTGCGAACGCGTACTTCCACACGCAGCCATGCTCCCTGGTTCAGGTCCGATTTCTGGGGTGTGATGTTGGAGAGGAAATTTGTTTTTCTCCAATATGCGGTGTTGCTGAAAGAACCGAGTGGGGCCTGGTGCCCCCGGTCAACGTCCAGAGTTGCGTGTGCTCCCTGATAGTCCGAGGGGACTAGAGTCTGGCCGTTGGGGATATTCGGGTCCTTTTTCCAGACACGTTTGGTTTTGCCGGCCGGAGTGAACATGTCTTTTTCCAGCTTGTAGGCCACCCATGTGGCAAATTTGGTCATGCCGTCGTTGCTCAGCTTGTAGATGGTGTGATCAACGGTCAGGTTTGTCGTAGGCGCGCCCGTGGGGTCGCCATAGATCGTGAAGTTCGCCTGTGCCATGACGGGCAGAACGACCAATGCGCAGAATCCCAGCGTTGCGCCCCATATCAGGGACAGTTTGCGTTGCATCATGATGCCTCCTTGAATGTTCGGGTTGCGGATGCTCGAAAGGAGAATCCTGTCATATCTTTTGCACGATATTCAGGAGGCGTTTAGTGCCAGGTTGTTATCAGGGGGCGGTGTTTTGCCGTGCTCCCCGTGTGTGAACATGGGGCCTTATGGATTGGTGATGGATGGGCAAAAAAGAGCCGGTGACTGTGTTTCAGTCGCCGGCCTGTGCTTGTTCGGATGAGGAGGGGGGGATGGTGGAGTCAGAGAGTGGACCACGCAAGTTTGACGGCCAGCAGAACAAGGCAGCCCCCCAGCATCCTTTTGACTGTCTGCGGTTGGATGTTCGAGTGCATGAACCGTGTTCCGAGATAGCCGCCCGCCCACGCCGCGAGTCCTGCCAGGGCCAGCAGTTTCCATGAAACAGACCCCATTGCCGCATAGGCCATGAATGCGGAAAATGAGGAAAACGGCACGGCAAGAGCCGTCACGGTGGTCACCTTTTTGGGGTTGAAGCCCTGAAGAATCATGAGCGGCGAAATCACGCCGCCGCCCCCCACCCCCAGCAGGCCGGAAAGGAATCCAGCCAGAACGCCCGTAAGCAACGGACCCATGACCGGACGATCCTCACGGTATTGGTGCGCGTATTTCGAGCCCTTGAAAAAGAGCATCATGGAACCGGAGAAGACCAGAAAACCCATGAACATGAAGAGAAGTGTCCTCGTTGGCAGATGGTGCCCGGCCCATGCCCCGAACGGTGCGAGCACAAACGAGGATATTATGATCGGAAGACCCAGACGGAAATCCAGCCGTTTGGCGCGGATGTTTGAATACGTGGCACCAAGCATGCTGACGCAGTTGACGAAGAGCCCTGTCGGCCGGGCAAGGTTGAATGGAATGCCCAGCCATGTGAGGGTGGGGATGAGTATGATCGCAGAGCCGACCCCGCCCAAAGCAAAAAGAAAGCTCATGCCGAATGAGAGAATGACGATCGCGATTGTGAGAGTGTCCATTGTTTGATTTCCGTTCGAATATGAATGTGGCCTTTCCCGGCGTTGTGTCGGAAAAGGCCGTGAAATTATGCCTTGGCCAGCGGACCCGGTTTGAATTTTTTGATCATGTCTTCCATGGACGCGCTCAGTGCGCGCACATTTTCATAGCCCTGCGCGAGCAGGTAGGTGTATGCGATCACGCCGCGGAATTCGGAAGAGCAGAACGGAACGATGAGCTTTTCCTTGGGAAGTTCACCAAGGCGGTCGGGCAGTTCATTCAGTGGAATGTGCTTGGCAAAGGGAAAGCGGACATATTCCACTTCCTTGTCTGTGCGCACGTCCAGAAGGATGACGTTGTCGGCGTGGACCTTTTGGGCCATGACGTCCACGTTCATGCTGTGGCTGCCCGATCCGAAGAATTCGAAATTCATGTCCTTGAGTATGGCGTTCAGGTTTTCCATATTTTACTCCTTGTGGTTGTATTGCAAAAGTCTGGTCTTTTCGCATGATGTTTGGCGAAAAGACCAATTGATAGACAAAAAATTATTGGCCGCCCGCCTTGAGCACGGACTCCATGCAATGGAAAAACGTAAGTACGCAGGGGACCTTGAGGCTGTAGTACACGTTTTTGCCGCGTTTTTCGTCTTCCACGATCCCGGCATTCTTGAGAATGCTCAAATGTTTGGAAACAGTGGAGATGTCGTGCCCTACAAGTGTTGTAAGGTCGCAGACGCATTGTTCACCGTGGGCCAAGGCATCGACCATCATCAATCGGGAAGGATGGGCCATGGCTTTCATGATTGCGGCTCGTTGTTCATAGTGGGCCGCGTCGCATTTTGTTGTGTGTTTGTTCATGGTATTCATTTGGCGATTAGGCCAAATGTTTTGTGTTGTCAACAGTTCCGATGTGCGGTGCGGAGTGGGGGGCGAATCTGTTCTGGGGGGCAGGAGCTAGTGGGCAGGACTGGGTGTTTTCGGGACGACCAGATCAATATACTTTTCGTACAGGTTTCGATATTCTAGTGTTTCTTTGAATGCAGAGAGTTCCTGACTGAATTCGTTTACGAATTCTTCCGATACATTTTTTTTGTTGAAAATGATGTAGAGGCCCGACTCCTTGACTATCAAATGCCGTATGGGAACGATGTTTTTTATGCCCAGCTTTTTGCGCAGATACAGGCCGTTGGCCAGTTCGGCCACGGTTGCGTCCAGCCGGCCTGCGGAAAGTTTCTTGAAATTCGTCTCATCGTTGCCGACTGTTTCCACCCGGCTGTTCGTCTGGATGAATTCCCAGAATTCGGGGGTGTAGCTGTATTGGCGCACTGCGCCGACCCGCATGCTTTGCAGCTCCTGCATCGATTCGATTTCATACCCCTTGCGGACCCATACCACCCAGGGCGAGCTGATGAGCGGTTCTTCGGGGTAGAGTGCGTATTGTTTTCTTTCCGGCGCGTAGTTGGCCGAGAAGAGGGCGTCCATGGTCCCGTTTTCGAGCATGGCAAGACACCGACTCCATGGGAGTGCGGTTATTGGGTGTTTCAGGGGGATGCCCATGCGTTGATACACCGCTTTCACGATTTGCACGGAGTATCCCGTGAGTTCGGTGTCCTGATACATCTGGTAGGGGGGCCAGATGTCACAGGCCAGCCGGTTTACCTGTCCGCCGTACCCAGCTTGGGGATATGCGACTGACAGGAAAACCAGCATGATCCATGTGGCAAAAGATTTCATATTGTAACCATACAGGCCGCTTTTCCGGCTGTACATTATTGTCTGTTCTGAAGTGATGTGGCCGCCCCCTAAGGCAGGACCGAGAACATCAGCGGGATGGTTGCCGCGCTGAGTGCCGTGGTCAGAAAGACCATGCGCGAGGCCAGCGGTGCATCGCAGCCGTAGGTTCGGCAGAGCGCCACCGTGAGCAGGGCGGAGGGCATGGCCGCTTCCAGCACCAGCACGTGCACTTCCCATGTATGCACGTGCATGAAGAGTGTCGGGAGCCAGATCAGCAGCGGCTTCAGGATCAGTTTGTTGGCGGCGACGAATGCTCCGATCATGGCCACGGAGGCAATGCCCCGGAATTTGAGCAGCACGCCCACAAGCAGGGTGACCATGAGCGTGTTGGCGTTTCCGACCAACCGGAGCCCCTGTATCACTGTTCCGCATATTGGATCATCCGTGGGCAGCCTGAAGCCGGACCACAGCAAACCGGCCACCACGGAGATGAAGATGGGCGAGCGGAAAAAGGCGAGGGCGGCCTTGAAGCGTGCGCCGGGGGCGGTCGCTTCGCTGCCGTAGTAGATGGCGATCATGGTACCGATGGTGAACAGGGCCGGGCCAACCCCGATTTCCGAGACCATGACGGCCTCGGTCATGGCGGCGGTGTTGCCGGGGAACACCTGGCTGATCAGCGCATAACCGAGCAGGGAAGAGCTGCCGAACCCGGAAACGAGAATCATTGCGCCGGATGCGGCCCGGTCCAGCCGGAGCAGCCGCGCGCCGATCCAGCCCAATGCCAGAGCCAGAATTTCCGCGCAGAGCATGATCAGCGCAAACCAGCTTTCCGACCAGTCCACGGTGGTGTGCGCCAGCGAGACGAATATCAGGGCCGGGAGCGTGCCGTGGGTAACCAGCTTGGCAAAAATGCCGCCGTGTTCTTGCCTGACAAATCCCTTGTGTCGGAGAAAAGCGGCAAAACCGATCAGCCCCAGCAGAATGATCACGGATGTGATCAGGCGGGAATAAATGGTCATGGTGCCTCACGTCGTTTTGTTTTGGTTTTTCTTTTCCGGCCGGAGCAGTTTGCGGCGGTTACTCGTCATTCGGGGGGTGTTCTTTTTCGCATTGGCAGGCAGCCAGCTGCCGGAATTTCTGGCCGGGCAGAATGGTGCCCATAATGATGGTGTGCGGCATGCGGATGTCCTGCAAGGTGTTGCAGAACATTGGGCCGAGCACTTGCGGGTCGTGCCGGTAGTTGAATTTCAGAACAACGCGCAATGTTTCGTAGTCTTGCCACATGACATCGGAAACATCGTTGAATTGGCCAAGCCTGTGCCGGATTCGCGTCAGCTCGTCCTGTTGTTGGTGCACTCCATGCAGTTGCCAGGAAACGAATCCGGCCACGAGTGCCACAAGGAACCATACATTGAAGATGACACGGAACAATGCCTTGGACATTGCTTTCAGGAGTTCGAACACGATTATCCTCCCTCTGGCAGACACGTTGTCTTTACGGTTTTACCCTCTCATTACATAAAAACGGCAGGATTGGATATGCGAATTGTTTTGGCTTTCTTTCTGCAACGGAAACAAAAGAGGGAGGAACAGGGACGTTGCCCGTTTTTTTCGGCAATAGCGTGGCCCGGTATCGGCTGTTTGAATAAAAGCGGCCCGTGCCGGAAACGGATATGCTTCCGGGGACGGGCCGTATCGCGATGCGTGGCAACGTGGTGCCAGCCAAAGGGCGAGCGTTTAGATTTCAGGGGCGGTCTTGGGCACCAGGCAGACCAGAACCAACGGTTCATCGCCGGTGTTCACGAGGTGATGCTCCTCGTCCGGGGCCACGTAGACCACGCTTCCGGGGCCGACGTCCATCTTCTCTCCGCCCTTGTCGATGGTCCCGGTGCCGGAATAATAGAACTGCTGGTGCTCCCACGGATGCGTGTGCATGGGAATTTGCGCGCCGGGCTGTAGCTCGATGACGCGCATGCAGAAATTGACGTCGTCGTCGGCCTTGCCGATGACCACCCGGCCGGAAACGCCGGGACCGGCCACGGGCAGGTCCTGTGCCGCAACATCCGTATAGTGAATGACCTTCATGCTCGTTACTCCTGTTTTTCGTATTGTATGATAATTCAAAGACAACCGTGCCCCGAAGACCCGATAACCGAGGCGTGGGACAAGCCGTCTGGATGTGTATTTGCCGGAAAGAAAAGTAGCACAAGCCTTGGGCGCAGGCCAAGGTCGTTTGTCTAACTGTCCATGTTGGAAATGGCGTTTAGGGGATCAATTGGGTGGACCGACAAAGTGAATTCATTTTTAGTATCGGCGCCAGATGAAGGCGTTCATCGACTCTGACAGCTATGAAATCGTGTCCTTAAAGAACGGGTGGAGATCGAGGCTGCCGAAGCTGAGAAGAAAGCGGAGGAGCAGGCCAAGCGTCACCACTCTACGAAGATGCGCGGGGGGCCTGTATACGGCAAGTAAAATTTCCAGCGTCGAGGACAGGTACTCCGTTCGGCGTTTCGGATGCACAAGGAGGGGGAGGTAGACCGCCCCAGCGCCCCGTTACGCATAGCGATTTTTTATTTCTACAGCTAAATTTTTTATGGCATTGAATGACCATTGGTAGGAAAAATGATTTTCCACTCGGACATCAATAATTGTTCCTTGGTGGCTTACAGTCGTGAAAACACTTTTTTTAAGGTCTTTCCCATAGAACTTTGACAGGTGCTTTATTGTCGACGCGCCATGCGCCACAATTATCTTTGGTTGTATTGTTTCTATGAGGTAATCGAATAAGGTCGTGTCTCTGTATGTTGCCTTTAACTCGTTTTCACGGGCGGATGGGAAAGGAAAAATATTTGTTTCCAAAACTTTTAATGGATTTGCATATTCAAAAAAAAGTTCAATTCTCTTTCTTGTTGGGCTAAATTTTCCATGGCGTTCTATATACTTTGTAATCCAGGATTCCTTATCACAACCTTTTTTTGGGGACCAATAGTCCCAAAAGCTGGTGGTCGTCGCGGGGTTTATGCCTACCAAAAAAATATCACAGCCAAATGGAAAACCTTTACATAGAAAAGGACGTGCTTCTGGATCATATCTTGTAAGCTCTTTAAGTTTACGATCAAAGGCTTCTATATTTTTCATATGTCACGAGTTCTTTAGTATATTGCTTCAGGTTTTTTTTTGATCATGAGCTGCAATATTTCAATTCTTTAGTACGCTGCATGCTTCTTCAAAGATCAGGTCTAGCTGATCTTGGCATTGATCGCTTGTAAACAGTTTAAACGTGGATAAATGCGGTAACCTTAGCAAGTGGACCGGGGCTTCGGTTCCAAACCTATCGAGTGTTGCCGTTATCTTTCCCCAATTGGTCTGAAAGGTTTTGGTGCTGATTTTGGGCGCCTTGTATGCGGATGAAATCAAAGAGCTAACCCTTTTGTGGGTTTCCGGGTCAATACAGACGAATAGTCTCGGTTTAACATGGCTCAGGACCTTTCCCCACAGGTGCTCTGCGAATATAAAAGTCTGTTTTTTATCGGCCAAATCTATCAAGCGAGGAGACCTGAAAGGCACGAAATAGCCACAAAGGGATTGCTCAATAAGTTGATCCCGATCAATGGACAACGCACCTTTTGCAATGATTTTCTCAAAAAGTAGCTGTATCTGTCTCTGCAGATTGGCTTGCCCTGGTTTTGCACTGCCCTTCCATTTTTCTACCAAGTACGAAGAGCCATTTTCACAACTTTCCCATGAATGCCCTTCAGGGATTGTTTTGCCACCGGGGTTCAAAGTGATCAGTGCGACGAGAGGATTTTTTAATGAGTTTTTACTGCCGTTTAAGAAACGCCAGCCTAATTGATGATTGCTGTTCTCATAAAACCGTTTAATCATCATTATGTATTCATCGAACCAATCTATATACTCCACGCAGGCCCTTTTGCATTGTTTGTTGTTGAATTTTTATGGTGTCACCCAACCATTGCCTTTGACCATTGTCAACGTCCAGAGGGCTAACTGGAATTTTTAAGCAATCGAAAGCACATGGCTTTATGGTTAGGAGTGTGTCTAGAAGAAAAACAAAGGGGACTTGCGACCATGCCGCAAGTCCCTGAAATTTTGGCGCGCCAGGGAGGATTCGAACCCCCGACCGTCGGCTTAGAAGGCCGATGCTCTATCCAACTGAGCTACTGGCGCATGGAGGTGATTTTAGTAATGCAAGCCCGGCCGCGGGGTCAAGCAAAAGGTTTTCGGACGCGGGCTTTCCTGTTATGTGGCTTGCCGACACAGTGCAAAGGAGCCGGACGTGCCGCATTTCGAATCATATGCCCGGGTGTGCGAATACATGGACAATCTCGGGCTGTTCAGCATGGACATGGGGCTGGGCCGGATGGAGTCCTTTTGGGAACGGCGGGGCGCGCCCGGCGTGCCCGTTGTGCATGTGGTGGGCACCAACGGCAAGGGCTCCACGTCCACGTTTCTCGAATCCATTGCCCGCGAAAACGGCGTGCGGACCGGGCTGTTCACCTCGCCCCATCTGGTGACCCCGCGCGAACGGGTGCGCATTTGCGGCCGCATGCTGGAGCCGGAAGACTGGACCCGGCTGGCCAACATGGTGCTGGCAACGCCCGGCGGTGCGGATCTTACCTATTTTGAATTTCAGACCTGTCTGGCCATGCTGGCCTTCATGGACGCGGGCGTTGATCTGGCCATAATGGAAGCCGGACTTGGCGGGCGTTATGACGCCACCAACGTGTTTGCGCCGGGGCTGACCCTGTTCACTCCGGTGGGGATGGACCATGAAGCCGTGCTCGGCAGCACGCTGGAAGCCATTGCGCGGGACAAGGCAGGGGCCATGCATGCCGGAGGCACGGCCATCACCGGGCCGCAGGAACCGGAAGCTCTGGCCGTGCTGGAAGAGCAGGCTCGCGCGGTGGGTGCAACCTTGCTGCACGCTTCGGATTTGATCGGTTTGGTTCCCGGAACTCTGGGTCTGCGCGGACCGCACCAGCAGGACAATGCCCGGCTGGCCTTGTCCGGCTGGCAGATTGCAGCCGAAATGTTTGGTCGCGATTCCGACCCCGAGGCCGTTGCCGCAGGGCTGGCCCAAGCGTTCATTCCCGGCCGTTTCCATTGTGTGCGCCCGGACGGGCTGCCTGATATCGTGCTGGACGGCGCGCACAACCTGCACGCGTTCAAGGCCCTTGCCCATACGTTGGAGCAGGAGGGCGTCCGCCCGCAGGCCGTGGTGTTCGCCTGTATGGCGGACAAGGATATTTCATCCATGGTTCCCCTGTTGCGGTCTATGAGCGATGGACCGATCCTTTGCCCGGCCATGCCGTGGGAGCGTGCAGCGCGGCCCGTTGATCTGGTTAAGGTGCTCGGCGGCAAAGCCGAGGCCACGGACGGCATGGCAACGGCCCTGCAACGGGTCGCCGACCTGCCCGGGCCGGTCCTCGTGTGCGGCTCCCTGTATTTACTGGCTGCATTTTATGAGTTATATCCTGAATTTCTCAGTCGAAATTCTCGCTAGAGCGCGCCGCGCAAGGAGCAACAGGATGTCCCGACTCTTTCAGCACCTTCCTTCGGTGGACCCGATTCTGACGGCATTGACCGACGATTCCACACTGGCGGCCCTGCCTCGGCCTCTGTTGCGTGAGCTGGTCAACGAATTTCTGGACATCAAGCGCGAGGAAATCCGTTCCGGCGTTGTTTCCGAGCCTGAGGAACTGGCGTTCGAGCGGCTGCTTCCTGCCGTCATGGCCATGGTTCGCGTCAAGGCCCGTCCGCATTTTCGGCGCGTGCTCAATGCCACGGGCGTGGTCATTCATACGAATATGGGCCGTTCCCTGCTTGCGCCCGAGGCCGTGCAGGCCGTGGTGGAAGCGTGCGCGCGCTATTCCAATCTCGAATTCGACCTCGCCACGGGCGAGCGGGGCAGCCGTTATTCCCACGTGGAGGAGTTGCTGTGCACCATCACCGGGGCCGAGGCCGCCGTGGTGGTCAACAACAACGCCGCAGCGGTCATGCTTATGCTCGACACGCTGGCCAAGGGGCGCGAGGTCATTGTCTCCCGAGGGCAGCTGGTGGAGATCGGCGGCTCGTTCCGCATCCCGGACGTGATGGCCAAGAGTGGCGCGACCCTGCGCGAGGTCGGGGCCACCAACCGTACCCATGTGCGTGATTACGAACAGGCCATCGGCGACAATACCGCCGCGCTCATGCGGGTGCACACTTCCAATTTCCGCATGGTCGGATTCACGGGCGAGGTGGACCTGCCGAGAATGCGCGAGCTCGGCGACCGCTACGGACTGCCCGTGCTGGAGGATTTGGGCAGCGGCACGCTGTTTCCTCTGGAAAGGGCGGGCATGCCGTCCGAACCCACGGTGCAGGAAGTGGTGCGACAGGGGGCGGATATCGTCAGTTTTTCCGGAGACAAGGTTCTGGGCGGCCCGCAGGCGGGCATCATCGTGGGGCGCGAGGAGTGGATATCGCGCATCAAGGTCAATCCCATGAACCGCGCATTGCGCATCGACAAGATGACCCTTGCCGCGCTGGAGGCCACTTTGCGCCTGTATCTGGACATGGACAGCGCGCGCACGGCCGTGCCGACATTGCGCATGATCACTGCGGAATACCGTCAGCTTCGCTCCCGTGCCGCGACCTTGCGCCGCACCTTGGACCGTGCCGTGGGCGAGCAGGTGGAAACGTCCGTGCGCCGGGGGGCATCCCGCGTGGGCGGCGGCGCATTCCCGGAGCGCGACCTTGAAACCGCGCTGGTGGCCGTGGTGCCGAAGAATATTTCCGTGGATGAACTCAGGCAGCGGCTTCTGGCCACGGACCCGCCGTTGGTGGGCCGCATTGAAGATAATGCCTTCTGCCTTGATCCGCGAACATTGGCTTCCGACGAATACCGGCTGGTTGCCGAGGCCCTGAATCAGGCCCTGCGGCAGTGACCGGGCATATGACAATACAGGAGAAATAATGAGCGATACCACCAGTGAACTGGAGCATAAGCCGCAAAGCGCGTGGAAGGTCTATTCCGCGCCCGGACACCGCGACGCCATGGACGCCATGGCCCGCGAATACGTGGACTTTTTGAGCCGCTGCAAAACCGAGCGGCTGGTCATGGACTATGTGCGGGAACGGGCTGCAGCCGCCGGGTTCAGCGAGGATTTCTCGGCTGACGCGGTCATGCGTATCCAGCGCGGCAAAACCGGATTTCTGGCCCGCAAGGGCAAACGCCCGCTTTCCGAAGGGTTTCGCCTTGTGGGCGCACACGCCGACTCCCCGCGTCTGGACCTCAAGCAACGCCCCTTGTACGAAGACACGGAAATCTGCCTTGCCAAGACCCACTATTACGGCGGCATCCGCAAGTATCAGTGGCTGACCATGCCGCTGGCCATGTATGGCGTGGTGGTCAAAAAGGACGGGGAAATCGTGCGCATTGCCGTGGGCGACGATCCTGCGGACCCGGTGCTGACCATCACCGATCTTTTGCCGCATCTGGCCTACAAGGAAGTGGAGAAAAAGGTTTCCGTGGCCTTTGAGGCCGAAAAGCTGAACGTTGTTCTTGGCCAATGCCCGGTCGATTCCGACGGGGAAGACGAAAAAGGCTTGGTCAAGAAACGGATTCTCACGTTGTTCAACGAGCGGTACGGCATTACCGAGGCCGATTTCATCAGCGCGGAATTGCAGGTGGTTCCGGCTGGTCCGGCCCGGTTTGTGGGGCTGGATTCCTCGCTTATCGGCGGGTACGGGCAGGATGACCGCTCCAGCGTATTTTGCGGACTGGAGGCATTGTTGGCCGAGACAGAACCGGAATATACGCAGATCGTCCTGTTCTGGGACAAGGAAGAGATCGGTTCGGATGGTGCCACCGGGGCCAAGTCCCTGTTTTTCGAGTACACCCTTGAAGAGCTGGTGGACGCATGGGAACCGGGAACCCGGCTTTCCCGCGTGATGATGAACGGTCAGGCCCTTTCTGCCGACGTGGCCGCCGCCGTGGACCCGGACCACAAGGACGTCCACGAAGAACGCAACGCCGCATACCTCGGGTACGGCCCATGCTTCAACAAGTTCACCGGCCATCGGGGCAAGGTGGCTGCCAACGATGCGCACCCCGAATTCATTGCCCGCTTGCGCGGTCTGTTTGATGAGGCGGGCATTCCGTGGCAGATGTCCGAACTGGGCAAGGTGGACGCCGGAGGCGGCGGCACCGTGGCCAAGTATCTGGCCGTGTACGGCATGGACATCATCGACGTGGGCGCTCCGGTGCTTTCCATGCACAGCCCGTTCGAGCTGTGCAGCAAGGCGGACATTTATGCCACCACCTTGGCGTTCCGCGAATTCCTGAAATCCTGATTCTGCAGAACGGGAACGTGATCAATATGAAGCCCCGGCCATAAGGCCGGGGCTTTTTTCGTGGTCATGTAACGGATTGCTCCAGGCCGCCGACTTGCCTTTCATGTCACCAATCCTCAATGCGAAAAGGAAAATGAACATGAAACGTACTGTATCGTTTGTCGTTGTGTTGTTGCTTTTTCTGACGGGATGCGCTTCCGGCGGATATTCCGATGGGCGCTCCGGGGGACGTTCCGGCGGGCGTCCTCAGGCCATGGAGCCGCCCCGCGCCGAAGATCAGCTTGCCGAGCTGCAATCCGTTTTGACTTTGAATCCCGGTCAGGTCGAGAAGATTCGTCCTGTCATCGAAGAACATCATGCGGAAATGGAGGCCATGTTCGAGCGGGCGCGCAAGGGCGGGCGGTCTGCCATGATGGAACTGCGGGATGAGATCAAGTTGCAGCACGATATCCTGCGCGATGCCCTTGAACAATTCCTGACTCCGGAACAAATGCAAAAGTATGACCAATTCATGAAGGAAAAGGAGCAGGCGTTTCAACAGCAGGGGCCGGGGCGCGGTGGTCCGGGCGGCGGGCGCGGCCATATGTGAATTTTTTGTTTGCATGGGCTCAAAAGTCGCGTATGCTTCAATCGAGTCCAAAGGAATGGTTTATGTGTAACTCCCCAACCAACCTGTAGTCATTTGACCGCGGAGTGTTTTCGGGAAATTCGCAACAAACTTCAGATTCCTTTTGAGAGCCCCCGGTTTTTCCGGGGGCCTTCTCGTTTTTGAAGGCGGGTGCTTTCTTTACTTTGGTTTGCCGTGTTTGCATCTTGAGCAGAAAGCGGGAATCATTTACCATCCCTGTCTGGATTCAAGCCTGCAAAAGCAAGGAGAGCCAATGCCCGTCGTCATGGGAACCGCCGGTCACATCGACCATGGCAAGACAACGCTGGTCAAGGCGCTTACCGGAATCGATTGCGACCGACTTTCCGAAGAAAAAAAGCGCGGTATCACCATAGAATTGGGGTTTGCATTCCTTGATTTCGAGGATGGCTCCCGTCTTTCCGTGGTGGACGTGCCCGGGCACGAAAAGTTCGTCAAGAACATGGTGGCCGGGGCCGCCGGCATTGATTTCGTTCTTCTGGTCATTGCTGCGGACGAAGGCATCATGCCCCAGACCCGCGAACATCTGGACATCTGCTCCCTGTTGGGTATCCGCACCGGCATGGTCGCCCTGACCAAGACGGACATGGTGGACGAGGAATGGCTGGAAATGGTTCAGGAAGAGGTGGTCGCCTACCTTGAGCCGACTTTTTTGTCCGGCTGTGTCATCGTGCCTGTTTCCGGACGCACCGGAGAGGGCGTGGCAGAGCTCAAAAAGGAATTGGCCGCGCTCAAGGCCGGGTTTGCGGCAAAGCGGCGGTCCGATCTGGCCCGGCTCCCTGTGGACCGCGTCTTCACCATGAAGGGGCACGGCACGGTGGTCACCGGAACGCTGGTTTCCGGCTCCTTGCAGGTGGGCGAGGACGTGCAGCTTTTTCCCGATGACCGCACCGCCCGGGTTCGCGGTTTGCAGTCCCATGGAATAAGTGTGGAGCAGGCTCCGGCAGGACGGCGCACGGCCGTCAATCTTCAGGGCGTGGACGTGGCCGATATGCAGCGCGGACAGGTGCTGGCGCGTCCGGGCACGCTTTTTCCTCATGACAGCTGGGTGGTGGAGCTTTCCTTGCTGGAATCGTCGCCCCTGCCGCTCAAGCACCGCAAGGAAATTCATTTTCACCACGGCGCGCGGGAGGTTCTGGCCAGAATCCATTTGTTGGACCGCGACAAGCTCATGCCGGGCGAGACCGCCATTTGCCAGATGCGTTTTCCCACTCCGTTGGCGGGCGTATATGGCGACAGGGTGGTCCTGCGCTCGTTCTCGCCGCTGCGGACCATTGCGGGCGGCCGCATCCTCAGCCCGTCCGCACATGCCATCAAGCGTTTTTCCCCGGCTGTGGACGGCCTTGCCGCGTTGACTTCCGATTCCCCGGAGGAGGTCATTCTTGGCCAGCTTGGTCTGGCCGGAGCCAATGGTGTGAGTTTTGCCGAACTCATGACCATGTCCGACCTTGAGTCCAAGGCGCTGGAAAAGCATTTGGGCACCATGGCCGGACAGCAAAAGGTCGCCCTGTTCGACAAGGAGGAGCGTCGGTATGTGTCCGGTGCGCTTGTTGCCGGATTGCAGGATTCCCTGCTGGCGTTTTTGGCCGATTTCCATGCCCGCGAATCCATGAAGCCCGGCATGGCGCGGGGCGAGATAGCCTCGTCATGGGGCAGAGGCTTGCCCGCCAAATTGTTTCACCTCGTGGTGGAGCGGCTCGTGAAAAAGGGCGACGTGGTGGCGGACCAGCAGGTTTTGCGGCTCAAGGATCACAAGGTCTCGTTGGCTTCGGACACCGAGCTTGTGCGCGAGACCCTGTTGCGGGCTTATGAAAAGGGCGGCATTCGTCCGCCCAATCTCAAGGACGCGCTGGAACCAACGGGCATGAGTCCGCGCGAGGCCGCGCCCGTATTGCAGGTGCTGCGAGATCAGGGCGAGTTGGTCAGGATCAACGAGGACATGTATTACCATGCCCCTGCGCTGGAAGACCTCAAAAACCGCGTGCGGGGCTTTCTTGCCGACCATGAGGAGATGAGCGCACGCGATTTCAAGGACATGACCGACCTGAGCCGCAAGTTCATCATTCCGGTGCTGGAATTTTTCGACAAGGAAAAGCTGACCGTGCGCGTGGGCGACGTGCGTCATCTGCGCAAGGGGACGTCTTCGTGAGAGGCAGGCCGGGCATAATGCTTGACACCATGGTGGGCAGATTTTAGGCCATGTATATCATGAATTGTGTGTGCAAACAGCTATGTATTTTGGCCCTGTGCCTTGTGGTAGCCGGTTGCGGCGCGCGCCGCAGTGCCGGCCAGGCCGATTCCGGCCCCAAGGCCGACCTTGCCCAGCAGGTCGTGGACAAGTCTGTGCGCGCAATGGAAGATTTCATGAAGCGCGATCCTGATCACGGGGTCGCGTTTCTTGTTGAGAACGCTGCCGGAATCATGATTTTTCCCTCGGTAGGCAAGGTCGGTTTCGTGGCGGCCTTTGAAGGCGGCACCGGCGTTGCCTGCGCGCACACGGACCGGGGGTGGAGTTACCCCTCGTTCATGGCTTTGAGCGGGGCTTCGGTGGGCTTGCAGGCGGGAATCAAAGGTGGAGCCGTTGTGTTGGTATTCCTGAGCCGGGAACTGTTCGAAGACGCGCTGGCGGGTGGCGTTTCCTACAAGCTGCGCGGCGGCCTGACCATCTGGAACCTGAGCGACGGCAACACGCCGTGGGGATTGACCCGCGAACTGGACACCGTGCTGCTCACCGATTGGGACGGCTTTTACGCCGGGGCTTCGCTGGGCGGGGCCGGGCTGGCCGGACGTACTCCATTGAATGAAGCCTATTACGGTGTGAACGGCATTGACGCCGGGGATATTCTCTTTCACTCCCGGCACGTGAATTTCGGAGCGGACAGCCTTCGCGGGCTTCTGGACTCCATGCATTTGGAGCAAAACAAAAAGGACGGAATGTTTGTCATTCCGTCCTCTTGATTCCACTGGGGTGAGTGATGGGACTTGAACCCACGGCCACTTGGGCCACAACCAAGTGCTCTACCAACTGAGCTACACCCACCGTGTGAGGGGGTACGTTTATCCAACTCGCCCTTGATGGTCAAGCAAAGAAAACAAAAAAAAGGAAAAATACATGGATAAGTTGATTGTGGAAGGTGGTGTTCCGTTGCATGGACGGATTACCGTGAGCGGTTCCAAGAACGCGGCCCTGCCCATTCTCATGGCCTGTCTGCTGGCCGAAGGGCCTGTGGCGCTTTCCAATGTTCCGCGGCTGCGCGATATTCATACCTCACTCCGTTTGCTGGACATCCTGGGTTGCGAAACCGAGTTTTCCGGCAACGAGGCTACCTCCTGCGTCACCAATCTCAGCCCGGAAGCCCCGTATGATCTGGTCAAGACCATGCGCGCGTCCGTGTTGTGCCTTGGCCCGCTGCTGGCGCGTCTGGGCGAGGCCCGGGTGGCCCTGCCGGGCGGTTGCGCCATCGGTGCCCGGCCTGTGGACCTTCACCTCAAGGGACTGGAGCGCATGGGGGCCGAGTTCGAATTGACCGAAGGATACATCCTCGGCAAAAGCGGTCGCCTCAAGGGCGCGCACATCACCTTTGATTTTCCCACGGTGGGCGGCACGGAAAACCTGCTTATGGCCGCAAGCCTTGCCGAGGGCGAGACAATTCTTGAAAACGCGGCCCGCGAGCCCGAGGTCACGGACCTTGCCAACTTTCTCAATGCCATGGGCGCCAAGATCACCGGGCAGGGGACCAGCGTGCTCCGCGTGCAGGGCGTGGAAAAACTGACCGGCTGCTCGTACCGGGTCATGCCGGACCGCATTGAGGCCGGAACATATCTGGTGGCGGCCGCCATTACCGGCGGGGAATTGGAAGTGGCGGATTGCCCGTTTCAGGAGCTGGACGCGGTGAGCTACAAGTTGCGCGAGATGGGTGTTTGGCTCGAGGAACGGGATGACCATGTGTTGGTTCGTCCAGAAGGGCGCATTCGGGGCGTGGACGTGGTCACCCAGCCGTATCCGGGATTCCCCACGGACATGCAGGCCCAGCTCATGGCCCTGATGTGCGTTGCGGACGGCACCGGCTCCATCGAGGAAAAGATTTTTGAGAATCGTTTCATGCACGTTCAGGAATTGGCGCGGCTCGGTGCCAACATTACCCTGAAAGGACGTATGGGCATCGTGCGCGGCGTGGATCAGCTTGTGGGCGCGCAGGTCATGGCTTCGGATCTGCGGGCTTCGGCCTCACTGGTTTTGGCCGGTTTGGCCGCTTCGGGCAGGACCGAAATATCCCGCATCTATCATCTGGATCGCGGCTATGAAGGCATAGAGGACAAGCTCTCTGGCGTTGGCGCGCGTATCTGGAGGGAAAAGGAATAGCATGGCCCATGGCCGTTCTTCCATAACGTTGCAAACGGACCTGCCCGGGCTGCTGCCTTGGCAGGTCTTTTTTTTGTCGTTGGTGTTTGGCGTCATGGCTGTTCGGTATCCTGTTGCCGCTCTCGTCGCCTGGTTTTGCCTTGGAGCAGTGGACCATTTGTTGCGGTACGGCCGTTTTTTTTCGGGCCGGTGGTGGGCGTGTCTGTTGCTGGCGTTGCTGTCCGGTTTTGTTGTCGGCACCCTGTCATTGCCTGCTCCTGCGCCGCCTGTTCCCGAATGGATGGAGCAACGCCGTATGGTTACGCTTTCCGGTGTTGTTGATCAGGTGGTGACCCGCCCGGAGCACAAACTGAAGATCGTGCTTGAGGATATCGCATGCATTGTGCCGCAGGGGGAGCGGGAAACACTTGCCGGGAAGTTGGTCTGGACGTGGCAATATCCCGGGCATCGGCCCGAACCCGGGCAGCGTGTGCGTTTACATGTTCGGCCGCGTCCGGTGCGTGGGTTTCGTAACGCGGGCGTGTGGGATTATGCGTGGTACTGGCGGTTGCGCGGAGTTTACTGGCAGGCGTGGACCCGGGGGAAGCGCAATGCTCCACAATGGGGACCGGCTCCGCAAAATGTTTCATGGGCTGTTCGGGAGAAGGTCGGCATGACGGTGCGTACCGCCGTGCCCGAAACGCAGGGCGGGGCCTTGGTGCATGCCCTGCTGACCGGGGACAGAAGCCAACTGAGCACAAAAACGGTTCGGGCCATGCGCCGGGCCGGACTTTCGCATACCCTTGCCCTTTCCGGCCTGCATGTGGGGTTCATGGCACTCATGGGTGTGGGGCTTGCCTTCATGGGGGGATGGGTTTGGCCGGATATCTATCTGCATGTGCCACGGCCCCGTCTGGCCGTTCTCCTGGCTGCGCCACTGGTGTTTTTTTATGTCTGGCTTGGCCAGCCTTCAGCGTCCCTGTTGCGGGCTGGGATCATGTTTGGCTTTTGGGGAGCCCTGTTGTGGGCCGGTCGTGGCCGCGTATTGCTGGACGGACTGTTTGCGGCTCTGGCCGTGCTTGTTCTGTTCGATCCCACGTCCGTTTTCGATTTGAGCATGCAAATGTCCGGCGTTGCCGTGGCAGGTATCGCCGTATTGTTTCCGTTGTCGTTGCACATGCTGCCTTCGGGGCATGGCCTTTTCTCGCGCGTGTTCCGTTGGGCCGGGGCCCTTCTGTGCATCAGCGTTTGCGCCAATCTTGCCTTGTTGCCGCTCCTCTCGTGGAATTTCGGCATGGTGGCGCTCAATCCTTTGTTGAATCTGGTCTGGATTCCGCTTCTTGGATGTGCGGTCATGCCGCTGGGGGTGCTTGGAACCCTTTGTTCGCTTGTTTTCGGGTGGACTCTGCCATTGGTTTTTTCTGCGCGGATAGCCGACGGCATGCTGAAAATGTTATACTATGCGGGAGATTCGGGTTTTTCTCCTCTGGTGGCAGTGTTGCGTCCTCTCTGGCCTGAAATTCTGGGATTTGCCTTGTTGATGCTCGGAATGCTGATTGCCGTGCGCCGTGCCGGACACAGGAGTTTGCCGGTCATGGGGGTGGCCGGGCTTGTGCTGCTGGTCGGTCCCCATTGGCAGGTTGCCATGCACGATGCGCAGGATAGGGCGAGTCTGACCATGCTGGACGTGGGGCAGGGACAGGCCGTGTTGGTGTCGTTGCCCGGTGGACGGCGGTATCTCGTGGATGGGGGCGGTACTGCCAGCCGCACTTTTGACATCGGCGAGGCGGTGGTCGGTCCTTTCCTTTCCGGTGGTCGCGCGCCTCGGTTGGAAGGCGTATTGTTGTCCCATTCCGACTATGACCACTCGCAGGGGTTGTGTCACATTCTCGAATATTTTGATGTGAACGTGCTGTACGCCAATAGGCCGTTGCCTTCCGGAAGCACCGGGCAGCGCATGCAGGCCGCTGTCAGCAGGGCCGGGCTGGTTGCCCGGGGCCTGTATGCCGGTGGGCGCATTGAACTCGGCAACGGCTATTCTTTTGAGTGTTTCAATCCGGTGGGCGACTCCGTATCGGCTTCGGTCAATGACCGTTCTCAGGTTGTGCGTCTGGAGTGCGAAGGGCGGGGACTGGCTCTTTTGTGTGGCGACGTGGAATCACCGGTGTTGGAGAGGCTGGCCCGTGGGACGAATGATTTGAGGTGTTCTGTTCTGGTTGTGCCGCATCACGGCAGCAGGGGCAGCTTGGCCCCTGCGTTTTATGACGTGGTGGGGGCGCGATACGCTGTCTGTTCATGCGGGTATCTCAATCGGTATGGTTTTCCAGCAAAGGATGTTGTCCGCGCATTGCAGCGGCGAGGTACTGCATTGTGGACCACGGCGGATTGCGGCATGATTCGGGTAACGTGGCCACGGGGCAATGCCGGGAACATGAACATGTGGTTCGAGGCCGGGGCAGGAGTCAAATAATGCCGGGTAGGCGGAAGAGGTTTTTTTACGGCCCATTCGGGCGGCGCTTGTAGGCCTTTGGTTCTTGGGGTACCTTTGTCCGGAACGGAAAAAATCAGGGAAGCGTGTTGATGCAAGACGGATTGGAGTCGATTCGTGATGCCGTGGAACGGGTGCCTGCTTTGCATTCAAGTGTGCGAACGCTGATGCGCATGTCGGGCGGCGAGGTGTATCCGCGACTGGATCTGGTCGAGGCAATTGACAGTGATCCCGTCTTTTCCCTGAAGATACTGCGATTGGCCAATTCCTGTTTTTTCGGCATGCCGCAGGAAATGACCTCGATCCGGCAGGTCGGCGTGCTGCTGGGCATGGGAATGCTGCAAAGCGTTGCCCTCGGTCTTGCGGTTATTGCGGCCATTCCTTCCGGAACATTCCGCGATATGAACATGGGAGCATTTTGGCTCCATTCCCTTGCCACGGCCACTGCCGCGGGCATGCTGGCCCGAAAACTTGGAGCAGGCCATGAGGAACGGGGCGACTGTTTCACGGCCGGTTTGCTGCACGATCTGGGCAAGATCGTCTTCGCCCTGTTCATGCCCGATGAATACCGAGCTGTGATGAAGTACGCCATGGAACCGGATGTGGATATCTGCCGTGCGGAGCGCGAGATATTGGGGTGCGACCATGCGCAGGCTGGTGAATTGCTGGCCCGTCATTGGGATTTGCCGGAACGGATATGCGGCGTGATTGCCCACCATCATTCCCCGGATGAGGTCTCCGGTTCCCAGTTGCTGGATTGTGTTTTTGCCGCCGACCAGATCAGCAAGCGGCTTTCGTTCGGAACAGCCGGGAATTATGAAGTCGAATCCTTGCCTGCACGCATGGAAGAACGGTTCGGCATGGGATTGCAGGGAATCGTGGAGGACCTTTCCGGCCTGGACGAGGCTGTGGATGCTTCACGCATATTCATCAAATTGGGGGGCGGCTGACAGTTGCCCCTGACAGGCTGTATCCGTTTCTAATGCTGTTTACATGGTGCCGCCCCGAGGGTATTCGCCATGTTCATACAGGTTTTTTTGTTTTTTGGCAGTTGTCCAGACCTGTCGTGGTCGTGTGTCTTGTTGCTGACGGAGCGTGTTCATGATCGTTCGATGCTGGGGTGCCAGGGGATCCATAGGTGTTTCCGGGGTGTCATATGTCAAATATGGCGGCGACACGACCTGCATGGAAATCAGAACAGCGGGGGATGATGTCGTCATCGTTGATGCCGGTACCGGCATCCGGCGGTTGGGCAAGCGGCTGCTTGAGGAGGAAAAGCGGAAATGCACGCTGCTTTTTACCCATGCACATTGGGATCATATTCTTGGTTTTCCGTTTTTCCGTCCCCTGTATGATTCGGCAAATTCCGTGCGAATCGTTGGTTGTCCGTTGGAACAGGGCAACATGCAAATGTTGCTGGCTCGGATAATGAGCCCCCCGTGTTTTCCGGTTTCCTTTGATGTCATTGAGGCGGACGTGCAGTATGAGGAGTATTGCAGCAAGTCTTTTTTCATCGGAGACATGGAGATTCGGACCATACCGCTCAGTCATCCGAACAAGGGGGTTGGCTATCGGTTTATCGAGAAAGGTCGGTCATTTGTGTTTCTGACGGATAATGAATTGTCCTATCCGCACCGGGGAGGCAGGTCGTTTGCAGAGTATGCTGATTTTTGCCGTGGAGCGGACCTGCTCGTGCACGATGCTGAATTCAGTCCTGAGGAATACGAGGAAAAACGCGGTTGGGGCCATTCGCACTTCATGGAAGTGCTGGAACTTGCGCTGGCAGCGGGCGTGAAGAGCCTCGGATTGTATCATCATAATCAGGACCGTGCCGATCACGACGTTGATGCCATTGTGGAACGGTGTCGGGCGGAACTGGTGAAGCGGGGCGAAAATCTGCATTGTTTTGCCGTTGCCCAGGATATGGTCGTGGATGTCGGACACGGCTAGCGCATTTTTCCATTGTGTTGTTCTTGTTTGAATTGTAAATGCATGTGAGTACGTTTGACGGATGCACCGTTGGTGTCAACTTCAGTTCGGAGGATCCGATGAAAGCCCTGATTGTTGATGACGATTTTTACAGCCGGAACATGATTCATGAAATCCTGCGCCCCTACGCCTCCTGCAATATTGCCGTCAACGGCGAGGAAGCCATTTTCGCCTTTCGGGAGGCCATGGAGCGGGGCGAGCCGTATTCGCTCGTGTGTCTGGATTTGATGATGCCGGAAGTGGATGGTCAGGACGCGCTCAAGGAGATCAGGGCCATTGAAAAGGAATTCGACGTGCATCCCAACGATGAAACCAAGGTCATAGTGACCACCATGCTCGACGACGAGCAGGAAACGCACGATGCTTTTTTTCTTGGCGGGGCCTCGTCCTACTTGGTCAAGCCTATTGACGAGAACAAGCTGATCGGCGAGGTGAAGAGTCTGGGCCTTATCGATTGACGGCATTTTTTTTGCGTATCGTGCCGCCTTCCGGTTGCTGCCGGGAGGCGGTTTTTCGTGAAAGGGAAAATTTCCGCGGATTGCCTGAGCATGGCATTTGAAGTTGCGGGGGTTTTCACCTATATTACCCGTTCCGAATGAACGCGCCTTCCCATGGGGAGTTCGCATATACAAGCAGGATTGCATGAGCCAAATTCTTGGTATTAAGTTCAACGATTACAGTCAGGTCTATTATTTTTCATCCGGTCCGTTCGTGGTCCGGGAAGGCCAGCGAGTGATCGTCAAAACCGATCAGGGCATGGGGCTCGGCAAGGTGGTCATGGTCCGTCAGGCTCCGCCTGAGGGTGAAGCGTCCGAAGAACATAAGGCCATTTATCGCCTTGCCAATGACGAGGATCTCGCTTCACTTGCCGAAAATGACGATCTTTCCCGTGAAGCCTATGATTACTGCCGTCAATGTATTGATACGCACGGTTTGGAAATGAAACTCGTGGATGTGGAAGTCTTTTTTGACCGAAGCAAAATGATTTTCTATTTCACCGCGCCCGGCAGAATCGATTTTCGTGAATTGATCAAGGACCTTGTCCGTCAGTACCGTACCCGTATCGAATTGCGTCAGATCGGCGTGCGCCACGAGACCCAGATGCTCGGGGCCATTGGCAACTGCGGACAGGTGTGTTGCTGCCGACGGTTTATGCGCAAGTTTGTTCCCGTGACCATCAAGATGGCCAAGGAACAGAACTTGTTCTTGAATCCCACAAAGATTTCCGGGATTTGTGGACGACTTCTTTGTTGCCTGAGTTTCGAGCAGGAAGCCTATGAGGAGTTTCACAAGCAGTGTCCCAAGGTCGGACGCAAGTATCCTACGGCACTCGGACAGGCCAAGGTTCTTCGTTCCAATTTTTTCAACAAGACTTTGAGCCTGTATACGGAATTCGGCGAGGAACACGAAGTTTCTCTTGACGAATGGAACGATATTGTCAACAAGCCGGTCGGCGAGGGCATTGATCGGCCTTTGGGACCGGTTCAGGGGCGGCCACGAAGAAAACCGCCCCGCAGAGGCGGCCCGCCCGCGCAGAAAGGGGCTGCAGCCACGGGCAGGAAGGCGGAGGAAGAAAAAGTCACGTCTTCTGAAAAAAACGGGACAAGGTCCGAATCCCGCGATGGCGGCGACGATGCCTCAGCGAAAGGCGCTGGTGAAGGTCGTCCTTCGCGCAGGAAGAAATCTCCTGCAAAAAAGGGCAGCCGTTCCGGTAGCAAGCCGGGACAGCGCAAGCCCAAGTCCGGCGACGCCGCATCCGCCAATGCGGGAGACGAAAAACCCAAGCGCCCGAGACGTCGGCGCAGGCGGCGGCCTTCCAAGCCCAAACAGAAGTAGCGCGTTTCCCCCGTGATGCGGGAACGCTTCAACAGTGCACAAGGAGCTTTCAGTTTGGATAGTTTTTATATTACCACGCCCATCTATTATGTGAATGCCAAGCCCCATCTGGGGCATGCCTATTCCACCATCGTGGCTGATTCCCTGAATCGTTTCCACAAGATCAGGGGCGAGGAGACGTTCTTTCTGACCGGCACGGATGAGCACGGCGACAAGATCGTCAAGGCAGCCGAGGCCAATGACCAGTCTCCGCAGGAATATGTGGACACAATCAGCCAGTTGTTCAGGGATCTCTGGCCCGACCTCATGTGTGAGAATGACGACTTCATCCGTACCACGCAGCCGCGTCATGTCGAGGTGGTGCAGGACATCCTGCAAAAGGTCTACGACAAGGGCGACATCTATTTCGGGGAATACGGCGGCTATTACTGTTTTGGCTGCGAGCGTTTCTACACGGAAAAGGAACTGGTGGACGGCAAATGTCCGGACCACCTCACGGTTCCCGAGTATATTTCCGAAAAGAATTATTTTTTCAAGATGTCCAAGTATCAGGACTGGTTGCGGCAGCACATCCTGGACAACCCCGACTTCATCCGTCCCGAGCGGTATCGCAACGAGGTTTTGAGCCTGCTTGATTCCGGTGCGCTTGAGGATTTGTGCATTTCGCGCCCCAAGTCCCGTCTGACCTGGGGGATCGAACTCCCGTTCGACAAGGACTATGTCACCTATGTGTGGTTTGATGCGCTCATCAATTACCTGACCGCATTGGGCTACCCCGACGGTGAGGATTTCAAGCGATTCTGGCCGTCTGCCAACCATCTTGTAGCCAAGGACATTCTCAAGCCCCATGCGATTTTCTGGCCCACCATGCTCAGGGCTGCGGACATCGACGTTTACCAGCATCTCAACGTGCATGGTTACTGGCTGGTCAAGGATACCAAGATGTCCAAGTCGCTGGGCAACGTCATTGAGCCGTTGGCCATGAAGGACACGTACGGCATCAACGCGTTCCGTTATTTCCTGCTGCGCGAGATGTCGTTCGGGCAGGATTCGAGCTTTTCCGAAGAGGCGCTGGTGAACCGCCTCAATGCCGACCTCGCCAACGACCTGGGCAACCTGTTCAACAGGACCCTGTCCATGACCCACAAGTATTTTGGCGGCGAGATTCCCACTCCCGAGGACGAGGAGATCGAGGATCTCGAAATCAAGCGGGTGGGCCAGCAGGCCATGAAGACCTACCAGAAGGAATATGCGGACCTGCGGTTTTCCCGTGCCCTGGAAGGGCTGTGGGAACTGGTGCGCGGTTTGAACAAGTATATCGACACCACCGCGCCGTGGACGTTGTTCAAGAACAAGGAAATGTCCCGTCTCGGCACGGTCATTTACGTGTTGCTGGAGAATATGCGCAAGATTGCCGTGCACCTGTGGCCGGTCATGCCCGAAGCCAGCGAGCGCATGCTCGAGCAGCTGGGCATCCAGTTCGATCCGCGCAAGGTGGCCCTGCGCAAGGAGCCCGAAGTGTGGGGATTGCTGGAGTCCGGCATTACCGTGGCCAAGACGTCCAATCTTTTCCCCCGTGTGGAACTGGCCGAGCCGATGCCGCCCAAGCCCGGAAAGGCCAAGAAGGGCAAAAGCGCTGAAAAGACCACGAGCGAAGGTTTCATCGAATTCGAGGATTTCCAGAAGCTGGACCTGCGGGTCGGCACCGTGCTGAACGTGGAAAAGCATCCGGATGCGGACCGGTTGTTGCTGGTGCGTGTTGATGTGGGCGAGGACGATCCGCGTCAGGTGGTGGCCGGATTGGCCGAATTCTTTGCCCCGGACGACCTTGTTGGTCGTCAGGTCGTGCTGGTGGCCAACCTCAAACCGCGTAAACTGCGCAAGCAGCTGTCGCAGGGCATGATTCTGGCCGTGAAGACCGACAAGGGCATGGAGCTGCTGCATCCGTCCGGCGAAGTTTTGCCCGGCTCCAAGGTCAGCTGACCTGTGCGTGCAGCAAAATGAATAAATGAAGGCCCGGCTATTGTCCGGGCCCTTTTTTTATGCGTGGTTCAAAAGACGCAGTTCCGTGGGATGCTGGTTCAGGTATGTCTGTTCGGCAAGGTACTGCTTGCCGTATTTGCGCACATAGTGGTTCAGCAGGGTGATGGGGACGATTCGAGGAACATGGCCTTGCCGGTAAGCCTCGAAGAGTTCCAGACATTCCTGCTTTTCGGCCGCGTCGAGGTCCTTTTTGAAATAGCCGAGCACGTGCTGCAGCACGTTGATGTTTTTCTTGATGGTGCTTTTCAGTGTCAGGGCCTTGATCAGCTGCTCCAGATAGTCGTCGAAAAGCGGTTCCGGATCGTGTTTTGCCGCTCCTGCCACCATTTTTCCCAACGCGCGGTAGGATTCCACACTGCATGACATGAGCAAAAGCTTGTGCCGGGTATGAAAATCAACGAGATTGCCGACCGTCTTGCCTTGCTTCAGGGTGTCGCGCCAGCGTTTCATGGTGAATACGCGGGTGATGAAGTTTTCGCGCAGGACCGGATCGTGAAGGCGACCGTCGTCTTCAACCGGCAGCAGGGGAAAGCGGTCCATGAACATGCCTGCGAACAGGCCACGTCCGTCGTAGCGGGGCTGGCCGCCTTCCGGCGGATAGACCTTGACGCGGCCCATGCCGCTGGATGGAGATTTGGCCTTGAATATGAATCCGCACAGGTCCAGTTCTTCCAGCGCTTCGAGCCTGTCCGCGGCCCACGTTTGCATGGCCTCGGTCCAGTCCGTTCCCGTTTCGCGCCCGACAAGGCGGGGAGCTGCGACATCGCCCACAAGGCGGACGGGTTCGCGCGGAATGGACATTCCGCAGCCCACTTCCGGGCAGACGGGAACGTATTCGACGAACTTGCCGAGCGTGTGCGTGAGATAGCGGTCGAGTTGGTGCCCGCCGTTGTAGCGGACTTCGTTGCCCAACAGGCAGGAACTGATGCCGAGGCGAAGCTGGTCGGTCATGGCTGATCCTCCGATGATATGTGTCGGAAAACTATATATGGCTTCAGCCCGAAGATCAGTGATTCTTTTCAGCTTGCCTTTGCTTTTTTGTTGGCGAGCTTTTTCCGCTTGTGCGGGCAACCGGGGTGTTCACAGGATTTGCAGACCATGAGTTTGTCGCACAGTCCTTGACCGAGCACTATTTCCGAGTCGCGTACCTTCAGACGGATGGGGCCATGCCCGTCGCTGAGGATTTCAACAGGGCATCCCGGAGTCAGGCCCATGGCCAAAAGACGGGAACGGGCCTGACACCCGCCCTTGATGTCTATGACGCGCACCTTGGTGCCTTTGCAAAAGCAATTCAGTGGTTTTTCGGACATGATTTTTGTGCTCCCTTCCCAATAGGTGAAAGTGAAAATAAGAATCAGCCTCCCGCTTGTCAATGGGCAAATGACCGTTGGCTTTGATAGTTTGACCGTAGGGAGGGTAAACAGCGAAAATAGTTAGCTTCCAAACTCTTCTGGGGTTGTCCAAAATCGTATGATGCGGCATATAAAAATTGCTTTCCCGGGTATAACCTTGTATGACCGCATCACTCTGCGCGGCGGCAGGGTTGCCCGCCCGTAGGGGATTGCCCGACCAGGACTCCTCGCGAAGTCATAACCTCAACCCGCTGGCGAAAAATACATGCCCAAACGCACCGACCTGAAGAAAATTATGCTCATCGGGTCCGGCCCCATTATTATCGGCCAGGCCTGTGAATTCGACTATTCCGGAACACAGGCGCTCAAGGCCCTCAAGGAAGAGGGCTACGAAGTCGTGCTCGTCAACTCGAACCCCGCGACGATCATGACCGACCCCGACCTTGCGGACCGGACGTACATTGAACCCATCGAACCCGAAACCGTGGCCAAGATCATCGAGAAGGAGCGACCGGATGCGCTGCTTCCCACCCTTGGCGGCCAGACCGGCCTGAACACGGCCATTGCCGTGGCCGAAATGGGTGTGCTCGACAAATTCGGCGTTGAACTCATCGGCGCGGATCTGGATGTGATCAAGAAAGCCGAAAGCCGCGAAGAATTTCGTGAGGCCATGGAAAACATCGGCCTCAAGGTTCCTCCGAGCGGCATTGCCCGAACCGTGGAAGAAGTCCGCGAATGGGGCCGCAAAATAGATTTTCCCATCATTGTCCGCCCGGCCTATACCCTTGGCGGTACCGGCGGCGGCGTGGCCTACAACATGGAAGACCTTGTGGAGATTGCCTCGCAGGGCATCGCCGCTTCGCTCAAGAACGAGGTCATGCTCGAAAAATCCTGCCTCGGCTGGAAAGAGTATGAGCTTGAGGTCATGCGGGACAAGAAAGACAACTGCGTCATCATCTGTTCCATCGAGAACCTCGACCCCATGGGCGTGCATACCGGCGATTCCGTGACTGTGGCCCCGGCCCAGACCCTGACCGACCGCGAATACCAGATGTTGCGCGACGCCTCGCTGGCCATCATGCGCGAGATCGGCGTGGAAACAGGCGGTTCCAACGTGCAGTTCGCCATCAATCCCGAAGACGGCGATATGATCGTCATCGAGATGAACCCGCGCGTTTCCCGTTCTTCCGCGTTGGCCTCCAAGGCCACCGGGTTCCCCATTGCCAAGATCGCGGCCAAGCTGGCCGTGGGGTATACGCTGGACGAGATTCCCAACGACATCACTCGCGAAACCATGGCTTCGTTTGAGCCGGCCATCGACTACTGCGTGATCAAGATTCCGCGGTTCACGTTCGAGAAATTCCCAGGAACCGACGATTACCTGACCACGGCCATGAAGTCCGTGGGCGAGACCATGGCCATCGGCCGGACGTTCAAGGAATGCCTGCAGAAAGGGTTGCGTTCCCTGGAAACCGGGCAGACCGGCCTGGGCAGGGATTTTGCCGAGTGTACCGAGGACCGCAAGGATTTACTTGCCTTGTTACGCAAGCCCAATTCCGAGCGCATGCTGGTTTTGCGCAACGCCTTGCGCGTGGGCCTGACCGAAGAAGAAATCTTCGACGCTTCCATGATCGATCCGTGGTTCATCCGCCAGTTTGCTGAATTGGTGGACATGGAGCGGAAGCTTCAGGAATTCGGCATTGCCTCGGGCATCGACGAAAACAATCCCGAGCTCAAGGAAACGCTGCTGCGTGCGAAACAGCTCGGTTATTCCGATCCGCAGCTGGCCGCGCTTTGGAAAACGTCTGAAGAGACCATCCGCTCACTGCGCAAGAAACTGGACATCGTGCCCACCTATTATCTGGTGGACACCTGTGCCGCGGAATTCGAAGCCTACACGCCGTATTATTATTCCACCTACGAGACAGGGCGCGAAGTGTCCCCGGCCGAAGGGAAAAAGGTCGTCATTCTCGGCGGCGGACCCAACCGCATCGGGCAGGGCATCGAGTTCGACTACTGCTGTTGCCATTCCTCGTTCACCCTGCGGGAAATGGGCGTGACCTCCATCATGGTCAACTCCAACCCCGAGACCGTGTCCACGGACTATGATACTTCGGACAGGCTGTATTTCGAGCCGTTGACCTTCGAAGACGTGATGAACATCATCGAGTTTGAAAAGCCGGACGGCGTCATCGTGCAGTTTGGTGGGCAGACCCCCCTGAACCTGGCCCTGCGGCTCATGAACGCGGGCGTGCCGCTCATAGGCACTTCCCCGGACGCCATTGACCGCGCCGAGGACCGCGAGCGCTTCAAGCAGCTCATCAATCTGCTGCACCTCAAGCAGCCGCCCAACGGCACGGCCATGAGCATGGTCGAGGCCAAGGAAATTGCGGGCACGTTGGGATACCCCCTTGTGCTTCGTCCTTCCTACGTGCTGGGCGGACGCGGCATGGACATCGTCTATTCCGAAGACGAGTTTGAACGCTATTTCCGTGATTCGGCCCGGGTTTCCCCGGAACACCCCACGCTGATCGATAAATTCCTCGAGTACGCCATTGAAGTGGACGTGGACGCGCTGTGCGACGGCGAGGATGTCTACATCGGCGGTGTCATGGAGCACATCGAGGAAGCGGGCATTCATTCCGGCGACTCCGCATCCGTGCTGCCGCCCCACAGCCTTGCTCCCGAGATGGTGCGCGAGATCGAACGCCAGACACGGGCCATGGCCCTTGAGTTGAACGTGGTCGGGCTGATGAACGTGCAGTACGCCATCAAGGACGGCGATCTTTATATCATCGAAGTCAACCCGAGAGCCTCGCGGACAGTGCCGTATGTGTCCAAGGCCACGAGCGTGCCGCTGGCCAAGCTGGCCACCCGGGTCATGCTCGGGGAAAAGATTCGTGATCTCAAGCCGTGGGAAATGCGCAAGAAGGGACATGTGGCGGTCAAGGAATCCGTTTTCCCGTTCAACCGTTTCCCCAACGTGGATGTCATTCTCGGACCGGAAATGCGTTCCACGGGCGAGGTCATGGGCATAGACGAGAGCTTCGGACTGGCCTACATGAAGTCCCAGCTTGCCGCAGGCCAGAAACTGCCCACGTCCGGCACGGTATTCATTTCCGTGAACGACTGGGACAAAAGCAAGATCGTCCTGTGCGCCAAGGATTTCATATCCCTCGGTTTTCGGGTCATGGCCACGGGAGGCACCGCAACATACCTGGAAGAGCGCGGCGTGGACGTGGTTCGTGTGCACAAGGTGCATGAAGGACAGCGCCCGCACGTGGTTGATCACATCAAGAACGGCGAGATCGACCTGGTCGTGAATACGCCTTCGGGCAAGAAAACCGTTGGCGATTCCAAGATGTTGCGACAGACGACGCTGATGTACAACATTCCCTACAGCACCACCGTGGCCGGTGCCCGGGCCGTCGTGCAGGCCATTCATGAACTGCGCGATTCCGGACAGCAGGTCAAAAGCCTTCAGGCCTATCACGGCTGACACATACGAGAGAGAGAGGCATGAAAAAAGAATACTGCGGACTGTTCGGCGTTTACGATCACGAGGAAGCGGCGCGCATGACCTATTTCGGTCTGTACGCCATGCAGCATCGCGGGCAGGAGTCCGCAGGCATCGTGACATGGGACGGCGACAGAATTCGTGAGCAGAAGGGCATGGGCCTTGTGGCCGACGTGTTCAACGAACGTCATATCGGCAGGGAACTCAAGGGCCGTATCGGCATGGGGCATATCCGCTATTCCACCACCGGGGCGTCTCTTTTGCGCAATGCCCAGCCGTTTCTGATCCGTCATGGCGACCTGCGTCTTGCCGTTGCCCACAACGGCAACCTCGTGAACACCTACGAATTGCGTTGTGAACTGGAGGAGCAGGGCAGCATCTTCCAGACCACCATGGATACCGAAGTTTTTGTCCATCTCGTTATCCGCAATCTCAACGGCAATACCATCGAGGAAGCCATCAAGCTGGCCTGCAAGCGGCTTCGCGGCGCGTACAGCATGCTGATCATGGCCAACGACAAGCTCATCGCTGTCAAGGATCCCAACGGGTTCAGGCCGCTGGCCATAGGGCGGCTGGACGATTCCTATGTTTTCGCCTCCGAGACCTGTGCCTTTGATCTCATCGAGGCCGAGTACATGCGTCCCCTTTCGCCTGGCGAGATGGTGGTCATCGACGGCGGCAGGATGAGTTGTGACCGCATCTGCGAGCCGCAGCCCAAGAAGCAGTGCATTTTCGAACTGATTTACTTTGCCCGCCCCGACTCCTACGTGTTCGGCGAGGTCGTTTATGAGCGGCGCAAGGAAATGGGCAAGGTGCTGGCGCGGGAAGCGCCGGTGGACGCCGATCTTGTCATGCCTTTTCCGGATTCCGGAAACTACGCGGCCGTGGGGTATTCCCAGGAATCCGGGCTGCCGCTGGAGCTGGCCATGATTCGCAATCATTACGTGGGCAGAACCTTCATTCAGCCCACGCAGGGCATGCGTGATTTCAGCGTCCGGGTGAAGCTCAACCCCGTGCGCAGCATGATTCAAGGGAAACGCATCGTCATCGTTGAGGATTCCGTGGTGCGCGGCACCACCATTCGCACCCGCGTCAAGCAGTTGCGCGCACTGGGGGCACGCGAAATCCACATGCGCGTGAGCTGTCCTCCCATCAAGCATCCCTGCTATTACGGCATAGATTTTTCCTCCAAGGGAGAGCTCATTGCCGCCAATCATGAAGTTGAAGACATCGCCCGTTTCCTGGGTCTTGATTCTTTGCATTACCTGACCATTCCCGGCCTGCTCAGTTCGGTTTCCCACAAGGATGATTACTGTCTGGCCTGCTTTGACGGCAACTACCCGGTCAAGGTAGAAGAGAACGCGGGCAAGCTCAGCCTCGAGGATTCGGCTGCCAAGCCCGGGATCATCAAACAATTCTGCTAGGAAGAGTCAGCGGATGGGAAGCAGTACGCCAGAAAGCATGCTTGATGTGGCCCGACGGGCCATGGATATAGAAATTGAAGGGCTCAAGGCGGTCCGGGAGCAGTTGGACGGAGGCTTTTCCGAGGCTCTGGATGCCATGGCGGCCTGCACCGGCCGCGTGGTCATCACCGGAGTGGGAAAATCCGGTCTTGTGGGACGCAAGATTGCCGCGACATTGTCCAGCACCGGTACGCCGTCTTTTTTCCTGCATCCGGTGGAAGGTGCGCACGGCGACATGGGCATGATTCGCGATGAAGACGTGGTCCTGGCCATTTCCAACAGCGGCAACACCGACGAAGTCAACGCCATCATTCCAACGCTCAAGAGTCTCGGAGCCACGGTCATCGCCCTGACCGGCGGGGCGGATTCGCTCATGGCCGAGTTGGCGGACATCACCATACTTGCCCATGTTCCCCGTGAGGCCTGTCCCATCGGGCTTGCCCCCACTTCCAGCACCACGGCGCATTTGGTGGTTGGCGATGCTTTGGCCGTATGCCTCATGGAGCGCAAAAAGTTTACCCAAAAGGATTTCAAGCGGTTTCATCCGGGCGGCTCTCTCGGGCAAAGGCTTTCCCTGTGCGTGGAGGAATTGATGCACGAGGAGGATTTGCCCGTTGTTCGTTCCGGGGCCACGCTGGCCGGAGCACTTTCCCGGTTGCATGAAGGTGGTTTGGGGCTTGTGGCCGTGCTGGGAGACAGTGACAGGCTCCTGGGAGTACTGACGGACGGTGATGTCCGTCGTATCGTCGTTTCCGGCGTATATGATGCGGATGCGCCCGTGGACGATGTCATGACATCGTCACCGCGCAGTGTTACTGTCGGCGAGTCGTCAGCCCATGTGCTTGACCTCATGGAGGCCAGCCAGATAACCGTTTTGCCGGTTGTCCGTGAGGACGGCATATTGGCGGGTCTGGTGCATTTGCACGACCTGTTGGGCAAGGGCAAATTGAAGTTTTCTCAAGTTTGACGGACCGGTGCGGAACGGAAGACCATGGTGACGGACATGCAGAAAGGCAGGGCTGGCGAGATCGATAATGATCCGGGTGTATGTGCCCGGTGCGCGGCCTTGGGACCGACATGCTGTCATCTCGACCCTGTTGATTCTGAATTTTGTTTTCCTCTGTCCGAGATGGAGAAAAATCGTATTTTGGACTGCTCCCCGATCTCGGGGGGATTCGTGCTTCAGGCCAATTCCCGGGCGTTTGTGGATAATGTCTGTCGCCTTTTCCCGGGTGAAGAAGATACCGTACGCACCGTTTTTGCCGAATCGGACAGCCATTTCCGGCTTGCCGTGGGTGATGACGGTGCATGTCGTTTTCTCGGGCCGCAGGGGTGTACGATTCCTCGCGAAAGCAGGCCATACTATTGCCGCCTGTTCCCCTTCTGGGTCGTGGGCGGCGAAGTCATTCATTTTGACGCCCGTATCTGCCTCGCCCGGCGCGAGGCCAGCAGCCTTCCCCAGATTCTCAACAGTATCGGTGCAAACCGTGCTGAACTACGCGATTTGTATGGACGATTGCGACTGGCATGGGGCCTGCCCCCGGCCCGGGGCATGCAGTCCGTAAAAAAAGGATTCTGACGAACCATCATGAAAGTTCTCAAAATATTTCTCATCACTGTTGCCGTGATGCTGGTGCTCGGCATTGGCGGTCTCGTGTTTTTATACAACTGGGCGGCCAGCGACCTGCCCGGCTTCAAGAAGATCACCGACTACAAGCCGCCGCTGGTGACCACCGTTTATGCCAACGACAATCAGGTGCTTGGCTATTTCTACAAGGAAAAGCGTTTTCTGGTTACCTTGGGACAGATGAGCCCCTGGTTGCCCAAGGCTTTTCTGGCGGCCGAAGACGCCTCGTTTTACGAGCATGAAGGCGTGGACCTTACTGCCATCGCTCGAGCTTTTGTGATCAATATCAAGGCGGGCCACGTCAAGCAGGGCGGATCCACCATCACGCAGCAGATCATCAAGCGACTGCTGCTCAGTTCCGAAAAGAAATACAAGCGCAAGCTCAAGGAGGCCATTCTCGCCTACCGTCTGGAACATTATCTGACCAAGGACGAGATACTGACCATCTATTTGAACCAGATTTTCCTCGGCGCGCATTCCTATGGCGTCGAAGCTGCCGCCCGTACCTATTTCGGCAAGCACGCTTCGGAGCTTGATCTGGCGGAATCCGCTGTCATAGCCGGGTTGCCGCAGGCACCCAGTCGTTATTCTCCGGTGCGCAATCCCGAATTGGCCAAAAAACGTCAGGTGTACGTCCTGGATCAGCTTCTGGAGCTGAACTGGATTGACAGGGCCCAGTATGACGAAGCCGTGAACAAGCCGCTTGAATATACGTCCATGGCCGATCCTTCGTGGAAGGTGGGACCGTACTATCTTGAGGAAGTGCGCCGTTGGCTGGTGGACATGTATGGTGAGGAGGCCGTGTACAACGATGGCATGACCGTGACCACGGCCTGCGACATCAAGCACCAACTGGCGGCCGAGGCAGCACTGCGCCACGGCCTGGAAGAATCCGCCAAGCGCCGCGGTTGGGAAGGGCCGACCGAGAATATCAGCCTTGGCGATGCCGGGCGGATTCAGGAACAGGGACCGCAGGATGCAGAAGATGTCGAAAAAGGTGATCGATACCGTGCGGTTGTCACCCGCGTGAAAAAGGATGGCGCAGAAGTTGTGTTCGGCGCGTTCAACGGATTCGTGACGCTCAAGTCCATGTGGTGGTGTCGCAAGCCGGACATCAAAAAATCGCACGAGGATGTTCGCGATCCCGGCGATGCACGCAAAGTGCTCAAGAAAGGTGACGTTGTTTGGGTTTCTGTTGCCGATATACCCGAGGTACCGGATGCTGTGTGGACGTTGGGTCTGGAGCGTGATCCCATGATTGAGGGGGCCATCGTTTCGGTCAAGCCGGACACTGGCGAGGTTGTGGCCCTGAGCGGCGGGTATGACTTCGGTCGCAGCCAATTCAACCGCGCCACGCAGGCGTTGCGCCAGTGCGGTTCCGCGTTCAAGCCCATCGTGTATTCCACGGCCATAGACAACGGTTTTACGCCTGCTTCCATTGTCATGGATGCCCCCATTGTTTTTGCCAACGAATCCGAGGGCAAGCTCTGGCGGCCCGAAAATTTCGAGAATACTTTTTATGGCCCGACCCTGTTGCGCACCGCGCTGGTCAAATCACGAAATCTCGTGACCATTCGCGTGGCCCAGAAGCTGGGAATCCACAAGATTATCGAGCGGGCCAGAGCGCTTGGTCTGGAAGCGGATTTCCCGTCCGACCTTTCCGTTGCCCTTGGTTCGGCCTCGGTCAGCCTCATGAATCTCTGCAAGGCATATACGGCCTTTGCGCGCGGCGGGACCACCATTCAGCCGAGGCTGGTGCTTTCGGTCAAGAGCGCGTGGGGTGAGGAATTGTATGCCTCGCAACCCGAGGTTGTGGAGGCCATCAGCCCGCAGACGGCATACATCATGGCCTGTCTGATGAAAGAGGTTGTGCGCGACGGCACGGGGTGGCGCGCCCGTGTGCTCAAGCGACCCATAGCGGGCAAAACCGGAACAAGCAACAACGAACATGACGCCTGGTTCATGGGATATACCCCGTATCTGCTGACGGGCGTATTCGTGGGATTCGACCAGATGAAGCCGCAGGGGAAATGGGAAACCGGTTCGCGTGCGGCCAGCCCCATCTGGGTGGATTACCGCAAACAGGTGGAGCAGGATTATCCGTATCAGGACTTCACCCAGCCTCCCGGAATTGTTATGGTGCGTGTAGACGGGAAAACCGGAAAACTGGCCGGTCCCGGGTCGAGCGAGGTCTTTTTCCTGCCGTTCAAGGAAGGCACGGAACCGACACAGATGGCGGCACCCGCAGGAAGCGACGGCGTGCCGGCCTCGGATGACGACCTTTTCAAGCAGGTTTTCTAGTCGGGCCGCTCTAGGGTGGTCCGCATTTTGCCGGAAACCGGCGTCAACCTGCACAACACCCGCAACCGGAGGACTCAATGAAGCTGGATATCTTTCAGGTCGATGCTTTTGCCGAAAGGGTCTTTCATGGCAATCCTGCCGCCGTGGTTCCGCTGTACGAGTGGCTGAGCGATGACCTCATGCAGAACATCGCCCGGGAGAACAACCTTTCGGAAACCGCTTTTTTCGTGCGCAAGGGCGAGTATTTCGAATTGCGGTGGTTTACGCCGGAATTCGAAATCGATTTGTGCGGCCATGCGACCATGGCCAGCGCACATGTCCTGTGCGCACACATGGGGTATGAAGATCCTGCCGTGGTTTTCGTGACCAAGAGCGGACGGCTGTTCGTGGACCGTGACGAAGACGGTATGTATTCCATGGACATTCCGGCCTGGCCCGTAAAGGAAATTCAGGTCACTGAGCGGGTGACCAAGGCGCTTGGCGCACGGCCGGAGGCCTTGTACGCCAACCGCAGGGACATGATGGCCCTGTATGCCTCCGAGCAGGATGTCCGCGGTTTGAAACCGGATGCCCAGCTTGTGTCCCAACTCGACGGCGTGTGCCTGATTTGCACGGCCCCGGGGGAGGATCATGATTTTGTTTCCCGCGTATTCAGCCCGGGTGCAAGCATATTCGAGGACCCGGTCACGGGCTCGGCCCATTGCGGTCTGGTTCCCTTTTGGGCAGAGCGGCTGGGCAGGGATTCCCTGTATGCGCATCAGGCTTCTGAGCGCGGCGGCGATATCCGTTGCGAAAACGCGGGCGATCGCATCAAGATCGCGGGGCGCGCCGTGACCTACATGACCGGAAGCATCACGCTGTAGGAGGTCGTATGCCGTTTTGCAGGCTGGAAACCAACGTTGTCGTGGGCAAGGAACAGACGCAGACGCTGGTGCGCGGGCTTTCCACACTGGTTGCGGACATGCTGGGCAAGCCAGAAGCATATGTCATGGCCGTGTTCGAGCCGGGCAAGGAACTGATGTTTGGCGGCACGGACGACCCTGCGGCGTACGTGACCTTGCAGAGCATCGGGCTGCCGCGAGAAAAGACCCCTGAGTTTTCCGCGGTCATGTGCGCTTTCCTGGAGGACGCGCTGTCCATTGCGCCGGATCGCGTCTACATCGCGTTCGGGGATATTGACCGTCCCCTGATGGGCTGGAATTCGGCAACATTCTGATATTCGGATAAAAGGAAATCGAGATACATGAAGCGCAGTGAGATCAACGCATTGATTGCGGACGCCAAGGTTTTTTTCCGTGAACACAGGTTCATGCTGCCGCCGTGGGCCTTTTGGGGGCCAAAAGACTGGAAGGGCAAGGGACAGACGGAAGTCGTTGCCAACCAGTTGGGATGGGACCTGACCGACTACGGCGAAGGGAAATTCCATGAGCGCGGCCTGATTCTGTTTACCCTGCGCAACGGCAACCTCGCCACCGGACACACCAAGCCCTATGCGGAAAAGATCATGATCGTGGGCGAGGGACAGATTTGTCCCATGCATTTTCATTGGTCAAAGATGGAAGACATCATCAACCGTGGCGGTGGCAATCTGGTCATTGAACTGAACGGTTCGGATGATGAAGAGTGTTTCTCGGGCAAGCCGCTGGCCGTGATGGTGGACGGCATTGAGCGGGTTGTGGAACCCGGTGGGACCGTGGTCCTTGAACCCGGCGAGTCCATTACCCTCGAAAAGGGCATGTACCATCGTTTCTACGGCGAGGCGGGCAAGGGCCGGGTGCTGGTGGGCGAGGTCTCCTCGGTCAACGACGACAACACGGACAATCGTTTTTATCGTCCCATGCCGCGTTTTCCGGAAATCGAGGAGAACGAGTCCCCGCTGCATCTGCTGTGTACGGATTACCCCCGGTACGTGTGACGCAGCAATATCATGCAACGTAAATCAAAGGGCCCGCCATTTGGCGGGCCCTTTTTTTGTCATTCGGTGAATTGTTCCCAATCCTTGAGGAATTGGGCCAGCCCCGTATCCGTGAGCGGATGCTTTACGAATTGCTGTATGACCTTGTAGGGGACCGTAGCCACATCCGCGCCGATGAGTGCGCTGTCCTGCACGTGCATGGGGTCGCGCACGCTGGCCACCAGTATTTTGGTCTCGAATTCGTAGTTGTCGAAGATGGTCCTGATCTGTTCGATGAGCTGCATGCCGTCGTGCCCGATGGCGTCGAGCCTGCCCACGAACGGGCTGACATAGGTTGCCCCGGCCTTGGCGGCCAGAAGCGCCTGCATGGCAGAGAAAACCAGCGTGACGTTTGTCTTGATACCTTTTTCGGAAAGTGTTTTTGCGGCCACCAGACCTTCGGCGATCATGGGTATCTTGATGACCACGTTGGGTCCGAAGCCGACAAGGTCTTCGGCTTCCCGGACCATGTCTTCGGCGGTGGTGCCCACGACCTCAAGGCTGACCGGCCCGGAGACGATTTCGCATATGCGCTTGGCCTGCTTGCGCCAGTCGCCGCCTTCGCGGGAGAGCAGGGTCGGGTTGGTGGTCACTCCATCCACAAGGCCCTGACGCTGGGCAGCCCGGATTTCATCAATATTGGCCGTGTCCAGAAAGAATTCCACGTAACAACCTCCTCGGCATTGTTGGCTGGCAGAAAAATGTCCCGTTCATCGGGATTTTTCCTGTATGGTCGCAACCATACCAAGAACAAAGGCTTTGGTCACCCTTTTGTCGTTTTGGGGAACAGTGGAAAATCAGGGGTCAGATGCGCAAGGTGTCCGGCATGACGGGCATGGCTCCGGCCTGCGAGCAGACATGGGCGGCCACCTGTGCGGCCTTCTGGTTGATTTCTTCCAGCGGGAGTCGTTGCAGCCAGCCAAGTGCCAGCGCGGCCGAGAACGAATCCCCGGCGCCGATGGTATCGCGGACCGTGGCAGCTACGCCGGGAAAGTCGGAAGTTTGGTCCGGGGTCATGAGCAGGCTGCCGTTTTCTCCGCGCGTGAGCACGCCGAGTCTGAGGGTGAATCGCTCGATCAGTCGGGACATGCGCTCCTGTTCCGTGCCGTGGATGGCCAGCATGCCGCCAACGATCGCCAGTTCCTCGTCGTTGATTTTGAGCACGTTGGCCATGCGCAGGGACGATTCGATCAGCTCTTGGGAATAAAAGTGTTGTCGCAGGTTTATGTCGAATATTTTCAGCGTTTTTTGGGGCAGGGCTTGCAGCATGGCCGTGATGTTGCGGCGCGATACCGGGCTGCGCTGGGCCAGCGTACCAAAGCAGACAGCGTCGAGCGTGGGCAGGGCCCGCGTTGCCGCGTCATTTGCTTCAATGTGGTCCCAGGCCACGTCGTCCGGGAATTCATAGCTGGCAACGCCGTTTGCATCCACATGCACGTCCACTCGACCGGTCATGTGATTGGGATCCACGGTCACGGCGGAGATGTCCAGACCATGCTCTTTCAATTGCGCAAGAGCGGCTTTGCCGGGTTCATCGTCCCCAACGCGGGAAATGGTCAGGCTTTCACCGCCCAGCGCCTTGAAATGGTAGGCGAAATTGGCGGGCGCGCCGCCCAGTTGCCTTTCGCCGGGAAGCATGTCCCAGAGGATTTCCCCGATGCCTGCTGCCGTGAATGTGCCCATGATTACAACAGATTGTTATTCCAGTTGAACGTGCTGGTGCGTTTGGGACGGGGCACGGCCTTGGGCCACGGTTCGTGCAGATGCACGAATGTACGGATTCCGGCTCGTTCCAGTTTGCGCATTTCCGGGGTCAGGTCAATTTCCCAGCCCGGGAATATCCAGTGGTTCTGGCCGTATTTTCTGACCCAGGCCACTTCGTTCATGGGGCTTTTTATGGGGGCTTCCTCCTTGACCTCGGCAGCCAGAATGCGGGAAATGCCGAAGGGCCACAGCCCCTTGACGACCATGCCCAGCGGCATGGGCGTGCGTTTGGTGAGGGCGATCACGTCTTCGGCGGGCAATTCCGGGCTGATGATGGCCGAGGAAAAACCCATTTTCTTGAGCGCGTCCAATGCCAGATGGTTGGCCGCGTTGCAGTACGGCCCGGCAATGAGTTCGGCCTTGCGGTCCCGGAAGAGTTCGGCCTGCCACGGCGAATTGAGCACGAACGTTTGTGCGCCGTGGCGTTGGGCGTCGCGAAGCAGCCTGCGGTATTTGATTTCCTCTTCCGGCCAGATCACGGGCGGCAGCCACCACGTGGTGCGCGGGATTGTCTGGCGCGAGACGCGCTGCAGGGAAGATCGTTCCAACCACAGTGCCGGGCGGCCTTCGATGCGTCCTTTGGGCAGGCTGCGGTTCACGTGCATCAAACGGGTGCGGGCCTTGTTCTTTTGTGCCATGCCCTTGGGCATGGTGGGCGAGAACGTGGACTCCACCGGCTCTGCGGCCGCGTGATTTTTCAGCTCGTTTTCAAGCTCGCGAATGATTTTTGTCAGTTCTTTTTCCCTGCGGTCCACAAGAAACACCTTGGCTCCGATGCGCGGGGCGGGCTTCTTGGGGTCCTTGGGGCGGGGGATGTCGAAACGGCCCCGCTTGGGAACGCGGCGGCGTATGCTCAGGGTCCGGTGGCCCATCTGGTCTTCATAGCCCACGCGGATCAGGTCGCCGGGCAGAAGTTCCTCGCGGGAAACGAAGTGGAATTTGGCTCCGTCGCGTTTGATTTGGCCGACCATGAGGCCCGAGCTGGTTTCGTCTTCGGGCTTGACCGGGGTGAACGGACGCTGCGGCAGGAAAACAGAATGGCTGGAAGGGCGGCCGAGCGCCTGTTCCAGAAGGTCCATGGCGGCCTTTTTGGTCTGCGCGTCCTTGGGATTGTCCCGGAGCATTCGATAGGCCGAGACCGTGTAAAAAACGTAATGCGGTCCTTTTTTGCGGCCTTCGATTTTCCATGAACCCACTTGCGGTATGTCCAGCAGGGGTTTGGTCAGCACGTCGAGGCTCAGATCCATGCAGGAAAAGAGGCGCTTGGCGTCGGCATTGGCCTGGCGGTACATCCTGCGGCAGGGTTGCACGCAGCGGCCGCGCAGGCCGCTTTTGCCGCCCAGAAAGCTGCTCCAGTAACATCGTCCGGAAACGCAGTGACAGAGCGCACCGTGGACGAAGAGTTCCAGTTGCAGGCCCTTGGGGCAGGCCTTGGCCATGTCGCGCACTTCGTCGAGGTTGAGTTCGCGCGGGAGCACCACGCGACTCGCGCCCAAACGGGCCGCTGCGGCCAGTGCCGCCGGATGCGTTGCGTTGGCCAGCGTTGAAATGTGCAATTCGCCCTTGAAACCGGCCTGTCTTGCCAGTTCCAGCATGGCCAGATCCTGCACGATGAGCGCGTTCGGGCGTACCGAACGGGCAAGGCGCTGGATCAATCTTCCTGCGGATTCCGGGTCCGAGGGCTTGACCAGTGTGTTCATTGCCACGTAAGTCTTTGTTCCGCGCTCACGCCCGAGGCTTGCCAGGGCGGAAAGGTCGCCGATGGAGAAATTCTTGGCCTGCATGCGGGCGGAAAAATGCTTGAGTCCGACGTAGATCGCGTCCGCGCCCGCCGCGAGTGCGGCAAGGTAGGAAGAGACGTCGCCTGCCGGAGCCATAATCTCCGGTTTGAATCGTGTATCTTTATTCATTGTATTGGATGGTACCATGTCGTTAAGAGATTGCCGGAACGTGAAGGTATTGGATGTTGTCCCCGTTGGTCAATCAAAAAGACCCGGGGATTTTTTCGAGCTTGTTCTCGAGTATCCGGGTTGGGGCGGCTGGAAGCCGGGACAGTTCGTCATGGTTCGGCCTGTTTCGTGGGGGCCGGAACTGGTCTGGGGACGTCCGTTTTCCATTTGCCGGGGCGATGAGAAAAGTCTGACCCTGTTCGTGCAGCGCGTGGGGCGCGGCACGGAGCGCCTTTCGCAGGTGCTCCCGGGCGAGGATGTCACCATATGGGGGCCGCTGGGCAATTCGTTTGCCGTGGAACCGGAAACGCCCACGCTCATGCTGGCCGGGGGCATCGGCATTGCCCCGTTTTGCGGCTACATCGAGCGCCACGCCGCGCCGGAGAATCTGAAGTTGTTTTTTGCCCACCGCATGCCGCTGGAATGTTACCCCTATGCGGCCATGACCCAAAAAGCGCAGGGGCAGAACATGCTGGAAGCGCAGCCCGAGGACCTTGCGGGTATTATCGACCAGATGGGCGCGTTGATCAGGGAATATGCTGACGGCGGGCTGGTGCTTTGTTGCGGTCCCACGCCGTTCATGAAGACCGCACAGCGTTTTGCGCTGGAGCACGGCGCACGTTTGCAGGTCTCGCTGGAAAACCGCATGGCCTGCGGCGTTGGCGCCTGCCTTGGTTGCGTGTGCAAGGATGAAAAGGGGCACCATACGCAGGTGTGCACCAAGGGGCCGATTTTCTGGGCCGACAAGGTCGAACTGTAGGAGACGACGATATGGATATGAATGTTTCTGTGGGCGGCCTGCAACTCCGAAATCCGGTCATGACGGCCTCGGGCACGTTCGGCAACGGTCTGGAGTTCGCGCCCTATGGCGATCTGGAAAAACTGGGCGGCATCTGCGTCAAGGGACTTTCGCTCAAACCCCGCGAGGGCAACCCCATGCCGCGTATTGCCGAGACTCCCTGCGGCATGCTCAACGCCATCGGCATCCAGAATCCGGGCGTGGAATATTTCGTGCGCTCCATCCTGCCTTCGCTCAAACGCGTGGACGTGGCCGTGGTGGCCAACCTGTATGCCTGCGACGCGGACGAGTTCGGCGAGCTGGCCGGTATTCTGGCTGCGGAAGAGGGCGTGCACGCGCTTGAGGTCAACGTGTCGTGCCCCAACGTCAAGGAGGGCGGGGCGGCCTTTGGGCAGGATCCGTCCCAGATCGCCCGCGTGACCGAGTCGGTCAAGAAACGGGCCGGGAATACTCCGGTCATGGTCAAGCTTTCGCCCAATGTCACGGATATCGTGGAATGCGCCAGGGCGGCCGTGGACGGCGGGGCGGACAGTCTTTCGCTCATCAACACCTTGTTGGGCATGGCCGTGGATGCGCGCAACCGCAGGCCGCGCATCGCCAACGTGGTGGCCGGCCTTTCCGGTCCGGCCATCAAGCCCGTGGCCCTGCGCTGTGTGCATCAGGTCTGCCGCGCCGTGGACGTGCCCGTGGTGGGGCTCGGCGGCATTGCCTCGGCCGAGGACGCGCTGGAATTCATCCTTGTGGGTGCGCACGCCGTGCAGGTGGGAACCGCCAATTTCTTGCGTCCGGATTTTGCGTTTTCCCTTGCGGACGACATGGCCGCGCTGCTCTCGGACATGGGCGTGGAGAGTCTGGACGAGTACCGGGGGAGCCTTGTCCTTCCCCTGTAAAATCGGAATCTTGGAAAAAATGCGCCTTTTGGGCAATTAACGCTTGCCACTGATGCGCGTTTTCGCTAAATACACAACTCCCAACGCGGAGAGGTGTCCGAGTCCGGCTTAAGGAGCACGCCTGGAAAGCGTGTGTGGCTTCACGGCCACCGGAGGTTCAAATCCTCTCCTCTCCGCCACAGAGAATTCAAAAGGGTCAGGCTTTCCGGTCTGACCCTTTTTCATTTTGCACCTCAGGCTTGACGACTCTTGCCTGCTGGGCTACAAGCATCTTCCCTCTGCAACGGCAGGGCCGGGAGGGAAGCCGGGCGGCGGTAGCGCTGTAAACCCCGTCAGGCCCGAAAGGGAGCAGCGGTAGCGGTTGCTATCGGGTGTCCGGTTTCCCTCACAGGGGCGCTCTTCGGAGCGTCCCTGTTTTTTTGATCCAGCCCGCGTCAAACTCATCCACGGATTGTTTCATGATTCGCATGATCCCCATACTGATCGAGCGCGGCTTCCTCCCCATTGCCTGTGTCCTTTCCCTGCTGGCGTTGTGGCGTCCCGAGCTGTTCACGTGGATCAGGCCGCATATCCCGTTGGGGCTGGGCATTATCATGTTCGGCATGGGGCTGACCCTCGATTTCGGTGATTTTCGGGACATTCTGCGCAAGTGGAAGCTGGTGGGGTTGGGCATGATCCTGCAATACACCATCATGCCGCTGCTCGCCGTGGGCATTTCCATCATGCTGGATCTGCCCGAGGCCGCCATGGTTGGCATGGTCGTTGTTGGTGCGTGCCCGGGCGGCACGGCTTCCAACGTGATCGCCTACATTGCCCGGGCCAACGTGCCGCTTTCCGTGACCATGACCCTTGCCTCCACGGCCCTTGCGCCCATATTTACGCCGCTGGTCATTTATGTTGTTCTAGACAGGCAGATATCCATAGATTTCTGGGGTATGATGGATTCGGTCTTCTGGATTGTTGTTTTCCCGCTGCTGGACGGCCTGATCCTGCGGCGGCTGCTGCGCAAACGACTCGATCCCGTGCTGCACTGGTTCCCGTCCGTATCTATCGTTGTCATTTCCCTGCTGATCGCCTGTATCATCGGCCTTAACAAAGACAGCCTGCTGGCTTTCCCCTTGCTGGTGTTTGCGGCCGTGGCTCTGCACAATGTGTTTGGGCTGGGAGCCGGATACCTTGCCGCGCGCATGGCTGGGTGCGACAAGCGCGACGCCCGGACCATGGCCATTGAGGTGGGCATGCAGAATTCCGGATTGGGCGTGGCCCTTGCCAGTTCCTTTTTTTCCGCAGCCAGCGCGCTGCCCGGTGCGTTGTTCAGCCTGTGGCACAATGTCACCGGCGTTTCTCTTGCCAGTTACTGGCGTCGTTCCGACTCCTGATCGTGATTTTGAGCCCTCATTTTTGACGTTCCATACTTGACCTGTGTCACCTTTTCTGCAATAGTATTCACTTAGTTCTATTGAGAATGTTTTCTTATACTGAATTTGAGGGAGGTCTTCATGAAACGGGTTACGGTATCATTGGCTGTTGCGGTCCTTTTTGCCTTCATTGCGTCCAGCGCGTTTGCGCATTTCGGCATGCTGGTTCCTGATACGGACGAGGTTACGCAGGCCAAGCGAGACATTAATCTTGTCCTGAGTTTTTCTCATCCTTTCGAGGGAAATGGCATGGAGCTGGTCAAGCCGGAGCGGTTTTTCGTGGTCGCCGATGGCGAGGCTGAAACCGATCTTTTGGCAGGGCTGCAAAAGGCATCCGTCATGGGACATACGGCGTGGAAGGCGCAATACACGCCCAAGGCTCCGGGACTGTATGCTTTTGCCATGGTCCCCCATCCCTACAAGGAAGATGCAGAAAACAACTACATTCAGCATTTGACCAAGGTGTATGTGGACGCCTACGGCGAAGGTGAGAACTGGATGAAGCCGTTGGGCCTGCGCACGGAAATCGTGCCCCTGACCCGTCCGTTCGGCAACTATGCCGGTAACGTGTTTCAGGGACAGGTACTTTTTGAAGGCAAGCCCGCTGCACATACCCGTGTGGAAGTTGAATTTTACAATAAGGACGGCCAGCGCAAGGCTCCCAACGATCGTATGGTCACGCAGGAAGTAATGGCGGACCAGAATGGCGTATTCACGTTTGCCTGCCCGTGGAAGGGGTGGTGGGGGTTCGCCGCTTTGACCACGGCCCCGGAAGAATACAAGGGCCGTGAACTTGAGCTTGGCGCCGTCATCTGGTTGGACATGAAGTAATTTGTCTGTCCGGTAAATCAGGAAAAGCAAACGGCCCGTCCTCTTGCGAGGACGGGCCGTTTTTTTGCATCACCGAAAAATTTTAATCGTGGTGGTGATGATGGTGGTGGCCGTGATCATGATCGTGGTCATGGTCGTGGTCGTGGTGATGATGGTGGTCATGATCATGTTCGTGGTCATGATCATGGTGATGGTGGTCGTCCTGACCCAGTTCACGTTTCATTTTCTGGAACTTGGTTTCATGGCCGGGACCGCAACCGCAATGGTCACACATGGCAATTCTCCTCGTTTAAATAGGTGAATACGATATTTACACCAGTGTTACGAGGATGTCCATGCGCAATAACCATTTTTATCGGGAGCACTCCCCCTCCATTTTCTTTTTGGCGGATGAGGATGTCGGAGATTCGAGCAGGGCAAGCATCGGGGAAACGAAATCGTCGGACATGGCCCCCAGCCATGCCCCCATGGCGCTGCCGACCATGGAGCCGATGAGGATGTTTGCGCCGTTTGCGCTCCCGGCGATCTGTGCCAGTGTGCCGAGCAGTGTGCCCATGAATGATCCGAGCATCATGCCGTCGTTGTTGACGCCGCGATACGGCTTCAACCCGCGACTGATCCGCATGAGGTCCTTGGACAGAAAGCCTCCAAAGCCTCCCAGGAAAGCGGCGCAAAGAGTCAGCACTGCACCGGGAAACACGTAGCGCAGGGAAAATCCGTGAGCCAGCGTGCCTTCCAGCAGTCCGGCTGCAGCGCCGATTATCATTATTCCGTAAAAGCCTTTTTCCTTGGCATCCAATTTGGGCTTCATCGCGTAACTCCATGCGGGAATGATTTTCCGTATGAAGTTGATATTGCGATTATCGTGCCGTCTGACGTTTTTTAACATTTCCGCTGTTTTGAAACCGGCATTTTAAACCTTTGTTTTAATAACATATTGTTTTTTTTGATTTACTTTTTGTTGCAATATGTTAACGAAACGAAATTCCGCGGCGCATTGAGAGGGCGCCGTTTTCATTGTTCTTCGAACAGGGTTCCGAAGAAGGCGAAGACGGAGCGACATTTGGTGAATGTACGTTGCTGCGGTGGATACGAAGGGGGATAAATGAAAAATATTTTGGGGGCCTTTTGTGCCCTGGCCGTGCTGTGCATGGTTTCGTTGATGGGGGTTACCAAAGCCGACGCGGCCGGTTTTGGTCTGTATGAATGGAGCAACCGGGCCAACGGTATGGGCGGGGCGTTGATCGCCCTGGCGGATGAACCTTCCGCCATTGCCTACAACCCTGCGGGCATGACCCAGCTAGAAGGTACGCAGACCCAGGTTGGCATGACGCTGATTGCCCCGTCCGCCAGTCTTGAAATCGGTGGTGAAACATACGATACCGCGCACAAGGTGTATACACCGCCGCACATGTATTTGACCCACCAGCTCAATGATGATTTTTGGGTCGGTTTTGGCGCGTATACCCGTTTTGGTGTGGGCACCAATTATGACAACGACTGGGCGGGCCGTTACAATGTCTACAAGGCCAGCCTTGAGTCCTATTCCCTGAGTCCGGCCGTGGCCTACAAGATCAACGACGATTGGTCCGTTGGGGCTGCTCTGGACTGTATGTATCTTTCCTTTGACCTGCGTCAGTACACCAGTCCTCTGGCTCCTACCGGTGATTCGGATTTTCATCTGGACAACCATGGGTGGGCTTGGGGTTGGAACGTTTCCACGCGTTATGAAATAACGGACAAGGCGGCTGTCGGCCTTATGTACCGCGCCCCGCAGCGTCTTGTGGGCAGTGGCGAATCCAAACTTATTGATTCCGGTCTGACCGAAGACCTGACCATGCGCGCCACCTTGCCCGGTAGCGTAAGCATGGGGTTTGCCTACAAGTTCACGGATACATTTCGCGTGGAAGTGGATGCCATTTATACCAACTGGAGTGACTACAAAAAAATCGAGTATCGATTTGGGGATGCCACGGCCTTGCAGGCATTTGGTAGCCTGAGCTCGGATATCGATTCCGACAAGTATTGGAATGATGTATGGCGCTATCAGCTTGGTGCGGAATGGGATGTGGCCGACCACCATACGATTCGTGCCGGTATCGTTCTGGACGAAAGCCCGATCCAGAAAGGCTATGAAGATTACATGCTGCCCTCCAACGACAGGGTCATGTATTCGGCTGGTTATTCGTATTCCGATTCCGCGTGGTCCGTGGACCTTTCGCTCATGTATCTGGATATGCTCGGAAGGCATATCGATGCCAACCTGGCCAAAGGCGTGTATGACACGGAAATAAGCAACAGCCATGCCTGGCTTGGCGGTGTGAGTTTTTCCTACGCATTCTAGGTCAAGTCGCCATATTCAAAAAACGCAGGGGCTTTCCGGAAAAGGGAAGTCCCTGCGTTTTTGTTGACACAAGGGCATGCCCACTGGTCAATTGCCGGAACCGCAGGAGACATGATGATTCATTTGAATGACCTTTCATATGGGTATTCTCGGGGAGTGGACGTACTTTCGGGCATCAGCCTGTCCGTAAAGCCCGGACAGCTGCTGGGTCTTGTGGGCGCCAACGGAAGCGGAAAATCCACTGTGCTTGCGATCATGGCCGGACTTCTGACCCCTCGGCAGGGCAGCGTGCTCGTGTCCGGGGGGGAGTTTTTGGAAAACGGAGCCGGCAATGAACAGCGGGTTCGTCTGGTAATGCAGGACGCGGACCTGCAAATTGTTGGCGCAACCGTTGAAGAAGATTTGCTGCTGGGCAGAGAGGCTGAAGCTGATGCCGGAATCAGGGCACGGGATATTGCCGATCGTTTTGGGCTGGGGGATGTCTGGGCCGCGCCGGTGCATTCGTTATCGTGGGGCATGAAGAAAAAACTGTGCCTTGCTGGCGCAGCGCTTGACAGGCCGCGGGTTTTACTGCTGGACGAGCCCTTCAGCGGTTTGGATTATCCTTCGGTTCGAGAAATGCGCGCATTGATCGATGCCAACAGGCAACAAGGCATTACGCAGGTTCTTGCAGCCCACGATCTCGAGGCGTTTGTGGATATGGCGGACAGGCTGGCCGTTTTGGAAAAGGGCACACTGGTGCTGGAAGGCGTGCCCGCTGATGTCTTGGGCCGAGTCGCTTCATTCGGGGTGCGGCCTCCGTGCAGTTGGGTGCTGAACCGTAGCGTGACCCATGGGGAAGAGTGGTAGGCATGGACTGGCTGCGACAGGCTGACCCGCGCGTGAAAATATTCGGGGTGCTCGTCTTCGGGGTGGGGCTGTGGCACACCGGAGTGTACGGGGTGCTGTTGTGTGCCTGTATCGTGGGGTATTTGGCGGTTTGGATTCTTGGAATCAGCCCGCAGGCCCGGCGCATGACCCGGGCATTCACAATTTTTGCTGCTTTTTGGTCATTGCTCAAGGCCGCGTTCGGTCTGTGGGACGGTTTGCCGCCAATGGCCGTGTTCGGCGACGCCGCTTTTTTCGGAATTCGGTTATTGGTTTTGCTGCATCTGGGCCTTGTGCTTTCGGAATCCACTTCTGCCCGTCAGATCGGTCGGGCCTTTTGCTGGGCGCTCAGGCCTTTGGGCACGCAGCGCAGTTGGCGTTTCGGGTTGTCGTTGGCCCTGATGATTCATTTTATTCCGATGACTATTGAAGTGATGCAAAAAGCCGGGCAAACCCTGAAGTTGCGCCGCGCCCGTCTGGGGTTTTGGCTCAGGATGCGGGTGTTGCCCGGCATGGTCATGCGCATTATGGCCGGCAAGACATGGGAGAGCGCCCTGGGCGTCAGTGCCCGCGGACTGGGGCGACCCGAGGCCTGGGCGTACCCTCTTTCCTTCCGGGTTCGCGATGTGTTTTTTCTTTTTGGGATATGTCTAGGCGGATGCTGCCTTTTTCTGCTCTGATACGGCCCGGGTCAGGGCAATTACGCAGAGGGCCAGCAGGCCGAGATCCCGGAGCAGCACCAGACGCATGTCGGCCACGCTTTCCGGATTCAGCGAAAAACAACCGCAGTTGATGTCCAGCCCACGCAGATAGCTTATTCCCACGGCAGCGGAAAAGACCATCATGAGCGTGGCGGCCGTTGTTGCCGCTCCCATGGTGAAGCGTCCCGCAACCAGCAGAATGCCGGTGAGCATTTCAAGCCACGGAAGCCAGAGCGCAACCGGACCGACCAATGCTGTGGGCAACAGGTCGTAATTGGCCACGGAAACCGCAAAGGCATCCGGATTCATGAGTTTTTCCGTAGAGGCGTACATGAGTAGCAGGCCGACGACAATGCGTGGCACCATGTTCAATATTTTCATTGCGCGCCCTCCGTTGCCCATCCCTGTTTCGTCCATTCCTTGTATCCGCCGGGGAAGACGTATGTGGTATAGCCTTTTTTATCCAACAGGGATGCCAGTTTTTCGGCCCATTGGCATTTGATGTTGCTGCAATAAACCACAAGCCTTTTCTGCTTTGGCAGGGTGTCTAGCACGGAGTCGTCCGTGATTGCTTCGTCCAACGGAATGTTGATTGCGCCCGGAATGTGCCCCAGGTCGAAATCGAACGAATTCCGACTGTCCACGAACAGGTTGTGTTCGCACTCATGGGCGGCCTTGGCCTGTTTCGCATCCAGCGTGGTGACGCTTTCGGGCAGTTTTATTGCCGTGGGGCGGTTCACCTGCGGAAAACCGTGCGGACGCACAGCGTATGAACCTGCTGCAAAAACGAGCGACAGGCCCATTACGAGAATGGTTTCCTTGAGTAGTGTTTTGATCATAATTGTGTGTTGTACAGCATTTGCTTGGTATAACCGGTCGGAATACGTTACAACTACTGGACCGCAATCTGATTGGCAACTTCATTTTTTGGAGGCCTGATGGACCACGGGATCGAGAATCTGACTGTTGATGGCGTGAGGAAGTTTTTTTCCGCCCGTACAACAGGACGCTACACATTGCTGGATGTTCGGCAGCCCTGGGAATATGAGGATGCCCACCTTCCCGGTGCGCGTCTGCTTCCTTTGCCCGTATTGGCGGAGCATCTGGAAAATGAAACGATGGTCGAGCCTGTGGTGGTCTATTGCCGTACCGGGGCACGGAGCATGGCCGCGGCTAAATTGCTTGCGGGTGTGGGATATTCGCGGATCGTGAATATGCTCGGAGGCATGTCGGCCTGGGAGGGGCATGTCGCGTTCGGCCCCATGGATTTGGGGCTGGGCGTTTTCAGTGGACAGGAGGCCCCTGTTGCAATCGTTGTGAAAGCCCATGCCATGGAAAAGGTTTTACAGGATTTTTACATACTGCAAGCCGCGCAAGCAAAAGATGCCGGAGAAAAAGCGGCGTATGAAGAATTGGCTGGTTTTGAGGAAAAACACATGTCGGTTCTGGAGACGCTTCATTCCCGTTTCGGAGGAGCGCAGGCGGAATTGATTGCCTCGGACGAAAAAGGTCTGGGCGAAGGCGGGGTGGTCATCGAAGACTTTCTCAACGAGCACGCTGGTGCGTTTGAGGGGCCTCAGGGCGTCCTGCAACTGGCCATGATGATGGAGGCGCAAGCCTGTGATTACTACCAGCGGTGTATGCGTCAGATGACACGGGAGGATGCTCGGGATCTGTTTGGCGTTTTGGCGCGCGAGGAACTGGCTCACCTCAAGCTCTTGGGCCGCCGCATGGATGTTTTGGGAGAATGACGTGAAGTCTTCGTTTGATATTGAATTGTATTCCAAGATGATTCTTGAATTTCCCGAGGACAGGGAACGCATGAATTGCCGGTTCATCGGGTTGATGCCGGATGAATACGTAGTGGTCCGGGTGCCGCTGGTTCCGGGGATCAGAAATCGTCTGGAGCCGGATAGTCCCGTTGAGTTGCGTTTTTTGGAACAGGGCAGTCTCGTGGGTTTCAGGACCGAAGTGATCGCCTACCAAGCCACACCGTTTTCCCTCATGTTCGTCCGCTATCCTCAGCGGCTTGATCGTCATGAGTTGCGGAAAGAAAAACGTATGGAGTGCCGTTTGGCGACGTTGATCAGCAAAGGGGATTCCCAGTGGAAAGGCGTGACCGTGGATATCAGCAAGGGCGGGTGTCATTGCAGACTTGATGCCGGAACTATGGAAAAACCGGATTTAAAAAAAGGTGATCACGTAAAGGGTGCTTTTCAGTTCATCGATGGAGAGAGTCAGCCTTTTCGTGCCACAATCGCCAGCATTGGCAAAAGGGACGGCCTTTTGACATTGGGCCTGTCGTTTCCCGACGACAAGAGTGCCCCGCCCGAAAAGCTGTATGCGTATCTTCAGGGAATGGCGGCGATGCTGGGTTAATGGCCCAGGGCTTTTCCGGCGCGCAGCAGCTGCAGATTGGGGAGTACAATTCCGGCAACGATCAGTGCCGCCCCGCCCACTTGCAGCAATACCACGTTTTCTTCCAGCAGCAGTGCCGCAGCCGCAAGGGTTGCAACCGGTTCGATGCTTGAAAAAATGGAAGCATAGGCACTGCCGACCTTTTCGATGGCAAGGTACAGGAACGTTACTGCAAACACACAGGCGATCAGTCCGAGTCCAAAAGCTATGGGCATGGTTTGCAGGGTGAGTTGCGAGTACGCTTGCGGCCCGCCTGCGACGTTGTAGGTGATGCAAGCGAAGAGCAGCACGTACAGTGTGGCGCGCAGGGGCTGTTCGTCCCTGAGCAGTGCCTGAACCACGATGAGATAGACGGAAAAGGTGGCCATGGCTCCGAATGCGAGGGCTATGCCCGTGGGATTCATCTGTTGCAGGAAGGCATCGTAAAAGACCAGCGTGCATCCTCCCAACACCAGCATGAGCGACACCACAACCGTGCGGTCAATGCGCATGCCGAAAAAAAGAGCTGAGAGCAGTGTCACGGCTACCGGATAGAAATAGAGAATGAGGGCCGTGGTCGAGGCCGGAATGTATTTGGCCGCAGAAGCGAAGCATATGGATTGCAGCGGATAGATGAATATTCCGATGAGTCCGCAGCGAAAAACAGTCTTGCGTTTGGCCCGGAGCTGGTCGGGAGCCCTGAACAGTAGCCACAGGAACAGGATGGTCACGCCGAAGGTGAAGCGATACTGGAGCATGGTGACCGCATCCAGCCCAAGCCGGTAGCCGAGCTTGACGAATATGACCAGCATGCCGAAGGAAATGGCCGAAATGACCGAGTACGCAAGTCCCTGGATCATTTGCGAGCCTTTGTTCCTTTTGTTTGTCCGGGCATTGTTCAGCGCCGGAAATAGGCGAGATATTCCTGATTGCCTTTGGGGCCCTTGATGCGCGACGGCTCAACGTCCACAGTGAACAATCCCAATTCTTGCTCGCAGAAATTCGTTATGATCTGCACGGCCTGCTGCCGCAGAGATTCGTCTCGCACCACGCCTTTGTCCGTTTGGCCGGGGCCGAGCTCGAATTGCGGTTTTATCAGGCAGACCACATGTCCGTCCGCAGCAAGGAACTGCATGCACGCAGGCAGTATCTTGGTCAGGGAGATGAAGGAGACGTCGGCCACGACCATGTTCACGGTTTCGGGAATCAGGTCCGGCTCTGCGTGGCGGATATTGGTACGTTCAAGGTTGATGACCCGTTCGTCCGTGCGCAGCTTTTCGTGGAGCTGGCCGTAACCCACATCGGCGGCATAGACCCGCACGGCGCCGTGCTGCAGCAGGCAGTCAGTGAACCCGCCCGTGGATGCCCCCGCATCCAGACAAACCATGCCCGAGCAATCGATGTTGAAATGTTCCAGCGCCGTGAGCAGCTTGAACGCGCCGCGGCTCACAAACCGGTTATCCTGTGCGGCCACGAATTCCGTGTCTTCGGGAAATTGTTGTCCCGGTTTAGCCACGGGAATCTTTTGGCCCTTGTGCATGTAGTGGGCCTTGCCCGCCATGATCAGGCGTTTGGCCTTTTCCCGGCTTTCGGCAAGGCCCTGCTCGGCCATGAGTTGGTCAGCCCGTTTTTTCGGCACGTGGCTTTACCTCGAGCGTGTTTGCAGCCCGAGTTTGGCAACGACCCGTTCGGCCGTGGCCGTCGTGTATTCTGCAGCCGAAAGGCGTTCCTTTTCTTCGGGATCGATGACCAGTTCCGGGGCGTTGGCCAGTGAACGGTCGGGCGAAACCTCAAATTCGGCGGGGAAGCTGTCTTCAAAATACATGGTCTGGAAGTCCACGAATTTCAGATGGTGGGCGGTGGAGTCGAGGATGCACAGCTCGTTTTCGTCCACAAGGCCCAGTTCCTTGGCGCGCTTGGCCCCGGCAAGGGATTCGCCACCCTGCGTGCAGGCAATGTGTCCATTGCGGTTTGCCTGAATCATGGCGTCCATGATCATCTGTTCCGTGACCTGGATGACCTGGAAGGAATGTTTTCCGCCCACGGCCTCGAAGCGTTCCGCAAAATGGCGTACGCGAGGGAAGGAGACCGGGTTGCCGATCATGGCGGCCTGGGCAACGCTCGGCGTCACGGCCACAGGCTCGAATTTTCGCTGTCCGCTGTCCGCCGCATAGTAGCGGTACACTGGGTCTGCGTGGTGGGACTGCACTCCGAAGATGCGCGGCACGGTGTCGATGATGCCCAGATCGTGCAGCTTCAGAAAACCGGCCATGATGGCGGTGATGTTTCCGGCGTTGCCGATGGGCACGAAAATGCATTTTCCGGCCATGTCCCAATCGAACCACTGCGCCACTTCATAGGCATAGGATTCCTGCCCGAGGATGCGCCATGCGTTTTTGGAGTTGAGCAGAGCCACGCGGTAGTTATCCGCAAGGTGTTCCACGACCTTCATGCAGTCGTCGAAAACGCCGGGGACTTCCAGCACGGTTGCGCCGGAGCCCAGCGGCTGGGACAGTTGGGCGGCGGTGACCTTGCCTTGCGGCAGGATGACCACGGATTTGATGGCGTCGCCCGCATAGGATGCATACAGGGCTGCCGCGGCGGACGTGTCGCCCGTGGACGCGCAGACCGTGAGGATCTGATCCCAGTCGTTGGCACGAATCAGGGAGCGCAGGTAGCTGAAGGCGCAGGCCATGCCGCGGTCCTTAAACGATGCGCTCGGGTTCTGGCCGTCGTTCTTGTATGCGGTGTGCAATCCGGTTTCCGCGCGCAGGGCAGGGCTGGACTCGATGGTCGGGGTGTTGCCTTCGCCAAGGTAGACGATATCTTCCTGCTCCAGCACCGGGGCCATGAGTTCGTAAAAACGGAAAATGCCTCGCAGGGCCGTGTTTTTCGTGGCTGCACGCTGGTCGAATATGGCGCGCCATTCGTGGCCCGGAGTCTGCTTGAGCGTATCGAAATCAAGGTTGTCCAGCAGGAAAACGCCGCCGCATTCCGGGCAGGTGTAATACAATTCGTTGGCGGGATAGCGCTTGCCACAGCCGAGGCAGAAATATTCCATTGTTCCGCGATAGGAAGGGAAAGTCATAGATTGCACCGTTTTTTTTGCTGAAGTTATGTCAATCCGGGCTGGTGTGCCTTTTTCGGGGTATCGTGAAGCAGGGGGCCTGTGCAAGTCCCAAGTCGTTCTCAGGGCCAGATTTTGGGTATGGACATGACCACGATGATGGCCCCGAGGGTTGTCTTGAGCGTGAAGCCGAAAGCTTTGCCCCAGAAGGCGCCCTTGGCTGCGTGCCTGGCCTCGGCAAAGCTTTTGCCCCGCAGTTCCGCGACAAGGCAGCCCAGATAGGCTCCGGCCAGTGCTCCGGGCAATGCGCCGAGGCCGAACAGCAGGGGGGCGCCCAGAATGGCCCCGACAATGGCGCCGATGATGCCGGCAATGTTGCCAAGTCGACCTGCTCCATACTTTTTCGCTCCCCATGACTGGAGAAGGAATTCCATGATTTCGCCGGTCAGGGCTATGCCGGCCATGACCGCCACAAAGGCCCAGGTCATGGATTCCGGAGACAGCCACTTCCAAATGGCTATCAGAACGACGGCAACCCAGTTGGCCGGTCCGCTGAATATCTGCAGGGCCTGCGAGGCCACAAGCAGGAAGATGACCAATCCTGCCCAGACATATTCCATGACTTACTCCTTGTCCCTGAGGTCCACCACGCGTACGGCCTTGCCTTCTGCCTTGGGGATGGAATCGTGCATGACCAGTTCCACCCGGGGCGTGACCAGAATCTCGCTGCACAGGCGCGAGGCAATGGATTTTTGCAGGTTTTGCAGTGCGCGCATATCTTCCACGAAGAATTGGTCCTTGATTTCGACCTTGATGCGAATCTGGTCCATGAAGCCTTCATGGAACAGTTCGATGAGGTAGTTCTGGCCAACCTCGGGCATGCTCATGAGCACCTGTTCTATCTGCATGGGGTAAATGTTTACGCCCTTGACGATGAGCATGTCATCCGCCCGGCCGGCAATGCGGTCGATGCGGCGGTGCTTGCGGCCACAGGCACATTCGCCGGGAATGAACCGGGTCAGGTCCCGGGTGCGGTAGCGGATGATGGGCATGCCATCGCGCCGCAGGGTGGTCATGACCAGTTCGCCGATTTCCCCTTCGGCAACGTGCTCACCTGTGACTGGATCTATGATTTCAGGGATATAGGCATCTTCCCATACGTGCATGCCGCTCTGTTCCGTACACTCGAAGGCTACCCCCGGACCGTTCATTTCGGAAAGTCCGTATGAGTTGTAGGCCTTGATGTGCATGAGCTCTTCAATGCGCTGGCGGGTTTCCTCGGTGTGCGGCTCCGCACCGATCAATGCGATGCGCCACGGCATGTCTTTGGGATCAAAGCCTTCCTCGCGTACCTTTTGGGCGAAATACAGGGCGAAGGAGGGGATGATGTGCAGCACGGTGACGTTGAAGTCACGGATGAGTTTGATCTGGCGGCGTGTGTTGCCCGCGCCTGCCGGGATTGTCAGGCAGCCCAGGCGTTCGGAACCGTTGTGGATTCCCAGTCCTCCGGTGAACAGCCCGTAGCCGGACATATTTTGCAGCACGTCGGATTTGCGTATGCCTGCCGTGTGCATGGAGCGGGCCATGAGATCAGCCCAGGTGTCGATGTCCTTTTGGGTATAGAAAATTGCGGTGGGGCTGCCTGTTGTCCCGGAAGATGCATGCAGCCGCACAAATTCGTCCAGAGGCCGGGTCAGCAGGCCGTAGGGATATTGCGAGCGCAGGTCGTCCTTGGTGGTAAAGGGCAGTTTGACGATATCGGCAGGGGTGGAGATTTCTCGGGTGTCGAATCCTTTCAGTCGTTCGGCGTAGAAAGGAGATTTGCGGGCGTTTTCGACGACTGCCTTGAGGCGTTCGGTCTGGAGTTGGTCCAGTTCGGAGCGCTGGAGGGATTCTTCCGGATGATAGAACATTGCTGCCCCTTGAGAGTTGGGAATTGTTATTCGTTCTGCTGGCCGCCCGTGAATTCCGACGGGTATGGCGTGCTGTCCAGATTGCCGAAGAGAGTGCACTCCTTCTTGAAGAACAGGGTGCAGGTGCCGGTGGGGCCGTTACGCTGCTTGCCGATGATGATGTCGGCTTCGTTCTTGCGCGGGTTGTCTTCACTCTTGTTGTAGGCGGCGTCGCGGTAGAGGAAAATAATGATGTCCGCATCCTGTTCGATTGCGCCGGATTCTCGCAGGTCGGACATCATGGGCGTCTTGTCCGTGCGTTCTTCGACCTTGCGGTTGAGCTGCGAAAGGGCGATGACCGGAACGTTGAGTTCTTTGGCCATGGCCTTGAGGCTGCGGGAAATGTCGGAGATTTCCTGCTCGCGCGAATCGGTCCGGGCGCTGGAGCGCATGAGTTGCAGATAGTCGACCACGATAAGCCCCAAGCCGTGTTCAGCCTTGAGGCGGCGGCATTTGGCCTGAAGCTCCAACGTGGAGAGCGCCGGAGTGTCGTCAATGAAAATGGGGGCGTGGGAAAGCACGTCCGCAGCATCGTACAGCGCGGCCCAATCCTGATCGTCCAGATAGCCGGTACGCAGGTTGCTCAAATGGACATGGCTTTGCACGGCCAGCAGGCGTGTCATGAGCTGTTCCATGGACATTTCCAGCGAGAATACGGCCGTCGGGACTTCGGCCCGAGCTCCGGCACGGAGGGCTATGTTGAGCGCAAAGGCGGTTTTACCCATGGAAGGGCGTCCGGCAATGATGATCAGGTCGGAATTCTGCAAGCCGGCAGTCATGCTGTCAAAATCGTTGTATCCGGTGGGTATGCCCGTGATTGCGGACTTGTTTTCGAATTTGGTCTGCAGCTCTTCGAAAACCTTGATCACCAGCTTGTCGCTGGCAAGCATGTTGGTGGCGGACTTGGCCTGCGCAATGCGGAATATTTCCTTTTCGGATTCGCTCAGGAGCGTGTCCACGTCTTCGGCTTCGTAGCAGTTGCTGATGATGCCGCCGGAAATATCGATGAGTTGGCGCAGGATGGATTTGTCCCGCACGATGGTGGCGTGGTACTCCGCATTGGCCGCACTGATGACCGAGTCGGCAATTTCGGCCAAGTAGACCGGGCCGCCGATGGTATCCAGTTCTCCACGGCTGTTCAGGTAGTCGCTGACCGTGATCAGGTCGATGGGCTTGCTGGTCCGGTAGAGTTCGGTAAATGCTTCGAAAATTGTCTTGTGTGCCGGAGAGTAGAAATGGTCCGGTTCAAGAATCTCCACCAATGAACTGAACATGGTGGGAGATTGGAAAACACCGCCAAGAACGGATTGCTCAGCCTCGAGGTTGCTGGGGGGGACTTTGCGTAATAAGTCGGAGGAAGCCCTGTTCAGGGCTTCCTCCGAGTGTGAATTGCGGCTTTGGCCTTTATGCCTCTGCGGATTCTGCTTCGGCATCGGCGGTAGCTTCGGCTTCTTCGGCAACCGGAGCTTCTTCGGCGGTCTCTTCCACAGGCTCTTCGTCTGCGGGCTGGCCGTGTTTGACAACGGCCAGCTTGAGTTCGCCACGAACTTCCGGGTGCAGCTTGATTTCGATATCGAACTCGCCGAGAGAGCGGATGGGATCGCTGAGCAGGATCTTGCGGCGATCAATCTCGACTCCGGCTTCGGCCATGGCGTCGGCAATGTTTGCCGCAGTCACTGCGCCGTAGAGTTTGTCGCCTTCACCCACGCGAACCGCGATGGAAACCGGGGTTGCTGCGACTTTTTCTGCCAGTTCCTGAGCGACGGCACGCAGTGCGTCGGCCTTGACCTGCAGCTTTTTGCGCTCCAGCTCGAACTGTTTGACGTTTGCTTTGGAAGCAGGCATGGCCAGCCCCTGCGGGACGAGGTAGTTGCGGCCATAACCCGCCTTGACGGTGACAACATCTCCGAGTCGACCCAGAGAGTCGACATCAGCACGAAGAATAAGTTTCATGGCTCCCCTCCTACAGGTTGGTCTTCTTCTTCACGTCCGTGGAATGGACGGTGGTGTAGAACATCAGAGCCATCTGCCGGGCGCGCTTGATCTCGGTGGTCAGGCGGCGCTGGTGCTTTGCGCAGGTGCCGGTGATGCGGCGTGCAATGATCTTGCCGCGTTCAGTCACGAAGTCGCGCAGGATGTCCGGACGTTTGTAGTCCAGAGGCATTTCCTTGTCGGCGCAGAAGCGGCAGAATTTTTTCCTCGGGGTGAATTTCTTGCGGAATGCCATGGTTACCTCCTTAGGCTGCCTTGGTGTCGAGTTTGACGGTCAGGAACTTGAAGATGCCGTCGGTGATGCGAATGTTACGCTCCAGTTCGGCAACAAGGGGTCCGGGACCGCTGTACACAAGGCGGGTGTAGTAACCACGGGTCTGCTTTTCCACCGGATAGGCCAGCGTGCGCATTCCCCATTCGTCCGTTTCGGCGATCTCGCCGTTTTCGGAAGAGATGACGCCCGTCAGCTTTTCCATGATCTCCTTGCGACCTTCTTCCCCGAGTTCGGGAGAAAGCAGCAGGAGGGTCTCATAATTAGCCATTCCAGTCCTCCTTTTGGTCGTTGGCCCTCTCCTGATGAGGATGGAGAGAGCAAGGCTAAAGAAAAGGGTTTGTATGGGCTTTGCCCCTTTCTGTCAAGGGCAATACCATGTCACTTTTCGTCCGGCTTGTCAGCCTTTGTCTTGTCCGGCGACTTCCAGTCGCACGACGTGTTCGGGCGTCAGCCCAGCTGAATACCGGTTTTGCGTGATATCCACCCGAGCAGTAGATATCCGGCGACAAAGCAGCCTATGAGAATCAATGCGTCGAGCATGATCAGAACTCCAGTTCGCTGCCGGTCAGCAGCGAATAGGCCTCCATGTATTTGGCGCGGGTCCGGCTGCCGATTTCCTCGGGAATGGCCGGTCCGGGAGGCTGTTTGTTGAATCCGATGTCCACGAGCCAGTCGCGCAGGAACTGCTTGTCGAAGCTGGGCTGCGACTGCCCGGGAGTGTATCCTTTTGTGGGCCAGAACCGGGAGGAGTCCGGAGTCAGCACTTCATCGATGAGGATGAGCTTGTCGCCGATGGTGCCGAATTCGAACTTTGTGTCCGCGATGATGATGCCGCGTTCGCGGGCATAATCGCGGGCGCGTTTGTAGATGTCCAGCGAGAGTTTTTCCACCTTGCGCATCATTTCCTCGCCCACCAGTTGCGCGGCGTGGGCAAGGGTGATGTTTTCGTCGTGGTCGCCGAGTTCTGCCTTGGTGGACGGTGTGAAGATCGGCTCGGGCAGCATGTCGGATTCGCGCAGGTCGCCTGGCAGGTCGTGGCCACAGACCGTGCCGGTCTTTTGGTAGTCGGCCCAGCCGGAGCCCGTGATGAATCCGCGCACGATGCATTCGATGGGCAGGGGCTTGGCCTTCTTGGCCAGCACCGAGCGCCCTTCAAGCACGGCGCGGTGCGCCTTGAGCGGCTCGGGGTAGTCGTCCACGCTGGCGGCGATGATGTGGTTTTCCACCAGATCCTGCATCATTTCCATCCAGAACAGGGTGATCCTGTTGAGCACGATCCCTTTTTGTTCGATGGGGTCGGGCATGATCACGTCATAGGCGGAGATGCGGTCGGAAGTGACGATGAGCAGGGTTTCTTCGTCAATGTCGTAGATATCCCTGACCTTGCCCCGGGACACAAGGGGGTATTCCTTGATGTCGGTTTGGGTAACTGCGTTCATGGTTTCCTCGTGAGTCTTTACTATAAGGTATTACTTGTTGCGGCATTCCACGGAGCGGGCATGGGCCTCCAGCCCTTCAAGCCTCGCCAGCCGGGCAATTTTGTCTCCGTGCTCGCGCACGTATGACGGGCTGGTGGCAATGACGCTCGATTTCTTGACGAATGTCTGCACCGAGAGAGCCGATGAAAAGCGGACCGTGCGCAGTGTGGGCAACACATGGTTGGGACCGGCAAAATAGTCGCCAACCGGTTCCGGGGAATGGTGTCCCATGAAGATGGCCCCGGCATGTCGGATGGAGCCGAGTACGGACCACGGGTCGGCCATGGCCAGTTCCAGGTGCTCCGGGGCGAGTTTGTTGATGATTTCTGTCCCGGTGGCAATGTCCGGAACAGTGATGACCGCTCCCCATTTTTCGAGGGATGCTGCGGCGATTTCACTGCGGGGCAGAGCCTTGGTCTGGTTTGCGAGTTCCTTGCAAACCGCCTTGCCCAGTTCCTTGTCCGGGGTAACCAGAATGGATGCGGCGAGCGGGTCGTGTTCGGCCTGCGAGAGCATGTCTGCGGCCAGCCATTCCGGGGTGGCGGTGTGGTCCGCGAGTATGGCGATTTCGCTCGGCCCGGCAAACATGTCGATGCCGATCTGGCCGATGAGCTGGGCCTTGGCCGTGGCGACGAAAATATTGCCCGGTCCTGCTATCACATCGCAGGGGGCAATGGTCTGCGTGCCGAAGGCCAGCGCGCCGATGGCCCATGCGCTGCCGGAAAGACGGATTTCATCCAGTTCCAGCAGGGCGGCCGTGGCCAGAATGTACGGGTTCAGGGTCCCGTCCTTGCGGGGCGGGCTCATGACCGATATTTCCTGCACCCCGGCCACCTGTGCGGGCACAGCGTTCATGATCAGGCTGGAAATGAGCGGTGTTTCACCGCCCTGACCGCCGGGAACGTAGAGGCCCACGCGGTCCACCGGACGTACCAGCTGGCCGAGAATGGTGCCGTCTGCTTCCGTGGTCCACCAGGATTTTTCTTTCTGGTTTTGGTGAAATTTCCGAATGTTGTGAATGGATTCCTCAAGAATCGCGCGGTCGGATTCAGGGATTTCGTCCAGCGCGGCCCGGATGGTTTCGGCGGGAACGCGCAACGTCTTTTCCGTCAGGTTCGGGCAGTCGAATTTACGCGTGTATTCGACCAGCGCCGCGTCCCCGTTGGTGCGAACGTTTTCAAGAATGTCGCGGACGATCCCGTCCACGTTGGTGTCCGGATCCTTGCGTTGACAGAGCCAATCGTCGATGGCTTGCCAATCGTTGCCGGAAGTATAGTCGATGCGTTTACAGGGCATGGCATCCTCTGTTGTTTCAGGCGATTTCAGACGGTTCGGAGCAAGGGAGGTGGTGTGACTCGTTCAAGCCCGAGAGAAGAAATATATAGCCGAGCGTATGGCAAAAGTCGAGAGCCGGGTTGTGCGTGAACGTGGGAGGTCGGTGGCTTTGAGGCCCGGCTGCATTCGTGTGTGGGCCGTTGTCTAAAAGGCGTAGTTCAGGCCGGTGGAAATTTTCCATGCCTCCTGATTGGCCCGGTTGCGGTCATCGCTCCAGTCCGGGGTGATCAAGCCGAGTTCCACGTAGGCGGTCAGTTCGTCGTAGATGGAGTAAGCGGAGTTCAGGTCGAATTCCCACAGCGAGTCGCCTTCCGTGAGGTAGGTCGACGGAGCGTAGGCAGCGAATTCTTCAGCATTGGTGCCTTGAATGTACAGGACGTTGACGGTGTGTGTCAGTTTTTCAAAGAAGGATATGTCTTTCAATGAAACGCCCAGCGTCCAGAAGCCGTACCAATAGACATCGGCGTTGATGCTTGACTGGTCACCGATGCCCCAGTCGCCTCCGAACCAGAATGAGCCGACAGCCCAGTCTCCGAGAAAGTAGGGCATCTGGTCTTCCCCTGCATAGGTGGTGTCCTTGTCGTCGCCGGAAGACCAGACGAAAAAGGCTTCGGGAGTCATGAAGTCAAAACCTGTGTATTCTGCGGACATGGCAGTGAACCAGCCTGCGGCGGAATCGTCCCGTTGGTAGTCGGCCTCGCCGTAGTTGATGTCTGCCCTGAATACGAAAGGATCGAACAGGGTCAGTTCCACGGACATGCCAGACCAGGTGATGTCGTCCACATCGTAATCGAAGTTGTGGCCTGCATACAGGGCCAACACAAATGGGGTTACGGTAAATCCATCGAATTTAATGGGCAGGGAGGCGGATATCGCGTCAGCTTCATCTGCGGTGCCACCTTGCCAACCGGATTTTTCCACCCGGTGCCAGCCGAGCATGTAGGAAATGTTGTCGTTGATGGGGCCGGAGAACAGCACGGTGGGCAGTTCGTCATCAAGAACGATGGACCCGCCCACCGCACCCGGCAGGGTCACCCTGAGGTGGCCCATCTTGACGTTTTGTTGGGTGCCGGGCCAGTTGAAGTCGATATAGCCGGCCTTGATGGTGACAACGTCGAAAATATCGTATCCGGCCTTCATGTCCCACCCCCAGGCGTTGGTGCCGACTTCGGTGTACAGAACGCCTTTCAGGTTTTCGTTGGCAATGAATTCGAATTTGGTGCGCAGGCGCTGGTATACGTCGAAGCGTGATCGCAGAAAGCTGTATGTGAGGTCATTCTCTCCGCATACGGCTTCAAATGTATACGCACCGGTTGCCTTGATGTCGGAGGCGAAAGTCGTGGTTGTCATTCCCGAGACAAGAATGAGCAGAATGGCAAGCGGCAGAAGGCGCTTCATGGCGAATTCTCTTTCATGATGTTGGTAAAACTGGATGATCGAATACTGCCAAATATGACTGGTTGTATAGCAAACGGAGGAGATGAACAAGCGTGCCGTTTTTTCGTTGCAGCGTTGTTTGACGGTTTGAACCGGGAACCAACGATTGGCGGTCGGCTTGTTTATGTTGGCGGCAATGCGTTTCGGCAGGAAGGGCTCGAAGTCAAAAAGGCAGAATGCAAAAAAAGAAGGCCGGAGCCCGAAGGCTCCGGCCGGATGGCGTCAATGGTGAGAGTTTGTAGTCTTCTTAGAAGACGTAGTTCAGACCCGTGGAGACCTTCCACGCTTCGTCGTCGTTGATGTTACGATCGTTGTCCCAATCCGGAGCGATCCAACCGAGTTCCACGTAGGCGGTCAGTTCGTCGTAGATGGAGTAAGCGGAGTTCAGGTCGAGTTCCCACAGGGAGTCATCTTCGTTCAGGTAGGTCAGGTCGCCTGCGATGAAGTTGTCCTTGTCGTTGGTACCCTGGATGTACAGAACGTTCACGGTGTGGGTCAGGCCTTCGAAGAAGGAGATGTCCTTCAGGGAGACGCCGAGGGTCCAGAAGCCGAGCCAGTTGGCGTCAGCGTCGATGCTGGACTGGGCGCCGATGCCCCAGTCACCACCGAAGAAGAAGGAGCCAACGGCCCAGTCGCCAGCCAGAAGCGGCATCTGGTCTTCACCAGCGTAGGTGACGTTGTTGTCATCACCAGTGGTGTACACGAAGAAGGCTTCCGGGGTCATGAAGTCGAAGCCCTTGTATTCGGCGGAGGTAGCGAAGTACCAACCGTCCTGGTCTTCAGCGTTTTCATAGTCAGCCTGACCGTAGTTCAGGTCGGCCTTGAACACGAACGGATCGAACATGGTCAGTTCAAAGGACACGCCAGCCCAGGTGATGCTGTTGGTGACGTTGGCGTCGTAGTTGTCGCCAGCGTAGGCGGCCAGGATGAACGGAGCAACGGAAACACCGTCAAAGTTCAGGGGCAGGGCCATGGCCACTGCGTCCAGTTCGTCGTCGGTGCCATTCTGAGCGCCGGACTTGTCCAGACGGTGCCAACCGAGCAGGTAGGACACGTTGTCGGTGATCGGGCCGGTGATCACAGCGGACGGCAGTTCATCATCAAGGATGATGGAGCCGCCAACGGCGTTGGGCAGAGCCACGCCGAAGTGACCGACTTTGATGTTCTGCTGAGTGCCGGGCCAGTTGAAGTCAATGTAACCGGCCTTGATGGTCACGAGGTCGTCGATGTCGGTGCCGACATGCATGGTGCTACCCCAGGTGGAGGTGCCCACTTCGGTGTACAGAACGCCCTTCAGGTTCTCGTTCGCGATGAACTCGAACTTGGTGCGCAGACGCTGATACACGTCGAAATCGGAATCCTGATCATCATCGTCGAAGCTGTTGTCGCCCCAGACGGCCTCAAAGGTGTACGTACCGGTCGCCTTGATGTCGGCGGCGGAAGCTGCGGTAGCAGCCATGCCGAACGCGAAGGCGCACAGCACAGCGAGCATTACCAAACGTTTCATAATAATCCTTCCTTCTTTTGCGATTAAGTCTTTTGCGATTGAGAAGTCACCACATAACGCCATCTACACGCGTCTTGTATCGCAACTGTAAAAGGGAAGCAAGGATAAATTAACATTTGGTTAAAAAATTTTTACCGTGTTTACATCTGCCGGTGAGAGAGCTTGGTGGTTGGCTTAATATTCTAATTTTAAACATTTTATTTTGTTATAAGCTTGGGCCGGCAGGGCGGGGGGAGAGCATGGGAACCCTGTGGCGTGTTGTCGGTGAACTGCCGACTGGCCTGCGGAGGGTATAAAAATTTGTCCTTGCCGGTTTGTGCATGAACAAAAAAACGGCCGGAGCAAGCTCCGGCCGTTGCAATATGCAGGTTTTCGCGTGGGTCTAGAACTCGTAGTTCAGGCCCGTGGAAACCTTCCAGGCTTCGTCGTCGTTGATGTTGCGCTCGTCAGCCCAATCCGGAGCGATCCAACCGAGTTCCACGTAGGCGGTCAGTTCGTCGTAGATGGAGTACTGGGAGTTCAGGTCGAGTTCCCAGAGGGAGTCGTCGTCGCTCAGGTAGGTCAGATCCGTGCCGACGCCGACGTTTTCATCGTCGTTGGTACCCTGAATGTACATGACGTTCACGGTGTGGGTCAGGCCTTCAAAGAAGGAGATGTCCTTCAGGGAAACGCCCAAGGTCCAGAAACCGAAGTAGTCTGCGTCTGCATCGACGCTGGACTGTGCGCCAACGCCCCAGTCGCCGCCGAACCAGAAGGAACCGAGAGCCCAGTCGCCAACACCGATGTTGGGCATGGAGCCGCCGCCGTCGGTGGCAGCGTCTTCGTCGTCACCGGAGGTGTACGCGAAGAACAGTTCCGGAGTCATGAAGTCCAGACCCTTGTACTCGGCAGCAGCCGCGAAGTACCAACCGTCGGTTTCGTTGGCTTCGGCTTCATTGTCCGAGGCACCGTAGGCCAGGTCGGCCTTGAACACGAACGGGTCGAACATGGTCATCTCGAAGGATGCGCCGGCCCACCAGACGTTGTTCAGGTCGTTGTCGTAGTTGTCTCCGGCATAGCCGATCAAGGTGTACGGAGTGACGGAGATGCCGTCGAAGGTCAGGGGAAGGGCCAGGGATACGGCGTCCAGTTCATCAGCGGTGCTGTTCTGAGCGCCGGACTTGTCCAGACGATGCCAGCCGAACAGGTAGGCCACGTTGTCGGTGATCGGGCCGGAGATGACTGCGGTGGGCAGTTCGTCCGACAGGATGATGGAGCCGTCGCCGATGGCGTTGGGCAGGTCGATGTTCAGGTGACCGACCTTGATGTTCTGCTGGGTGCCGGGCCAGTTGAAGTCGATGTAGCCGGCCTTGATGGTCACGACATCGTCGATATCGTCGCCGACACGCATGGTTTCACCCCAGGTAGAGGTGCCCACTTCAGTGTACAGGACACCTTTCAGGTTCTCGTTCGCGATGAATTCGAACTTGGTGCGCAGGCGCTGATACACGTCGAAGTCGGAATCCTGATCGTCATCGTCGAAGCTGTTGTCGCCCCAGACGGCCTCAAACACATAGGACCCGGTCGCCTTGATGTCGGCGGCGGATGCTGTCGTTGCCGCCATGCCGAGCACGAATGCGCACAGCATGGTGAGCAGAACCAAACGTTTCATAACAATCCTTCCTTTTGCAGTTAAACAATTCGCGATTCACGTACGTGATGAAAATTTGTACCCCTGTGGGGTGTTTGCAATCAATGGTGAAATTGTAAAAGGTACAAGAAATTGTACCGTTTTTTCGCGGAGCGTCCTTTACATTTTTTTCTTGGATAAATAATTGGTTTTTAATGATATTGTATTTTTATGCATGCGCATTTATTTTGTTTTTGTAAACGAATGGTTAAATTGTATGAGGATTTTCTTGGAGGTGGGGTAAAAAAAATTGTACGAGGTGGGTGTTTTTTCGGGGTATTGCTTCCCAAGGGGTTCATCCGTAGGTTGGTGTTGGTTTTTTTCTTGAAGCCTGGTGTTGCTACAATCGGAGTTCTGGTGAGCGATTTCATTTTTTCGGCCGGTGATTACCCAACCCGCCCCGGGGTGTACCTGATGAAGGACGCTGCGGGAAAAATCATATATGTGGGCAAGGCGAAGTCCTTGCGGGCACGTCTTTCATCCTATTTTTATTCCCGGGCCAGACATACCCCGAAAACGCGGGCCATGGTCGAACGCATTGCACACATCGACATCCTTTTGGCCGGGAGCGAGAAAGAGGCCCTGTTGCTTGAGGCAAGCCTGATCAAGAAGCATCGCCCCCGATACAACGTGGTACTGCGCGACGATAAACAGTACGTTCTTTTCCGGCTGGACAAGATGTCCGAATATCCACGGCTGATCATGACTCGCAACGTGGTGCGCGACGGTTCCGTGTATTTCGGGCCGTTTACTTCCGCCGGTGCGGCCAAGGCCACATGGAAACTGCTGAATTCCGTGTTCCGGCTGCGCAAGTGTAATGATCGTGCGTTCGGCAACCGCGTGCGTCCGTGCCTGTATTATCATATAGGTCAATGCCATGCCCCTTGTGTGCTGGATGTGGACAGGGACATGTATCGGGATATCGTGCGCCGGGTGGAGATGGTTCTTTCCGGGCGCACCGGTGAGCTGGTTGGGCGATTGCGTCGAGAGATGCAGGATGCTTCCGAGGGGTTGGCCTTTGAGCGGGCCGCCCAGTTGCGCGACCAGATACGCGCTGTGGAAAAGACCGTGGAACGTCAGGCCGTTGTCATGCACGACAACAGTGACCGTGACGTACTGGGCCTTGCCCAGACGGAAAACGGGCTTGGGCTGGGCATGCTGTATGTCCGGCAGGGGCGGCTTCTGGATGAGAAGACATTTTTCTGGCCGGGGCTGACGCTTGAGGAAGGGCCGGAAGTTCTGGACAGTTTCCTTTCGCAATTCTATGGCCCCGGTCGTTTCATACCCCCGGTCATCATTGTGCCCTCGGCCATGGAGAGTGAGGCCTTGTCTGAAGTGCTTTCCGAACTGCGCGGCGGCAGGGTGCGCATCGTGTCGGCCGCATCTTCGGCGCAACAGCATCTTGTGGGGCTTGCGCGGTCCGTGGCCGTGCAGGCGCGTGAACAGGAGAACAGCATAACCCGACTGCTTGCCAAGGGGCTTCGCCTCGAGCACGAGCCGCTGCGCATCGAATGCATTGATGCTTCGCATCTGGGCGGGCAGGGCATGCGTGTGGGGCAGGTCGTCTATGAGGATGGAAGGCGCGCCAAGGGGGAAACCCGGTTGTATTCATTCCCGGAACTGGAAGGGACCGGCGACGACTACGCTGCCTTGGCCGCATGGGCTGTGCGAAGGATTGAGTCCGGGCCGCCGTGGCCGGATTTGCTGCTCATCGACGGCGGCAAGGGCCAGCTCGCATCCGTGGAAAAGGCACTGGAAAATGCCGGTTGGGACAACTCGTGGGAATTGGCGTCCATAGCCAAGGGGCCTTCACGCCGGGCCGGAGAACTGGAGGACAGAATTTTTCGACCCGGTCGCATGAATCCCATGCCGCTCAAGCCGGGTAGCGCCGAATTGTTGTTTTTGCAGCGTGTGCGTGATGACGCACACCGTTTCGTCATCGGCAGACAGCGCAGGGCCAGGAAAAAAAGAATGCTGGACAGCGCCCTTCTGGACATGCCTGGAATCGGAGAGAAAACTGCGCGGATCCTGTGGGATCGGTTTGGTTCACTTGAGGCGATGCTTGAGGCCACTCCAGACCAGCTGCAGGAGATTGACGGAATCGGGCGCAAACGAGCGCTTCGTATTCACGAACAGTTGTCGGAAATCCGTGTCTGCCGGAAATCCGGCTAGATATCCGTGGGCTGGCCTGTTTCCAATACCGTTAGGGATGTACCGGGCGCTGTCTGTTTCAACTCGGCAGCCAGATCGTCCGTACCCTGCGCCAGAATCGGCCAGGTGCCCCAGTGCATGGGGATGAGCGTCTTGCATTGCAGCAGCTTGCAGGCATGGGCGGCATCGCGTGCATCCATGGTGAATCGTCCGCCCGTGGGCAGGACCGCGATGTCGATGTCGTGCAGTTGACCGAACAGTTCCATGTCTCCGAACAGGGCCGTATCGCCCGCGTGATACATGCACCGACCGTCCGGGAAGGTCAGCAGGAATCCCACGGCGGTTCCGGTTGCGCTGGAATGCACCGCTTGCACCATTTTGATTTTTACTCCATTGCGTTCAACCGTCCCACCTATGTTCATGGGCACGCCGAGCGATGTGTGCAGTCCCTGGGAGATCAGGCTTTGGATGGTGTCGAAAACTCCCACCACCTCCGCGTCCAGACGCGTGGCCAGTTCCAGTGCCTGACCTATGTGGTCCGAGTGGTCGTGGGTCACAAGGATGATGTCGGCTTCCGGCACCTGATCGTACGTGATGGGCGCTGCAGGGTTACCCACGAAGAACGGGTCCACGAGAATGGTGGTGTCTTCGTATTTGTAGCGGAAATTCGAGTGTCCGAACCATGTTGCTTCCATGCTCGCCTCCTATTCGCCCCACCGTTTGTACAGGGTGTGGGGGATTTCCAGTTGATCGAGTATTTTACCCGCCAGATGGCGTGTCAGATCCGGAATTGTCGAGGGCTGGTGATAAAAACCCGGACAGGCCGGAAGAATGGTTGCCCCGGCACGGTTAGCCTTGAGCATGTTTTCCATGTGAATGGCGTTGAGCGGTGTTTCCCGGGGAACGATAATCAGGCGGCGGCCTTCTTTCAGACATGTGTCCGCAGCCCTGTGCATGAGGTTGGTGCCGAGTCCGTTGGCAATGGCGGCCAGGGAAGCCATGGAACAAGGGCAGACGATCATTCCATCGTGTTGCCATGAACCGCTGGCCGGGGGCGCGGCGATATTGTTTGGGTCATGGTCGGTGTGGGCCAGGGAGAGCAGCGATTCGGGGTTGATGTCCTCATGCTGCATGACGGTTCTGGCTGCAGTGGAAAGGATGAGGTGTATTTCGATGCCGGCGTTTGCAAGACCCTGCGCCACATCGAGTGAATACTGAATGCCGCTTGCGCCGCTTATGGCCAGAATGATTCGTTTGGTTTGCATCTTGGTCCGAACATTGGTTTGTACAAAAATGATTTTCAGGACATTTGGAATATTTCTATACTTTTTTTAGAAATATATGCAAGACAAATATTGATCAAGGAAAGAGGATGTATTCTTGACGGTGTTCCCGGTTCTTGCGAGCCTTTGCTTGACAATCCCGGTGTCCGGGGATAGGTATTCCCGCTTGTGCGGGCAATTAGCTCAGTTGGATAGAGCGCTAGCCTCCGGAGCTAGAGGCCGCAGGTTCGACTCCTGCATTGCCCGCCACTTGATAATTCTACCACGTCCCATGTGGTTCAAAAGCCCTCGGATTCCGGGGGCTTTTTTGTTTTGGAGCAGGACAAAAGGCGGGCCGCCCGGTAGGACGGCCCGCAGGTGGTCATTATGGGGACAATGTTTTATCATCAACCGCCGAACCAGCCCGGGGCGATGACTTCCATGGCCTTGCTGTAATGGACGCGCAGGTCTTCAAGGCCTTTGCCGATGACCTGTTCTTCCTTGCTCATGCTTGCCGGGCATGCTTCTTCCAACTTGGCGGCCACGGCTTCAAGTTCTTTCATGGTGGATTTGAGCTGGATGAGCGTGTCACCCATTTCACCGGCCTTTTCATTGGTCAGCACGTCATACAGACGGGCCTTCCATGCATTGAGTTCCATTTCAAGGCCCTTGCAGTAATGTTTGACCGCTTCCTGCTTGCCTGCATCATTGGGGCAACCGTCGATTCCGGTACAACTGGGGCAGGGGCCCGGGTAATCCATGTTCGCCATTTTGCTACTCCTCGGTTGGTACTATTGAAAATGGGGCTCCACAATGAAAACAGATAATAGCGTATTCGCGGATAATTGGAAGCGCTTGATGCAGATTATAACATTTGAGGCCGGGATAGGCGTGGCTGCTTGACTCGGCCACCAAGGCCCACTAAATATCGGGGCGCGATGGCGATGCTAAAACGGTTGGAGAAGACCATGATGAACAGAATGATCATTTCCGTCACGTTGTCGGTTGACCGGGAGCACCTTGATGATGCGTTTCTGGATTTCAATCTGACTGTTGACGATGAATATATCCATCCCGTGGACAGCTATATTGATCCTGCGGCCTTGGTGGCCAGCGCGGCGGCTGAGGGCGAGTATTTCATCTTTACCTGCAGTTGTGGTGATCCGGCGTGCGTTGGCATCGACAGGGGGATTGTGGTTGGTCATGATTCCGGGCATGTGCGTTGGAAGATGCGCAATCCTTTGGCATGGCCCGCCAATGAGCCTCTTCCCGACTGGGCCCAGGAGGTTGAGCTTGTGTTCGAGCGAGACGAATACCTGAGCGCTGTCAAGGTCGCCCTTGATCAGGCCAAGGCCCTTATCCGGCACTGGAACGGCCCGGGGACGTTGTGGGTCGGCCCCGGCGATATGCCGGTGGAAATGGTGCTGGATTTGGACATTGCGGATTTTTCATCCGTTTCCGCGGGCATGTTCATGCCTGGAGACAAAGCCCTTCACTGATTTTTTCCTTTTTTCCCCGGGCAGTGCACGGCGACCGTGCCGATGATTCATACATTATAATTGTCCCATGGCTTCAGGCGTGGTGAGGATGTATGAATTAGAGAACTGTCGGGAGAACAGCATGACATTGAACAGCCATCACCAAAACCAGTGTCGGGGGTGCGTTTTTTATCTGCGGAAATGCCTTGTGGGAATTCGAAGGCCCTGGAATCAGGTGCGGTGCGACAATTTTTTGCCGTATTGTCTTATCTGCACGTATCCGGAGTCGTTTTGCACCACTTGTTGCAACCGCCTGTTGCGAACGGGAAAACCCATGACCGGCGACAGACGCATGACCATGAATGTTGCCCCGGATCCTCCATGCCGCTGTGAATGGCATATCGAGTCTGAATAGTCTTCCTTCCTCAAATTTTCCCCGTTCATTCACTCTCCACTCTTTGCTTAACTTTTCTGCCACTTCCGTCTAGATTGCTCCCCAATACATTTGGGAGACGAATTCAAATGGGATATGTGAATCTGGGCCAGTTGATAGCCGATCTTGAGGCGCACGGAGAGTTGATCCGTATTGATGTACCCGTGGATGCCCGGCTTCAGGCCGGGGCCATTCAACGGCGTGTTTTTCGTGCGGGCGGTCCGGCCGTGCTTTTCACCAATGTCAGCGGGTGCGTTTTCCCCATGGTGGCGAATCTGTATGGGACCATGGATCGCATGCGCTTTATCTTTCGGGATACGCTGCAAACCGTGGAACGGCTCATGCGCCTCAAGCTTGATCCCATGACGGCCGTGCGGCGTTTCTGGGAGTATGCGGGCGCGCCCCGGGCCGCATGGAATACCATGCCCAAAAAGCTGCGGACCGGGCCTGTCATGGAAAACGAGTGTTCGGTCTCCGACTTGCCCGAGCTTGTGTCATGGCCCATGGACGGCGGCGGCTATGTGACACTGCCGCAGGTGTACAGCGAGAACCCGGTCAGCCCCGGTTTCGGGGCGTCCAATCTGGGCATGTACCGTGTGCAGTTGACCGGTGATTCTTATGAAACCGATCGCGAGGTGGGGCTGCACTACCAGATCCATCGCGGGATCGGCCCGCATCATGCTGAAGCGATCCGCCGCAAGGAGCCGTTGCGAGTCAATGTGTTCGTGGGAGGACCGCCCGCAATGACGCTGGCCGCTGTCATGCCTTTGCCGGAAGGGCTGCCCGAAGTCTTTTTTGCCGGCGCCATGGCCGGGCATCGTATTGGCTTCGTCACGGGCGACGGGCGGTTGCCCATCCTTGCCGAGGCGGATTTCTGCCTCAGCGGGACCATCGCCCCGGATTTGCAAAAGCCTGAAGGCCCGTTTGGTGACCATCTCGGCTACTACAGCCTTGCCCATGATTTTCCTGTGTTGCGGGTGGACAAGGTCTATCACCGCACTGGGGCTGTCTGGCCGTTTACCACTGTGGGCAGGCCGCCGCAGGAAGACACCATGTTTGGTCAGTTCATTCATGAGATGACGGCCGAACTTGTCCCTTCCGTATTTGCCGGAGTGCATGAGGTGCACGCCGTTGACGCGGCCGGAGTGCACCCGTTGCTGTTGGCTGTCGGAAGTGAGCGCTATGTTCCGTATGCGGCAGAACGTCAGCCGCAGGAATTGATTACCAACGCACTGTCGCTGCTGGGTAATACCCAGACGTCACTGTCCAAGTATGTGCTCATTTGTGCCCGGGAAGATTCACCAATGATCTCTGCGCATGATGTGCCCGGTTTCTTTGACAACCTGCTTCGTCGCATCGACCTGACTCGCGATTTTCATTTCATAACCAGAACGACCATCGACACGTTGGATTATTCGGGCATCAGCCTGAATCAGGGCTCCAAGGTCGTTGTTTCGGTCGCCGGCCCGCACAAGCGGCAATTGGGAACCGAGATTCCGGCGGATTTCGACTTGCCGGAAGGGTTTTCGGACGCTCAGGTGTTTGCGCCCGGCATATTGGTTGTGGGTTCCCGGGCCCATGATCGGGGCAGGGACGAACACGATCCTGCGCTGGAGCGACTTGGCGAGCGTCTGTCGCATGTGAAGGGACTGGAGGAGTTCCCGCTGATCGTGGTGGCTGACGATGCCGGGTTTACATCGGCCGATTGGGATAATTTTCTGTGGGTGGCGTTTACGCGTTCTGATCCGGCAACGGATTTGTACGGCGTGGGGGCGTTCTCGCATTGCAAGCATTGGGGCGCACGTACCTCTGTGATCATGGATGCCCGTCTGAAGACGTATCACGCACCGCCGCTGGAGCCTGTCCCCGATGTGGAGCGTTTTGTGGACGGACTCGGTGCTTCAGGCGGGCCGTTGCATGGTATTATTTGACAAAAAAGAGGGAGAATCTGATGGATGAACGGGTAACCGCAGAGTTGACGGAAGGTTTTGCCATGGACTTGTGGGAAACGGTCCGGGCCGCAAAGGGTGCCACGGGTGAACGGGTTTTTCGGCATACAATGTACGCCGAAGGGGAGGACATGGTTTTTGCCGGTCTGTTTCCCAAACAGGACTTGCTTGAAATCCCGGATATGGACGACGAATTCAGGTCTCGGTTGAAGGTGTTCAACCTGTTGGGCGTGGTTACGGACGGCAAACGTTCCATGGACATGTTTTTTCTGGGCGGATCCAACAAGCCTTTTACCTCTCTCAAGTCGCCCGGTGAGTTGATGAAGGTTCTGGAGCCCGAACCCCTCATGGCTTTTTTGCATCTGTATTTCAAGGCCCGGGGCTTTTCGTTCGATATCAGGGAAATGGATTACGACAATTTCATGCGTGCGGTTGAACGTGAAGCCCTTGCGGGTACGCCGTTGGCCGAGATGGCCAAATTGCAGAACTTGTTCGGCGCGTAAGGACGTACGGGCCGTGAGGGGGGGGGCTGGTTTTAGTCGTTTCCTGAAACGGCCTTTTGTACGACCATGTTCAGCATGGCTTCGTGCAGGCGAATGCTGATGGAATCACTTTCATCAACGCGATCCATGAGTTCTCGGAGTTTGTCCACCGTTTCCAGCAACACCGTGATGGTTTGATCATCAGGCATAAGCTGCCCCTTGCGGACCATTTCCAGAATGTTTTCCAGTTTGTGCGCCAGGGTTTCCACATTTTCGAGCTTGAGCAGGTTCGCTCCGGCCTTGACCGAATGGGCATCCCGAAAGATGCCGTGTACAACGGAATCCTCTATCTGATTACCGTCTGCTTCCAACTTGAGAAGCCCGGATTCGATGGAGGACAGCCGTTCGGCGGTTTCTTCCGTGAAAACCTGCAGCACCTGGTCGGTCGTTGTCATTAGCTGTTTCCGTTTTCTATCAATTCAATGGCTTTTTTGGCGATTGTGGACAAGTCCGGCTTGGAAACCTGAAAGTCCGCCTTCACGGTTTCACCTTTATGGCGCAGTTCATCGGTGATGATGGATGAATAGAGGATGACCGGGAGTTTTTGCAATACCGGATCTTCCTTTATGTTTTTTGTCAGGCTGAAGCCGTCCATGAGCGGCATCTCGATGTCGGAAATGACCACATCCACATAATTGCTGATATCTTTTTTCTCGTCTTCAGCGCGTTGCTTGAGCGCCATGATCTGTCTGAGAGCTTCCTCGCCGTTGGAGGTGATTATATGGTTGAAATTGGCCTGTTCCAACGATGCCTGGAGCATGGTTCGTATTGTGGCCGAGTCATCCGCAACCAATGCCGTGTACTGTTGCTGCGCGACCACCGATTCGATTTCATCGGGGTGCAGCTGAAATTCGGAAAGAATCGTTTCAAGATCAAGAAGTTGTATGAAACGATCTCCCTTGTCAACCATCCCTACGATGGCATCGGTGCTATGTGCGATGTAACCGGCGGGCGGGATTACCTGTCCCCATCCGACGCGGTGTATTTCCGTAACTCCGGAAACGAGGAATCCGGTAATGGAGTTGCTGAATTCCGTGACGATGACGATGTCCCGTTCGCTTTTGGGCATATCGATTTCGAGCCATACACTGAGGTCCAGCACGGGCAGAATGTGTTGGCGCAGGGGGATGGTACCCATGAAGGAGGGGTGCGGCGCCGATTCCGGAGGTTCGAGGTTCGGGGTCTCGATGACCTGCATCACCTTGGCCACGTTGACGCCGAAGTAGTGTTCGGTGAGCGGTGTTTCGTCCCCGTTTGTTTCGTTGATGAAGAATTCAAGGATTTCAAGCTCGTTTGTCCCGGTCTCCAGAAGTATGCCGGTATCAATGGCCGAGGTCTGTTTTTTTGTCATACCGTATTATCCTTCCTTTCGCACAGATCGGGGCGCGAGCCTCGCATAGTGGAGTTGTCTTGATAATAATTGTTAATGATTATTGTCCAATACAGTATTATTTCAAATATGGCGATTGTGCGCATGATTGAAATGATTTTTTTGAAAACGTCTTTTTGCCTAGTGGAGCAGTTCTGGAAAGATGCTCGTTATATTCTGCAATCAAGCTCTTGCCGAATGTGTTCGGTCTGATATGATCATTTTAATAATTCAATAATTTCTGCACGATGTATCAACACTCACACAGTGGAGGAAGGCATGGAAAGAACCGGCGTGACAACGTTTCAGGGCAATCCCCTTACCTTGATGGGGGCAGAGGTTGCGGTAGGTGCCAAGGCTCCTGATTTCACGGCCTTGGACAACGATCTCAATCCGGTGCGTCTGTCGGATTATTCCGGAAGTACTGTGATTATCGCTTCGGTGCCTTCGCTCGATACGCCCGTGTGCGATATGGAAACCCGGCGTTTCAACTCCGAAGCAGCAGCCCTTGGCGATTCTGTGAAGATTCTTACCGTGAGCATGGATTTGCCGTTTGCGCAGAAGCGTTGGTGCGGCGCTGCCGGTGTTGAAGCTGTCACGACCCTTTCCGACCACAAGGATGCAGAATTCGGTACCCGATATGGCGTGTTGATCAAGGAGCTTCGCCTGCTGGCACGGGCCGTTTTTGTCGTGGATGCTTCCGGTGTGGTTCGGTATGCGGTTTGCCTGCCGGACATAACGGACGAACCAGACTATGACGACGTCCTGTCTTTTGTAAAATCATTGAATTGATGAGGGGGTCTTTTTGGGCTAGTGACATTTCTGCAACAGGACGGATTTTTGCAGGCTGCTGCTGCAGCGGGATAAGGGGAAATTGATGAACGGTGATATTTGCAATCATACGGAGAATCACAATCCGGATGTGGACAGTGTCCGATTGACCATGCTTTCGGAAAAGGATTTTCTTTTTTTGGCAGAACTTTTCAAGGCTCTTGGCGATTATACTCGAGTCAGGATTTTGTATGCGCTCTCCGAGTCCGAGTTGTGCGTCTGTGCCCTTGCCGAGGTGCTGGACATGTCGCAGTCCGCGATTTCACACCAACTTCGCCTCTTGCGCGCTGCCCGACTCGTGCGGTATAGAAAAAAGGGAAAGAATGTCTACTATGCGCTTGATGACGACCATGTGGCCAATCTCTTGAAACAGGGATTGGACCACATTCGGGAAGAGGGGTAGGCATTGCCTCCCCTTTTTTTGTGTTTATATATGAACAAATGAACACATTTAGTTTGTTTGAGGTGGGTATGATAGATATGGGTATCGAAATTTTCATAGAATCATGGGCAGTCATGGTCGATGCTTCACCGTACGTGTTGCTCGGTTTTTTTGTGGCCGGTTTGCTCAAGGGCTTTGTGCCGGATGAGTTGATGGCCCGTCATTTTGGAAAGCGGACGTTTTCTTCGATCATCAAGGCCGCTCTGGCCGGGGTGCCGCTTCCTCTGTGTTCGTGTGGTGTTCTGCCTGCGGCCCTGGGGTTGCGCAAGCAGGGTGCCAGTAAGGGAGCGACAACGGCTTTCATGATTTCCACGCCGGAAACCGGAGTGGATTCAATGGCCGTCACGTATGCACTCATTGATCCCATCATGACGGTGATTCGTCCGGTGGCAGCGTTTTTTACAGCGATTTTTGCCGGGTGGCTCGTCAATGCATCCGATGCCGGGGAAAAACCTGTTTCGCGCGACCTGCCCATGGCTCCCATTGCCTGCGCATGTGATGACGGCGAGCAGGAAGATGGAACATGGAGGCGTTTTCATAACGGCATGCATTTCGCCTTTGGGGAGATGATAGGCGACATCGGCAAGTGGTTTCTCATGGGCGTTGTCATTGCCGGTGCCATTTCTGCACTGATTCCGGAGGGATTCATTGAACAGAGCGTGGGACACGGATTGCTGTCTCTGTTCGTCATGTTGGCCGTGGGCCTTCCCCTGTACGTCTGCGCCACGGCTTCTACTCCCATTGCGGCTTCCCTGCTGCTCAAGGGCCTTTCTCCGGGAGCGGCTTTGGTCTTCCTGCTGGCCGGACCGGCCACCAACGGAGCTACGCTCACGGTCATGTTCAAGGTGCTGGGACGCCGTGCCGCCTCCATGTACCTTGTGGCCATAGCCGTTGGTTCGCTGGTTTTGGGATGGTTGGTCGATCGGCTGTACGGGGCTTTGGGACTGGACATCCGAGCCGTTGTTGCGCAGGCCGGGGAAGTCTTGCCCCATTGGGTCGGTTGCGTGTCTGCGATTATCGTGCTGGGGCTTGTTGTGCGCACATGGCTGCGACCCCATGCACACGGATGTGGCTGCAGGGGGTGATGCCGGATTTCAGGGCATCCGCATGTCTTTTCATTCCTTGGGCTGCGTGGTAGATGCTGTTCATTCGTAACAGCCCATGGAGTTTGAGGATCATGAAAAGTATTTTTGCCGCATTTGTCCTGTTTGCAATGCTGTGGGGCACGCCTGCACAAGCCGCAAATGAAAATGTCACGATTCGCTTTGGTGTTCTGCCTGTTCTGGACACGCTGCCCATGCAGGTGGCTGTGCAGGAAGGCTTCTTTGCCGATGCTGGTTTGAATGTCGAGTTGGTCAGCTTTGCTTCGGCCCTTGAGCGTGATACTGCCATGCAGGCCGGACTGTTAGATGGGTATTTCGGCGACCTGATCGCCACCTGCCTGTTGGTGCGTCAGGGAGTTCCCATGCGCATAGCTCTGACGTCCTACAGGACCACGCCCGGAAGCCCCATGTTCGGCATAGCTGTGGGGAGCGGCAAGGCCGAAGCCACTCTGGCCGACCTCAGGGGAGCGTCGATCGGCTATTCCCGCTCCACCATCATGGAATACCTGCTGGACAGGATAAGCGAAAAGTACGGCCTTGCTCCTGACTATTTCAGGCGTATCGAGGTCAAGAAGATTCCCATTCGTCTGCAAATGCTCATGGACGGCCAGTTGGACGCGGCGATTCTGCCCGAACCGCTCATGTCGCTGGTGGAATATAAGGGCGGGGCGGTTGTGCTGACTGCCGAGGATATGGACATGCCCCTGACCGTGTTGTGTCTGCACGAGCGTTTTTTTGCCGATGAGGGCCGGATTTACCGGCGTTTTGCGGATGCCTATGCAAAAGCTGTGGAGCATTTGGCTGAAACCCCGGAAAAGTACCGTGGACTTATGGCAAGGACGTGTCGAATTCCGCCGCCGCTGGCACCCAAGTATCCCATTTACCGATACCCCGCGCCCGCACTTCCCACTGCTGCGGAACTGGATGACGTGCAGGATTGGATGATCGCGCACGATATGCTTAAACAGCGCATGCCCCATGCCAGGCTGCTCCCCGGGAACGTCCGGTAGTCATGCTCAGGGCCGGGGATCTATGCAAGCGTTATCCGGACGGCAACGCCGTTCTGGAAAACGTGTCCTTTGAACTTGCTGCGGATGAAACACTTGCCGTGGTGGGGCCGTCCGGGTGCGGCAAGACGACTCTTTTGTACGTCCTCGCCGGATTGACGCAGTGCGACTGTGGCACTGTGACCCTTGACGGCGCGCCCATTGCCGAATCCCGGCGTGATGTCTCCATCATTCTTCAGGATTACGGATTGCTGCCGTGGAAAAGCGTGGTCGAGAACGTTGCTCTGGGCCTCAAGGTTCGTGGCGTGGCGCGAGGTGAACGCCTTGTCCGTGCCGCAGAGCAGTTGCAGGAGCTGGGCATTTATGGTCGCGAGGGTGATTATCCGGCCAACCTCAGTGGCGGAGAGCAGCAGCGTGTGGCCATTGCGCGCGCGTTTGTTACCGAGCCGCGCCTGATGCTGCTGGACGAGCCTTTTTCCTCGCTGGACGCATTGACCCGTGAGAAGTTGCAGGGAACCATGCTGGAAGTCTGGAAGCGCAAGCGTGTTCCGTATGTCCTGGTGACGCACAGCCTTGAAGAGGCTGTTTTCCTCGGGAGAAGGATTCTGGTCCTTTCCGGCCGCCCGGCCCGGCCCGTGGCCTGTTTCGACAATCCCGGCTTTGGCTCCGAAGGATACCGGGATACGGAATCCTATTATGCCATGCTCCGGGAATTGCGGCGGGCAGTGGAGGCGGCATGGTGAAGTGCGCAGTGCGTTATGCCGCCGTGATTCTGGTGCTCGGCCTGTTGTGGAAAGGCGCGGCCCTGATGGCCGGAAGCGGGGTGCTGCCGCACCCTGAGGTTGCCTGCATAGCCTTTGTGCGCGCTTTGGGCACAGGTGGGTTCTGGGCCGATTTTGCTTCCAGCGCATACCGGGCCGTGACCGCCATGGTCCTTGCGTGGGGCGTTGCGTTTCCCCTTGGTCTGGTCATGGGCAGCAGCAGGCGCGTGGACGGTATTTTGGCCCCGTTCGTCTTTTTGACCTACCCAATTCCCAAGATCGTTCTTTTGCCCGTTTTCCTTTTGCTGTTCGGTCTGGGAGACGTGTCCAAGATCGCCATGATCGCGCTGATTCTGGGCTATCAGGTGCTGGTGACCACGCGCGACGGCGTGCGGGCCATTCATCCCAAGTATTTTGATTCGGTTCGTTCGCTTGGAGGCTCTCGGCGGCACATCCTGCTTGAGGTGCTGGTTCCGGCGGCCTTGCCGCATGGCTTCACGGCCCTGCGCCTGGGAACCGGGGTGGCTGTAGCGGTGTTGTTTTTCGTGGAGTCCTTTGCCACCATGCACGGCTTGGGGTATCGCATCATGGATGCTTGGGGCCGTATGGATTACGTGAACATGTTCATCGGGATTCTGGGCATGAGCCTTTTGGGTGCAGTGCTATACGAAGCCGCAAACTTTTTGGAAAAACGCATGTGCCGGTGGATGTCTGCCGGACGTAAATGATTGAACCATCCGGGAGGGTGAGACCCTGGTCAACCGCAAGCTTGAATTCGACGACAATGAACTGGCCATGCGCCTGTTCGGTCCTCAGGAAAATCATTTGAAACTTGTTGCCGAACGGTTCGATCTGAAGATCGAGAGCCGGGGGAGCAAGGTTGTGGTAACGTCGCTTGGCGACGATGAAAATGCCGTTGACATGGCCTGCCAGGTGCTTTCCCAGCTGTATGGCATGATCCGGGCAGGAAAACGCGTGCACCCGCAGGACGTCGACCTTGCCTGCCGTGTTTTGGACCGTGAGCCGGATGCCAACATCGGGCAGGTGTTTCGCAAGGATGTCTCCGCCGGGTCGCCCAAACGCGGCATCGTGCCCAAGACCCTGAACCAGCGCGCCTACCTTGAGGCCATCCGGAAAAGGGATTTGACCTTCGGGGTTGGGCCTGCCGGAACAGGGAAGACCTATCTTGCCGTGGCCATGGCCGTGGGGTCGCTGCTGCGGCGAGAGGTCAAGCGCATCGTGCTGACGCGTCCTGCCGTGGAGGCCGGTGAAAAACTCGGGTTTTTGCCCGGCGATCTGATCGAAAAGATCAATCCATACCTGCGTCCCCTGTACGACGCGCTGCACGACATGCTGGACTTCGAAAAAGTTCAAGAGTACATGGAGACCGGCATTATCGAGGTGGCTCCGCTGGCGTTCATGCGCGGCCGGACCCTCAATGACGCCTTTATCATTCTGGACGAGGCGCAGAACACCACGCCCGAACAGATGAAAATGTTTCTTACCCGGCTCGGATTCGGTTCCCGGGCCGTGGTCACGGGCGATGTCACCCAGATCGACCTGCCGCGCCACGACACGTCCGGCATGTTGCATGCCTTGGAAGTGCTGAAGGACGTAAAGGGCATTGAAACCGTGATTTTCGACGAACAGGACGTCATCCGCCATCCGTTGGTGGGCAGGATAGTCAAGGCTTACGACAGTCACGACAGCGAGGAATGATGCAACAGACAGGCGTTACCGTCCTCCGCCATTGCCGGGCATGGGAGCCGGTTTTCCCTCTTTCGAAAAGGGAAATCGGACCCGTTGCGCGTTGTATCTTGACCGAGTTGGGCCTTGATCATGCCCACTTCACGCTCAAGCTGGTGGACGATGCCGAGATCGCACGGCTCAACGCCGAATTCATGGGCTGCGTTGGTCCCACCAACGTGTTGAGTTTTCCCGCCGGGGACCCGGAATCCGACGAAAAAGCCGCACGGCAAGACGATGCTGCTGACCATTTGGGAGAGATTGCGCTTTCCGTGGACACGCTGGCCCGCGAATCCGTTTTGTATGGACAATCCCCCGGCGATCATCTTGTCCGTCTGCTTTCCCACGCTGTTTTGCATCTGGCCGGATTCGACCATGGCGAAGCCATGGACGCGCTGACCGATGCCGCTGTTGCCGCCTGCGGCGACCGACGATGAGTCTTCCCTTTTCCCGGCTGTAGAAGGGCGGTGTTCCGTCCTTTACATTCCTATTGATATCGGCCAAAATTCATCCCCTTTTGCTATTGTTATATGAACGATGGAGTGAGTGCACATGCCTAAACATTTTTTGTCCATTCTGGACATGTCCAAGGAAGAAGCCCACGCGGTTTTGGCGCGGGCCAAGGAAATGAAGGATACCTCCCACAGGAGCGACCTGCTTTCCGGCAAGACCCTGCTGCTGATTTTCGAAAAAGCCTCCACGCGTACGCGCGTGTCCTTTGAAGTGGGCGTTCGCCAGCTTGGCGGGGACCCCGTATTCATTGCCTCCAAGGATTCGCAGCTCGGCCGTTCCGAGCCGCTTGCGGATACCGCTCGTGTCCTTTCCCGCTATGCGGACGGCCTCGTGGTCAGGACTTTCGGTCAGGCCAAGCTGGACACGCTGGTGAAGTACGGAACCATCCCGGTGATCAATGCCCTGACGGACGAGTTCCATCCCTGTCAGGTCATGAGCGACATGCTGACCATGTATGAGCGCACCCCCGACCTTTCCAAGGTCAAGGTCGCCTGGGTGGGCGACGGCAACAATATGGCCCATTCGTTTGTCAATGCCTCGGCCCTGTTCGGTTTTGAACTGGCTCTGGCCATTCCGGACGGTTATGACATGGATCAGGATATCGTGGAAAAGGCTGCGGCCATGGGCGCGCGTTTTTCCGTGACCCGCGATCCTGCCGAGGCGGTTGCCGGAGCGCACTTTGTGAACACGGACGTGTGGGCCAGCATGGGGCAGGAAGAGGAACAGCGCATGCGTGAGGAAGCCTTCAAGGGCTTTATCGTGGATGAGGCCCTCATGAGCAAGGCCGATGCGGACGTGAAGTTTATGCATTGCCTGCCCGCCCATTGCGGGGAAGAGGTTTCCGCGCAGGTATTTGAATCATCCGCGTCCATTGTCTGGGACCAGGCCGAAAATCGTCTGCACATGCAGAAGGCGATCATGGAATGGATCTGGAAGTAACGGGCGTATCCTACATATTATTCGGGGAAGACAATGAGCAAGATTGAAAAGGTCGTATTGGCATATTCCGGTGGACTGGACACGTCCATCATTCTCAAGTGGATCGCCACCCATTACGGTTGTGAAGTCATCACCATGACCGCGGATTTGGGGCAGGGCGAGGAAATGGACGGCATTGACGAAAAGGCGCTTTCCACCGGGGCGTCCAAGGCCTATGTCGAGGACCTGCGCGAGGAGTTCGTGCGGGATTACGTGTTTCCGGCCTTCAGGGCCGGTGCCCTGTACGAGGGGCGCTACCTGCTCGGCACGGCCATTGCCCGTCCGTTGATCGCCAAGCGCATGGTGGAGATTGCCGAGCTTGAAGGCGCCCAGGCCGTGGCTCACGGCGCAACGGGCAAAGGCAACGACCAGGTGCGGTTCGAGTTGGCCCAGATGGCCCTGAATCCCCGCATATCCACCATTGCCCCGTGGCGTGATTGGGAGCTCAAGTCCCGTACGGACCTGATCAACTTTGCCAAGGAACACGGCATTCCCATTCCGGTCAGCCGCAAGAAGCCGTGGTCCATTGACGCCAACATGCTGCACACCTCGTTTGAGGGCGGCGAGTTGGAAGACCCGTGGAATGCGCCCGGACCGGATTGCTTCCGCAACGTGACCCCCATCGAGCAATGCCCGGACGAACCCGAGGAAATCACCATTGATTTCGAGCAGGGTGATCCCGTGGCCATCAACAATGTCAAGCACTCTCCGGCCGCGCTTCTGGCCAAGCTCAACGAGCTGGGCGGCAAGCACGGCATTGGTCGTGTGGACATGGTCGAAAACCGCTTTGTGGGCATGAAGTCCCGCGGCGTGTACGAGACCCCCGGCGGCACCATCCTGCACAGCGCCCACCGCGACCTCGAAGGCCTGACCATGGATCGCGAGGTCATGCATATGCGTGACGGACTGATTCCCAAATACGCCGAGATGATTTATTACGGATACTGGTTCAGCCCGGAACGGGAAGCATTGCAGGCCATGGTGGACAAGACGCAGGAGCGGGTCACCGGCACCGTGCGGCTCAAGCTCTACAAGGGTAACTGCATTCCGCTGGCGCGCAAGTCTCCGTACTCCCTGTATAATCCCGAGCTGGCCACGTTCGAGGAAGATTACGTTTACGATCAGGCGGATGCCGCCGGTTTCATCAAGCTCGTGGGGCTGCGTCTCAAGGGACGCATGCAGCAGAGCAAGTGGGGCGGCAAGGAATCCGACGAGGCATGCGAGTAACCCATGGCTGAAAAGAAAATGTGGGGCGGTCGGTTCGCGGAGCGGACCGCCGCCACCATGGAAGCATATTCGGAATCGGTTTCCTATGACCACCGCCTGTACCGCGAGGACATCCGCGGCTCGCAGGCCCATGCCCGCATGCTGGCCGCGCAGGGCTTTCTGACCGACGACGAGGCTGTAAAAATCGTGCAGGGACTGGACGCGGTGCGCGAAGAGATCGATGCCGGAAATTTCGAGTGGAAGGTCGAATTCGAAGACGTGCACATGAATGTGGAATCGCGTCTGACCGAACTGATAGGCCCGCTCGGCGGCAAGCTGCATACGGCCAGAAGCCGCAACGATCAGGTGGCGCTGGACTTCCGGCTGCACGTGGCCGCACGCCTTGAACAGTGGGATGAGCTTCTCCATGCCGTTGTGGCCGCGTTTCATGCGCAGGCCGAGGACCATGTGGAGACCCTGCTGCCCGGGTGCACGCATTTTCAGCCCGCACAGCCCGTGAGCCTTGCGCACCATCTGTTGGCATACTGCCAGATGTTCATGCGCGATGCCGCCCGCGTGCGGGACTGCCTTGGCCGCGTCCGCGTTTCTCCGCTGGGAGCGGCCGCATTGGCCGGGACCACGCATCCGATCAATCCCGAGGCCGTGCGCAGCGACCTTGGGCTGGACCATGTCTTTGCCAACAGCATGGACGCGGTCTCGGATCGTGATTTCGTGCTGGAAGCATTGTTCTGCTCCAGCATGATCATGGCGCACCTGTCCCGCTTCTGCGAGGAGATCATCATCTGGGCCAACCCCAATTTCGGTTTCGTGAAGTTGCCGGACGCCTATTCCACGGGCTCGTCCATCATGCCTCAGAAAAAGAATCCCGACGCCTGCGAGATCATGCGTGGCAAGACCGGGCGCGTGTACGGCTCGCTCATGTCCATGCTGACCGTGATCAAGGGATTGCCCATGACCTACAACCGCGATTTGCAGGAAGACAAGGAACCGTTTTTCGATGCGGACAAAACCGTGCGCATGTCGCTGGAGGTCATGGCGGGCATGCTGCCCGGACTGACCTTTGTTCCCGAGACCATGGCCGCCACCATGCGCAAGGGTTTTTTGAACGCCACGGAGTTGGCCGACTACTTGGCCGCGAAGGGCGTTCCCTTCCGCGAGGCGCACCACATCACCGGCGCGGCCGTGGCTTTGGCAGAAGAGCAGGGCAAGGGATTGGAAGACCTCTCGCTGTCAGACTTACAGAAATTCAGCCCGGAAATCGGGGATGATGTTTTTGACATCCTTTCGTACGAGGCCGCAGTGCGCAGGAGGACTTCTCCCGGAGGAACCGGTCCGGGATCAGTCAACGCGCAGCTGACAGCTGTCCGGCAATGGCTCGCGGACTAGCGGAGACAGCGATGAAGCATTGCCGTGATTGTATGTCCGGAATGCAGATATTGCCGTATCATGATGTGGAGCATTTGGCCTGAGCCAGACCAAGGGCTTTACGACCAGAAATGCATTCTCCACATGGAACTGAAGAGAATCAAGGTGACGTGTGAAAAGGGGCATCTTCTTTTGGAAAAAGGACAAAAACTTTTTCATCCAGTCGGTGTTGGGATTTGAGCGCGTCGTATTGTCTTGTGGCTCTGCGTTTTTTTGGATATCTGGATTGAATGGAACCGCCAAGAGACGTTTTTTCATATGAATTCTCTTGCCATTTTCTGAACAGGCCTTAGTTTTTGAAATGTCTTTGATTGTTTGTCCGCAGATCCATGGGCCCCTTTTTCCGGCTCTGGGCCAAGGCGGGCCACACATAGTTGCAAGGAGTCTTTCTTGAACAATTTTTCCAAGAATCTGATTATCTGGGCGACCATCTCGCTTTTGATGGTCGTTCTCTTCAATCTGTTCAATCAACCTCCGGCCCCTCAGACGCAGTATTCCTACAGCGAATTTCTCGCGCGCGTCGAGAGCGGCGAAATCATGTCCGTAAAGATTCAGGACAGCACCATCAACGGCGTCACCTCGGACAATCGAAGGTTCCAGACCTTTGCCCCGGATGATCCCAAGCTGGTGGATACACTGATTCAGAAGGGCGTGGAGGTTTCCGCAGAGCCGCCGGAAGAGGCACCATGGTACATGACCCTGCTTATGAGCTGGTTCCCCATGCTGCTGCTCATCGGCGTCTGGATTTTCTTCATGCGCCAGATGCAGGGTGGTGGCGGAGGACGTGGTGCCATGTCGTTCGGTCGTTCTCGGGCGCGTCTCATCAACGAGGAAACCGCCAAGGTCACGTTTCAGGATGTGGCCGGTGTTGACGAAGCCAAGGAAGAGCTTTCCGAGGTCGTTGATTTCCTGCGCGAACCGAGAAGGTTTACCCGCCTGGGCGGCCGGATTCCCAAGGGCGTTCTGCTCGTGGGCCCTCCGGGCACGGGTAAAACCCTGCTTGCCCGGGCCGTTGCCGGTGAGGCTGGCGTTCCGTTCTTTTCCATTTCCGGTTCGGATTTCGTGGAAATGTTCGTGGGCGTCGGTGCATCCCGTGTACGCGATCTGTTTTCCCAGGGTAAGAAAAACGCGCCCTGCCTTATCTTCATCGATGAGATCGATGCGGTGGGTCGTCAGCGCGGTGCCGGACTCGGCGGTGGGCATGACGAGCGCGAACAGACTCTGAACCAGCTTTTGGTTGAAATGGACGGGTTCGAGTCCAACGAGGGCGTAATCCTTGTTGCGGCCACCAACCGGCCTGACGTGCTTGACCCGGCCCTGTTGCGTCCCGGACGTTTTGACAGGCAGGTGGTGGTTCCCACCCCGGACCTGCGCGGCCGTGAACGCATCCTCAAGGTACACTCCCGCCGCACGCCGTTGGCTCCCGAGGTCGATTTGGCCACTATTGCCCGCGGCACTCCCGGCTTTTCCGGTGCGGATCTCGAAAACCTCGTGAACGAGGCTGCCCTGCACGCCGCCAAGAAGAATCAGGACCGCGTGCTGATGGCCGATTTCGAGGAAGCCAAGGACAAGGTCCTCATGGGCAAGGAGCGCAGAAGCGTAATCATGTCCGACGAAGAAAAGAAGACCACGGCATATCATGAAGCCGGTCACGCCCTCGTGGCCAAGTTGTTGCCCGGCACTGATCCTGTGCACAAGGTTTCCATCATTCCGCGCGGCATGGCTCTTGGCGTGACTATGCAATTGCCGGTGGATGATCGCCACGGGTACTCAAAGGATTATCTGGAAAATCAGATAGCCATGCTGCTTGGCGGACGCCTGGCCGAGGAAATCGTCCTTGATCAGAAAACCACCGGGGCCAGTAACGATATTGAACGCGCATCCCAGATGGCTCGAAAGATGGTCTGCCAATGGGGTATGAGTGATGCCTTGGGGCCGCTTTCCTTTGGGGATAATCAGGAACAGGTTTTCCTTGGCAAGGAGTTGATCCACAGCAAGGATTACAGCGAAGACACGGCCCGCATGATCGACGATGAGGTCCGCCGCATCGTGGATGAAGGATATGAGAAGGCCAAGAAGCTGCTCAAGGATAACAGCGAGATGCTTGAGGCCATAGCGCAGGCATTGCTTGACCGGGAGACCATTTCCGGTGCCGATATCGATTTGATCATGGATGGCAAGGAATTGCCGCCTGTTCCCGAGGTTTCCGGAAACGGAAACAACGGAAAGGACGGTTCCGATGATCAGTCCGGTTCCGACGAAGGGAGCGGATACGTTCCCAAGAGTGAAGCCGGTCCTGCAGCCTATGGCCCGGATGGAACACCTGTTGAGGACGCAGAAGGAGAGGATGATTTCATCCTTGAAGACGACGACAAGAAGATTCAGTAGCCATCGGAGAATATTATCGATCATGGCTGACATTACTTGGAAATTGAACGGGGGCAGGGCGTTAGGGCCTGCCCCCTTTTTTATTGCCGGAATAGTCAATGTGACCCCCGACTCCTTTTACGATGGTGGACTCCATGCGTCCGCCGGGTCGGCAGTTGAGCACGCTGTCAGGTTGGCCGCTCAGGGCGCGGATATTCTGGACATCGGCGGAGAAAGCACCCGGCCTTATGCCGATCCCGTTTCGCTTGAGCAGGAGATGGAGCGGGTGGTCCCGGTGGTGCGGGAGCTTTCCCAAATGCAGATGCGCGGTCCGGACGGGGAGGATGTGTGGCCGTTGATATCCGTGGATACCTACAAGGCCGGGGTTGCCGCTGCTGCCTTGGAGGCCGGTGCCGAAATCATCAATGATGTTTCGGCTTGCGCCTTTGATCCGCAGTTGGTGGACGTTTTGGGGCAGTACAAACCCGGCTATGTGCTCATGCACAGTCTCGGGCGTCCCGAAACCATGCAGGACGAGCCTCATTATGATGACGTGGTTGATTCCATCATGCTGTTTTTCGAGCAGAAGCTGAACGTGCTCCAGAAAGCGGGATTGCCTGCCGAACGGGTCGTGCTGGACCCGGGCATCGGCTTCGGCAAGACGCTTGAACACAATTTTCAGATATTGCGAAATATCGAACGTTTCATGGATTTCGGGCTTCCCGTGTACATGGGGTTGTCCAACAAGTCGCTTTGGCAGGGGCTGCTCGGCCTCGGGCCGGAAGACCGGTGCAACGCTACGCAGGTCGCCACGGCTCTGCTTGCCGCGCGTGGTGTGGCTATTCATCGCGTCCATGAGGTTGCGTTGACCCGTCAATCATTGACCATCGTAAGGGAAATGGCTTAAATCAAAACAGATGTTGGATATCTTCGGAATACAGATCAACTGGCAGGTTTTGCTGGATGTCGGCCTTGTCGCACTGATTTACTATTATTTGATAGTGATGGTGCGCGATACTCGTGCCGTGGCCGTGATTTATGGCCTCATGCTGGTGCTTGTCGTCTATTTTGTGTCCGGTTACCTGAACCTGTTCACGCTGCATACGCTGCTGAGTGAATTTCTTGATTCAATCTTTCTGGTCATAATCATTCTTTTCCAGCGGGACATTCGCAAGGCATTGGCCCAAGTGGGCACCGGGCGGATATGGAGCCGGGCGCAAAAAGTCGAGACCAAGGCTCTCGAGCAGTTGGTGCAGGCCGTTATTTCCATGTCCCGCACCAAGACCGGCGCGTTGATAGTGATAGAAAAAAGTGTGCCTCTGGGAGATATCATCGAACGGGGCGTGGAAGTGGACGGCGTCCTTTCCAAGGAACTGCTGGAAACCATATTCTTTGAAGACACCCCCCTTCACGATGCTGCGGTGATCATTCGGAACAACCGCGTTGCCGCGGCTTCGTGCGTTTTGCCCCTGTCTTCCAAGTTGCGGGGCGAAACCAAGTTCGGAACCCGGCACAGGGCTGCACTGGGCATCAGTGAAGGTACTGATGCTGTCACCGTGGTGATTTCCGAAGAGCGGGGCGATATTTCCTTGGCCATTGACGGCCGCCTGACCACAAATCTCGGCGAAGCCCGACTGCGTCGGTTGCTGCAAAAAGCGCTGGAGCACTGAGAAATGAAAAGTAACTGGGTTTACGCCGTCCTCGCCATTCTCCTTTCCGTTTTTTCCTGGTTTCTGGTGACGGGCCGGGAAAAGGTTGAGGTTCTTGCGGACATGTCTCTGGTCATGACCAATCCTCCCGAGGGGCTCATTATTGAAAGCGGCCTTCCCGACCATATCAAGGTGCGTGTGCGCGGCCCCAAGGGGCTGGTGCGTTCGCTGGTGGAAAAAACCCTGACGTATCCTCTGGACATCAGCAATCTTGAGGTTGGCGAGAGCGTGGTTGATATTCGCGAGGACCGTGTGCCGCTCTCTGCCGCCTTCGATATCGTGGAGATCAAGCCCAACCGCCTTGTGCTCAAGGTGGACCGCATGGCTTCCAAGGATATTCGTGTGGAGGCGGGGTGGAAGGGTACGATTAATCCCGATTATGAACTGAGCCGGGCGGAAGTGGAGCCGGACATGGTGGAGCTCAGGGGCCCTGAAACCGTGTTGCGCAAGATATCCTTCAACAAGGTGATCGTGCGCGAAGATTTTTCCGAAGAGGTCCCCTCCCTGTGGGAACGGGAAGTAGCCTTGGATTTGCCGGCGTCGGTGGAGGCATCACCCGGTCAGGTCAAGGCGATTCTGCATTTTTCCCCCAAGATGCGGCAGATATGGGTCAAGATTCCCTTGACCGTGCAAAGCCCCGAAGGTATCCGCGTCAAGCCGCGTCAGGACTATGTGCGGCTTTTGCTGGAAGGCCCCGTGTACCTTTTCCGCGATCGTCAGTTCCGAAACGACGTTGCCGCGGTTATCAAGGTTGGGGAGGATGCCCGGGCTGGAAAATATGAAATGGGGTACACCGTATTGCTTCCAGATGATTGTCGGCTGGAAAGAAAGAATCCCGAGACGATAAGTCTTACAATACGATAGGAGCGCTTTTCGCGTCCTGCCGGAGTATACGAGAATGAATCAGCGATTGTTCGGAACCGACGGCCTGCGCGGCCAGGTCAATATATTCCCAATGACTCCCGAGGTGGCCTTGCGACTTGGTCTGGCGGCTGGCCAGTATTTTCGCAATGGCAAGAAACGGCACAGGGTGGTTATCGGCAAGGATACACGCTTGTCGGGCTATGTGTTTGAAACCGCACTTACCTCCGGTTTTTGTGCCAACGGAATGGATGTTTTTCTTGTCGGCCCCATGCCGACTCCCGCCATTTCCTTTCTGACCCGCAATATGCGGGCAGATTTGGGTGTGGTTATTTCCGCGTCGCACAACCCGTTTATGGACAACGGCATCAAGTTTTTCGACCGTGACGGCTTCAAGCTACCTGATGAAGTCGAGGACGAGATCGCCGAGTTGGTCATGTCGGGCAAGTCCGATTGGGACTATCCCCAACCGGAAAGTATCGGCCGCACTTATCGTATCAATGACGCTCGTGGCCGTTACATTGTTTATCTGAAAAGCAGTTTTTCCAACCACCTGACTTTGGACGGCATGAAGATCGTGCTCGATTGCGCCAACGGCGCTGCGTACGGCGTTGCTCCGGATGTGCTGGAAGAGCTTGGCGCGACCGTTGTCCGTGTTGGTGTGGAACCGAACGGCATCAACATCAATCGACAGTGCGGTTCCATGTATCCGGAAGTCGTCTCGCGTACCGTCGTGGAAACCGGCGCGGATATCGGGCTTGCTCTGGATGGAGATGCCGACAGGCTTATTGTTTGCGATGAAAAAGGCAGGGTGCTTGACGGCGATCAGATCATGGCCATCAGCGCTCTTGAAATGATGGAACAGGACAGGCTGCCCGGTGGTATGCTGGTGGCCACAGTCATGAGCAACATGGCTCTTGAGCTTTTCATGCGTGAAAAGGGCGGTTCACTTCTGCGCACTCCCGTGGGCGATCGCTATGTGGTGGAAGCCATGCGGCGCGAAGGAGCCATGTTGGGCGGTGAACAGTCCGGCCATCTTGTTTTCATGGAACAGAGTACCACCGGGGACGGTATGCTTGCGGCACTGCAATTATTGCGTATAATGTGCGAAAAACAGCAGCCCTTGTCGGAACTTGCCCACTTGCTGCAACCGTTTCCGCAGGTTTTGAAGAACGTGCATGTCGAACGGAAGATTCCTTTTGAAGAGGCCCCCAAGGTCGTGGAGGCCGTCAGCAGGGTGGAGCGAGAGCTTGAAGGCAAGGGGCGTGTGCTTTTGCGTTATTCCGGAACCGAAGCTGTTGCCCGGGTTATGGTGGAAGGCCCGAATCAGGACAAGGTAGAGCAGTACACCGATGACCTTGTTGCTGTTTTGGAAAAATATCTTCGCTAATTTGCATACTGTTTCAAGGAGTCGTTCATGAAGATTCGCAAGGCGGTCATTCCCGTGGCGGGATGGGGTACCCGTTCCCTTCCTGCAACCAAGAACATTCCCAAGGAAATGCTGCCCATCTACAAGAAACCCATTGTGCAGTATATTGTCGAGGAAGCCATTGAAGCCGGGCTGACAGATGTGGTTTTCGTGACCAACCAGAACAAGAAAATTATCGAAGATCATTTCGATCGCAACTTTCTGCTCGAGCAACTGCTTGAACGCGCCGGCAAGAAGGAATTGCTTGAAGAGGTTCGCCGGGTTTCCGACATGGTGAACATCATTTCCGTTCGTCAGAAGGAACAGTTGGGGCTGGGGCATGCCGTGCTGTGTGCTGACGAGGTCTGCAAGAATGAACCCTTTGCCGTCATGCTTGGCGATGATCTCATGTTCGGCCTGAATGCCGGCATCAGCGAATTGCTGGAGGCCGCCCGTTCCGAGGGCAAGGCCGTTGTGGGCGTTATTGAAGTTCCCGAGGACAAGGTCAATCGCTACGGCATTATACAGGGCGAAGAGTTTGCTCCGAACATGTATCGGGTTAATCGTCTGGTGGAAAAACCCTCACCTGAAGAGGCTCCTTCCAACCTTGCCATTACCGGGCGTTACGTGCTCCTGCCCGAAATATTCGACATTCTGGAAAATCAGGAAGCCGGCGTGGGCGGAGAGATTCAGTTGACTGACGCCCTGCAGGGACTTGCCGATCAGGACAAGCTCATAGCCGTACGCCTTCAAGGCCAGCGGTTTGATGCCGGGGACTGGGTCGAATATTTGACTGCCAACATCTATTTTGCCCTGCATGATGAAGAGCTGCATGATGATCTGGTCAAACGTCTCATGGAGTTGCTTCCGTGCACAGATATATAGCAGTCCTTTTGGGGACGGTTTTCCTGTTGCTTTTGCATGCTCAGGCTTATGCCTTTGCGCCGGGGGAGCAGGAACTGGCAGACAAGTATCGCCGGAGTTACGGCGGACTGAGGTCGTGGACTGCTGAAATCCGGTTTGCGGATGAACCGGGAACGCTGTTGCGTATTGAATGGGCGTCCGGCAAATGGCGTCAGACATGGACTGATGTTTCGGGTATCGGTTGTGAGGCTGTGGGCATTGGGTGCCGGATTTTGGCTTCCTGTCCTGAACAGGATTTTCCTCTTCCCGTGCTATTGCCCTGGAGTCCGTTGCGTCCTCTGGAAATGTGGCGCGGCATGGGGCTTGATTTGAACAAGGCCGAGTTCAGGTTCAGCGGCGATTCTCCCAGCATCTTGTTTTCCAGCAACGCTACTTCCGCACTCATGAGTTTCAATAACGAGAGCCTTGCTCCGCTTGAGGCCAGATATCCTGTTGCGGACGGCGATCTCGTGTTCACGTATGGCGATTATCAGACGGTGAAGGGCTTTGCATTGCCTCAATCGGGTCGTGTGGACGCCCCTGATGGCGTCTCCATGAAATATTCTGTGAATTGGACCGCCATTAACGCAAGCGTTGTCCCATCCCTTTTCGACCGGGATGATTTTGTTGCTGCCCATGCCGGGAAAAGCTGTGTTTTCAGCTCCGCAGTGTTCGGTTCCTTGGGGGCAATTTTTCATTCCCTGCCTGTGGCACACTGAATCATGAAAGAATTCTGGCATGTTATCCTTGCCTCTCCACCGTACCAGAGCCTGACGTACGGTCTTCCTGATTATTTCCCGGATCCGCTGCCGGGTATGCGTGTTCTCGTGCCTTTGGGGCGTGGACACAGGGTGGGTATTGTTTCCGGTGCGGCTAGCGCTGCCCCCGCAGGAGTCAGGGTCAAGCCCATGCTCTGGCCTTTGGAGCACAAGCCGGTCCTGGACGACCATTATATGAGCCTGGTGCGCACATTGGCCGCACGGAACATGGAGCCGGAAGGGCGCGTGCTGGAGAATCTGTTGCCCCACGGCATGCGAAAGGCGTCGGTTTCCTTACATGTGGAGCGGGATTCGGCCAGCAGCCCGTTTCCGGCCACACTCAAGCCACCTGCGCTTGCCGCAATGGATGAAAGCGCACGACAGCAGCTCATGGATTTGTGGCATAGCGGAAAAATGCGTGCCCGTTTCAATATAAAGAAAGACGAGCAGGAACGTTTCGTTCGTCTGTTGGTTGATCCTCCGTGGCCTGTGCGCCCCAATGCGCGGCGGCAGATAAATTTGCTGGAACATCTTTTCGACAAAGGACCGCAGAGCCTGCATGCGCTCAAATATTCCTTGGGGAATTGGGCCGCGGACACTGCCTTGCGATTGGAAACGGCCGGTTTGCTGAACGTTGGTGCGTTGACATCGGACATGATCGATCTCGTGGATTCGGTGCAGTGCGAAGCGGAAGCCCCGGATTTTACTCATGAGCTGACCCGGGAACAGCAAGGTGCTTTTGAAACCCTGAGCACCGCGCTTAACACCGGTCAGGCTGCCACGCATCTGGTGCATGGCGTTACAGGGAGTGGTAAAACATACCTTTACCTGAGGCTTGCCGCACAATGCCTCGAAGCTGGCCGTTCAGTCATGTTGCTGGCCCCGGAAGTTGCTCTGGCGTGCCAGTTGGCAAAAGCTGCCGCGGCTGCGTTTCCCGGCAGAAAAATTTATTTTCATCATGGATACCAGAGTCCTCGCAAACGTGAATCCACGTTCATGGAACTGGCTGATTCGGATCAGGCTGCTGTTGTGGTGGGAACGCGTTCCAGTCTTTTTTTGCCTGTTCGCAACGTGGGGCTTGTTGTTTTGGACGAAGAGCACGACGAATCCTACAAACAGGAAGAGCGTATGCCCTACCAAGCCAAGGAAGTGGCTTGGTTTCGCGCCCGTTTGTGGGGCGCACTCATGATTCTGGGGTCTGCAACCCCTGACGTGAAAACCTACCATGCAGCCAAGCAGGGCGGCGTGCCGGTTTCCGTGCTGCGGGACCGTATCGGCACGAGTGTCCTGCCCGAGGTCTCTCTGGTTGCCATGGACGGCAAAAAGGATCGGGAACAGCCGTTTGCGCCTCAGACCGTGCAGGCCTTGCAACGGGTTGTCGAGGCGGGGGAACAGGCCATTGTCATGCTTAACCGCAGAGGCTACGCGCCACTGATGTATTGCGTTGACTGCGCCCAGGTGGTGCGTTGCCCCGATTGTGAGGTCGGCATGACGTTTCACAAGGGACGCGAGCGAGTGGTTTGTCATTACTGCGGCCGTCATCAGTCATATCCACTGCTGTGCTCCAAGTGTGGCGGCGGGAATTTTATTCCCATGGGCGAAGGCACCGAGCGTCTTGAGGAGCAACTTGAGGCCATGCTTCCCGATGGAACGGGGATTTTGCGTCTGGACAGGGATTCCACACGCAGACAGGAACGGATGGAAGAAATTCTGGATGAGTTCGGTCGGGGCGAGGCCCAGATTCTGGTCGGAACGCAGATGCTTTCCAAGGGACATCATTTCCCCGGGGTGACACTGGTTGTGGTGACGGATGGCGATCTGGGCTTGAATCTACCGGATTATCGGGCCTCGGAGCGTACTTTTCAGTTGCTTGTCCAGGTGGCTGGGCGTGCCGGCAGAGGCACACGTTCCGGAAAGGTGCTCATTCAGACACGCAACCCCGGTCACCCCATCTGGCAGGAAGTTCTTGCTGCCGACTATGAAGGCTTTTTTGCGCGGGAAATTGAAAAACGTCGTTCCTTTGGTTATCCGCCGTTCAGCAAACTGGGCCTGATTCGCATGAGCTTTCCTGCGGACTGGGAACAGGGTGCGCGAACGGTTATGGAATTTTCAGCTCATTTGCGGACTCTGGCCGCCCGTCTGGATGTTGTGGTCCTGGGACCGGCCCCTGCACCCCTCGCCATGTTGCGGGGACGCCGACGTTTTAATTGTTTGCTCAAGGCTGGGGACTGGCCTGCTGTCCGCCAGTTGTTTGCCGCATTGCGGGATGCCAATCCTGCCACGGCCAAGATACGCATGAGTCTGGACCTTGATCCCGTGAGCATGTTGTAGCATGGTTTGCGGCGTTCATGCGGTGTGCACAATCTCGACACCGGAATGATTGAAAGCTACAGTTTCATTTAAATCTGTAAACAACGGATCACACGATATGAAACGATTACTTTTACTCGTGACCCTGACAGGCCTGTTGTGCATGGCCGTGACTCCCGCCTTTGCCCGGGTGGGATTCATCAACCCGCAGCGGGTGGTCAATGAGTCCAAGATAGGACGCACGGCTCAGGAAGATCTGGCCCGTCTCGGTCGGATCAAGGATAAGCGCATCAATATCAGTGCCGAACGAATCAAGTCCATGCGCGCCGAGGTTGACAAGGGCATGCTTTCCGTTTCGCAGCAGAAAGTGCGTGAGGATGACATTGAAGCGGCTCTGGCGCGTCACAAGCTGCTTATTGAGCAGAGCAACCGTTCCATTCGGGATCAGGAAAATCAGTTGATTCAGTTCATCATGAGAAAGGCAGATAAAATATTGCGCCGGATTGCCGCCGGTGGCGGATTTACCTTGGTGTTGACCGACCCCGAGGCCATCGGGTTCATCGCTCCGGAAGTGGACCTGACGGACAGGGTTATCGAGGCCCTGAACAATGAAATGTAGGGGGGCGGTCATGCGACGTGCAGTTATCCTGACCTTATGGATGGTTTTGTTGTGTGCTGCGGCGGCCAGTGCCGCCGAATTTGGTGAGATTCGTTATCCGGACAGAACGTTGAATCTTCGCGTGGAACGCTCGCCCAAGGCCGAGTGGGTGGGAATTCTTCAGGCTGGCCAACCTGTTCGCGTGGCCTACCTGAAAGACGGCTGGGTTGCTGTTTTCGAACCCTATATGAAGACGCGGGATTCGGTTAAGGTGGCCGGGTATGCCAATGTGAAATACCTCAATAAAAAACGCAGCAAGGTTGAAGAGAAGTCCTGGGGGGCCGTGATGCATCCGCGCACAGCTGTCAACATCCGCTCCAAACGGAATGCCAGATCCTCGAAAATGGGGAAACTTGTTCCGGGGACCAACGTCCGGGTGGATTTTCCCGAGGACGGATGGGTGGCCGTGCTGGAAGACCGCGCGACCATTCGCAGCAAGCTCAATGTCCGTGGGTTCGTCAAGTCGACGTATCTTCTGCCCGGGCCCGTAGCAGGTACCGCTCGTAAACCGGCTTCCAGTCCCGAGGCTGTGCAGACAACACCACCAGCCACAGGCGAAGGGCAGGTTCGCGGTTCCGTTGCTCCTGCACCGAAAACCCAAAAAGCCGAGAAGGCTGAGGAACATGCCGTTTCCGACACGCAAGATCGTGAGGCCAAGGCACAGACTCCGGTCAAGCCGTGGGGAACGGTGATTACGGCGAAGCACAAGGTTCGCATTCGTAAGGAACGATCAATGACTTCGCATTTTGTGAAAACCGTTGCCGCGGGCGAACGGATAAAGATCGACTTTCCGAAAAATGGCTGGTTTGCCGTTTTCGAGCCCGATGCAACGGTCCGTTCGGAACAGCGGGCTTTGGGATATGTTTTGGCCGAGCATTTGAAAAAAGGCGAGCCTGTTACCGTGACACCCCGGCCTGAGTCCCTCGGGAACGAGGGGGCTAAAGAGGCGCGGCCTGCCAAGCCGATCATTATCAAGCCCGATCCTCTGGCTGCTAGTGCGCGGCCTGCGCCCAAAGGGGACAAATATCTGCATGGCGTCCACTACAAACTGCTGGAAAAGGCTGAAACCTCCCGTAATGGAGTGGATGTTGTGGACATGAAGATTTTTGTGGACGTCAAGCAATTACCCAAGGCGACCATCATGGAGGATTTCGCCAAAAGTCTTTGGAAAGAACATCGCAGAAGCAACAAGCTTCTGGTCATTCATATATTTCTGCCGGAAATGGATCTGGATGACATCTCTTTTATCGAGGCGGTGTATTCGCATGACGAGCCCCTTGAATTCTGGGCGAGGCGAACCGCTCTTTACGGAACGCGGTTCATGGATCAATGATGACGGTGTCCGGGATTTAGCCGTTCATACAGTTTTCGGATTTGGTTTTGCATAAAAAAAGCGCGGCCTCACGGGCCGCGCTTTTCATTTTTCGCTATCCGAGTTCATGACCCAGAACAAGAGGGAATTGGGGGGAAACTCGTTTCCGTTCGGCGTGTGTTTCTTTTTTCGTGGTCATGAACAGGCTTTTGCAACTTTGGCATTCCCAGTGTTTTCCGTGGGGCTGCAAATGGATAAGCAATCCTTCCCGATCATAACATAACTGGCAGAACGGTCCTTTTCGTTCATTGCCGTCTTCAAGCCAGTACTTCTGACCATCGTAGGCAACGTTCTGTGCCAGATCCAGCACATCGGCAACTTCCGTTAATTGTCTTTTGAGTGTGCTGTTTTCATCGCAAAGGGCGATATACTCGTCCTGGAGGGCCTTGAGAAGTAGTGTGCCTTCCTCAATGCGTCCTTCCCTGAAAAGAACCTGAACACGTTTGAACCCGGTGGCTTGAGTGACATCTGCCATGTTTCAATTCCTGTTGCGGTTGGTTATCGTCTACCGTATCGGCGCCATGTACCAATATCTTTAGGGTCTGCGAGGCTATACTGGAATAGTGACGCTGTAGAAGGGGGTTTGACTTTAGTCTTTTTTATAAGTAAACGTTTACTAAACGAGGGGGGGCGACATGACCAAATCAAAGCGTATGAGCGCGGAGGAGCGACGTTCGCAAATACTTGACGTGGCGTTGGATGTTTTTGCCAAAAGAGGCTTCAGCGGTGCGCGGACGCGCGAGGTTGCGGATCTGGCAGGGATCAGCGAAACCCTGATATATCGTCATTTCAAGACCAAGGCCGATTTGTATGACGCGGCATTGCATCATCTGTTCGGGGGGCACCCCATGCGCTTGGAGTTGCAGGACCCCATGCAGCGTAGAGATGACGAGGGAGTTTTTTTTCAGCTGGCATTGCACATGCTCTCGCATACCGCGTATGATCCCCGCATTGTTCGCCTGCACCTTTTTCAGCTGTTGGACGACCGCGTTCAGCCTGTAGAGGAAAGGCATGGTAAGGATAATACGTTGGTTATGCTTACCTCGTATGTGGCAGAGCGCATTGAAGATGGAGCGTTTGCGGGCGAGGACCCCGAATGTATGGCGCGTCTTTTTCATTATATGGTCTACATGGCGGTTACGGATATTCAGATGGGGTTATTGGGCGGTCCCTATTCGGTGGACCCTGAGCGTATGGCCCGGACAATGACCCGGACCTTTTTGAACGGTTTGCGCAGCAGGTAATTTTTTTTGCTGCGATTGTTTGTAAATATTTACTTATCTGAGGAGGAAGTCATGGCTCATGTTTGCCCGGTCTGGGTTGGTCGGCTTTTGGCAAGCCCGATAAGAAGATTGGTTGAAAATCCTGAAAAGATGATGCGTCCGTTCGTGCGCGAGGGCATGGTGGTTCTCGAGCCCGGATGCGGTATGGTTTTTTTTCCATACCCATTGCGCGATTGGTCGGTAAAAATGGAAGTGTGGTCGTGGTAGACGTGCAGCAGGCAATGCTGGACGGAGTTCGAAAGCGTGCCGAAAAGGCTGGCGTTTCAGGAATAATCGATTGTCGGCTGGCGGATGGGAATGAACCGTGCCTGGAAGATCTGAAACAGAATGTGGATTTTATACCTGTGATTCACATGTTGCATGAAACTCCTGATCAGCATGAGTTTCTGTGCACAATGCATAATGCCCTGAAGCCCGGAGGCATCCTGTTGGTGATAGAGCCGGGCGGACATGTTTCTGGTAAGGATTTTGCCGAGGTGCGCAGGACGGCGAAGGAAGTCGGTTTTCGTGAAATTGACAAAAGCGGAAAGCTGCGCGCGGTTTTTCAGAAGCCGGAGTCCGTGCGTCATTGATTTTTTTTCAGTTGTACAGCGCGGGGAGCTATGCTTTTTTCGGGACAACTGAATGACGTTTCAGTTTCGTTGTTGTTTTGTCCTCTCGCCAATGAATGATTTTGCACATGAAAAAAGGACTTGGATTTGTTCCAAGTCCTTGTTTTTTCTCGTGGTAGCGGGGACAAGATTTGAACTTGCGACCTTCGGGTTATGAGCCCGACGAGCTACCGAACTGCTCCACCCCGCGTCATTGAGAAGGGATATCTATGTGGTTTGCATTCAGGTGTCAACCTCTATTTACAAGTTTTTTAAAATTCCGTATCCCTACCCACCTATGACAAACACCAAAAAATTCTCGGTTGTTCTTCCCGTGTTCAATGAGCAGGACAATCTTCAAAAATTGTTTGCTGAGATCCGATGCGCCGCGGATTCCACAGGATGGGAGTGGGAAGCGGTTTTTGTGGACGATTGCAGTACGGACCAGAGCCTTGACGTGATCCGGACCCTTGCCCGGGACAATCGAGAGGTGCGCTTTGTGGCGTTTGAAGGGAATCGTGGTCAATCCGTGGCCTTTTGTGCCGGGTTCGACGCGGCCGATTCCGACGTGATCGTTACCATGGACGCTGACCTGCAGAATGATCCCGGTGATATTCCGGCCATGCTCGCTGCGTTTGGCAACGGTTGCGACATGGTTGTCGGCTGGCGAGCGCGCAGGAAGGATACCTTTTGGAAGCGCATTGCCTCCAGGATCGGCAATGCCGTACGAAACTGGTTTACGGACGATGGTATCCACGACACCGGGTGTTCCCTGAAGGTCATGCGCCGGGATATGCTCATGAATCTGCCGAGGTTCAAGAACATGCATCGCTTTTTCCCCATTCTCATGAAGATGCAGGGTGCCACGATCAGCGAGGTTGTGGTCAACCATCGGGAGCGTCATGCCGGGGTTTCCAAGTACGGCAACTGGCAACGCGCCAAACAGGGTATTTATGACCTTTTCGGGGTGCGCTGGCTCATGACCCGTCAGGTTTCGTATACAGTGCGCGAAAAGAAGTAGGGCGCGGTGAAAATGGTCCTGCCGCAGTTCTGGTGGCTGCTCCTTATCGCCACCTTGGGCCAGCTTGCGTATTTCGTTGCATTCTTCATTTTACGCTGGCGTTCGAAAGACGTACAAGAAATGCCGTTGGCCACGCAGGCTTCGCTGTGGATCGGCGGGTTATGTGGCCTTGGGTACGGTTTCATGCAGAGTGATTTTCTTTTTGTAGTGGGGCAGGCATGTGTTTTGCTCATAGCCATTCGAATGACAAGGAAGAACGGGGCTGAATGAAAAAGATCGACGACGTAGGCCGCATTGGCCTCAGGTCCATGCTCAAGGGCATGCTCATGCTCGCCGTGTTTGCTGCGGCCGTTGTTGCTGCGCGCAAGGCAGGATTGGACGACATGCTCGGCAATACGCAGTGGTTTACCGATCACGTGCTCGGGCGCGGGCCGCTTTCCGTTTTTATCTTTGTGGGTGTGTGCATGGGCTTTTCCGCACTCGGACTGCCCAGACAGCTGCTGGCATTTTTGGGCGGATTCGCCTTTGGCATGCTAGGGGGCGCGTTGCTGGCAACCCTGGGCTGCGGCCTTGGATGTGCTCTTGCTTCAGGATATGCCCGTTTCTTCGGTAAAAAAGGGATTGTCCGGCGTTTTGGCCCGCGCGTTCAAAAAGTTGATCGTTTCCTGAGCCACCAGCCGTTTACCATGGCGCTTGCGCTGCGTCTTTTCCCCTTGGGCAGTAATTTCATCACCAATCTGGCGGCAGGGGTAAGCAGCATTCCGCTTCTGCCGTTCGTGCTTGGCTCATCCATCGGCTATCTGCCGCAGAATTTTATCTTCGCACTGTTTGGGGCGGGCATGAACGCGGAATCCCGTACCGGCGTGATTCTGTCCGTGGGCATGAGCATCGCGCTTTTCGTGGCCTCAGGACTCGTGGGCATGGCCGCATATCGGCGCTATCGTGCCGAGGCTGCCGGTGTCGTAGACGAAGGATGACTATCTTTTGCTGTTCGATGGGATGAAGCGCCTGCATGCAAGCCAGACGGCAACGGCGATTACCGCTCCGAACAACCAGCCACCGACCACGTCCGTGGGGTAGTGCTTGCCCAGATAAACGCGGGAATAGCCTACCACCAGCGGGAGCAGCAAGGGCCATTTTTTCAGAGCGGGCCAGAACAGCATGCTCAGCACGGCCAGACACATGGTGTTGGCACCATGCGCCGAAGGATACGAGGTGCCGTTTTCCTTGGTCTGCTCAAAGTCGGCTGGCCGACGTTCCCATTGGCCGTCTTCCACAAAATATGTGTTGGGCAGGGCGTTGAGCGGCCTGACCCGATGGATGGATTTCTTGATCACATTGGTGCCCAGGTCGGTCATGCCCACGGCGAGCAGCAGCACGGGAATCAGCAACAGGCTGCGGGAACCGTATTTGCGCCATACCCATGCAGCCAGTGGTATCAACAGAACATAAAAGAGCGCGTGGCTGGAAAAAATAGGCATGAGCGTGTCCAGCAGGGGGGCTCTCATGTGCTGGTTGATGGTTTCCTGTATTGTTGCGTCCAGGGCCGGTGTTTTGAAAAACATGCTGTCTCCGTATTTTTCCGAATTTGTAGCGGGCTTTGGCTTCGGGAGCAATAACGCACTTCTTGATTAAGTTCGAAAAATGATTACAAATGGTTGGCGGAGTTTTTAATGCAGGGAACCACCAAAAAAAAAGCACGTATTGCCGTTGTCATGCCCAAGCTGGGCCGTTATGGCGGAGCCGAAGGGTTTGCTTGGCGGCTTGCTGCTGCCCTTGCTGAAAAGGGGCACGACGTGGATTTCATCTGTGCGCGGGTTGAGGAAGAAATACCGTCCGGCGTGCGTCCTGTGGTGGTGGGGCGTTTTGGGCCGTTTCGGTTCATCAAGGTGCTGTGGTTTGCCCTTGCAGCCGAATATGTTCAACGTCGCAATACCTATGATTTGGTTTTTGGCTTGGGCAATACCGTAACCCAGGACATCGCCCGGGTCGGCGGGTGCCCCATACGGGTATTCAACCGACTCTCCATTCGTGCATGGCCCAAGGGTTTTGCACGCTTTCTCAAGGCATTTCGTCGTGCTGTCTCTCCTGCCGGATGGACCATTGCCGCCATTGATTCACTGCGCATGAAACGGGCTGGAACCGTTGTTGCCGTGTCGGACTTCGTTCGGGAGCGTATCCTTGAGGCGCATCCGTATCTTGAGGCGCAGCGGGTCAGGGTCATTTACAACGAACCGGACATATCCCGTTTTGTCCCTGCAACGGATCAGGAGCGGCAGCATTGCAGGGGGGCGCTGGGAATCGGCCCCAATGATGTGGTTGTTGCCACGGCCGGAACCAATTTTATGCTCAAGGGAATCGGGCCGCTGCTCAGGGCCTTGGCCCTGTTGCCGCAGGAGTTCAAGCTTCACGTGGCTGGCGGACGTAATCCGGCTGCTTTTTTGCGGCTTGCGCGCACGCTCGGAGTGGAGGAGCGGGTATGCTTTCATGGCCGTGTTTCGGACATGGTTTCTTTTTATCGGGCTGCGGATGTTTTCGTGCTTGCCTCCTTTTTTGACGCCTGTTCCAATGCCGTGCTTGAAGCCCAGGCCTGTGGTTGCAGGGTTCTCTCCAGTGCCATGAACGGAAGTGCCCGCTTTGTCGATACGAAGTACGTCTTTCCCGACCCTGCCGACCATGCGAACATGGCGAAGCTGATACAGCGAGTCTTTCGGGAACCGGTAGCTGCTCCGCCTGACTGGCCGGATGCCATTGATTCCGGCCTTGGGCCGTATCTTGATCTTGTGGACAATCATCTTAATAACCGCAGGCCGGTGTGAAAATGCTGGATGTCTTGTTCTTGGTGAAAAAACGCCCCGTTTGCGTCCAACAGTCACGAGTGGCTCTATTCATGGATCGGGCCGAGGCCGAAGGTTTGGCCTGCAGCCTGCGAGATGTTCCGGAAAGTGGTCTGCGGCGGTTTTTATTTTTCATGGGGCTGCCCCGTGCCAGACAGATAATCGTTCATGACCTGCTGTTGTCCCGTGCTGAACTGGTGTGGCTCGGTACCCGTGGCGCCCGCATTGTCTTTGATTGTTCCACGGTTTTTCCGGAGAGTCGGCAGGAGCGGTTTGTGCACCAGTGCCGCAGGGCCGGGGTTTGTACCGCGTCGCATCTTGAATTGGCCCGGGTCATGAATCCCCATTGCGAGCGCGTGCGCGTGGTGCCCGAAGGAGTGGATACCGGACGCTTTGTTCCACGCAGTGAAAGTGATTCGGCCTCTCCGCTGCAGGTAGGCATTATGGGGACGCAGGAGACCGCCGGCGCGCTTGATTCTGTGCTGAACCGGTTACAAGGGCTGGCTGGTCCGGTTCAGTTTCAGGTTGTTTCGGAAAAGCCGTATGAAGGTCCTTGCAGTGATTTCGTTTTTTGGGAAAAGCGTTCCGAAGAACGCCTTGTTGCCCAGTTGTGGGGCATGGATGTCGGGGTCGTTCCTTCTGAGGAAAATGATTTATCAAGAAATGTTTCCGAATTATTGCAGTTTATGGCTTGTGGGATTGTTCCGGTGGTCTCTGCCGCGGGGAGCAATGCCGAAGTCGTTGACCATGGTATCGATGGGTTTCTTGTTGACGATCCCAGTGAGTGGGAAAAATATGTAATGCATTTGCTGGATGACCCTGAATTGCGTCAGGCTATGGGCAGAGCGGCCCGAGACAAGGTTGTATCGCGATTTGATAGTGCTGTCGTTGGTCGACAGTTTTGGGAGCCGTGGTAGATTGAACGAAATGATGTGATTGGCCTTGCCGGGATTGCCCGGCTTTTTTTTTGCGAATTAGTAGCATTTATGATATTTTAGTATTCAAATGATGTTACTGTTAAAGAATTAGTGCTCAAAAAGAGTGGTTGGATTTGCCCGTGATGTTTTTTGTGAGGTTGTGCATTTCTGCACAATCGTTAACGAAGGTGGGGTTCTGGGGGCAATGCGAGAAAAAAAAAGCAGGGAAAGTTTTCACAAGCCGAGACATTTCTTGCCTTTAGTTTGCAAATGAAGCTATAAGCAAAGTAATCATACAAACTTCATTCGGTCTTGTGGGGGGATGGTTGCGCTGCCGGATGAAAAGTTCTTGTGACAAGGGGTGTTCATGGAGACCAGGATTGCGGAGTGTCCGGGCGGGGCCGGACTAACCGAAGGCCTCGCAATGGTTTTTCGTCTGTTGCGCGACTGTTGTATTTGTATACGTACTTGCCTTGAAAAAGGGCGGGTATGTATTTTTTCGCGTCAAAACGTTTTTTTTGATTCTCTGCATGCTGTTCGTCTGCCGCGAACCTGTTTCCTGTCCGCGAATGTTTTCCCCTTTGTTGTTCCCTTGCGCGAACCTGTGAAGTCGAGACCGTTGCCGAGGTCTCAGGGTGAAGTGTTGGCCTTTGGCTGAAAGGGGAGGTCCTTGTTGCGCGGCGGCGTATTTATTTGTTTGCAGTCTTAATATTCTGCACATTCGTTGAAAAAAGTGTTTAAAGTTTTTTTATTTGTCTGATATTTAAAAGTTAATTGTACTAATTGCTCTTTGGGAAATGTTGAAAGTTTAACCCTGCTCCCGATGGTGCGGACGTTGTTTTTGGTGAGGGTCGTTGTTAGGCGCTTCATAATGCCGTTGAATCGTCATTAACGTTCCAAACCCGTACGACGCCAGAGGGTAAGAGATGTCCACAAGTGAGATGAAAGTGTTGATCGTCGACGACTCGCAAACAAATTTGGCACTGCTTAACCACCTGCTTTCGGAGCAGGAGTGCGATGTGCTTCAGGCCGCCAACGGGGCTGAAGCGATCGAGCAGGTCAAGGAAAACGAGTTCGCGCTGATCCTTTTGGATATTCAGATGCCGGGGATGAATGGGTACGAAGTTGCCGAAGCCATCAAGTCCATTGATAACGGCCGACACGTTCCGATTATTTTCATAACCGCCATTTTCCAGGATCAGGACAACGTGAAGCTCGGCTATGAAGCCGGGGCCGTCGATTATTTGTTTCGTCCGGTGGATGTGCAGACGCTCAAGAGCAAGGTACAGGTTTTTCTGCAGCTGCATCGACAGAAGGTTCAGCTGCAAAATGAAATCAGGCAACGCGCCGAGGCCGAACGTGCCTTGCGTGCGGCTGAGGAAAAGTTCAGATCGATTTTCGAGCGTGCGGTAGAAGGAATCTTCCAGTGCTCGATGGACGGAACCTTCCGGGAGGCCAACCCTGCCCTGCTGGGCATTTTGGGCTATGACCGTCCGGAAGATTTAATCGGTGTTCCGGGACTCGCCGACAGGCTTATGCATGATGGTGAGCAAAAGAGGCGGTTTTTGGCTTCGCTCCGTAACGACGGCTATGTTTCGAATTTTGAATTTGAGGTCATCCGTCAAGACGGCAAGGTGGTCTGGCTTTCGGAAAGCTCTCGCCTTGTCCGGGATGAAAACGGAGACGAGTTGCTGATCGAAGGGGTGGTGGAAGATGTAACGAGGCGCAAGAGCCGCGAAAAGGAGTTACGTCATCTTGCCACCATAGACAGCCTCACCGGGGTGCCCAACCGGCATGTGTTTTTTGATCGTCTTGAGCACGCCGTTCAGGCTGCAAGACGTTATAAAACAGAACTTGCCGTGTTGTTTGTAGATCTGAATGATTTCAAAAGCGTCAACGATTCCTTCGGACACGGCGTGGGCGACAGGCTTCTTGGCCAGGTCGCAGATCGTTGTCTCGGGAGAATCCGCGCGGCGGATACGTTTGCCCGTATCGGGGGAGACGAGTTTGGCGTGTTGCTTGAGAGGATAGAGGGTGTCGACAGTGTGTCAGCGGTGGCCCGCGGCCTGATTGATGTTCTGGAAAAACCGTTTGAGGTGAACGGCCGGATCATGCGAGTCGGGGCGACCATTGGCATAAGCCTGTATCCCGTCAATGGGGATGATGCAGCCGATCTGCTGAGCAAGGCGGATTCGGCCATGTACATGTCCAAGCGGACGGGAAGTTCCGGGTATGCATTCTACCGTCCGGTACAGTAGCTGATTCTGGCCGTTGGTGCGGCCTGGGACCAGTGTTCAGGTTGGTCGACATCGTTTCGGAGCCGGGTTGGCCGGTTTTGAAAACGGAACGGTTCGTCATACGACCCGTTCGTCAACCGCAAGAGGAACGTTTATGGTCTTCAACTGGTTGCACTTTGCCATCATTTTGTTCTTGCTGGCGGGGGTGTTGTTTGCTGCCGGGCCGTTGCTTCTGGCCTCGCTGCTTGCTCCAAAGGCCCGCGGAGGGGATGTGGGCATGTCGTATGAATGCGGCATGCGTCCCATGGGCAGCCCCTGGGTACGATTCGGCATTTCCTATTACGTCTATGCGCTGATCTTTCTCGCTTTTGACGTGGACGTGCTTTACCTGTTCCCGGTTTCAGTGGCATACCGGGAGGCCGCAGGGTGGCTTCCGTTTGTCAAGGTGTTCATTTTCCTTTTCTTTCTTATTCTTTCCATTGCCTATTTCTGGGCGAAGGGGGTTTTCACATGGCCGAGAAAGATACGTTGAAGCGCCCGGACCTCCTGACCGCCAACGGCAGTTACATGGAAGAGCCGTTGGTCAACGTCGAGTTGGCCCAGGATATCATGGATGTCTGCCGATCCATGTCGCTTTGGCCCATGACCTTCGGACTGGCTTGTTGTGCCATCGAGATGATGGCCACAGGCATGGCGCGATTTGACCTCGCTCGTTTTGGTGCGGAGGTTTTTCGCCCCTCGCCAAGGCAGGCCGACCTCATGATCGTGGCCGGGACCGTGACACACAAGTTCGCGCCGGGCATTGTCCGTCTTTACGAACAGATGCCTGGGCCCAAATGGGTAATCGCCATGGGCAACTGTGCCATTTCCGGCGGTCCCTTCAAATTCAAGGGGCAGTACAATGTGGTTGAAGGAGTGGACAAGCTGATTCCCGTGGACGTTTACGTGCCGGGATGTCCTCCCAGACCGGAAGGACTGCTTGAAGGATTGTTCGAACTGCAACGCAAGATTACCGGCAAACGCTGGTGGCCGGTTGCAAAGCAGGTGGGAGAGTGATCATGACCGTATTTGAACACTTCAACACGCTTTGCGTTGCCAAGGGCGACCGCGCGGCCACCGGAATAGACTGGAACGTGTTTCTGGATCCGGACCGGGTCGTGGATGCTGCCGAACAGCTGAAGCATTTGGATTTTCATTTGGAAAGCGTACACGCCATAGATGCGGCCGAAGGCATGTTGGTCAACTATCTGTTTGACCATTTTGAAAAGCGGGAGCGCGTATGTTTGCGTGTGTTGCTTGATCATACGGATGCCGAGGTTGATTCCATTGCGGGCGTGTTCCAGGGGGCCGAATGGCATGAGCGGGAGACCTATGATTTCCATGGCATCATGTTCAGGGGCAACCCGAATATGGTGAATCTGCTTTTGCCTGCCGAGTCCGACATCCATCCTCTTGTGAAGGCGGCCAAGAAACGGTTTACGCTGGTCGAACTGCTTAATTGTGGTGAAATCGTGAGCCGGGCCGACGGGTTCGACCTTCTGGATGAAAAGACAGAGGAGGCAGCGCAATGAGCTCTGAAACCGTTTTTCAGGCCCGGGTCGAAGACCCGATTGGCGGCGACTTCTATGCACGGCGTTTCCAGCAGGGGTGCGAGGAAAATACGCTGGTGCTCAACATGGGGCCGCAGCATCCATCCACACACGGCGTTTTGCGCGTCATTCTCGAGGTGGACGGCGAATATATCCTGCGGGCCGAGCCTGTTTTGGGATATCTGCACCGGATGCACGAGAAGATGGGCGAGGTAAAGAGCTGGTATCAGTTCATTCCCAACATGGGGCGCGTGGACTACGGGCATCCCCTGGCCTGGAACTGGGCTTATGTGGGAGCCGTGGAGAAATTGGCCGGGATCGAGGTGCCCGAGAGGGCCGAATACATTCGGGTCATCACCTGCGAATTGAACAGGCTGGCGTCGCACCTCTTGTGGTGGGGCGCATACCTGCTGGACCTTGGGGCATTTACCCCCATCCTGTACGCGTTTGATGATCGTGAAGCCATTCTGGACATACTGCAGAGGCCTACGGGGTCGCGCCTGACCTACAGCTCGTTCCGCATCGGCGGAGTGCAGATGGATCTGGACGACAAGGCCGTGCAGATGATCAAGGACTTCATCCCCTACTTCCGCAAGCGGTTGCCCATGTACAAGGATCTTGTCACGGACAACATCATTCTGCGCAAACGTGTCGAGGGCATCGGGGAGATGTCTCCGGACGTGGTGAATCGCTTCGGTTGCACAGGACCTGTGGCGAGAGGCTCCGGCATCAATTACGATGTGCGGCGCAACGAGCCATATTCCATTTATGACCGTTTCGACTTTGAAATTCCTACGGAAGATACCTGTTGCGCGGCAGGACGGTACCTGGTGCGCATGGAGGAAATGGCCCAGACCCTGCGGATTCTGGAACAGGCCGTGGAAGGGTTGGAACAGGCCAAGGGCGAACGCATCATGGAGAAGGCACCCAAGCCCAACTGGAAGGCTCCGGCGGGCGAGGCGTGGTTTGCCGTGGAAAGCGGACGCGGCAAGGTCGGCGTGCACGTGGTTTCCGATGGCTCCAAGACACCGTATCGCGTCAAGCTGCGGTCCCCGAGCTACAGCAACCTGAGTTCGTTCGGGGAAGTGGCAGAGGGTGTGCTTATTGCCGACGCCGTTGCCATTCTCGGCAGTCTTGACCTGATCATTCCGGAAATCGACAGGTAGGGGGGCGTATGACGACATTCATCAATACTCAATTGTTGCATCTGATCATCGCCCTGGTCGCAATCATGGCATGGGTCGGACTCAACGCGTTGGTTCTGGTTTACTTTGAACGCAAGTTTGCAGGCCACATCCAGCGCAGGCCCGGACCGTTCGAGGTTGGACCGCACGGCATATTGCAGCCGCTCATTGACGGTCTCAAGCTCATGGGCAAACAGCTGCTGACCCCGGACGGGGCGGACAGCGTACTGTTCTGGCTGGCGCCGGTCCTTTCCTTTGTGCCGGTGCTGTTGCTGTTTGCGCCCATTCCTTACGGCCCGGTTTTGACCGGCATGGAAATGAACCTCGGCATCCTGTTGATTCTGGCTTTCGCCGGATTCAACTCGCTGGCTCTGTTGCTGGCAGGGTGGGCTTCCAAGAACAAATGGGGGCTTTTGGGTGCTGCGCGTGCGGTGGCACAGGCCGTGGCATACGAGATCCCCATGCTTCTGGCCGTGTTGGCCGTTGCCTTCATCACAGGAACGCTGAATCTGACCGAGATAACCACCATGCAGGGAGCATGGCCCTGGCAATGGAACATCGTGATACAGCCTTTGGGCTTCATTATTTTCCTGGTCAGTGCTTTTGGTGAAACCAACCGCGCCCCGTTCGACTTGCCCGAAGGTGAGTCCGAACTGACCGCAGGGTTCCACACCGAATATTCCTCCATGGGATTCGGCCTGTTCTTCATGGCTGAATACGCCTACATGGTGGTCGTCTGCTCGGTGTGTACGGTTCTGTATCTGGGCGGTTTCAAGGGGCCGTTCCTTGACGGATGGTGGTGGTTCCTGGCCAAGACCTATGCACTGTTGTTCCTGATGATCTGGGTTCGCTGGACCTACCCGCGCGTGCGGTTCGACCAGCTGTTGAACATCAACTGGAAATGGCTGTTGCCGCTGGCCACGTTCAATCTGCTGGCAACCGCGCTTTTCATAAAGCTGTAGGGAGGAGGATCCTATGGAAACGATCCGCAGGAACATCCTGCAGCCCATCAAGGATCTCTGGAGCCTGATCGTGGGCCTCAAGGTGACCGGCAAGTATTTTGCCATGAAACAGGTCACGGTCCACTATCCGCGCCAGGTTATCGATGATGAAAACCTCAAGACATACGCGGGCCATATCGAGCTTGTGGGCAAGCCCAAGGACCCGTGCATGCCGCGGTGCATTTCGTGTCAGATGTGCGCCACAAGCTGCCCGAGCGGGTGTATCAAGGTGACCAAGCAGAAGGCACCAAAGCCCACGCCCGAACAGCAGAAGGCTATGGAAGAGGCCAAGGCCAAGGGAGAAAAGGTCAAGAAGCCTGCCGCACCCAAGAATCCTGCCGGATTCATGCTCGATTATTCGTTGTGCAGCCTGTGCGGTACGTGCGTCGAGGTCTGTCCCGTCAAATCACTTCGGTTCTCCAACGACATTTATCTTGTCGGAACAAGTCGGGACGATTTCAAGTTCGACCTGTTGGAACGCCTGCGCAGTCAGGCTGAGCCGCGGTGCGACGCGCCTGCATCAAAGAAACAATAAGCGAGGTTGACAGATGGAACTCATGGGTAAAGTGGCTTTTGCCGTCTACACCGCCGTCATCCTCGCCGGTGCGGTGGTAGCCGTGGGCAGCAGCAGCCTTGTCCGGGCCCTTGTGGGGCTGATCACGACCCTTGTGGGCGTGGCAGGCATGTACATGCTGCTCAATTCGCCGTTCATGGCCTTCATGCAACTGCTTATCTACGTTGGAGCGGTGAGTGTGCTCATCTTCTTCGCGGTCATGCTCACACGGGCTGATGCCGCGGGTGATGAGGCCAAACCCGCCTCCATACGCAAACACCTGTTTGCCCTTGTGGGGGCAGCGTCTCCGGCCGCGATTTTGGGCTGGATTCTTATGACCCGCCCGGTGGACAGCATAAACACGCCTCCGGATGTGAGCATCAACGCGTTGGGACACGAGCTGCTTGGTTCGTATTTCCTGCCGTTCGAGATCATTTCAGCCGTACTGATGATCGCCATGTCCGGCGCAGTGCTGCTGGCATGGGAAAGGAGGGGACGCAAATGAGCACTCTCGTTCTTTACCAACTGGTGGCGCTCATGCTGCTTACTGCGGGACTCTTCGGAATCACCAAGCGCAGGAGTCTGGTGGGTATGCTGATCGCCGTGGAGCTCATGCTTAACGGGGCAGGGCTGTCCATTGTGGCGGCCGCGCAACTGACCGAGGCCAATGCGACGCTCGGGCAGTTGGGAACCCTGTTCGTCATGGGCCTGGCAGCAGCCGAGGCAACGCTCGTGCTGTCCATAATCGTGGTCGTGTTCAGGCGGTTCGGCTCCGCAAAAACCGGTGATATCACCACGTTGAAGGAATAGTTATGGTCAACGGAGTCACAATCGAAACCACACGGTTGCTGATGCCGGTAGCTGCTACCCTTGTCGCACCGCTTCTGATCTGGCTGGCTCGCCACGATCAGAACAAACGGGAAGCCATGAGCTTTCTCGCGGCTGGGGTCACGTTTCTCTCGGTATTGAGCATGGCACCCATGGTGCTGCGGGGCGAGGTGCCCGGGTTTGAACTCTTCACGATTCTTCCCGGCATCAAGGTCTCCTTTGCAGCAGACGGGCTTAGCATGATCTTCGGGCTGATCGCTTCCTTCCTCTGGATATTCGCGACCAGCTACAACATAGGGTACATGCGCAGTCTCAAAGAGCACGCGCAGACCCGCTACTATATCTGTTTTGCCGTGGCCATATTCGGTGCCATGGGCGTGGCCTTTGCGGCCAACGTGTTCACCCTGTACCTCTTCTACGAGGTCATCACCGTGTTCACCTACCCGCTGGTCGCCCATCATCAGGACACCGATGGGTTCTCCGGGGCGCGGAAGTACATCGTCTATTTGATGGGTACGTCCAAGCTCTTCCTGCTCCCGGCCATGGTGCTTACCTACGTATTGACCGGCTCGCTGGATTTCAACTTGCACGACATCGTGCATGGCATGTTCTCGGCACAGGTTCTTGCCGAGCATCCCGGTCTGGTTGGCCTGACGTACATTCTGTATATCGCAGGTATCGGCAAGGCCGCGCTTATGCCGTTCCACAACTGGCTGCCTTCGGCAATGGTGGCGCCCACACCGGTTTCCGCGTTGCTGCACGCAGTGGCAGTTGTTAAGGCGGGTGTGTTTTGCGTCTGCCGGATCATCCTTTCGGGATTCGGCACCGGCGTTCTTGGCAAGCTGACCTTTTCGGACATGTCCTTCAGCATCCTGGGCAGCGTCTGGTTTGCCCCGGGAACGTTCATGGGCAATCTGAACCTCGGGCTGGCAACGGCGTATGTTGCGGCGTTCACCATCGTGTGCGCCTCGCTTATCGCCCTGACCAAGGACGACATCAAGGCCCGGCTGGCCTATTCCACGGTCAGTCAGCTTTCATATGTAGTTATCGGCGTGGCCATGCTCTCGCAATTCGCGGTGCAGGGCGGCGTGATGCACATCGCCCACCACGCCTTTTCCAAGATCACGCTGTTCTTCGCAGCCGGTGCCATCTATGTGGCCACGCACATCAAGAAGATCAGCCTCATGGACGGGCTGGGACGGCGCATGCCGTGGACATTTGGTGCGTTCGGTCTGGCAAGCCTGTCCATGATCGGCGTTCCTCCGGTCTGCGGATTCGTTTCCAAATGGTATCTGGTCAAGGGAACCCTGCAGATCGATCAGACGATCCTGCTGGTTGCCCTGTTGGCCAGTACGGCGCTCAATGCCGGGTACTTCGTACCCATTCTGTACAGGGCCTTCTTCCGCAAACCCGCGCCGGAGGCCAACATTGAGCAATACAGCGAGGCTCCGGGAGTCATGGTCGTGCCGTTGTTCACTACTGCGGTCATCTCCGTGCTGCTGGGTCTGTATCCGCAGACATTCCTGAACTTCATAAAAGTCTTCGGGAACTTCTAGGGGGTAACTATGAACAGCGGACTCGGAATAATGCTGGAAAAGATGCGGGACAACTGGAAGGCATGGAGAATGATATTCTTCGTGGTGCTGGCCGTGCTGGTCGCACTCAACTTCTTCATCCATCCGCATCATCCGCACTTTGGATTGGATAAATACCCGGGCTTCTGGGCCATCTTCGGATGCGGGATCGGACTTGTCATGGTCTTGGTCATGAAGAAGATCGTTCAGCCCACCATAGGCAGGAAGGAGGATTACTATGATCGAGGCGAGTAGCTTCCTTCACCCGTCCATCGGCTTCCTGGCCTTTGCCTTGGCCGTCCCGTTTTTCCGGGGCGGAGCATGGCGCTGGCTGGCGCTGGTGCCCCCGCTTCTGGCCCTGTACGGGATCATGACGGTGGACCCCGGCACGTATGGCGGACTGCCGTACATCGGTGAAACCCTCGTGCTGGGACGCGTGGACAAACTGTCCATTGTTTTCGGTCAGGTCTTCGCCATAATCGCACTTATCGGCATGGTGTATTCCATGCATCTCAAGGACAAGGGGCACTACATCGCCGGTTCACTGTATGTGGCGGGCGGATTCGGCTGCGTGTTCGCGGGCGACTACGTGACCCTGTTCCTGTTCTGGGAACTCATGAGCGTCGGCTCGACCTTCCTGGTCTGGCAGGCCGGAACAAAGGAATGCGTCGGGGCCGGTTTCCGGTACTTCATGTACCATACGGTCGGCGGCCTTTTCCTTCTGGCCGGCATGCTGTTGCGCTACAAGGCGCTTGGCACCTTCGCCTTCACGCACATTGATCCCTCGGCAGCTCAGTACTATGACTGGCTGATTCTGGCCGGGTTCTGCGTGAACGCGGCCGTGGTTCCGCTGCATGCGTGGCTGCCGGACGCCTATCCGCGTGCATCAATCGCGGGTGCGGTGTTCATGTGCGCGTTCACCACCAAGACCGCCGTGTACGTGCTTTGCCGCGGATTCGCCGGTTGGGAGGTGCTGGCCATAGCCGGTACCATCATGGCTGTTTTCGGCGTGCTGTACGCGTGTATCGAGAACAATGCGCGGCGCATCCTTTCCTACCACATCGTTTCGCAGGTGGGATACATGGTTGCGGGTATCGGCATCGGCACGGCCATGACACTGAACGGAGCCGTGGCGCACGCCTATGCGCACATCCTCTACAAGGGGTTGCTGTTCATGGGCGCGGGCTGCCTGCTGTATGCCACGGGCACGGCCAAGCTCGACAAGCTGGGCGGCCTTGCCTACAAGTTGCCGTGGGTCATGGTTTTGTACATGATCGCGGCCCTGTCCATCTCGGGGATGCCGCTGTTCAACGGCTTCATCTCCAAGACCATGACCATCACCGGAGCGGCCGAGGCGCATCGCACTTGGCTGGCTTTCGGTATGGAAGTGGCTGCCGTGGGTACGTTCATTTCGGTGGGCATCAAGCTCCCGTACTTCGCCTTCTGGGGACGGAAGCGCGAGTATACCGGTGAGATCAGGCCCATTCCGTTGAACATGTACGTGGCCATGGCCATGGGCGGCTTCCTGTGCACCTTGCAGGGTATCTATCCCGATATCCTGTACCGCTACCTGCCGTACGCGGTTGAACACGCCTATCACCCCTGGACCACATGGCACGTGCTGCAGGCATTGCTGCTGCTCGGATTCTCGGGGCTGGCGTTCTACTTCACCCGGCAGGTCATCACGCCGCACTCCAAGCTCAATCTGGACTTCGACTACTTCTACCGTCTGATCGGCAAGCTGGTCATGGCAGTCATCTGCTGGCCGCTTTCCAAGATTGACGACGTATGGACCGAAGTCTACCGCACCGTGGGCCTCAGAGGACTCATCGGCATGGGCAACAAGACGGCGTGGTTCGACAGGAAAGGCATTGATACCGTTGTGGACGGATCGGCATACACGGTCAGGAACATCGGCCGCGCAGGGGCCAAGGTGCAGACTTCGCGCCTTCAGGATTACCTTGCGCTTGCTGTGTTCCTCGGGCTGTGCCTGTTTGGTCTTGTCTGGTATTTCGGATAGATACTTTAATCAGGGAGTGACGTTTTGGACTACGGATACCCTGTTCTCACAAGCCTGATCGCCTTCCCCTTGCTGGCGGCGGTTGGCCTGTTCATCGTTCCGGGCTGGCTGTCCAGGGGCTTTACCCTGGCTGCTTCCATCGTGGAACTCATGTTGGCCATTCCGCTGATTCAGGGCCTCAGGTTTACATCGGAATTCCAGTTCGTGGAACGCTTGCCGTGGATTCCCCAGTGGGGACTCGAATACTATCTCGGCATCGACGGTATCAGCTACCTCATGGTCCTTTTGACCCTTGCGGTGCTGCCACTGTGCGTTCTGTGTTCGTGGACATACATCGGCAAACGCATCAAGGAGTTCCATTTCTGCCTGCTGTTTATGACCTCGGCCTGTATCGGGGTGTTTTCGGCACTGGATCTGGTTCTCTTCTATGTGTTCTGGGAAGCCATGCTTATCCCCATGTACCTGCTCATTGCGGTATGGGGCGGCGATGAACGGCGTTACGCGTCGATCAAGTTCTTCCTGTACACGCTGGCGGGTTCGACCTTGCTGCTGGCAGCCATCGTGGCTTTCCGCATCACGGGCGGCACGTTTGCCATCCCCGAGTTGATGACCATCAACTTTACCTTCAACTTCCAGTTCTGGGCGTTTTTGGCCATGGCTCTGGCCTTTGCCATCAAGGTGCCCATGTTCCCGTTCCATACATGGCTTCCCGCAGCGCACGTGCAGGCCCCTTCGGCCGGTTCCGTGATTCTGGCGGCCGTGCTGCTGAAAATGGGAACCTACGGATTCCTGCGTTTCTGCCTGCCGCTGACACCGGCGGCCAGTGAGTTCTTTGCGCCCATGATGATTGCCATCTCCATCGCCTCCATCATTTACGGCGGTGCGGTGGCATTGGGCCAGTCGGACGTCAAGAAGCTGGTAGCCTACTCCTCGGTGGGCCATATGGGATTCGTGACGCTGGGCATCTTCCTGTTCAACGTGCGCGGCGTGGAAGGAGCCATCATGCAGATGCTCAACCACGGCATCGTCACCGGCGCAATGTTCATGATGATCGGCGCGGTGTACGAACGCAGCCACAGCAGGAATATCTCGGACAACATGGGGCTCGGCAAGTATATGCCCGCGTTCATGTTCTTCTGGGGCCTGTTTGCCCTGTCGTCCTTCGGCTTCCCGGGGACCAACGGGTTCGTGGGTGAAATACTGGTGTTCATCGGCGCGTTCCAGGCCAAGACCTGGATCGGGTTCGCCATTGTTCCCGGTGCGTTGCTCGCAGCGGCATACATGTTCAAGGTCTCTCTCAAGCTGGCTTGGGGACAACCCAGTTCCTTCAAGCCGGGGTGGAAGGACCTGAACGAGCGGGAATGGACCTATCTGGCCATACCCGCAGTGTTCGTACTCTACATCGGTCTTGCGCCGGGCATCTTTTACAAGATCATTGACCCGTCCATCGAGAAGCTTCTGATGGACTTCGGAGAGCGCAAGGCCGTTGTGCAGGTGGAAAACCAACAACCCGTGAAAACGGCGGCTCAGAGCGTGTTCTCCGGCCTGCTGTTCAGCGCGGAATAAGGAGGTAGGAAGTGAACTTCGACATTTCGCTGCTCCTGCCGGAACTTGTTTTTCTGGCGCTGGCTCTGGTGTTGATGCTCCAGGCTTTCGGGATAAAATCCTTCCCCCGCGCAGAGTGGTGGGTTCCGGTGGGATCGTTCATCGGGGTCATTGCCGCCTGCCTGAGCCTGAATTGCCGCGGAACCATGTTCTACGGCGTATACGAGGTGGACATGGCCTCCCAGTTCTTCAAGGCGGTCATCGCCTTCGGGTACTGGATCGTTGCCGTGAACGCCTGCAAACAGGAAACCCTTGTCGAGGGCAAACGGCCGGATTATTACATGTTCCTGGCCTTTTCCGCTCTCGGATTGATGATGCTGGCCTCCAGCGTGGAACTGATCACCATTTATCTGGCTTTGGAGCTTTCCTCCTACAGCCTGTATGCGGTCATTCCCCTGCGTTCGGGCAGCCGGGGGGCGGCTGAGGCGGGCCTCAAGTACATTCTGTTCGGTGCGGTGGCCACGGCGTTGGCCCTGTACGGCCTGTCGTATGTCATCGCCGCGCAGCATACCACGTTTATCGCCGAACTGGCGGACAAGTCGTGGAGTTTTGCGCAGCAGCCCATGGCCGTGGTCGGCCTGTCGCTGTTCCTTGCGGGCATGTTCTACAAGCTGGCCCTGTTCCCGTTTCATTTCTGGGCTCCGGAAGTGTATCAGGGCGCCAGCAATGAAACCGCTGCCTATGTGGCGACCCTGCCCAAGATGGGCGCAATCGTGGTGTTGGTCCGTCTGGCCGTTTTCCTCAAGCCCGGCCTTGAACTGACCACCACACTCGCCGTGCTCGGCGGCCTGTCCATGACTTACGGCAACTTCGCGGCCCTGGCCCAGAAGGACCTGAAGCGTCTGCTCGGATTCTCGTCTGTTGCGCACGCCGGGTACATAATGGTCGGGCTGGTTTCCGGAACGGCAGAGGGACTGGCGGCCGCCAGCTTCTACGGGCTGGCGTACCTGCTCATGAACCTGTTGTGTTTCTGGGTGATCAGCCGCATTGCCGTGGACGGTCGCAATCTGGAACTGGATGACCTGAATGGCCTGTACCGGCGCGCGCCGTATCTGGCCTTTGCCCTTGGCGCCGGGGCGTTTGCCCTTGTGGGGCTGCCGCCCACCATCGGTTTCATCGGGAAGTTCTTCCTGATCACGTCCGCATGGAACCACGGATACAACTGGTTGGTCATTACATTGGTGCTCAACAGCGCCATCGCCATCTACTACTATCTGAACATGGTTCGCCATGCCTACACCAAGGAAGTCGAGGGCGAGGAAATGCCCAAACCTGATTGCGGCGTGCTGGGGGTCGTGGGTGCGAGCCTGCTGACCGTGGCCGTGCTCGGATTGGGCATGATTCCGGCTCCGGTGTTTGAGTTAGCGGTCAAGGCCGGAAAGGCATTGCTGCCCTGAGCGGTTCAATGACAAAAAAATGAAGAGGGCCTCCCGTGGGGGGCCCTCTTTTCTTTTGGGGATCAGTGGCTGTGGGTTAGGCTTCGTAGAGAAGATGCAACCCGGCAGAGGCCATGTCCCTGCATCCGGTCAGCACCATGGCCTGTTTGAGTTGGCCCATGACACTTTCAAGGTATTTGACCACGCCTTCCTTGCCGCCGCCGAGGGCCGCCGTGCAGAACGGGCGGCCGATCATGGTACAGTCCGCGCCAAGGGCCATGGCCTTGAGCACATCGAAACCGTCGCGGATGCCGCCGTCCACGATGATGGTCATTTTGTCTTTGACCGCATCGGCCACTGCGGGCAGCACTTCGGCGGTGCCGGGTGTGTGGTCGAGCACGCGGCCGCCGTGATTGGAAACCACGATTGCGTCCACCCCCGTGTCCGCTGCCATACGCGCCTCGTCCGGGTCCATGATGCCCTTGAGTATGAATTTTGCGCCCAGGCCGTGGATTTTTTCCACGATAACAGCGAGTTCCTTCACTGTCTTGGGGGAAACCGGACGCCCCATGAGCCGCAGGGTGATCAGGCCGGCCGCGTCGATGTCCATGCCGAAGACAGAAGGATTGGACTTGGCAGCCATGTCGATTTTTTCGTTCAGCTCGTCGCCTTCCCACGGTTTGATGAAGGGAATGCCGTGTCCGTCCACCTTGGCGATACCGTCAAATGAGCTTTTGTAGATGAATTCGGGCACGCCGTCGCCGGTGCAACCGATGACGCCCACTTCCTTGCTGCCACCGAGAATGGCGTCCACGTATTCGTGTTCTTCCATGCCGCCGCCCATGTTGAAGGACACGCCGCCGATGGGCGCGGCCATGACCGGCATGGCAAGGTCAATGCCCAGCACATTTACCGATGGGTCGGGATCACAGACATCGTGCAGCAGGCGCATGTTCAGTGTGACGTCAGCAAGCGCGGCTACGTTGTTTTTGAAGGATGCTCCGGTGCCGACGCCCCCCATGCCCGGGACTTCTCCGGCACAGGCGCGTCCATCGCAAACCGGGCATACCCGGCAGTATCCTTTCATTGCTTCGCGTGCTTTTTTGCGAATTTCCTTCATTTTTTCAGCTCCCTTCAATAGTTAGAAAAGACTCCACAACATGCGGGTTCCCACCACGAACAAGAGGATGGCAAAAACCTTCTTGAGCCTGTCCACAGGCAGGCTGTGCGCCAGGCGTGCGCCCAGTGGGGCGGTGATGACACTCATGGACACAATGCCGAGCAGGGCGGGCAGGTAGACGTAGCCCACAGACCACTCCGGCAGGTTGGCCACACCAAGGCCATTGTATATGTATCCCGCCGTTCCGGAAAGGGCGATGGGCAATCCGATGGCAGCGGCCGTACCGATGGCCGTATGAATGGGGACGTTGCACCATGTCAGGAATGGAACCGAGAGGGTGCCGCCGCCAATACCTACAAGGCTGGAAAAGATGCCGATGACGTTGCCGATGCCGAACATGGGTGTCGTGCCCGGAACCTGTCTGCTGGGTTTGGGTTTTTTGCCGGTAATCATCTGGTAGGAGACGTAATACAGGAATACGCCAAAGAATCCCTTGAGAAAGTTGGTGGAAAGATATGAGGCGATGCACGTGCCCACGAATGTACCGATGAGAATGCCCACAACGATGGTTTTGAGGATGTCCCAACGCACGGCTCCGCGCCTGTTGTGGGCCATGCAGCTGGATATGGAGGTGAAGATGATGGTGGCCAGCGATGTGCCCAGTGCCAGATGCATCATGACGTCGTGTGGGATGCCCTGTTTGGTGAAGCAGAAGTAAAGGATGGGAACGATGACCAGTCCGCCGCCGATGCCGAGCAGCCCGGCAAGCACTCCGGCCAGTGCCCCCATGAGCATGTAGGTGATGAAAACGGTGAGCATGATTACTCCTCGTGGCCGTCCAGCACGGCCTGTTGCATTTGAATGATGTGTCGGGCCATTGCTTTTTCCGCAGCCTGCCCGTCATGAGCTTCCATGGCCTCAATTATGCTTATGTGTCCTTGTACGGAATGGTTGGTTCGTACAGGGTCACGCAGATAGCGGGAACGAGTGTCGTCCAGTAGACGAGTGATGGTCTCCATGACTTGAAAAAGAGCACTGTTGCCTGTGGAGCGGGCCAGTATGCGGTGAAATTCGCGATCGAATTCGGAATCGTCTTTGTCCCCTGATGCCGCCCTGCTTTGGTCCAGCAGCACGGCCTTGAGCTCTTGCAACTGCTCCGGGGTGTGGCGTTCGGCGGCCAGCCCCGCTATTTGCGGTTCGATGATGCGTCGAAGTTCGAAGATTTCTTGAATATGTTTTTTTTGCTGGCCGATGGCTTTGGCAAATGTCTCGGTCAGCAGGGTGGTGTCGTTGGGGGCCAGATAAGTGCCGTCGCCAAGACGGCTTACGAGAACGCCTTTTTCCGCAAGAGCACGGATGGCTTCGCGTACGCTGTTTCGTGAAACCTTGAAAGTCTGGGCAAGTTTGCGTTCCGAGGGAAGTCTGTCACCGGGCTGCATTTCCCCGGTTTGGATCAGTCCCTGAATCTGGTCGACGATCTGTTGGTAGCGGTGTTTGCTCATATTGGTAAGACCAATTTTGTTTATGATTAAATCGGTCCTACCAATATTCTTGTGTGTAAAAAAAAGCAAGCTGTTTTGGCATCTGTATTGCCCGTCAATATCTTGCGGCGCACATGCTGAGGGTGTATGCTGAATTAATGGAGAAAAAATATGCATGAAGTAAGTTTGGGCGGAGCACTCCGTGACTATTTGACCGGCGAGGAACTCGAAAACACCACCTATGAGGAAGTTCGGCAGGGCTTGGCCAAGATGTTGGTGGAGGAAAAGGGATATCCTCGCGAGCGGATTCGATCAAAGGTCAAGCTGGAGTACTCGATTGACGGCCAGCAATATGACCGCGCGCTTGATTTCGTGATTGTGGACGAAGAGGAGCGACCGTTGTTCGTGATTCTATTCTGTTCGGGAAATGTGGGAACCTATGAGCGCGAGACCGCATGTGCTGCCCGACTTGTGCAGGGCGGACCCGCCCCGCTGGCTTTGGTCACGGATACCATGGAGGCCATTCTCATCAATACTGACGACGGCGGCTGTCTGCGCCAAGGCATGGAAGCCCTGCCCACATGGCAAGAGCTTCTGGATATGACAAAGGACGCCGAAGTACGACCATTGAGCGAAGAACAACGGGAAAAACAGACACGCATATTCCACGCCTATAGCGGATTTCTTTTCGGTGCCTGTTGTGAAGGAGCCTGTCCTGTTGCCGGTCCCAAGGATGATTGATCGAAGGTTCATTACTCCTTGATCAGGATGCACTCCCCAGGGCAGCAGTTCATGGCATCCTGCACCTCTTGTATGGTTGCTTCGGGGCGGATGACTATAGGCCTGTCAGTGGTCTCATCCCATTCGAAAATATCGGGATTCAAGTCCACACACCCTTGGCACCCATTGCAGTGCACAAGGTCCAGTTCCACATGTTGGGTATTTGTAGCGTTGCTCATAAATCAACAATAATAACTGATATTGATTGAGGCAAGGTACGGTCATGAAGATTTTCCGCACGACTCATGGTGGAGTGTTTGGCGGGAACGGCTGGATATTTATCAGTCTGACGGCCGTTTTTTTGCTTTTTATCTGTTTGTATGGGTGTTTTGAAGAACGGGACAGTCCGGGGGCGGCACTGTTGTCCACGGGGTATACCGATATTGCCGAACAGGCAAAGGGAACCATTGTTCATTTTTACATGGATGACAGTGATTCGTTTGCGAATAAGTGGGTAGATACTGTGTTATGTCCGTTCATGAAACGGCGTTATGATATTTCCGTTGTGCGTGTTCCCGTTGTTTTGGATGCGTTTGCGCGGGAGGTTGTTGCTTCCAGGGATAGGGGCGATTCGCATGGAAGTGCCGACTTGGTGGGCGTTTACGGCAGAAATTTTCGAAATTTGAAACAGGCTGGGGCTTTGTTCGGGCCGTATGCGGAAAAGCTTCCCAATTATCTTTTCTTTGTGAACAAGGATATGGCCGGTATTGATTTCGGCATGCCGGTTGACGGTTATGAAACGCCGTTCGGCATGTCCAGGTTCGTCTTTGAATACGATGCGGACCGAATGAACGAGCCGCCACGAACAATGGAGCAGCTCAGGCAGTGGATCAAGGATAACCCTGGCCGTTTCACGTACTGTGCGCCTCCGAATCCGATTGGGGCTGCCTTCATTCGGCAGGTCCTGTTTGCTGTTTCCGGCGGGGCAGATCAATATTATCGTATCTTTGACAGAAAATTGTTGGAGCGCAACGTGCCGTTGTTGTGGGACTACCTTGAGGATATTCGACCATTCATGTGGAAGAAGGGAAATGAATATCCGGAAAGCCGGGCCCATATGGATGGCTTGTTTGCTTCCGGGGAAATCTGGCTGAACATGTCGTATCGGCCATTGCATGCTTCCTCAATGGTTCTGGCTGGCGAATATCCCATGTCGGTTCGCAGCTATGCCATGGAGGACGGCGCCCTTTTTCATTTGCACTGTGTGGCCATCCCTTTTGACGCGCCCAACAAGGGTGGGGCAATGGTGCTTGCCAATGTGCTCATGTCCCCTGAGGTGCAGTATTCCAAGCTCGGTCCCGTGCTCTGGGGAGATCTCCCCGGCATTGACGTCTCTCGCCTGCCAGGCAGTATTTGCGATCGTTTTTCATCGGTGTATTTGGGACGTGCTGCAGCTTCGCACCATGACTTGGCAGTGGCGGCCATTCCGGAGATCTCGGCGGAATACGAGAATGATCTGGAACAGGGGTGGAAGTATCATTTTGAACCATAATTGTAGCGGACTTTGTCTGAATGCCTTTAATTCTTGAGGGTTGTGATTTGTGCGCGGTCCAGGTGAATGCTTTTGCACTTGCCTTTTGAGCGGCTTGGTTGTAGCTCACAGACTTCACATCGGCTCGCGGAGCCTTCCGGAAAATCACATCACAAAGACGAATCGGATTATGAAAAACATATACCTCACAGGGCCGCGCGCTTGCGGCAAGACCACGGTTGGGAAAATGCTGGCCGAATACCTGAAACGGCCTTTTGTGGACACGGATCAGGTGTTTGTGGAAAAGCACGGGCAATCCATTGCCGAGTGTGTGGACGCCGAAGGTTGGGATGTGTTTCGCAATCGCGAGGCCGCCGTTCTTCGGGAGCTTGCGGGCAGACAAGGCCTTGTGGTTGCCTGTGGCGGGGGCATTGTGCTGCGCGAGGAGAACAGAAAGATTTTGGCGCGGGGCATGACGGTATATTTTGATATCGATGCGGACGAGTTGGCGCAGCGCCTTGAGAATGACCCGCTTGAGGCCCAGCGTCCGAGCCTGACCGGCAAGTCTCTTGCTGAAGAAGTTCGGGATGTACTCAAGCGCCGTGATCCCATGTATCGGGAAAGCGCCCATGTGGTTATTACCAAGGATTTGCCGGAGTTCATGGTTCGCACCATTGCGCGGTCTGCAGAGCGGTTGACGGAAAAAACTTGACTTTTTCGTTATATCCGATGCTATTGTATTCATTGGAATGAAGTTCTTTTATTGTGTTGGAAGTTCATTTTGACAGCATCGGGAGGTCGTGATTGGACAGGTTGCGTGAACGTCTGAAGACGATGGAGCACAGGCTGGAACGGCTGCAGGCCGATCCGCAGAACGGTCCGCGTATACTGTTTTTCAGTGGGGGCACAGCCCTGCGGCGGGCAAGTTCTGAGTTGGTTCGCCATACATGGAATTCCGTCCATATTGTCACCCCGTTTGATTCCGGGGGAAGTTCCGCTGTTTTGCGACGGGAGTTTTCCATGCCTGCGGTGGGCGATGCCAGAAATCGCCTGCTAGCCCTTGCCGATACCGACGATCCTGCCATTGCTCCTGTTGCTGATTTTCTGGGGTATCGTTTGCCAAAAGAGGAAGAAGCGTCTGCATTGCGTCGTGAGATCGATGCGATGGTTCGCGGTAAGCACTCGGCAATGACGGAGTTGCCCAAGACTGCCGCAACGGCCATTCGTTCCTGTTTGTCGGATTTTCTTGATGCCTGTTCCCCGTCTTTTGATTTTCGCAATGCCAGCGTCGGCAACCTTGTGCTGACTGCTTTGTTCTTGCGCAATGAGCGCCGCAGTGCTCCTGCCATTGACGAGTTTGCAACGCTGGTTCGTGCCCGCGGCACGGTGCGGCTTGTATTGGATGAGCCTCTTGATCTCATGGCCGAGTACGCGGACGGAAAAACCGTGGTCGGTCAGCATCGCATTACTGGCAAGGAAGTCGAACCGGTCAAGTCGCGTGTGGAACGAATCCGTTTTGTGCGCGGTACGCAAAATGTGCCCCGAAGCGAGGTCCGTATTGATGAACAGATCAGGAGGTTGATTTCCGATGCCGATCTGATCTGTTATCCGGTGGGCAGTTTTTATACCAGTATTGTGGCCAACCTGCTTCCGGCGGGTGTTGCAGATGCCGTGGCCGCAAACGGTTGCCCCAAGGTTTTTGTTCCCAATTTGGGGCTCGATCCGGAACTGTTCAATACGAGTCTGTCCGATCAGGTCTCGGCCATAATAGGCTTTTTGCGTCGCGGGGCCATCGTCAAGGCTGGCGGGTCTTACCTGGATGCCGTGCTTATTGATTCCGGTGACGCCCATTACCCGGGCGATGTGGATGAGGTTTTTTTCGAAAAGCTGGGGTTGGAGATACTCAGGACGCCTTTGCTTGACGGAAAACGTGGTCTTGCGGACCCGGCTGGTCTGGTGCGCGCCTTGTTGGCACTTTCGTGCTAGTCCGTGCTTGCCCTTGGCCGTTGCTGGGAGTAACACGTTTTTCATGCGTTCCAAGCTATTAACTCCATTTTGGCTGCCCGTATGGTTTTTTGCGGCCGCAATCGTGCTGGGTGCGGTGCTGTTGCGTCTTGATTGGTGCGATGGGACCCAGAGCCTTTCGTTTATTGACGCCTTGTTCACATCAACCTCGGCCATTTGCGTTACCGGTCTGGTCGTTGTTGACACCGGCTCCTATTTTACCCGGGCGGGACAAGGGGTCATTCTTCTGCTCATCCAGTTGGGTGGGCTGGGTATCATGACCTATACGAGTCTTATGCTGTATCTGCTCGGACGTCGGGTTTCGCTTGGCGACCGGATGGCTGTGGGGCTCAGCCTGTTGCATGATCCCCGGTTCAGCCTGCGTGGATTTCTTTTTCGTGTACTGCTCATGACCATGCTGATCGAAGGGGTAGGGGCGATCGCCCTGTGGTTTTTGGACCCTGTTGGTTTTTCTTTTTTTTCTGCAATATTTCATTCGATTTCGGCATTTTGTAACGCCGGATTTTCATTGTTCCCGAACAGCTTGGTCCGCTGGCAGGGTGATTGGGCTGTCAATGCGGTATTCATGATTTTGATCACCGCAGGTGGGCTCGGCTTTTATGTGTTGAACGAATGTTCCGGAATTGTCGGCCGACGAATCAAGACGTTGACGCATTCGGCACCGAGCAAGCCGCATCGCATGAGTTGGCACACACGGGTTGTGCTCAATACTTCTTTGTTTCTCGTCGTGGCCGGAGCGTTGGCTATTTTTGGCGCGGAATTGGCCGGAGGCGAGTCGTTTGGTGATTGGGATGACGAGTTGCTCATGGCGCTTTTCCAATCAGTGTCCTGTCGTACGGCCGGATTCAATACTGTGGAAATTGCCCACATGACAAATGTGTCCCTGGTTTTCATGTTGTTTCTCATGTTTGTGGGAGGATCACCGGGATCGTGTGCCGGTGGCATCAAGACAACTACCATACGAGCCTTGTGGGCGTTTATCGTGGCTCAGTTCCGCGGCAGTGAACAAACGCGGATCGGTCGTTTTTCCCTGTCTTCGCAATCCATGAACAAGGCTTTCACGTTGGTGGTTTTCGCCGGGTTCATCGTGGCCGGGACCACTATCGTGCTCAATATCAGCGAGGGCGGCGACATTCCGCATATTCAGGCCCGCGGGCATTTTCTGGAAACGCTTTTCGAAGTGTTTTCGGCCTATGGGACCGTGGGGCTCTCCACCGGATTGACCGGATCGTTGACTTCCGTGGGCAAAGTTGTCGTTATCATGCTCATGTTTGTGGGCAGGCTCGGTCCCATGTGGCTGTTGTCCGCATTGCAGAGCTGGCAGGCCGAGGAACGGTATCGGGTTGCGGAGCAGGATTTGCCGCTGGGCTAGTTTTTCAGGAGAAATCGTCATGGCAAACAAGATTGAAGTCGGCGTTGTGGGTCTGGGTAAGTTTGGTCAGGCTTTCGCACGGGCCTTTCAGGAAAAGGGACATACCGTTGTCGGGGTCGATCGTTCGGAAAGCAACGTTCGTCGCGTGCAGAGTTATTTGTATCAGACTTTTCAGGCGGACGGCACGGACAAGGGGGCCCTGGAACAGGTTGGTTTCAAGGAGCTCGATCAGGTGGTGGTTTCCACGGGCAAGTCCATGGAAGCCAGCATTCTCGTGGTGCTCAATCTCCAGGAGTTGGGCGTAAAGAAAATCTGGGTCAAGGCCGTGAGCGAAGAGCATGAAAAAGTGCTCAAGCGTCTTGGTGTACATTTTGTGGTTTTCCCTGAACGGTTTGTTGCCCAGCAAATAGCCCATCGCATGGCTGTGCCCGGTCTTCTGGATTATCTGGGCCTTGGTGAAGACGTGGTTGTGCGCGAGGTCGAAGTTGATCAATGGCAGGGCAAAAGCTTGCGCCAACTGGACCTTACCAATCGTTTCAACGTGCAGGTGGTGGCTTTCAGGGCCAAGGAGCAGGAAGGCCTTTCCTTTGTGCCTCGTGCGGATGTCGTGTTGACCCGCGGTGATACTCTTGTCATCCTCGGAAAAGGTGATGACGTACTTGAACTTGCAGATAGCTAGGGGATAATGATGAGCGGCAACTCTTTCGGAACCATATTCCGGTTGACTACCTTTGGTGAATCCCATGGGCCCGGCCTTGGCGGTGTTGTGGACGGTTGTCCCGCCGGCGTTCCCATGAGCGAAGAGATTATTCAGCAGGAATTGGACAGGCGCAGGCCCGGAAGTGGCAAAGCTTCCACGGCGCGCAAGGAGTCCGACAGAGTACGGCTGCTCTCCGGGGTTTTTGACGGCATGACCACGGGAACGTCTATTGGCTTTTACGTGGAAAATGAGGATCAGCGTTCCCGCGATTATTCCACTCTCAAGGATATTTTTCGGCCCGGACATGCGGATTTTTCCTTTCATGCCAAGTTCGGGCGCCGGGATTACCGCGGTGGCGGCAGGTCGTCCGGCCGCGAAACCCTGTCCCGCGTGGCGGGCGGGGCCATTGCGCAGGAGCTGTTGCGCCAGCAGGGCATAGCTCTTTATGCCAGCACTGTGGAATTGGGCGGAATTTCCGTCGCGACCATGAATTATGAAGATGCAGCCCAGACGCCGTATTTCAGTGCGGACCGGGATGTGGTTGCTGCATGGGATGAGCGAATCGATGCGGTCAAAGCCGATGGAGATACGTTGGGCGGCGTTGTGGAGGTCCGTGCCGTAGGCGTTCCTCCGGGGCTTGGCGAACCTGTTTTTGACAAGCTGGATGCCCGGCTTGCCTATGCCCTGATGGGCGTGGGCGCGGTCAAGGCCGTGGAGATCGGGTCCGGTTGCGTTGCGGCTCGCAGTACCGGCTCTGCCAACAACGACTACATGACGCTTGACGGTTTTACGTCAAACAATGCCGGGGGCAGTCTTGGCGGTATTTCCAGCGGGCAGGATGTCGTTGCCAGAGCATACATCAAGCCGATCCCGTCCATTGCCCGCGAGCAGAAGTGCATGCATCGAAACGGAGAAACCGTGTGTGTGCGCGTGGGCGGACGACATGATATTTCGGCCATTCCACGGATCAATCCGGTGCTCAAGGCCATGATGGCCCTGACATTGGCTGACCTGTTGCTGGTGGATCGTCGTTTGGGCGAACGCCTATAAAGCGTTTATCCGGCTAAACCGTACTATTCACAAAATGAAAGGACATGGCGTTCCAACCGTTGGAAGCATCACCAATTGGTCGTGCGTGTGCCGCAAATGATTTCCACCCCCTATTAAGGGGAAGCGTCTTGCCGCGCACGCTTCGGTATTCTCGCCTCGTTTGAACATCCCATTGTATCTGGTCTGATCGAAGGGGCGAACAACAAGATAAAGACATGGAAGCGGCAGGTGTGAATTATGTTTTTCAAACTCGGAATCATGGGAATTCACGAAGCGAAGTATGCTTGATCCGGATGAGCCGTATAAACGAAAAAGGGGAACCAGCCATCAGGTGTTCCCCTTGTACTTATTTGTTGGATTTCAGCGGCTTGAGTCTCACTGCGGTGCCGTAGCAGGAGTAGTACTTGTCCCCTTCCGGGTGAAAGGCCACGGATTCTCGATAGCCGATGATGGCGTCCGCATTGACATCGATGGCCTGAGCCATGAGACCGTAAAAGGCGTTGTCGAACGTATAGCTTCGACAGACGATCAGGCCGAAAGCCCCAACAATGTCTCTGCCCGGAACGGTTTCCGTGGTTACTATCTTGAGTTTGCCCGCCAGATACATGTCTTTGGCCAGCTTGGTGCGCTGGTCGGTTTTCGTATCATCCTTGCTGACGCGTTTGGGCGAGCCGAAAAGAAGGGCCATATGTGATCCTTTGTGTGAACTTTATTGATTTGATTCGCAATATGTATCCCAGATTCCCCTGCAAGGGCAAGTGGGTTCTCCTCGATAATGCAAAAGGCCGCCCCTAACCGGGACGGCCTTTGCATTGTATAGCGATTGGGTTCTAGGGCAGCACTTTCATGAGATAGGCCTTGTCCGCATTCAGGTAAGTTCGGGCAAGCTTTTGGATTTGCTGCGGGGTGACGGATTGCGCCTTTTCGATGAGCATGCGCTCATGATCAGTGTCGAAACCCAGGGTCGTCAACAGGGCTGCCTCCCGGCTGCGGGAAAGCAGGGATTGGTGTTCCTGGTAGTATTCCCCCTTGAGGATGCTTTTGGCCCGGTCCAGTTCCTTTTGGGGCAGCGGGTCGAGTTCAAGCTCTTTGAGAACCGTTTTGAATCCCTTGAGGGCTTGATCCACCTTGTCCGGGCTGGTGCCGATGTACAGTGCCATGAGGCCGCCTTCGCGAGCCTGCCAGAGAAAGGAGGTGACCGTGTATCCGAGACCCTGTTTATCGCGCATGTCCCGGAACAGAAGCCCGGATTGACCGGCAAGGGCGGCCTTGAGAACGGCCAGTTGTGCCGACGTTTCAAGGTCGGATTTTCCGGGAACCGGGAAGCTCATGACGATGTGTGCCTGGTTGCGTTCCGGCAGGGACATGTCCTTTTCGCGTGCCGTATTCCATCGCAGCTTGGGGAACGCGTAATTATTGGAGGGATCGGAGTGTGCGGTCGCCACGGCCTTTGCAAAGTCCTCAATGTTTTTGGCATCAAAATCACCGACAACGGCCATGGTGAAGGGCCTTGTCCGTTGTTTTTCCCAGAACTTGCGGGCATCCGCGGCAGTGATTGCGGCAACAGATGCGGGTGTGCCGTCCGAAAGGTAGCTGTAGGGCGCGTCTGCAAAAAGGAACGGGAAAAGGTGGCGGAACATCAGTCCGAGCGGCTGGTCTTCTCGACGTTTGATGGATGCGATCTGATCTTGACGGGCGCGATCCACTTCTTCCTTGTCCCAGGAAGGCGAAAGAGCCATTTCCTTGAGTAGTGGCAACACCTTTCCACTGAAACGCGAGGGGTATTTCGCTTCCAGCGCAAAGGTGGTTCTGCCCGCACTTGCGCCGATACTGGCAGCATGGTCGGAAAGGAAATCCTCGATTTCGGTTGCGTTCATGCTGGCGGTTCCTCGTGTCAGCACGCTTGCGCTCAAGGCGGCCAATCCCTGCTTGCTGGCGGGAACATCCCCTTCGCCTCCGGCCCAGTACATGGATAAGGCGGTGTAGGGCAGGGTGGTGTCCGGCATGAGGATGAGCTTGCTGCCATTGGGCAGTGAAACCGTTTTGGAAATTCCGGTGTCCGTATCAGACTCTTGTTCGGCGCGTTTTTCGGTTTTCCAGATGGCTTTTGTCTGGCCGCTCAGCTTGTCTTCCTTGATGCCGGAATTTTCCGGAGCAAGAATGGCCGTGGCCAACTGGTCGGGGCGAATGTAGCGACTGAAGAGTTGGCCCATTTCCTTTCTGTCGACATGATTGAGCGCGAAAAGGTAATTCTGTTCGCTTTGTTCCCCGTCCTCAAAAAGCTGGAAAAATCCGAGCTTGGCGGCCAGCCCGGACAGGGTTTCCTTGGAAAGAAAGAGCGAGTCCTCAAGGTTCAGGCGTGCGCGTTCGATTTCACGGTCCGAAAAGACGGACGGGGTGAAGGCGGCCATTTCCTGCATCAATTCTTTCCAGAATTCCTGCACCTTGTCCGCGTCCAGTGTTGCATGAATGTACATGAATCCTGAGCGTTCAAGGGACATGGGAGACATGCCGATGTTGTCCACAAGACGTTTTTCGTATTTGAACTTGCGGTAGAGGTAGGAGGTTTCATCTCCGCACAATAATTGGGCCAGCATTTCCAGCCCGGCGTTTTGGGCAGCCTTGAGGTCTGGGATGGGGAACGCAGCACCCAGATAGACCTTGTTCCATTTGCCTTCGACCACCTTGACGGCCGGACCATGGACCTGCGGCAGAGCAAACGGCTTGGTGGGTATGATGTCCCGGGTATTCCTTTTTGGCCCCAGCAATCGTTTTGCCTCGGCAATGGCCTTATCAACATCCACGTTGCCCACTATGGTCAACAGCATGGATTGCGGTTGGTAGAATGTATTGATGTAGTCGTGAATTTTTTTGGAGGTCAGGCTTTTTACCGTGTCCCGGTAGCCAATGATGGGCCATTCATAGGATGTTCCCTTCCAGATCATGCCCTGAATGGTTTTGAACAGCCGACTGGAAGGAGTGTCTTCACCCCGTTCCAATTCCGCCAGGACAACCTTTCGTTCACTGGCAAGCTCGTCGGGGTCGATCTTGGCGTTGAAGGCCATGTCGGAAACAACGTCCATTCCCAGTTGCCATTGGTCGTCGGGAACTTCGACGTAATAGACAGTGTAATCGAAACTGGTGGCTGCGTTCAGGCTGCCTCCTACGGATTCGATATCCAGCGCGGTCTGTCCGGGCGCCCGTTTGTCTGTTCCCTTGAAAACCATGTGCTCAAGCTGGTGGCTGATGCCTGCCTGTCCGGGATCTTCATAGGCAGAGCCTGCATGCACATATAGGCGGATGTTGACCAGCGGAAAACGCTTGTCCTGTTTGACCAGGACAGTCAATCCGTTTTCGAGTTTGACGACATGCGAGTCAGCTTGCTGGGTTTGTTGCGCAGCTTCGGCTTTTGGCGTTGCGCCTGAATTGGTGGCAATGAACATCAGTAGCAGCCCTGCGAGAGCAAATAGTCTTTTTGCCATATTGTCACTCCATACTCCTTTGGGAAAACAGGAAACGTGGCGTAGGGTCCAGAGGCCCCCATGATAGTTGTTTGTTGTGTCAGTCTTGCAAATAACTATTTTTTTCCAAAAGGCAAGCTTTCACATGTGGTATTTTACTCGTTAAGAAAGCGCCAATTGGTTGACTTTATTCCTGGTATGAAGTGGTGGGGATTTCGTTTTGAAAATGTTGGAAAACAGGCCTTGACAGCCGTGGGGAAATTGGAGCAGGAAAGGGCGAACGGCAGACGGCGATTATATAATGTCGGTTTTCAAACAAAGACATTTTCAGGGGATTGAGCAATGAATCAGGACAGCCGCAAGAATTCGGAATATGTTGTCGGAGCCCAGGAAGAGGGCCGAGTCTTCACGCCGTATCCCGGTGCTGACGAGAAATATGAAGACGGCAATGACTGGCGAATTTACAACCCCGACAAATACCGTGACCCGAACTGGTCTCCTGACAAGGAATAGCCGCTAAAGTTCCGATTTTTCAAGGGCAATTTTGTTGCCCTTTTTTCTTGACTTATTAATAGTAATAGTTATTATTAACATAAGTCAGTTGAGAGAATCAGGGAACCAAGGAGGAACTATGGGTAGCCTGAGAGAATACAGGAATCTGGACATAGATTGGAACATGACTCCCGAAGATGCAGTGACCATGTACCTTGAGTGGGGAAACAATTCCTGGCATGCCGACCATCGGCCCGTCACTTCCAAGGCTGATTTCAGTAATTATTTCGTGGTATATGCCTGGGATGACAACCCCAAGGTCATGCTCATCAGGCGCAATTCGGAAGAAGCTCGGGAATTGGTTGTACTCGACCTTCCTGAGAAGATTGGAAGACGTTTTCTCGAGTCCGTAAGCCACCTCAAGGGAGTATATGCTCCCAACCAGGAAGTGCGTGAGTGGCTGGAGACACAGATGGACGTCTAAAAAGCTCAACAGAGTGATTCAAAAGGGGAAGGCAGCGTGGCTGTCTTTCCCTTTTTTTCTGGAAAACATGCGTGTTGGGTACCGAAGCACAGTTATTCCATTCCCTCCTTGCGAATTGTATTTTTTCCGGTTATTTCCCATTGTTCCAAGGAGTTTTTATGCCAAATACATATGCAAGCAGAATGGGGACGGTGCATCGTTCCTTTATTCGGGAAATTCTCAAGGTCACTGCTGACCCTTCCATCATATCCTTTGCGGGCGGTTTGCCCAATCCCCGGATGTTTCCGGTGGAGGCCATGAAGGAGGCCGCGGTTTCGGTTCTGGGCACGAGCGGCCCTGCTTCCCTGCAGTATTCCACCACCGAAGGGGACCCTGTGCTTCGGGAGTTTATTGCCGGGCGGTATTCGAAAACCAAGAATCTTTCGGTCACGCCGGATGATTTGATTGTTACCACCGGATCTCAGCAATGCCTGGATCTTGTGGGTAAGGTTTTTTTGAACAAGGGTGACAAGGTCGTTATTGAAAGTCCCGGATATCTGGGGGCCATTCAGTCGTTCTCCCTGTTTGAACCAGAGTTCGTGGCCGTCCCGCTGGAATCCGACGGCCCTGATCTGCAACGGCTGGAAGAGGCGTTTGCCGATGGCGCAAAGGTCTTTTACGCCGTACCCAATTTTCAGAATCCGTCCGGCCTGAGTTACAGCCTGGAAAAGCGTCGGGCTGTTGCCAAGCTTTTGGACAAGTACGGCGTTCTCTTTGTTGAGGATGATCCCTATGGCGAGTTGCGTTTTAAGGGCGAACATCTGCCCACGGTACATTCCCTGCAAAAAAAGCCGGGCATTTTACTTGGTTCCTTTTCCAAAATTGCGGCTCCGGGATTTCGGATCGGTTGGCTCGTGGCTTCGGGTGAGCGGCGTGACAAGCTGATCATCGCCAAGCAGGCTGCGGATTTGCACACAAGCACAGTGACCCAGGCGGTCATGCGGGAATATGTGCTGAATAATGATGTGGAAGAGCATATCAGGCATATTTGCGAAGTCTATGGTTCCCATCGTGACGTCATGGTTGCAATGATCGACGAATATTTTCCGGATACCGTGGAAACCACACGGCCGGACGGCGGAATGTTTTTGTGGGTCACCTTGCCGAAAGGGTGTTCCTCCATGGAGTTGTTCGACAAGGCCATTGAAAGAAAAGTGGCATTTGTACCCGGCAAGCCGTTTTATACGGACGGCGGCGGGGAAAACACTCTGAGACTCAATTTTTCCAATGCGGAACCGGATCGTATTGAAGAGGGAATCAAGCGGCTGGCTGAAAGTATCAGAGAGTTTGTGCGTTAATTCGATCAGAGATAAATCGAGGAGGCTGCATGTCTCAACATGTTGTTGTTATCGGCGGTGTTGCGCTGGGCCCCAAGACCGCTTGCAGATTCAAGCGACTTGAGCCGGGGGCCAAGGTTACCATGCTTGATCAGAGTGATGTGATATCCTACGGCGGGTGCGGTATTCCGTATTATGTTTCCGGCGATGTCTCGGATGCTGAAGAGTTGTGCACCACAAGTTTTCACATGGTTCGGGATGTGCCGTTTTTTGATGAGATCAAGGGCGTGGATGTCATGACCCGCACTCGGGCCGAGTCCATCGACCGAGCCGCAAAGAAAGTGCAGTATACGAACCTTGCCACCGGGGAAAAAGGCGAATTGAGCTACGACAAGCTTGTCATTGCCACCGGTGCGACCCCTCGACGCATGAATCTTCCGGGCGAAGACCTGCCGGGCGTGCATTATGTTTCCACACCCCATGATGCGGAGCGTATTCGCCAGTCCATTTCCAAGGGACAGATCGGCAAGGCGGTCATCATCGGTGCCGGATTCATCGGCCTGGAGATGGCCGAGGCCCTGACCGACATGTGGGGAGTTGAGACTACGGTCATTGAAATATTCGATCAGATCATGCCTCGGCTTGTGAGCCCGACATTGGCGACCATGGGGCGCAAGCACATGGAAGAGCAGGGCGTGGTGTTTCGCATGGGTGAATCCGTCAAGGCCATTGAAGGTGACGGAAAGGTGCAGCGGGTAGTCACGGACAAGGGCGTTCTGGAAGCCGATTGTGTTATCGTTTCCGTGGGGGTTGTGCCGTGTGACGACGTTGCCCGCGAGGCCGGCATAGAATGCCACGAGCGTGGCGGCATCCTCGTTGACGACCACATGCGCACCAATGACCCCGATGTGTATTCGGGGGGCGACTGCGCCATCATCAGGAATCATATCACCGGGCAGCCCCTTTTCCTGCCGTTGGGTTCCATGGCCAACCGGCAGGGACGTGTTATCGGCAATAATCTGGCTGACGGCGACAGTCGTTTCCCGGCTGCGGTGGGATCGTTTGTGGTCAAGCTTTTTGAAACCTCCCTTGCCGGTACGGGCCTGAGCCTTGAAGCCGCCGAACAGGCTGGGTTCGATGCCTTCAGCGTGATGCTTGTTCAGCTGGACAGGGCTCATTTTTACCCAACCAAGGAACTCATGAATCTGGAATTGGTCGTGGAGCGGGGTACCCGCCGTGTGCTGGGAATTCAGGGTTTTGGCAGTTCCGGGGATGCCATGGTCGGACGGATCAACACGGTTGCCGCAGCATTGCATTTTGATGCCACCATTGACGACATCAGCAATTTGGAACTGGCCTATTCGCCGCCCTTTGCCTCTGCCATGGATATCCTCAACACCGTTGCCAATATGGCGGATAATGTGTTGCGCGAAATCAACCGCGGCGTTGGACCCGAGGAATTCGAAAAGTTCTGGGCCGCACGTGAAGACGGTGAGTATTGCTTCATTGATTGTCGTGAAGCAGGAGATGCCAAACCGTATATGGAACGCAATCCTGAGCATTGGCACAACGTGCCGCAGGGCGAGATATACAAGCGTCTCGACGAGATTCCCGAGGACAAGACCTGCGTTTTGGTATGCAATACGGGCGCGCGTTCGTATGAGGCCCAGATCATGCTGACGCACAAGGGCCGCAAGAATGTCGTCAATATCCACGGCGGAATGGCTTCACTCAAGAAATATGGAATAGAGCTTTAGCGATCCTTGTTATTTGTTCTTGTATCTGGTGTCGAATGTCATGTAATAAAACACCCGTGTCCGGTTTTCTCGGCACGGGTGTTTAACTGCAAGCCCAGGTGAGCGAATGCGTTTTCTGATTGTTGACGACGACGAGTCTATCCATCTTTATCTACAAGGAATACTGGCTCCGTTTGCAGAGTGCGACGCAGCTTATTCCGGTGAAGTCGCTGTAGATTTTTTTCTTCAGGCCCATGAGGAAAAACGTCCATATGATGTTGTTTTCATGGATATCCTCATGCCTGAAATGGATGGTCACAAAACTGCGGAGTTATTGCGTAGGGAGGAGGCCAAGTTGGGTGTCGCTGAGAGCGAACAATTTACTCTGGTGATGATTACTTCGTTGGTGGACAACAGAAATGTGAGTCGTGCGTTTTTTAATACCTTTGCCTCCTGTTATATTGTCAAACCGTTCGACAAGGAAAAGGTTTTGGACGAGTTGCAGGCCAACATGATTATTTGACGGCAGCATTCCCGCAACGCACGACAGCGCCCGGTTCACCTCGAACCGGGCGCTGTCGTGCGTTGCGGGGGCTTTGTTATATGCAGGCCAGTCCGGCGCTGAGCTTGTCCAGGATGTTGCGGAGCATGGTGCGTTCCTCGGGCGAGAATTCCCGCATCATGGTTGCTACCCGTTCATAGTAGTCTGGCAGGATGGTGTAGATGGCATCCTCGCCTTCGGGCGTCAGGCTGACCATTTTTACACGCCGGTCATCGGGGGCTATTTTCCGTTTTACCAGACCGTCCTTGACCAGTGTATCCAGAACGCCGGTCATCGTGGCATTGGTGACCCCCGTCCCTTTTGCCAGCTCTGATGGTGTCCAGCCTTCGCTGCGTCTGGAAAGCAGTATAAGTATGAAGAAGCGTCGCTGGGAGATATTGTATTTGGCAAGCAGGGAATTCAGCCATGTTTCCACATCCGACGCGACGCGCATGGTTTGCAGGAAACACATTTGTGCGGGCACATCCAACTGCGGAAAACGCTCGGTGTAGCGCTCAAGCAATTCCTCGTCAGGAAGATCGTATAATTCCAGCATGAAGAAACTCCGGGTTGTTAGGATACCAAGTAAAATGACGGGGCGGGGTGTGTCAAGTTGCTGTCTTCCAAAGCAAACCGCCCCTTTCGGGGCGGTGTATACTCATATCCTGTTTTCTTCCAGAGCGTGACAGGCGACCTGTGCGCCATTTTCCACCTCCCGCAGAAGCGGGATTTCTGCGTGGCAGCGGTCATTCGCATGTGGACAGCGGCCGTTGAATACGCAGCCAGTCGGCAGGTTGATGGGGGTTGGCACATCGCCGGAAAGACGGGTATGTCCTCCAGCCGTCCCGCCGAGTCTGGGAATGGCGGAGAGCAGTGCCTGCGTGTATGGGTGTCGCGGTGTGCTGAACAATTCCCCTACCGGAGCAAGTTCGCACAGACAACCCAGATACATGACCGCTACACGGTTGGAGATGTGTTCCACCACCGAGAGGTCATGGCTGATGAACAGGTATGTCAGTTTTCTGGTCTCCTGCATATCCATCATAAGGTTCAGAATCTGGGCCTGAATCGATACGTCCAGGGCTGCGATGGGTTCGTCAGCCACAATGAATTCCGGGTCCAACACCAAGGCTCGGGCAAGGCTGATGCGTTGCCTCTGACCACCGGAAAATTCATGCGGGAAGCGGTCGGCCCATGCCGGGTCGATACCTACTGCCTGTACCGTTTCCGAAACAACGTCCTTGACTTCCGCCCGGTTCAGTTTCGGGTTGTGGAATCGAACCGGTTCCTCGAGGATCTGGCGAACCGTCATGCGCGGATTGAGTGAGGCATACGGGTCCTGAAAGACCATTTGCATCTTGCGTCGAAATGGCCGTCTGGCCCCCCCGTGCATTCCCTGAATTTCCTTTCCCCGGAAAAGCACCTGCCCGGAGTTGGGCGGGTACAGCCCGATAATGGTGCGGGCCAGTGTGGATTTGCCGCAGCCGGATTCGCCGACCACGCTGAGGGTTTCGCCTTCCTGTATGGCCAGCGACACGTTGTTGACCGCTTTGACCACGGTCTGTTTGCGTGTGATTTTGCCGTTGTTGAATTTGAGCTGGTCGATCAGTCCGCCGGATATGTCGAAATGTTTGACCAGATTCTTGGTTTCAAGAAGCGGTGTGGTGCTCATGAATTATGCTCCGCGCTTGTCGTGATTGAAGCATGCTATGATGGTGCCGGATTCCAGTCGGGTCAGTTTGGGTGCTTCTTTTTTGCACCGGTCCGTGACCTTGTCGCAGCGAGGCCAGAAAGGGCAGCCTGTAGGCATGCTGGTCAGCCCCGGCATCATGCCGGGAATCTGATTGAGTCGTTTGCCCGAAGCGCTTTCGGGCAGGGCATGGATCAATCCGCGCGTATAGGGATGCTTGGGAGTATTGATGATTTCTTCGGTGTTGCCGACTTCCACAAGCCTTCCTGCGTACAGAACTCCGATGCGCTGCGTGACCTCCGAAACCACGGCAAGGTCGTGCGTGATGAGCATCAGGCCCATGTTTTCGTTTCTACAGAGTTCCAGCAGCAGGTCCATGATTTCGGCCTGAATGGTCACATCCAACGCCGTGGTGGGTTCGTCGGCAATGATGATGTCCGGGTCCGTCAGCAGTGAGATAGCAATGACGATGCGTTGGCGCATGCCCCCCGAGAATTCATGTGGATATTGCTTGAGTCGTTTTTCCGGCGAAGGAATGTAGACCTTGCGCAATTTTTCCAGACAGATTTCCTTGGCGTCCTTTTCCGAAACCGACATATGTGCCCGAATGGTTTCAATCATTTGCTGACCAACCGTCAGCACCGGATTGAGGGTCATCATGGGGTCCTGAAAGATCATGGAGATACGGTTGCCGCGAATTTTACGCATTTCCTCGTAGCTGTATTTGGAAATGTCCTTGCCGCGGAACAGAATTTTCCCCCCGGAGATGTAGCCGGGCTTGGAGATCAGATTGATGATGGAAAAGCCGAGAACGGATTTTCCTGCCCCTGATTCTCCGACCAGCCCCAACCGTTCGCCTCGGTCAAGGTCGAGATCCACATTGCGGACCGCGCGCACGGTTCCGGTTCTCAGAGCGAATTCCACGCTCAAGTCTTTTATTTGAAGGAGTGATTCCACTTCATTACCCCTTGTACAGTTTCGGGTTCAGGAAGTCCCTGACCCAGTCGCCCAGCAGGTTGATGACGAAGATGAGTCCCACCAGCACGATGCCCGGGAAGATGGTGATCCACCACGAGCCCGAGAAGATATATTCGAATCCGGCGGTGATCAGGGAGCCGAGCGAAGGCTTGGTGACAGGCATGCCGAGTCCCAGAAAGGATAGGGCTGCCTCGGACATGATGGCGTTGGCCACCTGTACTGTCGAGATGACCAGCACCGGGGACAGGGCGTTGGGCAGGATGTGGCGCCACATGATGCGGATCTTGGAAAGGCCGATGACACGGGCTGCTTCAACATATTCCTTCTTGCGTTCGGCCAGAACCGAAGCGCGCACGGTTCGGGCATATTGCGGCCATTCAGCAAGTCCGATGATCAGGATCAGCAACGGGATGGCCACTTTTTCATAGTCACCCACGCCGAATACCGTTTGGAATATGGCCCCAATGAAGATGGCCACCATATAGGTGGAAAAGGAGAGCTGCACATCGGCTATGCGCATGAGGATGGTGTCCAGCTTCCGTACGTAGCCTGAGAGCAGTCCTACGATAATGCCGATAAAGGCCTGCAGAGCCACGGCTCCCACGCCGATGATGATGGATACACGCATGCCGTAGAGGATCGTGGAGAACATGTCCCGTCCCTGAGCATCCGTGCCCAGCAGGAATGCGCTGTTGCCCTGAGCGGACCATGCCGGTGGCAGTTCCGAATCCATGATGTCGATGGTGGACATGTCATAGGGGTTATGCGGGGCGATGAGAGGCGCGGCAAAGGCGCTGAATACCAGGATGACCAGCACGGTAAAGCTGATATAGGCCACGGGGTCGCGCAGAAAGCTGAAAAGGAAGTATGATTCCCTGAATCGTTGCCATTTGGAGCGCATCTATTTCCTCCCCTGTACGCGGACCATGGGGTTGACCAATCCGTAGACCAGGTCGACCAGAGTGTTGACCACCACGAAAATGAATCCGACCATGACAAGGTAGGCCACCATGAGCGAGGTGTCGGCCCGCTCGACGGATTCGATGAACATGGATCCCATTCCTTGCCATTGGAATACTGTTTCCGTGAGGATGGTGAAAGCCACCATGATGCCGAGCTGGACACCACCTACGGTGATGACCGGCAGGAGCGTGTTTTTGAATGCGTGTACAAGCCAGATGCGGAAAGGCCGGAGGCCTTTTGCCCAGGCGAATTTGACGTATTCGGTTTCCAGGACTTCCATCATTTCGGAACGGATCAACCGGATGAACAGCGGAAGCATGATTGAAGAAAGGGCGATGGACGGCATGATCAGATGCTTGAGCCCGTCTGCGGTGAACAGGCCGCTTTGCCAGCCAAGTATGTCTACTGTTTCGCCGCGGCCGAACGAGGGCAGCCAACGCAGTTCGACCGAAAAGATGTAGATGAGAAGAATCGCGGTCAGGAATACCGGGATGGAAACGCCGATGATCGAACCTCCCATGATGAATCGCGACAGCATCTTTTTGGGCTTGATGGCCGAATAGATGCCCATGGGAATAGAAAGCAGAATAATGATAAAGGAACTGCAGAAAACCAGTTCAAGGGTTGCAGGGGCTTTGCTGACAATGACGTCCAGTGCGGGTTTTTTGAAAAAGAACGAGCGTCCGAGATCTCCGTGTACTGCGTTGTTCAGAAAACGGATGTACTGGACCATGAACGGGTCATTGAGCCCCAGTTGTTGACGTATTTCGGCCCGCTGTTCCGGAGTGACGCGCTCTCCGGCAAGGTCCCGGACCGGGTCGCCGAAATTGTGTTTGATGGCAAAACCGATGAATCCGATGATCATCATGACCACCAGAGCCTGGGCTATGCGTTTGATGGAAAATGCAAGCATTGATTGTGTTCCGGTTTACAGGTGGAAAGGGGAACCCCTGTACAGGGGCTCCCCTTTGTGTGCGGTCTTTTGTGAACCCTGCTACTTGATGACGAGGTCGCCGAAGTAGGGGAAGTTCATGGTGTTGACGACGGCTTCGGTGTTCATGTTGTCCTTGGAAGCCCAGGCGAGGTTCTGCCAGTGCAGGGGGATGAAGGCTGCGTCTTCGTAGAGCAGGCGTTCAACTTTCTGCAGCTGTTCGCCGCGCTTGGCTGTGTCGGTTTCGGACTGGGAAGCGACAACCAGCGCGTCCACTTCGGGGTTGCAGTAGTTGCCGGAGTTGTACTGGCCGTAGCCGGTTTCCTTGCTCGGGCACATGGTCAGGAATTCAGAGAAGTTGGCGGAGTCTTCGGTGTCCGAATGCCAGCCGATCATCTGGATGTCCGCGACCTGTGCGTCGAACTGATCCCAGTATTGGGCCTTGGGCATGGTCTTCAGGTTGACCTTGATGCCGATCTTGGAAAGCATGCCCACAACGGCTTCCGCGATTTTTTCGTCGTTCACGTAGCGGTTGTTGGGGGCGATCATGGTGCACTCGAATCCGTTTTCGTATCCGGCGTCCTTCATGAGCTGCTTGGCCTTTTCGATGTCGTAGCGGGGAGTCAGCTCGGCAACGTAACCGGCATAGCCCTTGGGACCCTGCTGACCGGCGGCGGTGGCAAAGCCCTTCATGATCTTCTTGACGATGCCCGGGTTGTCCACGGCGTACACCATAGCCTGACGCACCTTGGCGTTCTTGAATTCTTCCTTGCGGTTCTGGTTCATCTGGAAGGTGATGATGCGTGCACCCGGCAGGGTGGTAAGCTTCAGGCCTTCGGTGTTGCGAATGCGTTCAAGGTCTGTCGGCGGAACCGGCATGATGAAGTCGACATCACCGGAAAGCAGGGCGGCCACTCGGGAAGCGTCGTTTTTGATGGGGGTCAGGACGATTTCGTCCACGTTGCCTGTTTTGGTGTCCCAATAATCGGCAAAGCGGGAAAGAACCATCTTCACGCCCTGTTCGCGGCTGGCAACAACGTATTTGCCGGTGCCGGACTCATGTTCATTGGCAAAGGAAGGACCGGATTTGACGATCTCGTCCTTGCCTTCGTAGAACTTCTTGTCCATGGGGAAAATGTAGGTGGCCATGGCCATGACCAGACCGTAGGGCTTCTTGGTGATCAGGTCCACGGTATGTTCATCAATGGCTTTGGCTGTTTCAAAGGGCTCGAAAAGACCTTTGTAGTCCACGCTCTTTTTGAGACGTTCAAGGGTATAGACCACGTCATCCGCGGTGAAGGGATTGCCGCTGTGGAACTTGACGTCCTTGCGCAGGTGGAAGCGCATGGTCAGGGGGTCGATCTGTTCCCAGCTTTCAGCCAGGCGCGGTTCGAATTTCATGTCCTGAGTCCAGCGTACCAGAGGGTCGAAGACCAGGTGGGAATACTGGAGCATGCCGCCGGAAAGCTGCACGTGCGGGTCAAGGGAGACAGGGTCCGCGTCCATGGCGAGCTTCAAGGTCACCTTTTCTGCGGCAGCGGGGGTTGCCGCTTCCTTTTTTTCTTTCTTCTGTTCACCGCCTGCGCACCCGACAAGGGCTAGCGCAACAAAAATCATGGTGGCGAGGATCAGTGGTTTGATCCCGGAACCGAAACGTCTCATGAAGAACCTCCGTAATTGTGGTTGACAGCCGCCTGACAGGGCGAACACAATGCACATAGATTGAACACACGAGGACCATGCACGGGCGTCATGTTTGTGACGTGCTATTGTGAATAGTCCCGCAAAGCGCATTGATCTTTACACGGAATTCATAATTTAAACAATAGTTGCTTTTGAGGGTGTGCTTCCAATGCAAACAAGTAATATATCGAAAAGACAAGTAATTATTCTGCTTTTGTCGACGTTTTTTCTTCTCGGTGGATGTGGTTTCTTTTCTGGTAGTGGCAGCGATTTCGACACTGCCTCACAGTACGACCTGGACGGCGTTGATTCCATGCGGATCGAGGTGGAGCAGGGAGAGCTTTTCGTGCTGGACATCCGACAGCCCGATACGGGCATGGGCACTATCAAGGGCGCAGTGTTCGATCCCGTGTTGTTGCGTCTGGAGAAGTATGTTGAAGACCGTGAGCCTGGCGAGGTCCCCCGGGTGCGCTATCTGTTCACCCCGCTCGCCCCTTGTGCAACGAGCATTATCATCAAGCTGCACGGCAACACGTCCGAAGGACATCCCTCGGTTTACAAGCAGATAGATGTCATGGTGACCGCAGATTAACTCAGGCAAAGACCTGTCTGATCTTGGTCATGGACACGTACACGGGATCCATGTCCGGGTTTACGGTCTGCAGCAACTTGAGGGGACTCATGTAGTCTTCCCGCCAGTTCAATGAAATGACAAGTGTGTTGTCGTTTTCCTGAACACAATCGATCACGAACGAGCGAACATCGACTTCCTTGACCTTTCCCTTTTTTGTTTTCTTTTCGATAATCAATGATTCTGAGTTCATGAAGTCCTTCCATTGGCGCATGTGTCGGACGGTGTCTTCATGGCGCCCACCGAAGTGAATCGTGAAGTGTTCTTCCACTGATTGGGGCTGCTTTTTGCTCATGGAGAGGAAATCGGCCTTGTAGATTCTGATGCCTCGGGGCATTTGTTCACCCAGCGTTTTGACCAGTCGGTCCGGTGTCCAGTTCTCGCGGAGAAAGAGGTTGAACCATTCCTCGGTGCTTTCCACGCCCACAGGCAGGGCCTTGCCAAAGGACATGCGCGGCATGGGGTGGAATCCCGCGGAGAAGCTGACAGGCAAGTTGGCACGGCGCATGGCCCGCTCAAGCATGCTTTGCAGTTCCAGTTGGCTCAGGTAGGCGGCCAGCCCTGTCTTTTCATACCAGAGACGATAATGTCCGCCCTTGGCGTTCAGGTTTGGTTTGTCCTGAACGTATGGTGGCTGTTCGCCTTCCTGGTCGCGAGAATCGAAAATCACCCGTGGCCTGATATCCCTGTCCTTGTTCTGCGTTTCGAGAGTGGACGGGGTGCCTTTGTGATTGCAGACGCCGCATTGTCTGCAGGCGTTGTAACGACAGTCTTGGGTGATGGTTTCGGACAGGGCGCGTTTGCGTTCCGCCAGCATGAACCGTTTGGTCAGTCCGCTGTTGATGTGATCCCATGGCAGGGGAGCGTCGATATCCCGTGGTCCGGTGTATTCAAGCGGATCAAGGCCGTTATCCCGCATGGCGTTCAGGTAGGGAGCAAGGTCCAGTTTGTCTTTCCAGCTGGAAAAAAGTGCGCCGTTGTCACGAGCAGATTCCACAACGTCTGCAAGCCTGCGGTCTCCGCGCGAGAATATGCCTTCCAGAAACGTCATTTCCGGGATGTGGAATTTGAGGCGAACCCGTTTGTGGGGTCGAAAAATGGCACGCAGGTAATCGATTCGCCTGTGTATTTCCTCAAGGGATATTTGCGGCTCCCACTGGAACGGCGTGTGCGGCTTGGGCACAAACGGCGAGACCGCGGCCCCGACTTGCAATCGCTTGATGTGTGGTCCGGCAACGTCCCGGACCTTGAGACAGAGGTCGAGGATGGCGTCCAGATCGGCATCGGTTTCCGTGGGCAGGCCGATCATGAAATAGAGTTTGACCGATTGCCAGCCGTTGTCGAACAGCAGCCGTACATGGTCCAGTACTTCCTGTTCGGTGATGCCTTTGTTGATCACGTCGCGCATGCGCTGGCTTCCGGCCTCGGGCGCAATGGTGGCTCCGGTGCGACGAATGCTGGAAATGCGCTCCATGATTGGTTCGGACAGTGACCCCACGCGCAGGGATGGCAGGGAAATGGCAACCTGTTCGGCGGCGCAACGGTCGAAGCAGTCGGAAAAAAGGGTGTCCAGCGCAGAGTAGTCTCCGGTGGAAAGGGAAAGAAACGAGGTTTCTTCAAAACCGGTTGCCGCAAGGCCGTTGACCATGATTTCACGCAATTTTTCCGGGCTTCGTTCCCTGACCGGACGATAGATCATTCCGGCCTGGCAGAAACGGCAACCACGGGTGCATCCCCGGGCGATTTCCATGGTTAGCCTGTCGTGAATTGCCTGGCCGAAGGATACGGGCTGGTTTTGCGGAAATTCGACTGCCTCCAGATCGGGAATCACGGCTTTTTCCACGCTGGCATAGTCGTTCATCAGAGGCGTGAGCGGTTGTCCCGGCCCTGAATCTTCAAACAGGCTCGGTACATATACGCCCACCATGGTACGCAACTGCAGCAACAGTTCGTGCCGGGACGTGCCGTCCTGTTTTGCCTGTTCCAGAACCTTGAGGATGGCGGGCATTGTTTCCTCGCCATCGCCCACCACCATTACATCAAAAAACGGGGCCATGGGTTCGGCATTGAAACAGGCTCCGCCGCCAGCAATGATGAGCGGATGGGACTCGTCCCTGTTTTCCGTGCGCCGGGGAATGTCGGCCAGGTCCAGCATGTAGAGAATATTGGTGTAGCAAAGCTCGTGGGTCAGGCTGAAACCCACGGCGTCCAGTTCCGTAAGCGGCGTGTCTGATTCCAGGGTTGCCAGGGTGACGCCGCGTTCCCGCATGATGGCTGCGGTTTCTTCGCAGGGAGTGTAAACACGTTCACACCAGTAATGCGGATAATCGTTGACGGCTTTCATGAGGATTTTCTGCCCCATGTAAGACATGCCGATTTCGTACATGTCGGGAAAGGCCTGTGCCATGTGCACGGTGATGTCGGCCTTGTCCTTGAGCAGCGTGCCCCATTCCGATCCGAGGTAACGGGCGGGCCTGGGGAGCAGGGGGAGCAGTTCCTTCATGAATGGTACTCCAAGAGCAAAACGGGGTGGCTCCCGTGGAACCACCCCGCATGAAGATTTTTGGGGTTGCGATTGCTATTTTTTGAGCAGGTCGGAGAGGTCCGGTGTGCCGGCGCCGCCTCCGAGGTCGCCCAATCCACCGGTGGAGAGGGTGATGTTGCTGGAAGCCTCAAGGTATTTGGTTTGCAGGTCCTCGGGGCATTTTGCAAACTCGAAAATGGTGTGCTTCATGAGGATTTCTCCTCCCATTTCCTGGTCGAACGGGTACCCGTAAGGCAGCAGCATTATCTGTACACCCTGCTGGGTGGGGACGGTCTGGATGATGGCCGGTTCTTCTATCCTGTCTTCCTTGAATTTACCGATAACGGTTTCGCCGGTGACAAGTTTGACCAGCCTGATGTCGTAGCTCATGATGACTCCTTGTTTTTCAGGTCGGCCTAATAAGTAGGGATTGGCCGTTAGCCTGTCAAGCCGGGCTTTTTTGGAGACTTGGCGTTTTGCCGTCATCAGATTGAAAAAAGGCCGGACAGGGTGCACCCTGTCCGGCCCGTTTTTTGAGTTTTAGGATTGTTCCGGCCCATGAAGTATGGCCATCACTTCCTTTGTGTCGTGCGGCAGGGCTGCTTCCCCCTTGGCCGCATATTCCAGTTTCGAGGCGATGTAGATGGCGGCAAAAGCAATCAGCATGACGAATCCCCCAGGGTTCTTGAACTGGAGCATGGTCGGCAGGTACGCTTTGCCGAGGATCATGGCAAAGGACCCGATGATGCCCGTCAGCAGGCCGGCAATGGCACCGTTTTTGGTCATCTTGGGCCACCAGACCCCCATGACCAGCACCGGGAAGAATGTGGATGCTGCGATGGCAAACGCCAGTCCCACAAGCACGGCTATCTGCATGTTTTCGGCCAGGAAACCCAGTGGGATTCCGAGCAATCCGATGAAGATGGATGCGGTGCGTGCAACCTTGACTCGCGTTGATTCCGGCATGTCCGGGTTGAGGACGTTGACCACAAGGTCGTGTCCGATGGCTCCGGCGCAGGCGATGATCAGCCCGGCCACGGTGGAGAGTATCGCGGCAAACGCTCCAGCCACGACAATGCCCATCAGGATCTGGCCACCGAAGTATGAGCCGGCTACCGGGACGGCAAGGTTCTTGCCGTTGGCTGCCAGCCATGAACCCAGGTGCGGACTGAGGCCCATGGCCTTGCCTTGCAGGTACACGTAACGGATTACATGACCCACATACGGGCTCAGTATGTAGAACATGCCGATCAGCAACAGTACGTAGATGACGGTTCTGCGCGCGGCTTTGCCGTCAGGAGCGGTGTAGAAACGAACGAGGATGTGGGGCAGTCCTGCCGTGCCGAACATGAGCGCCAGCAACAGGGAGAGCGTGTCTTTGAGGTTGGTCAGCCAGTACGCCGGGCTTGTGTACGCTGCGCCGTCGAACATTTTTCCTGTAGCAGGATCAATCTGCTTGAACTCACTGATGAATTGCACCACGTCGCCATAGGTGAAGCCTTTTATCACGAACGGAATGAACGCGAGCAGGAACATGGCCCCGAACAGGATCCAGAATTGCACAAGTTGGTTGACCGTGGTGCCTTTCATCCCACCCACAGTGACATAGACGGTAATGATGCATGAAATGACGATAATGGCCGTTCCGTATTCCATGTTCAGGAGCAATCCCATGACCTTGCCCGCACCAAGCATTTGCGGAGCCATGTAGAACAGGGAAACGAACAGCACGCCGATCACACCGAGAACGCGTGCATTCTTCGAATGGAATCGCTCGGACACGAAATCAGGAACCGTGTAGCGTCCGAATTTGCGGAGCGGGCTGGCCAGAAACAGCAGCAGGGCGATGTAGCCTACGAAGAATCCCAGGGCGTAGATGATACCGTCGAAGCCGTACAGAAAGGCTACACCGGCAACACCGAGGAATGATGCTGCGGAAAGGTAGTCCGATGAAATGGCCGAGGCATTGATGAAGGAGTTGACCTTGCGTCCGGCCAGATAATAGTCGGCCGAAGTTTTTTGCCTGCGGAACATCCACGTGGTGACCACGGTAAATGAGAGCATCAGTCCAATGAGGACCAGCGCGGTGGTGGGTATTTGATATCCGACTTCCATTTAGTCCCCCTTTTCCTTGCTGATTTCATCCTCGAGAGCGTTCGCCTTGCCTACGTACCAGATGAACAGAACCCATGTGAGCGGATAGACCGCCAACGCTACGAGCCAGTAGTGGAGAGGAAGTCCCATGTAGATGGTTGTGACCATGGTCTGCGGCGCAAGGTATACCAGCAGAAAAATGCCTATGATGAGTGCAAAGTAGGGAATACCTACCTTCAGGGCCATGGCCAGTTGACGTTTGCGAATTGTTTCGATGTGATCCATTGTGTTACCCCCTGTGGCTTTTCTGGTTTGCCTACGGGTATGTTTTTACCGTAGGAAAAAAAGGGAAGCTTTCAATTTCAGGTAAACGGTCAAAGCCGTACGGTCGTGGCATTTTCGTGGTTGCCGCCCCCCGTGGGCGGGCGAAAATGGACGGTCAACGGTTGCATGCCGTGCGCAGGGAGCATGATTTGAGGCAGGAAATGCGGTGTGAACGCAGTGCGGACAGCTTGTTGCCCATGCCTGTCGGCTTTGGGGATGAGCTGGAAACCATGGTTCGACAGGGAAGTCTTGCGGGCGTGAAGAGTACCCGTCTTGATCTGGTCGAGGATTGGGTGGAGCAAAACAATTCTGCGGAATTGGTTTGCAGAAGTCTGAGCGCATTCAATCGACTGGTCATCCGCGCGGTGCTGCATGCCTATGCCGTTGAATACCCATGGCTTGAACGCACGACGTTTCTGGAGTTCGGTTCGGGGGGGCGTGATGAGCAGGTGCCCGGATCGGATCAGGACAATGGGCTTTTGTTTTGTGACGGGGCGCAGGAGGGTACGCCCCTTGACGAAGGCGAGATTGATGATGCGACTCATGACATTGTTGTGGCGCTTGACGGGGCCGGGATCCCCCTGTGTACAGGTAATGTCATGGTCAGCAACCCCCAGTGGCGTGGTGATTATGAGGTCTGGCGCAATCGACTGGGCGGGTGGTTGTCCAATCCCCATGAAAAAGGACCGTGGCAGTCTGGGGTGATTCTTGATTTTCAGCCCGTCTACGGTCCGAGCGACCCTGCGGTAAAGTTGCGTGAATGGATGTGGGAATATGTACGGACTCGACCGATGGCCCTGCGCATGATGGTGGATGAGTTAACGGACTATGCCATGCCATTGAGTTTCTTCGGTTCGTTTGTGACCGAGCGTTCCGGGCCGTGGGCCGGACATATGGACATCAAGGGGGCTGTGCTGGCGCACATGACAAATTGTGCCCGTATTTTGTGCCTCAAGCACGACATCGGCTGTGTGAACACCTGTGACCGGCTTCGAACGCTTCGATCGGCTGGGCATGTGGACCGGCATCATGGAGATGCGTTGCTGGACGGATGGGAATGGCTGCAATCCATGCGTCTGCATATCGGGATTTCCCGTCTCAGGAACAATCAGGCACCGCACAACCGGGTGCTTCCGTCAGACTTGTCTTCGCAGCAGAAACAGAACTTCAAAGCGGCTATTCATGCGGTGGAAAAACTGGTTCGGCTGGTGCAGGCCGGGGCCGGGCTGTGATTGGTCGGCTTTTATTTTGCATTGAGATGGCGTGGACCCTGCGTTTGGGCTCCTCCGTGACAGCTTGTTTTCGTGTGTGCTGTGATATAAGGACTTTTTCACAATGAATGTGTTGATCATAAATTTGACACGCTTTGGCGACCTGATCCAGACGCAACCGGTCATTAGCGGTTTTGCCCGAGCAGGGAACCGGGTCGGGCTTGCCTGTGTGGACAATTTTGCTTCGGCAACATCCCTGTTGCGTGATCTGGACACGGTCTTCCCTTTTCCGGGTGCGCGTCTTCTTTCCCTGTTGGACAAGAACTGGCGGGAAAGTCTTGGTGCGATCTGCGACTACCGGGACATGATCCTGTCGTCTTTTACTCCTGACGTTGTGGTCAACCTCACACCTTCTGTTCCGGCGCGCCTTTTGTCGCGTTCTCTGGAAGCGTCCCGGGTGTGCGGGTTCAGTCTGGACGAGCATGGTTTCAACGCGGATACCAGTCCCTGGGCTGCATTTCTTCAGGTAGCGGGCAACAATCGCGGTTCCAGCCCCTTCAATATATGTGATCTTTTTTTGCGCGCGGCCGATTTGAACGGTGATCCTGAAGGATTGCGTCTTGCCGATCCCGGGGCAGAGCATGTGCGCACGGCAAAAAAACTGCTGCATCTCCCGGAGATTGAGCATGCCGGGTTTGTGGCCTTGCAGCCCGGTGCAAGCGAAGAGCGGCGGCGATGGCCGGTTGGTCGCTTTGCGGCCGTGGCCGACGAGTTGTGGCAACAGCGGCGACTGGTTTCTGTTGTTCTCGGCACGCAGGGTGAGGCTGCTTTGGGCAAGCGCATTGAAGAAAGTGCCGATTGCCCTGTCATGAATCTTCAGGGCCGGACGTCTTTGCCGGAATTGGCCGCGGTTTTGCGTCAGTGCTGCCTGCTGATAACAAATGACACCGGAACCATGCACCTTGCTGCCGGTATGGGAACGCCCGTTGTTTCCGTTTTTCTTGCCACGGCACAGCCGTGGGATACCGGTCCGTATCGCGAGCAATGCCTGTGTCTGGAGCCGGATTTGGATTGTCATCCCTGCGCATTCGGTGCGGCTTGCGCCAAAGATAACGCCTGTCGTGAGGCCGTGCCGGTGGAGGCCGTGAGCGCGGCTGTTCGGCGTGTGCTGGATGGTGAGGGGGAGGTTGTGAGCGGAGCTCGTGCGTGGGTTTCGCAATTTGATGAACAGGGCTTTCTGACGCAAAATTCGGTTTCGGGTCATGGTTCGGACGACAGGACCCGTTGGATCGAATTGCAACGGGTTTTTTACCGTCGTTTTCTTGACGGTGATTCGCTGGAAGGGCTTTCCCGGTTCGGAGACGAGATGAGTCCGCAGTTTGTCGAAGCCCTGCAGTCAACGCTTTCCTCGGCACGGGATTATCTGTTTCTCATGCAGCAGCAGGGTGCCCTTTTGGCCCGCAATCCTCGGGATACCCTGAAGAAGAAATTTATGGCCTCATGGCAGCAACTTCAGAATATCCTTACGGAAAATCCAAGTCTCGAGGTGCTTTCCTCCTTGTGGCTGTTCGAGTCCCAACAACAGGGTCACGACTTTTCCGCACTCAGAAAGGTCATTGACCGTTATGCGGCACTTGTTGCCGCAATTCACGACCTCCTATAGCGTGGCATGTTTTTTGAATTCCTTTTCGGAGAAGCTCAAAAAGGAATTTTTAGCCCCATATTCAGGAGGAAGAAACCATGATAGTTATCGACGGCCAAAAGTGCGATCTGGAATTCGCGCAGTTTGAAAATCTCGACGAAATTTTCAGTACTGTTGCTGAAAAGGGATATCTGAATGATCGGGTGGTCACGGACGTGTTTGTGAATGACGAACCGTTCAGCGAGGTTTACCCGCATCAGTCCGAGGATATCACCGTTGGTGATGTTCGCAGCGTGGAAATCAAGACCATGGCCACGGCCGACATGGCCATCGAAATTACCCGCGAGCTCTACAAGGTCGTAACCCTCATGGGTGAAGGCGGACGCACTGTTGCCGACCTGTTCCGTCAGGCGGACGATGCTGAAGCTCTGGAAACGTATCAGGACCTTCTGGACGTTACCCGCAACTTCCTGGGCATGATCGGCGTGCTGCGCAATGAATACACCCTCAAGGACCATGAAGAATACGAGGCCATCGGCGAAGGCATGTCTTCTCTGTTTACGGAAATGACGGAAGTTCTGGAAAATGAAGACTGGATTCTTTTGGCCGACCTGCTTGAGTATGAATTTTTGCCCCTGGTGGACAAATGGAAAAAAGTGATTGCCCAGCTTCGCGAAGACATACGACAGGTTCGGTAGACGTGGACGCCCGTCGAAAAACACTCAACGAGGTCCTTGAAATGGGGCGGCGTGAGTTGAAACATCTTTTGGCCGGTGACGTCATGGAAGCCGAGGAGCTTGCACGTGAACGCTGTGACAAGGCGCAACAAGTTCTTTCCGGTTTGGATAAGGAATCCGTTCAGGCCCTGGAGGGAGAACTGCGCGCTTTTGACAGTCTCCAGCGAGACCTGACGGCAGAAGCATCGCTGTTGAAGGATCGGGTCCGGGATGAGTTGACCAATTTACGCAAGCAATCGAAGCGACTTGCCGGTTATAAGGTCGGTGCCGGATTCACGAAGTCCGGTTTCAACCGTTCCCGGTTTGTCAGCAGGACCGGTTAGGTTTCTTCCTTCTTTTGTTGAGACGAGAAAAAGGCCGGACATTGTGTCCGGCCTTTTTCATTGCCATTGTATACCGGCTTGATTGTCGTCGTATATACCTGCCCGGCCGAATGAAATGCCAATACGGGTATAACCGTCCCCGTCCGATTCCATGTTTCGTATCATTCCTTCATACCAATAGGGTTTGAAGACTTTTTCTCGAAAATTGAACATGAAGATATTGATGACCGCGCGCGCGTCGGTGATGCATGTGGCGGGGAGCATACTGTTGGATATGCGCAGGGCGATGCCGCCCTTGGATATGTTCAGGACGCTGTTGGTGTCGTGCCCGGAGGCATCCTGCGCGTATGAGTTGATGCCGATGTCCGGTACAGCGTCTGCGTAGGGGATATCGCTTGTGTCTGCGTCGGCAAGCCAGAGCTTGATGCGGATGAACTGTTGGTCCACTACGCGTTTTCGTCCATGCTCCCTACGTTTGATGAACTGGAAGCGGATAGGTGCTGAGAGAACGACTTGCGGTGATGCGGTATCCTTGTCCACTGGTTCCGCCAGCAGGCACGGGAATCCGTTGACTCGTTTTCCGGCTGCCTTAACCGGGGCGTGCAGGCATTGGATTGTGTCTCCCTTCTGTGCCGTCACGTTGCCCAGCCGTTCGATGACTTCACAGCGAAGTCTTTTTTTGTTTACACGGGTCAGTACGCAGCGAAACGCGGGGGAGCCGTCGGGATTATACAGCTCCAAGGTGGTTCCCGTCTTGAGCAGGTGGCTGGGGATGAGTGATGTCTTCACGAGTTCTGCAGTCTTTTCATGGCGCAGCACACGCAGGGCAAGCAACAGCAGAAGCACGGCCATGAGCACCAGCAGGGCTGCGAGCACGACTCTTGCCACAAGGACGTCCTCAATGCCGAGAATTTGCTTCAAGGCTTCGAGGACAAGGGATTGTATTTGTTCGGGCAACGTTTCAAGAGTGTTCATGGCGTATTGTTCACGAATTGTTTTTTGGCGTTCAGCACCTTGGCCAGATAGCGCCGTGTTTCGTCATGGGGAAGGTTTTGCCGAAGCCGTTCATAGACGCGCATCGGTCCCAGGGCATTTATGGTCCGGGCGGCCTTTTCCCTATCGCGATTGAAGGTTCGCAGCACTGCTCCGGGGCCGCCGTTGTATCCTGCAATGACACAATATTCACGTGAGACCGGATCGGTTATTCCGGAAAGGAGCCGATATTGGAGCATGTGCAGGTAGCCGGTACCGTATGTTATGTTGGTTGCCGGGTCCAGCAGGCTGTTCGAGGAAGGTCTGCCTTTTTTGCCGTGCAGCATGGAGTACACGTCGCTTCCTGCGGTTTTCGGGACAACCTGCATCAGGCCTATGGCCATGGCGTGACTGACGGCAAACGGATTGAAATCGGACTCGACTTTCATGATGGCGTATATGAGATTGCTGCTGACCTGAAAGCGACGGGATGACGTATCCACGAGGTTCCTGTATTTGGCGGCTCGCACATGAAGGTGGTCCCGTACCATGGGAATGGTGACATAGTGGATGGTTGTCCCCTTTTTCCCTGCGCGTTTGGCGAGTTTTGTCTTGACCAGAGCCTCGGAAAAACGTGAAGCGCGCCACTCCCATCGAACCGGTTTTGAATCGTAGTCCACCACTTCTCCCAGGAGAAACGGAGTTTCGCCAAGCGTGACAGGTGCGGATGAATAGAGGTCCACCGCTCGAGGGTCATTGGGGGTGAGCAGGGTTATGACAATGGCTTCACGCAAGCTTTCCAGCGGTCTTGTCGTGTCCACGGTTTCCACGGTCACGACACCTTTATCAAAATCGACCATGGCCCGGGATTGATAGTTCTGTGTGTATTTGACATATCGCTTGGGCGCAGGCAGCACGACTTCGTCTTCGCCCCAGTTGCCGCCAATGGCCTGGATGAATTTTTCGAGTATTTTTTTGAATGACTTCAGGTCATTGCCAAGGGCTTGGGGGTTGACCGCATAGTGGGCGGCCTTGCTTGCAGCAGCGCTTTGTGCAGCCGCACCGATGTCTCGGGACGCTGCGATCCGCGCAATACGGACCGCATCGTATCGTGTGCAACCCGTTAGAAAGAACATGGCTGCGATTGCAGCAAGCATCAGGGCTTGGTAGTGTCGCTTTGTTGCGCTTGGTGTTTTTGCCGACGTGTGAATTATTCTTTTGCGTATTTGTGTCATGGAGTTCGAAAGGCGATGAAAATGGATAAAATTATTGAAATCATTGATGGTGATCTGGCTCCCATTATTCCACGGTTCATGGACAACAGCAAACGGGAACTTGAGGCCATGCTGCAGGCGCTGGAAGCCGGAGAGTATGAGACCTTGAGCCGTTTGGGGCACAACACGAAGGGAGCCGGTTTCGGGTATGGCTTCATGGGAATGGGCGAGATCGGACGTACTATCGAACAGTCCGCCAAAGAGAATGATGAGCAGGCGTGCCGGACTGCGGCAGATGAATTGCGGCATTATCTGGAATGCGTGGAAGTGCAATACCAAAAATGAACGTCTGCCTTTGCATGACGTTCATTTTTGGTATTGGCCCGGTAGACCGTGGGGTGGTTGGCCGGAACTCTTTTTTTTAGCATACCTTGCTGTATCTGTTAGTTCCCGACTCTCTCCGACCTCACCTGTTTTCCAGGCTTATATTTAATATAAGCATGTATTGTGCCATTGGCAATGTCGACGCGCCGCCACTCATGATATGCTTTTGGAATTGCATATTTTTTTGAATACGACTATCGCCACGCAGCCCGGAACGATCCGGGCGGACGTCGGAAAAATGACCACCCGTCCATTTTGAATCAGGCCTGGAGCATCTCCATGGCGGCGTCCACGTCCCAATCCTCATGCACCACCTTGTTCAGCGCGGCCACGATGGCTTTGGGCGATTGGTTCTGGAAAATATTGCGCCCGACCGAAAGACCCGCGCCTCCGGCCTGCACGGAGTCATAGACCATTTGCACGAGGTCCCGGTCATTGTTGAGCTTGGGGCCGCCCGCAATGACTACCGGCACGCAGCAGCCGTCCGTGACTTTTGAGAACGAGTCCGGGTCGCCGGTATAGTTGACCTTGACGATGTCGGCTCCGAGTTCTGCGCCGACTCTGGCGCAATGGGCAACGACTGCCGGATCATATTCATTGGTGATTTTTTCTCCCCGGGCATACATCATGGCCAGAACCGGGATTCCCCACTCATTGGCTTCCGAGCAGATTCTGCCGAGGTCCGAAAGCATGTTCGCTTCGGTTTCGTCACCGAGGTTTATGTGCAGGCTGACCGCGTCCGCACCGAGCTTCAAGGCATCGGTTACGCTGGCCACGAGGCATTTGGCGTTTGGGTGCGGGGAAAGTGATGTGCTTGCGGAAAGATGGATGATGAGGCCGATGTCACGTCCTCCCTGACGGTGGGAGCAGCGGGGGATGCCTTTATGCATGAGCATTGCGTTGGCGCCGCCTTCTGCCACCTGGTTGACGGTGTCGCGCAGGTCCACGAGTCCATAAATGGGGCCTACGGTTACGCCGTGATCCAAGGGAACGATGATGGTCCTGCCGTTGTTGCGGTTCATGATCCGTTCGATGCGGATTGCCTTGCCGAGCTGCATGGTGTTTCTCCTTGCTTGCCCCGGCCTTGTCTGAAACCCCGGCTCAATAAAAAAGGCCGCAGGTTTCAACCTGCGGCCTTGGGCGTTTGATTGGGTATGTTTTCAGTCAAGCACGCCGTAACCGCAGGTTTTTCCAAAAAAGAAAAAACCGAAGAAAAAGAAAAAGCGGTTAAAATTGTTTGCGTACATAAATTACGCATAGAGCGGGAGCTGCAGTGCTGTCAAGAGACAATTGTTTGTTTCAGGACGGGTCTGTCCACAGGAAACGGTCGCAAAAGCGGGGAGGGAGGTGCCGGACAATTCTGACCAGCAGGGCCACTGCAACTATGCTGAACAGGAAGCGTCCCCAGAATATGCCGGAAAAATGTGCGCCGATGAGCATGAGTAGAAATGTGTCTTCGATCAGTGCGTGCGACATGCCCATGAGGGTGACGGAATAGAACACGTCCTGTTTGCTCAGGTTGCCGGAGCGCGCTTCCTTGATGATCAGGCCGCTGCCGTATGTCAGCCCCACGGTCAGGCCGATGACCGTGATGGCCGAAGCCTTGGGGCCGATGCCGATGATTTTGAGGATGGGCCTGAGGATCTTGTTGAGGATTTCAATAACGCCGCAGGCCGTGAGCAGGCGCATGATGGCCATGAGGGTCATGATGACAATAAAGATATATCCGAAGTTTCTGGCTTGGCCCAAGGCCCATTTTGTGATGGTCGGGTCCTGCGTGACTGAGGGGGAAAACATGATAGATGCGGGCTGGGTGAACATGTCGCCGGCGGAATACACAAGATGCAGGATGGCTCCCAGGGCAAAGGCTCCCAGCATGCGGATGAATGCCTGGAAGAGGAAGCGGGCTCCTGCCTTGCGTGATACCGCCGACTCCAAAGGCAGGGCGTGGGCGACGAGCATGAGGACTGCGAGCACTGTGGCCTGTTGTTGGGTGAGGGTGATGTCTTGCGCCAGCGACATGAAGATGATCAGGCCTGTATAGACGTTGTTGACGATGGCTCCTGCCCATACAAACCCTGTTTCCGCGGGCAGCCCCACCAGCCCCATGATCGGTTCCAGCGGCATGGCCACATAGGTTATCAGCCCGGAATCTTGAAGGATTTTGACGCCAACAACGATGGGGATCATGACCTTGAAGAGCGTCAGGGCCGACTCGATGCTGTCTTTGAGCAGGCTGCGGATGAATTCGATGATTTTTTCCGAGATCGACATGGGGAATCCTTGCTTGTGATGGAGTGCGAATCTAGGCCAAAGACCGGAAAAAGAAAAGGGGAGACCGTTTGGCCTCCCCCTTATTTTTTGTTTGTGGTTGTGGTTACAGTATTCGGCTGGCTATCTGGAAGGCCGCAACGGCCATGCCGTACGCCAGTGCGGTTGAGCCGATGACACTGAAGATTGCCCATTTCCAGCTTGATTCGCGGGCCATGGTCACCACGGTGACAAAGCAGGGCGCGTAGAGCATGACAAAGAGAATCAGCGCAATGGCGCCGGCCTTGCTGAAGTTGGGATCGTTGGCGAGGCGTTGGGACAGCGGTTCCGCCGCTTCCGGGTCGACGTCGCCCAGCGAGTATGCCGTGCCCAACGTTGAAACAATGACTTCCTTGGCCGCAAATCCGCCCACCAGCGAGATGTTGGTGCGCCAGTTGAATCCTGCGAATCGTGTCACGGATTCAAGTGCGGTTCCCAGCCTGCCTGCAACGGTATTCCTGAGACTTTCTTCGGCTTCGGCATTGTCGATTCGTTGGAGGGAATCCTGGAGCGGGCCGATTATGTCGCCGTGAGCCCCCGCTGCTTCAGCCTCTTCGATCTGGAGGACAATGGGGGCGCGTTGGTTTTCAAAATGCGCAAGCCGTTGTTCCGGCAGGGACGGGAAGGTCATGGCCGCCCAGAGCAGGATGGATATTCCCAGAATGACGGTTCCTGCTTTTTTTGCATATTCCCACGTGCGTTCCCAGGTGTGGATCAGCACACCCTGAAGCGTTGGCATCCGATAGGGAGGCAGTTCCATGACAAAGGGGGTGCTTTTGCCTCTGATGACGGTCCAGCGGAGCAGGCGGGCTACAATCAGGGCCATGGCCCACGCCGTCAGTGTGATCAGCAACATGATGCTTGCGCCTTCTTGCGGGAAAAAGGCCGCCGCCAGCATAAGGAAGACGGGAACCTTGGCTCCACAGGTCATGTAGGGCGCAACAAAAAGTGTTGCCAGTTTTTCCCGTTTGCTGCGAAGTGTTCGAGTGGCCATGACTCCGGGCACGGCGCAGCCGCCGGCAATGCCGCCGGAAACAATGAAGGGCAGCACCGACGTGCCGTGGAGTCCGAAACTGCGGAATATGCGGTCAAGCATGTAGGCCATACGCGCAACGTATCCTGAATCTTCCAGAGCGGAAATCATCAGGAACATGAACATGATCAGCGGGACGAATCCGAGCACGCCGCCAACGCCGTCTATGACTCCGGAGACAATGAGCGAACGCAGCAAACCTTCGGGCATGACTCCGGCCACCGTGTCCCCCAGCCAGCCGAAGAGCGCCTCAAGCCAGTCCATGGGAACTTGGCCTACGGTGAATGTGACTTTGTAGATGAGATAGATGATTCCCAGCATGATCAGCGGACCAGCGATTTTGTGTGTGAGGACCTGATCCATTTTGTCGGACATGGTGATCCGCTGCGTGTCCAGCATGGGGTAGTGGACGACCTTGCGGATGATTCCGGCGATATAGCCGTAGCGGAAATCGGCAATGATGGCGTCCGGCGTGGCGTTGAGTGTCTTGGTTGTATGATCCGCAACTTCCGCGGCCATTTGTTCCAGCTGTCTGGAAAGCTCCGGGTTGGCGGCCCGCCCTTTAAGCACCACGTCTTCATCGTGCTCAAGGTATTTGATTCCGGTCCAACGGGCCGGAACCTTGTCCGTGAGGAAGGACTCTGCGGTAATGGCTTCTTCCATGGCCTCGAGCACGGGGTCGAGGTCAGGGCCATAGGAAATTCGCAGCGGAGACCACTGCCCCCTGTTTTTTTGCGCATGCTCCAGAGCCGCATCAAGAAGGTTTTTTGATCCCTGTCCGAGCCGTGCGACGGTTTCAATGGCCGGGCATTCCGTGAACTCTGCGAGTTGTGACGTGTCGATGGTCTTTCCACTGTCGCGCACTTCGTCCATCATGTTCAGTGCAAGAACCACGGGAATGCCCATTTCCCTGAATTGAACGCCAAGGTAGAGGTTCCTTTCGAGTGCGTTGGCGTTGAGCACGTCCACCACGACTTCGGGACGTTCGTTTACAAGATAGTTCCTGGCAACAAGTTCTTCCTGTGTGTAAGCGGTCAGTGAATATGTACCGGGGAGATCGACGATTTCGATATTGACGTCGTTGTGGCGCATCATCCCTGATTTTTTTTCAACGGTAACTCCGGGCCAGTTGCCTACGTGCTGTCGGGCTCCGGTCAAGACATTGAACAGGGTGGTTTTACCGCAGTTCGGGTTGCCGGCAAGAGCAACGGTGATATCCTTCATAAGCTTATTGCTCCCGGGGTTCGACCGTGATGTGGTCGGCTTCGCTGTTGCGGAGTGTCAGGGTGAAATCCTTGAGCCGCAGGGCAACCGGATCGCGCAGGGGAGCCTTGCCGATGACCATGATTTCGGTCCCGGGGATCAGGCCCATGTCCCGTATCCTGCGACCGAGTTCTCCCTTGGCCGCCACGCTCGTTATTTTGAGTTGCTGGTTGACTTTGGCCTTGCGCAGGCAGATTGCATTGCTCATGGAATGATTCTCCGTGTATTGGTGCGGGAATTGAAAATCGTTTTCATTTTTGGTCATGAAAGACGGTGTTCGTGCAAGCCGTTTTTCAGGTCCATATCCTTTTCGCTGCATGACTTGCTGCCTGGACACTTGGTGCATCCTGTACAGGCGCATGAGATGCCCCGTCCGTTCATTTGACGGTACAGGCGTCGCAGCACGAAAAAAAATGCAACAGCCACAATGGCCGCTGTGATGATTGTATCTGTCATGGTTCCCTCAAATGTTCAATATGGACATTGAACAAATAGTGATATTGAAAATCGGTGTCAAGTCGAGGCTTGCTTTTTTGTCAAAAAAAAGTATCAGCCACATGATACATGATGTCGCACGAGGGAATCTCTTGTTTTTCCTTTGCCACTGTGCTGAAATATGATGCGAAATCAGTGAGGGGTGTGTGAATAAAATCAAGCTACTGCTCGTTGCCGAGTCCGGCATGGCCCGCGACGCCTATCGGGACGAGCTGTTCAAATTGGGTGTGGAGGTTGACTGTATCTCCGATCCGGACGGGATGGAGGGGCAGCTTTGCGATGTGCCGTATAGCGGTATTCTTGTGGACGTTCCGACCATGATCCGTTCCGAAAGCACGAACAAGGGCCGCGTTTCCTCTGTCATGGACAGGTTCCCTGTATTGCGCCTGTTATACAACGGGGATCGTGGAGGCATTCGCGGTCTTTCGCATGGAGGCACAGTACGGGACAACAAGTCTTTGAAATCGTTTGTTCTGAACGAGTGTCTGACGTTTTCCCCGAGGACCATCCGGCGTTCCCGCCGCTCCGACCTCGTGCTTAACGTTTTGCTTGCAGCCGATGCGGATGATTTCGGAAAGCGGCATGAACGGACAGTGACCGTGAATGTTTCCGAACAAGGGTGTTTTGTCTATTCAACAGGAGAATGGGAGGATGACCAGACCGCGTGGATGGTCGTCAATGAACTTGATGACAAGACTCCCATTGGCCTGCATGTGCACTGGGCCCGTTTTTGGGGAGAAATGACAAGGATTCCCGGGATCGGGACCAGTTATTCATCCATTCAGCCCGGCCAGCTCGAGCAGATTCGGCACCTTCTTTAAGGAGAAAGCATGGCAGACGACAACAAGCGTTTTTTCGAGTGGGTCGAAGTCCTGTCCAAAGGAATTCTTCTCGGTGGGTCGATTGGGGCCATCGTGGGGTGGTTCGATATCATTCCGCTTGCCAAAGGGGTTGCTTTGGGAGGCCTGTGTGGCTGTCTGGCCGCCATCAATTTCAAGCAACGCCGGGATGACCGGTCAGAGTAGTTTGGTTGGAAAGCATAAGGGCCGCACCTTCGGGTGCGGCCCTTTTTTTTTATAGAATCTGGCTGAGGAACAGTTTCGTCCGGTCGTGTTCCGGGCTGGTGAAGAAATGTTCGGGCGGGCCAACCTCGATGACCTTGCCTTCGTCCATGAACACGACGTGGTCTGCAACTTCACGGGCAAAGCCCATTTCATGCGTTACAACCACCATGGTCATGCCTTCGGTGGCCAGCGTCTTCATCACGTCCAGAACTTCTCCGATCATTTCCGGATCCAAGGCGGATGTGGGCTCGTCAAAGAGCATGACCTTGGGATCCATTGCCAGCGCACGGGCAATGGCCACGCGCTGCTGCTGTCCTCCCGAGAGCTGTGCCGGGTGCACGTGTGCCTTGTCGTGTATGCCAACCTTGTTGAGCAGCTTCATGGCACTTTCCACGGATTCGGCCTTGTTGCGCTTGCGAACCGATGTCTGCCCGATGGTGACATTTTCCAGCACGGAGAGATGCGGAAACAGGTTGAAGGATTGGAAGACCATTCCTACTTCCATGCGGATTTTATTGATGTCGGTTTTTGGCGCGAGGATGTCCACGCCGTCGATGAGGATTTGTCCCTCGTCAGCATATTCAAGGCGGTTCAGACAACGCAAAAACGTGGATTTGCCCGAACCGGACGGACCGATGACCACAACGACTTCACCGGGGTTGACGTGGTAGCTGACGTTGTGAAGCGCCTGTACCTCGTGCGGAACGTAGAATGTTTTGAAGATGTTTTGTACGTCAATCATCAGTCTACCATCCTTCGCTCAAGGTATTGCACGAACATGGACAGGGAAAAGGTTATGACCAGATACAGAAGGCCGCACATGAGCCACAGCTCATAGGGCATGAGGCTTGTTGTGACAGCCTCCCGTGTGGCCTTGGTCAGCTCCCGTATGGCGATTACGCCAAGGAGTGACGAGTCCTTGATCAGGCTGATGAACTGGCCTGCAAGAGGGGGGAGTATACGTTTAAAGGCCTGCGGCAGAATGATCTTGCGCATTGCCAGCCCCGTGGTCATGCCCAGGGATCGAGCGGCCTCCATCTGTCCCTTGTGGATGGATTGGATTCCCGCACGGACGATTTCCGCCACATAGGCCCCCGCAAAAATGGCCAGACTGGCAACGCCGAACCACAGGCTCGGGATTTCAGGAAGGCCGGCCCTGGCCAACAGGGTGTTGATCAACGTTCCCAGAACAAAGTACCAGATCATGATCTGCACGAGCAGTGGAGAGCCGCGGATGAGCTCGATATATGTAATGGAGCTCCACTTGAGCGCCGGGTTGTTCGACACTCGTGCCAGTCCTGCAAACAGCCCGAGCAGGATACCGAAGAAGATGCCGAGACTGCTGAGTTCCATGGTCAGTATAAGGCCCTGAATGAACAGGCCGGGCTTCCATTTCTTGTAGGCGCTCAGTTCGTCGCCCATGTAGACGGTGTCGCCCTGTTGAACCATAAGGCCCTTGGCCGGGACCTTGTATTGTTCGGATTCTCCATCACCATGGACCACGACGATGCTTTCTTCGCCTTTGGTCGTGACAGAGGTCACCTCTCCTGCTATTTTCGAACGTATCTCTATGGTGTCTTCGTAAAGAAAATATTGTGGAACCCTGTTCCAGCGCCAGATGTACTCGGCCTTTTGCGTGGCGTAATAAAAGCCTAGGCAGACGATGAACAGCCCTATAAAAAAGACGACCTTCCACATGGTTTGCCTGCGTGCAAAACTTCTGTGGCCGGTATTTCTTCCTCGTACCATGTTTTTTCCCATACCTTAGCGAAAAAGAGAAAGCCGGGGACTGCGTGGTGCAGCCCCCGGCCGAAGCGTGCATGCTATTCGGACAGTTCCTTGATCCATTCCTGATGGAGAATCCATTTGTTGTACATGCGTTCATAGCGGCCATCGTTCTTGACCTGGCGGAGGAAATTGTTCAGCCAGTTCATGAAGTCCGGGTCGCCCTTGTTGATGGCCCAGGCAAGAGGCTCAAACGTGAAGGGCTTGTCAAGGAAGATTACCTTGTCACCGTATTCGGCCTTGAAGTACACGCAGTTCGGCAGGTCGTACACATAGGCGTCCGCCTTGCCGTTGATGACTTCAAGCACGGCCTCGGTTTCATTTTCAAACGACTTGTAGTTGCATTTGGGAATGTAGCGTTTCACGGCCTGTTCGCCCGTGGTGCCGAGCTTGGAGGTAACCGTGTATTTGGGGTCGTTCAGGTCCTTGTATGAAGTAATGGTCCCTTCGAGCTTGGGATTGAGAAGGATGGTCTGACCGACTACAATGTAGGGATCGGCAAAACCGATCTTGAGGTTGCGTTCCTGTGTCACGGTCATGCCCGACATGATGATGTCGAACTTGTCGGAAAGCAGCGCCGGGATGATGCCATCCCAGGCCGTGTTGACCGGCACAAACTTGACACCCATGGCCTTGGCCATTTCCTTGGCCATGTCAATGTCGAATCCGATGAAGTTGCCCTTTTTGTTCGTCATTTCAAAGGGGACATAGCCGGATTCGAAACCTACCCTGAGTTCGCCCCTTTTCAGGACTTTTTCCAGGGTGGACATCTTGGAAAGTTCCAGTTTTACATTGATTTCCTGGGGTGCGGGCTGTTGAGCCTGTTGCTTCGGAGTTTCCTGATTGCAACCGAACGCAAACAGCACCAGGGCAAAAGCCGCAAAAGTGCATGCCAGACGTTTCATGAACTGACCTCCTCGAGTAATGTGAATAATAGCTGAAAGAAGGTGTGTATAAATCGCAAGTCGCCGAACTTGTGAGGTTTTCCTTCTGTCAGGCTTGCCTTGATGGTCATTTTGCATGTGCAGACCACAAAACGTGCATTGTTGCTGGCGGCAGGTGGGCATCGTGTGCTTGCCTGCATCCTGCACAGACCGTTTTAGACCGGTTGGCCAGTGACTGCCTGTTGCTGATGACCCTCTCCTTGTTGCAGTGTTGTATATGACATTAATGTTTAAAAAAAACAAGCTTTCCTCAATGTCTGAAGAACGTTTTTGCAAAATGGTTGTTTATGGCAGCGCTTGAAAAAGTCATGATTTTCATGGCGATTGCAAGGCTTTTTCGCAATCGGGGTTGCGTTTTGTCGTATTAATACCGAAAAGAAGGCTGCCGGTTTCAATTGCATGTCTGGATATGGAGAAGGGAGCGCAGAGGCGGTCTATGAAACGGAAGAGTGTGTTGATTGTCGAGGATGACACCATCGCGCGGGTCGATGTTCATGCTGCTTTGGAGCGCATAGGCTATGTTGTTGCCGGAGAGGTTGAGTCCGGCGAAGCGGCAATGTCGAGGCTCAAGGAGGCTGACGTCGATATTGTTCTGATGGATATTCATCTTGCGGGTGACATGGATGGCGTGGAAGCGGCCCGGACCATTGCCCGGCACCATGCTCTGCCGGTGATTTTTTTGAGCGTGTATTCCGATGACGCTACCTTGGAAGAGGTCGAGGCATCTGGACCGTTTGCATTTCTCCTCAAACCGGTGAAGGACCACGATCTCCGTATTGCCATAGAAATGGCTCTCTACAAACACGGAATGGAACAGGATTTGTTGCGGGCCAGGACTGAAGCCGAGTCAGCCAATGAAGCGAAAACGTCGTTTCTGGCCACCATCAGTCATGAATTGAGGACGCCGCTCAATGGCGTGCTGGGCATGAGTGATCTTTTGCTGCAGTCTGATATTGGCCGGGAACACAAAGAGGGCCTGCAACTTATCCGCGATGCTTCCACCTCGCTTTTGGGCGTTCTGAACCAGATTCTCGATTACTCCAAGCTTGAGGCCGGGATCGGCTCCTTGAGCAATGCGGATTTCCGTTTGGATGAGTTGCTTCAGGGACTGGCTGGTATTGACTGCTGTACCCGGGAGAAACGGGGTGTTCAGTTCGATTGGAGCATGGCCGACGGTCTTCCGTCGTGGTTTGTGGGGGATGCCTCCAAATTGCGGCAGGCCTTGACCAACCTGGTTTCCAATGCGGTGAAATATACGGATGAAGGCAGAATCACTGTCTCGGTTCGTCCGTGTGAAAAGGGTGCGGTTCCCCAAAGAATACAGGATGGACAGGTTTGCCTGCTTTTTTCCGTGACTGATAGCGGACCGGGGATAACCGAAGAAAAGCAGCGGAATATTTTCGAAAGCTTTACTCAGGGAGAGAATTACATGATCCGCCATCATGGCGGCCTTGGCCTCGGGCTTGCCATAACACGTAAGCTTGTGGAATCCCTTGGTGGCGAAATATGGGTCGAAAGCCATGAAGGACAGGGGAGTTCGTTTTTCTTTTCCGTGAATCTGCAATTAAGCCGTTTGGGAGAAGTCGGTCCTGACATGAGCGGAGACACGGTGGATAGTGCGGCCTTGTTCAAGGGGTTGCGCGTGCTGGTTGTCGAAGACGATGTCATCAATCAGGTTTATGTAAGCAGGATTTTGGAGACCCGGGGGTGCCGGGTCGATTTGGTAGAGAATGGACAGGACGCTTTGTCTTTTCTGGGAGATCACCCCTGTGACATCGTCCTCATGGATATACAAATGCCGGTCATGGACGGGTTGGCTGCTACAAGGGCCATTCGTTCCGGCAGGAATGGAATTAATGCCCGGGTTCCGATTCTGGCTTTGACCGCATACGCAATGTGGGGAGATGAGGAACGCTGTCTCGCCGCCGGGATGGATGCATATCTTGCAAAGCCTGTTGATATGGATACACTGTTTCGGGCCATAGAAGAATCCATCCGGACAAGTCGGTCCGGGCAGAGTGTTTGACCATGGAGTTGCCGCGTGTCGTTTGAAAATCAGAGAATTCTTTCTCGGAGCATATATACCTATTGCCTGATAGCCTTGCTCGGTCTGGCCCTGTATTTGTTTTTTCGATTGGTGGAACCGTTTATCCACACCTTTCTTGTTTCCATGATGCTGGCGGTTATTTTTTCGCCTGTTTTCGGTTGGTTGCTCAAGGCGTGCAAAGGGCGGCGCAACACGGCTGCTGCCTTGACCGTGACAGTTATCGTATTCGTCATTTTGCTGCCTACGGTTTTCGTCCTGTTTGCCTTGGTGGAACAGGGTGTTGATTCCCTCTCGGCCATCAATGCGTGGCTGATCAATACGGATTTCGACAAGTTGGCGACTTCGTTGAAAATCGACGCCTACCTGAATTGGATCGAAGTCAAGCTGCCCTTCGTGCATTTTCACGATATTGATATACAGGCGCGCATCATGGAGTTTTCGCGAACGTTTGCCCAGACCATGATCGGCATAGGCAGTAACGTGGTCCGCAATGCTTCCGAGTTCATCCTCAAATTTTTATTGATGATTTTCATCCTTTTCTATTTCATGCGTGACGGTATTCAGATGGTCAATTACCTGAAGTACCTGTCTCCCTTGCGGGAAGCACAGGAAGATTCCATTATCGACAGTTTCAAGCGTGTTTCTCGTGGCGTACTCATGGGCTGCCTGTTGGTGGCCGTCCTTCAGGGGATCGTCGGCGGTATCGGGTTGGCCTTTGTGGGCATTCCGGGAATTTTCTGGGGGGCCATGATGGCCTTTGCCGCGCTTATCCCCGTCTTTGGAACGGGCATTATCTGGGTGCCTGCCGTGGGTTATCTGATCATCAATGGCGACTGGAAGTCTGCGCTTTTTCTGGCGGCGTGGTGCGGCGTCATCGTCGTTGGTATAGATACGTTTCTTCGTCCGTATTTCATGAAGGAGGCGGCGCGTGTTTCCACGTTCTACATCTTCATGGCCATTGTGGGGGGAGTCTATACTTTCGGTATGCTCGGTATTTTGTACGGCCCGCTTATTCTCAGTTTCGGAATGGTCATGTTGCAGATTTACGGCGAGGAATATGTTGACGCTCTCGTCGTCAAGGATTCGGAGGGATAGTTCGTGCGCCGTATTGTATTGGTTGTGATTTTCTCCCTGTTGGTTGCGGGAGCAGGAATGCTTTTGTTGCGCCAATATGCTCCTGCCCCTGAACCGAAACATGAGCCTGAAGTCGCCGAGACCCCTGTACCTAAAAAGCCTGTGTTCAGGCCATTGAGTGAGAGTGAGGCTGCTGTTGCTGCCCGGAATATTTCTCCGCTTGTTCAAGGGATTCCTTCGTGGACCGCGTTCGGGGCAGCCATGGAAACGAGCCTTGACTACCTGCTCAAAAAGGACAGGGATGCCGTGGCCGTGGAAACGGACGGCATGGACGTCACCTGGGGTGAGCTTGCTTTGAGCATGGTTGAGTTGCTGGAGTTGTTGCCTGATCTGGACGCGGAACCTGGGCTGCTGACCCGGCATTTCAGGTTGTTTGCCCTTGAACCGCCGACGTTGCTGACCGGTTATTATGAGCCGTGGATAGAGGCTTCCCTCGAGCCCTCTGAAAAGTACCCATATCCACTGTATGGAGTCCCTTCTGACTGCAAGACCATAGACCTTGGTCAGTTTCACCCTCGCTGGAAAGGGCAGCAGCTCGTGTATCGAATCAATGGCGATGCCATTGAACCGTACCCGGACAGGAAAGATATTGATGGTGCAGCGGCGCTCAAGGGATTGGGAGCAGAAATAGCGTATGCCCGCAACCTGATGGATGTTTTTCTGCTGCAGGTGCAAGGGTCCGGTCGGCTTGTTCTGCCGGATGGTTCGGTGCGCCATATCCTGTATGCGGGAAAGAACGGTCACCCGTATGTTTCACTTGGACGACTGCTCATTGATGAGGGGTATGTGCCGCAGGAGGAAATGAGCATGGGGCGTATTCGGCAGTTTGTTGCCGAAAACCCGGTTGTCGGCAGGGAGATGATGTATCGCAACCCAAGCTATGTTTTTTTTCGGCTGGCTGAAGAAGGACCTTTCGGAAGCATTGGGCAGGTCCTGACCCCCATGGTCAGTGTGGCTGTGGATCGGCATTATGTTCCGTTGGGGAGCGCCCTGCTCCTTTCCGGGGGCATTCCCCGTATCGGAGGGGGCGAGCGCGAATTTTGTTCGCTGGTAACGGCGCAGGATACAGGGGGGGCCATCAAGGGGACCCGGTGCGATTTGTTTTGCGGCACTGGCCCGGACGCCGAATATCTGGCCGGCCATCTGCAACATGATGCCTCGTTGTATCTTCTGGTGAGTAAGCGGGTTCTGGGAAAGAGGACAGATGTCCGTCAGCAGTAGGTCGGGGGCTTGCTGCCCTGTGAGATAACCCGTGAGGATGCTCGTACCCTGCGTGAATGGAATAATTGGCTTATGCTTTTGTCATGCCGGTTGCCTAAATAAACATGATACGTTTTGCATCATGTATGGTCTTCTTTGGTGATGCCGATGATGGGTATGCGTCGGCTCTGATTTGTTTGATGGTATTTCCCGAACAGTCTGTGTTGCTCATTGCTGCTGCTTTTTTTTGGTCAATATCAATGAATGGTTGCCGTGTCGAAGACGGAGCGTGTATGCCGTGTGGCGTCTTTATGATCCCATTGTCTGCGCTTGAATGTGGTGCCATATTTGTATAAGCAGTTTCTCTCAGCAATATTCATGCGTTTGGAGGGAAGTATGGCAAAATATGATGAGCTGTTTGACGGACAGTGTATGGAAACATTGTTTCCTCCCCAGCGTACCGAAGATTTTTTCGATGCGCTTTTCGGAGACGCGGAAGAGGGGAGTTACGACATAGCCTTGGCCTTTTCCGGGGAAAGGGATGAGGCCCTTGATTTCGAGTTTCAACTCAGACAGAGACCGGGCAAGTGTCTTGTTTGTAGCCTGACCTATGGATTGCCTAAGGTTTTTTCTCGGCATCCCGTGATCAATGTGCAGGGGTTGGCCGAGAAGATAGCCGCCCTTGCCGGCAAACAGGGGCAAGTGAGCTGGAAGCTGGGCATGACCGATGAGCGGACAGATGGACTGCATGTCATTCCATTGAGTGTTGAAGTTGCTTGATTGATTTTTGCACTGGTGAAATATGAGCCCGCCGCATTAGGCGGGCTTTTTTGTATCCTTTTTTACTAATTGTTGGTTTTTCATTTTTATGTAAATGGAGCTGACCGTAGCATTGATTTATGGGTGTATTTGCCAACAAGTATTATCGCAGGGGTGGGGTATGTGGTGTCGATTCCTTTTGTTGTTTTTTTGTATTGTTTGTTTGAATATTCCTGCTTATGGAGCTGTTTTTACGGTTTCCACGCAGCAGGAGTTTGTCGCAGCGCTTGAGGGGACTGCCATAAACAAACAGGATGATGAAATACGTATTTTGTATGGTGCTGACATACAATCCGTAGAATATGAACGCGAACCGGGGTACAGCCTGCGTATAGTGGGCGGGTTTGCCAATGACTTTACAGAGCGCGTGTATGCGTCGAGCAGTGAGAGTTCAGTCGTTGCGGAAATTCATTCCGGCATTCCTGAACCACAAAAAAGTACTACGGGACCTGTCCCCGATTCATCGATATCGGCAAAGCCTGCTGCCGTGACCTCTTCAGTCATTGCCACGGGTGGTACGGAGGTGGTGCTGGGCGTGCCCGGTTACGAGTGGCGGCACGGTTGCGGTCCCACGGCCGTTGGCATGGTCGCCGGATATTATGATATGCGCGGGTACGACGATCTTTTTGACGGCAGCGCATCGTCCCAAACCGACGGAGTGAATCAGGGTATTGCTTCTCAGCACAACTCCTCGAATCCCGGACATTATGAGGACTACAGCCAGCCTATTGATTCTTCTGGTAGCCTGCAAAATGACAAATCTGAACCTGGTGAAATCGCGCACGATTCCGACTGCATCGCGGATTTAATGCGTACCTCGTGGAGCGTGGACGACATGCGATATGGATGGAGTTATTCCAACATGATCGCCCCTTCCCTTGTTTCCTATGCCGCGCTGAGGAATCCCGGGTACTCGGTGACGACCACAGAGTATTATATGAGCTACAACCCGCAGTTGACATGGGATGTGTTCACCGGCGAAATCGATAATAACAGGCCCATGGTGTTTCTTGTGGATACCAATGCCGACGGATCTACTGATCATTTCGTGACTATCGTCGGGTATCGTGACAGCCCGAGCCGCCAGTACGGTTGTCTTGACACGTGGTCTCCGGCGAGTTCTGTGCGTTGGTGTAATTTTGAGCCCATGGGGTCAGGCGTGTCATGGGGTGTGTTCGGTGGGGCCGGGTTTGAATTTGCCCCATTGGACAGTGCTGTGAGTCTTGCCCCGGTTTACAATATCCTTCTGGACGCCATTGACTATTCACCTATCGAGGTCAATGCTCCGGGACCCGATTCTTCGGTATGGCGTTATGATAGTCATCCGCCCATGGCATGGAACAGTTCGTTTGAAGGAACGCAGGTCCGTTTTGAACTGTTTCGCAATGGTGTCAGCCTTGGTGAATATGCCGGCTGGCAGGACAATGACGGTATAGGCATGCGTTCCACACCTGTTGATGCTTCCTGGCCCAATGGTGATGGGTATCGTTTAAAAATGTTTAGTGATACCGGGACAGTAGGGTGGAGCGGGCCGTTTGCGATTACGGAAAATATTGAATAGGGATGGCCTGTTCAAAAGCCCCGGAACGCTTGTCGCGATCCGGGGCTTTTTTTGTTGTTTGTGGTGGCTCTAGTATATTTTGCGTCGTGAAAAGCTGGAGCCAAGTACCGAGAAGGTGTTTTCCACGATAAACAGTGCGTTCTCGTCGTGGGTGAAGGTGATTTCTTCCAGCTTTTTGAGCTGCACGTTGTTGACCACCGTCATCAGCACGTTTCTTTCTTCACGGGAAAATGCCCCGAACCCTTTCAGGAATGTTGCACTTTGCTTGAGTTGGTAGAGGATGTCGTTGCTGATTTCTTCGGCGTTCCTGGAAATGATGAAAACCGTTTTCCGCTGGTTGAACAGGGAAAGGGTTTGCTCCACCACGATGGAGGTGATGGAGATCATTATGAGCGAGGCGATGACCAGATCCAATTCGAAAAAGTACATGCCAAGGCAGAAGAGGACTGCGTTGAAACCAAGGTACACCCTCCCTATGCCGAGGTTGAAGCGCTGAAAGAGGAAGACGGCAATGACATCGAGACCGCCGTTGGAGCCGAGTGACCTGAGCACCACGCCCGCACCAAACCCCGTGACAATCCCGCTTGCTATGGCCGCATAGAGTTCATTTTGAACGGCAAAGTTGAAATTGATCCATTGATAAAAAAGCGTCGTTGTCGCTGTTGCATAGGCGCTGTAAAAGAAAAAACGTTTGCTGACCTTGAACCAGGCAAAAACAAAGAGCGGAATGTTCAAAAACAGGTTTATCCAACCCGGGCTGAACATATCGGTCATGTAGTAGGTCAGCGAAGCCAGGCCAAATACTCCTGCCGGAATGAATCCGTGAGGAATGGCAAAGTTTTTGATGCCGATGCAGACGATAAAAGTTCCTGTCGTTATGAGCAGGAGGTTCCACCAGACGGAGTAGGAAAAATCGAGCCGAAATTGTGGTCCTTTACCGAGTTCCGATCTGCTTGTACCAGACATTCATGCTCTCCAGTTTGCCTCCGATTTGTGTGTTGTTGTGAAGGGTGCCGCCAAATGCATATCCGGCGCGGGCAAATACAATATTCATTCCATAGCTTTCGGCCCTGGCGATGGTGAAGGCCGTCTGGATTCCCAGTGACGGCATTTCCTTTTCCATGTGGGCCAGCAACAGGCCGGCGGCTCCCTTGCCTCTGAAGGCAGGCAAGGTAGCAAAGTCGGTCATTTCAACGCAAGCCCAATCTTTGTCCATTTCAGCAGATGCTGCAGCCACAAGATTCTCATCTTGAAAGATGCCATAGAAAATGACGTTTTCTTCCATCATCTGTTTGAGATAGCCTGGATCATTGACCGGAAACGGATAGGACTCGAAGACCGTGTCATAGAGTTCGGCCAGTTCTTGGGCATTGCCGGTGGCAAGGCGTTGTATTTGGTGTGTGGATGTTGGGCTGTGGGCGGTTTCCGATTTTTGATCGGCGCACTCCAATACCTTGGTAATACGTTCTATGTCCCGCGGTATGGCGCGGCTCTGGTCCAGATACTTGCTCATGAAGTAGCCCGCAACCTCGCCTTTGTACATGCCGGGCACGCGGGCTTCGTCAATGAAGCCCCGCGCAGTGAAGTGCCCGGCTTTGTCGGACGGTACTTTGGCAAAAAGCTTGGAGTAGCCGTTATCCCGTCCGAGAGCGTATATCTTATCCACGACCTCCGGGAGGTCGTCCTTGTCGAGTTTCAAGATGTAGACACGGTCGTTGGCCGGACCGTGCTGAACGACTGTTTTTCCCAACCGTACCACTGCATCAGGCCGCATCGTCCCTCCGTCCTATGCGTTCGTTGTCTTCCGGGGTCAGGCTTGTGGTGTCGTCCCAATCCGAAAGGAGTTTTTCTACGCCGATAGCCTTCTCTTCGCCGTCGTCTTCCTTGAGTTGCAGATTGCACTTGGAGCATTCGCGGTCGCAATAGGTGGCCTCGTACGCTTCGGGTTCGTTGTACGTGGTGATCACGCCCTCGTAGTTGCGCAGGACGATTTTGTTTGTGCCCCACGAAACGATATAGTTAGGCATGACGGGAATCTTGCCACCGCCTCCGGGTGCGTCCACCACATAGGTGGGAACGGCAAAACCGCTGGTGTGCCCCCGAAGGCTTTCGAGGATTTCCATGCCTTTGCCGATGGGAGTACGGAAATGGGTCAGTCCTTCGGACATGTCGCATTGGTAGAGGTAGTAGGGACGTACGCGGTTTTTGACCAGTTTCTGGTTCAGGGTCTTGATCAGTCGCTGGCAGTCGTTGACCCCGGCCAGCAGGACGCTTTGGTTCCCCAGCGGTATACCCGCATCGGCCAGCTTTGCCAGGGCACGACGGGAAGATGCCGTGATTTCACGCGGATGGTTGAAGTGGGTATTGATCCACAGCGGGTGGTGCTTTTTGAGCATCGCGACCAGCTCGTCGGTGATGCGATACGGCAGCACCACGGGCGTGCGTGTTCCGATGCGCACCACTTCCACATGTTCAATGGCGGATACTTGTGTCAGCAGCCAGTCCAGTTTTTCGTCGGAGAGCAGGAAAGGGTCACCGCCGGAAAGCAGGACGTCGCGCACTTGCGGGGTGTTGCGGATGTAATCGAGGCCCGCTTCAAGGTTTTTGCGTGATGGAATGGAATCCACATCGCCCACTTTGCGTTTGCGCGTGCAGTGTCGGCAGTACATGGCGCATGTGTTGCTGACGTGAAAGAGAACACGGTCCGGGTAACGGTGTGTAATTCCGGGGGCCGGACTGTCCTTGTCCTCGTGCAGCGGGTCAGCCATGTCGTGGCGTTCAATCTTCAGTTCCTTGGGGCTGGGAAAAGACTGCATGAATATGGGGTCGTTGGCATAGTCTTCCGGGTCAATGAGCGAAAGGTAGTAGGGCGTGACCGCCATGGGGAATTTCTTGAGGGTCTGTTCATAGATACGTTTTTCCTTTTTGGGGAATTTAACGTTCAGGACCCTTTCGAAATCGTCAATGTTTTTGATGGAATGACGTACGTGCCATTTCCAGTCGGTCCAGTCGGACTTTGACGTGGATTCATCCAGTGAATCAGCTACTTCCTGTTGGTGTTCGTTGAATATCGGCATATTTTTCTCCTTTATGTTAAAGGATTTGGCTAAGGAATTCCTGGGTTCGCGTTTGGGTCGGCGTATCAAAAACCGTGTCCGGGGTTCCCTGTTCCAGAATTACGCCTTCGTCCATAAAGGCCACGGTGTCGGCCATTTCGCGGGCGAATCCCATTTCGTGGGTAACCACCATCATGGTCATGCCGTCTTCGGCAAGCTGCTGCATGACCGAGAGGACTTCTCCGACCAGTTCAGGGTCAAGGGCCGAAGTCGGTTCGTCGAAAAGCATGACTTCCGGTTCCATGGCCAGTGCCCGGGCAATGGCCACGCGTTGCTTCTGCCCGCCGGAAAGCGTTTCCGGATATGCGGTTTCCTTGTCGTCCAGTCCGACTTTGGCCAGATAGTGGCGAGCAAGTTTTCTTGCTTTTTTTTTGGGGATTTTCTTTACCTGTGTGGGGCCTTCCATGACGTTACCCAACACAGTCATGTGCGGGAAAAGATTGAAGTGCTGGAAGACCATGCCCACGCGGGAGCGCAGTGCATTGATGAACTTGTCTTCACCAGTGACAAGGTCGCCGGATATTTTTATTTTACCCTTATCATATGATTCCAAGTAGTTCACGCAACGAAGCAAGGTGCTTTTGCCGGATCCGCTAGCGCCGATGATGACCACCACTTCCGAGGGCATGACGTGCATGTCGATGCCCTTGAGCACATGAAGGTCACCGAACCATTTGTTGACTCCAGAGATTTCAATGACAGGTGCTTCCTGCATGATGGCCTCCTATGCGGTGCTGACATCCAGCTTTTTTTCGATTTTGTGGAACAGTCCGCTGAATATTGCCGTGTAAAAAAGGTAAAACAGGGCCGCAATGAACAGCATTTCCATCATCATGAAGTTGGACGAGGCAAGTTGCTGCGATTTGAGCAGCAACTCGTTGATGGTAATGGTGCTGGCCAGCGAAGAATCTTTGAGCGCAATGATGAATTGGTTGCCCAACGACGGGATGGCCCTCTTGAACGCTTGGGGCAATATGATGCGGATCATTGTTCGCGGATATGTCATGCCCAGACTGCGTGCGGCCTCCATTTGGCCGTCGGCGATGGATACGATGGCTCCGCGAAAGATTTCCGCTATGTAGGCACCATTGTGAACGCCTAAGGCCAGTACCGCAGAGGTGATGGCACTGAATCCTGCCAGGCTTCGCAATCCGAAATAGATGAACAGCAATTGAAGCAGAAGCGGTGTCCCCCGGATAATATAGATGTACGCCCGTGCCGGGAGGTTGAAAATTCGGCGAGTGGAGATGCGTAGAAAGGCTGTTCCCAGTCCGAGTACCATTCCCAGAAAAATGCCCAGCGCAGAGACTTTGAGCGTCATCCATGCTGCGGGCAGGAAATAGGGAAAATACTTCGGAACCGCGGCTATGTCGAAGTACATTGTTTATCCTGTGTATTTGAGTGGAGAAAAATCGGGCGCGGCGGTGCGTTTACCGCCGCGCTCCCATGAAAGCGTTGTTTACTGAACGGTGATGTCAGTTTTAAGCCATTTGATGCTGAACTCGGAAAGGGTGCCGTCTTCATGCATGTCGGAAAGAATGTCGTTGACTTTGTTCAGCAGCGGCTCTTCGCCCTTGCGGAAGGCCACGGCAATGCTTTCGCTGCGGAGCGGCGATCCCAGCAGGGCGATGTTGAACTTTCCGGAGTTCATGGCGTTGACGCCCACGACGCGGTCGGTGATCACGCCGTCAACAACTCCGTTGGAGAGTTCCATAAGGGTCTGGGTGTCGTCTTTGTAAAGCTTTACATCCCCGGCCCCGAGCTTGGTGGCATCGTCGGCAAACGTGGTTCCGGTGACCACGCCTATTGTCTTGCCCTTCATGTCGGCAGGCTTGGCGTATGAGGAACCTTTGCGAACGACGAGTTGAGCGCCGGAATAGTAGTAGGGAGTGGAGAAGTTCACTACCTTGAGCCGCTGTTCTGTAACGGCCATGCTGCCGAGAATGCCGTCGTAGGCACCGGAGCGAAGTCCTTCGATGATGCCGCTCCATTCCGTTGTCACAGGTTTGAACTCGACACCGAGGCGCTTGGCCACTTCCTTGGCCACGTCCACATCAAAGCCCACGAGCTGGTTGTCGGAATTGTAGAAATTGAACGGGGGGTAGCCGCCACTCATGGCAAAGCTGATTGTCTTGGTTTCCTTGATGCGGGACAGGGCATCCTGTTTCTGTTCGGAACATGCACACAGAGAAAGCAGATAGAGCGTGGCCGCGCAAACGGCCAGACAGCGCAACAAGGTTTTCATGATGTCTCCTGTTTGTTTTTTGAGATAGCAATTTTTCCGCATGGTAATAAACTGCTGTTTTTGAAATTCGGTTTGCTTGCTTTTATGTCTTTTACTTATGAGTGTGACTTCAGCAACAATCGAAAAGATAAAGAATCAACTGCAATGAAACCGAAGTAGCCATGAGTCTTTTTTTGTTTTTGCGGTGCTTTCAAAAAAAGTCATGGCGCGTAAACGTGATTCGTTGTTTTCGCGAGTATTAGACACAACAATGGCATCCCTGATCAAGGGGGCGAATCAGGTATGCTTCGGGTATTCGGGTATACCCGACAGTTAGCCCAGGGAGGGTTTTTGGCGCAGGTATTGGAAGAGTGTGGTTTTGTTGCCGCGCAGTTTCAGTTTTTTGCGGATGTTCTTGCGGTGGGTCTGCACGGTTTCAAAGGACATGTTCAGGAATTCGGCAATCTCTTTGCCGCTGCGGCCCAGCTGGATGAGCTGGCAGACCTCCACTTCGCGGGGGGAGAGGCGCAATAGCTCGGGGTCGAGTTCGCCGGTGCCGTCATCGGCGAGATCCACAAGCTGTTCCTCGATGATGGTCTTGTAGCCTTCGCGGATTTCTGCTGTGTCGGCTTTGGCGATGCGCTCCAGGGCGGGCAGCATCTGAGCCTTGACCTGGTTGCTGAGGTTTTCGCGCAGTTCCTTGCGGTCTTCTTCCACGGAGCGGATGACCTGTCGCAGAGCTATGTCCATCTGCTTTACCTCGGCCTTTTTCTCACGCAGATCCTCGCGCAGTTCTTCCTGCGTGGAAAGATCGTGCAGAATTAATTGAAAAAGACTGTGGTCGGTAAAGCGGATCTTGCGCAGGATCGCCTCCACGGGAAAGGCATCGTCCTCACTGTCCAGGGCGACCATTTTTTCGGTCAGGATTTCCTTGGGGCGAATGTTTTTCATGGATTGGAGCACGGCTGTCCTGAATCGTCGTCCGAGAATGGTCGTCACGGCATTGCCCGCAAGAGTCTGTCCTTTGGCCGCGTATGTCTCCAGCGCTGCGGTGTTGGCCGTCAGTATGGTTCCGGATTCGTCCATGAGCAGGGTCGGGTCTTTTGCCGTGTCAAAAAGCGCGTTGAACAGGGTGATGGAGTCCGACCACGCGGTGATGTTGTCTTCCAGCCGTTCCTCGTATGTTTCGTAGAGGGCCTCGATGGGGCGGTTGTCCGTGGCAATGACCACGAATCCGCCCTGCGCAGCAAGCGGTGGCGCAACAGGGATGATTCGCAACAGGAAGCTCCTGTCGTTTGGGCAGGGAATTTCGTGAATCTGGAGCGGCGCGAATTTGTCGAGTGTCTGATCGAGCGACCCCGTTCCCAGCGCGAGGTATTCCCAGAAGGGGGTGTTTTGAACCGGGCTTTGGGGCAGATAGCGCAGCCGTGTATTGTTCGAGCTTGTGATCAAGCCCTGACCGTCTACAAAAAGGATGACGTCGTTGAGGGCCTCGGCAATGTCGCTCGGATCGGTGGGCGCGGTGAATGTGTTTTCCTGTTCAGTCATGTTCGGCCATGATTTCAGAAAAAACGGAACCCTTCAACCGTGGGGAGCGACGATATCTGTGAGCCGACTATTTTTTATAAGTAATTTGCCCGTCACATATGGTTACCGCAATGGGCAGTTTGCATTCCCTTTTTTCCAGGACGGATATTTTCCCGGAAAAGATGACAAAGTCCGCAAGCATTCCGGGTTTGATGCTTCCTTTTATGTTTTGGCTGTATTCCGTGAACGCCGGACCGGTGGTATATGCCGCCATGGCTTCAGAAAGCGTCACGGACTGTTTTTTTGCCCCGTTGTACCAAGGTTCTCTGTTGATCGCATGGTGGATGGCTGTGGGTACATCACACGATACGATAGGCCAATCACTCCCGAAAACCAGGGTTGCACCGTTTTCAAGAGTTCCCTTCCACGCAAAAGCCGTATCCCATTCGTTTTTGGGGATTTTGGTATGCCACATTGTCATGGGAGGTCTCTCGTGAAGGGGCTGCATTGAGGCTATCACGAATTCTTTCCCGAATCGGGGAATATCTTCGGGACTGCAGGTTTCGATGTGTTCGATTCGGTGCGGAATCTTATGGCCACGTTTGCCATCAACGGCACTGTTGCTGATTCTTGCCGCTGAAATGGCATCCAGCATGGCCCTGACAGAACCATTGCCGATACTGTGGGCTGCCACCTGCATTCCCAGTTTGTCTGCCAGAATGAGCAGGGCGTTGAGGTGAGTCTGTTTGAATTCCGGGATACCCGGCGATGGTTTTTTGTCGAGCAGGTAAGCCGTATCTTTTTCTATGACTCCGTCCATGAATATTTTCAATGTGTCCAGGCGAATTTTTGCATGTTGCCCGAGATGTCGGGGCATGTCGCCACTTGCGTGGGGGTTCTCTCGTTGAAGATGTGGGGCTATGTGTTTTCCATGAACGGTATCTCTGATGTGGGCAGAGGCCTTTTCTATTTTGTCTATGCTTGTCTGTTTTGTTTCCGGTTTGATGGCGGTAAGTTTTTTTTCGGGTTGCCCTTGTCTGTCTGCCCCTGTTGCTTTCAGCAGTTCCAAAAGTTCTTCGTGGAGTTGTTCAGCTGTGATTTTTTGGTTGCGGGCCTTGGTCAACAGACAGCGGGCAGAGTGTCCGGTAATGATATCCTTGAGCATATTGTGATCGTCAACGACTGAAAATGAAGAGTTGACCCTGATGGACAGGCGTTTTTGCTGCTCCAGCTCCAGGAGCAGGAGCAGGAAAGAAATGTCCTCGGCAGGTTGGGCCAGGGACATGCGATGCACCCCGGTAATCCCCCTGCTCGCCAGTTGATTGCAAACCGTTTCAAGGTCGTTGAGTTGTTGTGTGATTGAATGCGGGTATTTGGCCTGAAGTGGTCCATCGAGAAAGTAGTAAACTTCGGGTTCCCTGAATTCTCCGGTGGGAAAGCCGTCCGCGTCAATGACGATTTTTTGCTGCAGGTCCAGTTCTTCGATCATGTGTGGGTACGGTGGCATCGGATGCAGCAGGTCGGCCTGCTCAATCGCCTTGGTGTTGCCCCAGGCGGTATGCATGTCGTGGGCAAAGACCACGACAGGTTTATTGCTGACGATCTGGTCAAGGGTCTGGCGGCAAGTGGCGGCTGGGATTATGGGGACATCATAATAATGCAGCCCAAAAACGTAGAGGATGTCTGCATCGTTGTTTTTTTGGGCATGGGCTATCAGGCGATTGTTGAAGTCTGCGGCTGTTTGTACATCCTCCACATTCAGCGTCCCAATACGTTGCATGGCGACATCAAGGTGGAGATGGGAGTCGACAAATCCGGGGGTGACCGAGTTACCCTGAGCGTCCAGGATTATCGTGTTTTCCGTTGTGACCTCGGCAACTTCTTCGGGCGTACCTACCCGGGTTATGATGTTTTTGCTTACGGCGATGTCCACGATTTGGAAATTGTCCAAAAGTGCGTTCTTCACAATCAGGTCGGCTTTTGATGTCGGTGAGAATTGCAGGGGCGGGGCAATATGTCCTTCGGTGTCCGGAGAAAATTCTTCGGGACGCAGCTCCTCCCTGCCTGTTCTCATCAGTTCGGAGAGTGTGTTGGTCAAAGTCTGGCGCAGCACGGTTTCAGGCCTTTTAGGACAGTTCATGGCGAACCCCTTCCGGTTTCAGTGATAATCAATTTTTTTTATGCTGGTTGATAACGGTAGCGTTGTTAGCAAGTTATTCATCCGATGGATAGGTGGTTTGCAATGTTCAAAAGCTTAACCCACAGGTGTTTTCTGTGCGGCTTTTGTTGCATTATTGTGTTTGTGCAGAGCTTCGGATCACCTTTGTTGGTCCGTGTATCATGAGTGTTGTCCGATAGGAGGGCAGAAAAAAGCGACCAGTTGTGTTGCAACTGATCGCTTTTGTGTTGGTTGGCTTGGTGCCCGGAGCGGGAGTCGAACCCGCACAGTATTGCTACCGAGGGATTTTAAGTCCCTTTTAAGCATGAGGTTTCTGTAGGGTTGTGATTCGTATGCACCTAAAATAATGAAATTTTAATTCTCATATATTCTCATTGTGTCTCAGTGTTTCTTGTTTTTTGTGTCACTCAGTTGTCAATTTAATTGTTTCCAGAATTTCATCAAGCGTCAACCCGTGGCCGTTGAGTTTGGACTGCATTTGGATTCTGTAATCTTTGTCGAGTTTGTCGAACTCGTAGTTCTGAACGCTCAACATGCAGGTTAAGATCAACAAGGGGTCAATGTTCTCGTAATCCTCAATGTAACTCCAAAGGAATTCTGAAAGTGCCTCAAAGTTTGAGAAATGATATTCTTCAGGGCACCACCAATTCCAAGTGTTGGGGTTGTCGGGATATGCTTTGATTGAATTTTGGAGGAGTGCTTTGTCTTTCTCGGTCTGCATTACTTCATGATAGTCGAACGACGTCTTGTAGAGTTCGTTCGAATCGAGTTTGCTGGGTGTCCATGATATCCAAGATGTTGCTGCTACAGCTTTAAATCCAGTTAGTATTTTGTTCCTGTCTCCGGACATTGCTGCCCAGAGCGGTGGGTTGTCTTCTTGATCTAAATCTCTGGCAAATAGTTCGTAATGCCAATCCTCCCATATCGCAGGGGCAAGATAGTCGCCGTTTACTGGGGGGCCATAGGTAAAGATATCTGCTGTGCCTGGCCAAAGCCCGTCCAGTGCGCTTACAATTTTTGCTTCGACTCCCCTGAGGCCTCGGAGCCATCTAGACCATCTTCCATTATCTATAGGTTTTGGGTGTGATTGTTTGTCGCTGGCTGCCAGTTTAGCAAGGTAGTCAGAACTTGTACGGCTAAGCGCGAATGTTGAGGCTGTTCCGTCGGTATTCGATGCCATACATGCACAGTTGTAAGCCCAGGTTTTTGCCTTCAATCGATCTATTGGAGTGGTTTTAGGTCTTGGCATGTTGTGTTTATGACATATGTCTTAAACCGGGTCAAGTGAGCTTCTTTAGGGCAATTACTCACTCATTCTCAAATCTGTATCTTTCTTCTCAAGGAATCCAATTAACGGAGAAGAAGATGGCTCATCGAGTAAAAAAGCAAGTAGAACAAAAGATTTATCTCTTTAAGGATATGTGCGTCTTATTGGGGATGTCCGACAGATCTCTGTACTGCATTCTGAATCGCAAAAACTGGGAAGTAATTCCTCCACCTTTTAAGCTCGGCGGGAAACTGGCCTGGCTTGTTAAAGACGTGGACAGGTTCCTAGAGGAAAAGGCTGAAGCTGCGATGAAAGAAGCTGGGCTTGTTTGAGGAGTACACTGATATGCGAAGAGTGAGAGCTCCTTCCGTTGCAGCTACTGGTAAGCATTTTTCAAATATGACTTCACATCAATTGAGTCTCTTTTCGTGGGATGTTGGAGAGAACTATTCCAACATAGTTGAGTTATACAATGAGATCCCGAAATACGTTCATAATGTGTCTACGGCAGAGAGTCATCTTGAGTCAAAGGAGCGGTCGTTTAAAGTCGGTGGCAAACTCTACAAGGTAATTCTTCATCCAGCCCGAATTAAGATTCAGGATCCAGAAACCGGTAAGTTAGCCGGTACCAAAGAGATGTTTATTGGGACCCGTGAAGAGTTTGTTGAAGATGCGATTATGAAGATTGCTATTGAGAACAAATGCCTTTTCGAATTGAAGGACACAACGAGAGTGTTTGTCACAATCAGACAAATTCAAGAAGAGCTCAAACGAATTAAGCGCACCTGTAGCTATGAGGAAATCAAGGAAGCAATTCAGGTTCTAGGCGGTGCAAGAATTATTCTAGAGGACGAGAATGGAGATGCTGTGGCCGGAACAAGCACGTATCCAGAATTTCAGCTTTCTACGGAGAGCAAGGATGGTCGCGGGTATGTCCAGCTTCATCCTTTAGTCTCTGAATACATCAAAGTGGGGCTTTACCGACAGATTGATTATGAGCTTTGCATGAGGTTTAAGAGTCGGTACGCAAGAAGAATTTTCAAGTTCTTGAACCTCCGTTTTAGTGGAGCGCGATACGGCCAACCTCCGATTGACATCTATCTTAGGGCGTTCATAGGGCGACATGGTTTTACGCTTTATTCGAGACTTTCAGACAACGCGAAACAGTTTAAGGTTGGGCTACGTGAACTAGTCAATGCTGAAGTTCTTGAGTCTTGGGCGGTTGAAAGAAAGAAAGGGCTGAATTCTGATTATGTATTCAAACTTATTGTCCACTCGAAATTTTCCCTCTCAATGATGAGAGCAAATGGAATAAAGAAAGGGGTTCAAAAGAAGTTGGGTAAGGCTGGCAATGGTTAAGGATGGCTTCCCCAACAAGGGCTGTTTAAGGATGGTCTCCCTGATTTTCCACATTTCAACAGGAGTAAGGTGCCGCAAGGGGGAATATGAGAGTTGTCAACAGGCCCGAAAATTAAGGAAGAGTTCCCTTTTGAGAAATATCATTAAGGAAGACTTCCCTCAACCAGGAAGACCGTTAAGGATGGCTTCCCCGAGTAATCGGGATTTAAGGAAGGTTTCCCTGAATGTTTAAGGAAGGTTTCCCCAAACGCGATGTTGCATCATATTATATATTCTTATCCTATTTCTTACCCCACTTACCCAAGAAAAGAAGAGAAGCAGAACGGTTTGGTGACTCCAAAAAAGGACCGCCAGAAAGCTGCCTACCGGCAGCGGCGGGTTACGAATGAAGTCGGCTTCGCCTCCAGCGCCTTCGGCGCGAAAGGCAGCCAATGAAAAAAGAAAGAAGCCAAAGGACCACCACATGAATAAATCAGGTGAAAATGAATGGCAAAGGACGCTAGCAGTCAATCATGTTTTGAGCGCTTTCTCTAATTGCGATGAGAATGGGGAAAAAGTTGAAAATGATGATCCATCTCTGTTTGAAGATCCGGCTTATTTTTTATGCTGGAAAACAGGAACATGGAAACTCGTGGATGTGGACGGTAAGCAGACTGATCCTGAGTTTGAGGAGAAGTTTCTTGTTGATCGAGCTGCATTCGACACTCAGGAGGGGGATATTGAAAGCCTGATTGGCCTTGCCGAGAGGCTATATCGGATTGAGGCAATGTCGAAAGCTGAAGTCGAATGTCTTGGAAAGCCCAAACATAAGGGCGGATGTTGGGTGAAGACCACGGGGAGTTTTTTGGGCAGCAGTTCGTGTCTTTGCCGAGCTCAGGAAGGTAAGCTCACCTGCCAGGTACACGAAGAGTTTGAAGAGGCCTCTAGGCTGTTCCTGGAAGCGTTGGAAAGATCTTCGAAGTAAAGGCGGTGGAGATGTCCTTGATCTTCGAAATGGCCCTTGATGATGAGCCGGAACGGGCAAATCAGGTGCGAACATATCGGGGAGAGCTCGATTCGCGCCTGAGGGCCTATGAGAGTCCGTATAAACCTCCCTACAACCATGACTTGGCGCATTTTCAAAGGCTATCACCGTCGGTCAAGTGGAACGCCTATTACTCTGGCAATTGCCACAATCTGCTGACCTATCAAGTCTGTCTGGCAAGCTGGTGCGTGCTGCCTGGTGCTGATCCAGAACGATTTGCATGGGATGTTTTGATGCAGATTTGCCAACGGACAGGAGAGGATCTTTGGAAGGCGGATATACCCGGTATTGAGCCTCGTGAATGGGCTCGTTTTGCTGTGCCGAACTGGCCATTACTCGCGATTGAAGACGCACAATCAGGTCGTGGGGGCGTGGATTTTCATGGCGCATTTGAAAGGTGAATCACGAGTAGTTTTGATATTCGCGGTAGGCGGTATTCGTCTACCGCGAATATAGGCTTATGGGACAAATTTGCTGCGAGAAGCATGACATTTTGAGCCTGCGAAAAATGGCGTGATTCACGCCGCGGATTTGGGCCATAAGCCGCCTAATCCCCTCTGTGAGGGGAGCTGCCCGGCAGGGCAGAGGGGAGGCTTGGAAAATCAAAATACACATCAATTGGGGCTGTCAAAGTGGATTTGAGGCAAGCTGAAATCATGGCTCGAAAGATCGTTGGTCGGAGCCTCAAAGCAAGTACACGGAAAGGGTATCTGAGATCATTTCATCAGCTCGATGATAGAGGGCTCACCCCGCAAGAGTATGCGAATTCGATGAGTCCGAAAAAGGCTCTTAGCAAGCGCAGGTACTATCCACTTAAGGCCGGCTATCAATACGGATTGGCCGATTTGATTGTCAGGCAACTTGAACAGGTGAAAGTGTTGCGAAGGATCTCCGAGGAAGGAGCTTTGGAGCAAGCTGAGCATCTTGAATCCAGAGTGTTGACCAACGCACGCCTGCTTGAGGAGCAGGCCCCAGATTATGACCGGCAGAGAAAGCGTGATGGGCGGCCTTCAGCACATCCAAAAGTGCAAGTAAATGAGAAGCCACGAAAGAGTAAACGTCAATATTTGGGTAGACTGAATAAATCTATTCCAAATTGGCAGATGGAGTTGTTCAGGGCTATTCCTCAGCAACACAGAATATTAATTCTTGTTTTGGCTGTGTCGGGTTGTAGGCCTGCGGAGTTATATCCGGGAAGGGATCTCGGCAAAGGCTTAGTGTCTGAAGGCGTACAGTTGAACATAGAAAACAATAAGCTTGTTTTGACATTTCACGGCGCCAAAACAGGCCAAGGCTATGGGCAGGTGAAACGCGAACTAATGATTTCACCCGTTTCAGTTTTGGAGCACGGACTCTATCGTTTGGTGCTGAAGGAGGGGGGAGCTCTCAGCGTTGAACCTGCAGCGAGTGATAGGGCCGTTCGAGGGGCTGTTGAACGTGCTGTGATTAAGGCTCTGGGGAAGCGATGGAAAGGTAAGGTCTCGATGTCGACTTTCCGGCATCAGTTCGCTGCTGATTTGAAGGGAGCTGGTGTCGCCAAAGAGCAAATAGCCTTGGCTATGGGGCATTGCTCGGATCGAACTCAAGGTCATTATGGGGTGGCCCGTCAAAGGCAAAAAGGAAGCAAACGTGGGCTCGTGCAGGCGACGGGATCACAGCCAGTAAAACGGCGTGTGTTGAAGCCTGCTTCGAATGAATCTCCGCGATAAATATGTGACTCACGCTTCCGGTGTTCGCCAACAACGAAATCATGGGGTAACGATGGCAATGACGAAGTAAAGCCGCCCACAAAAAAATGTTCAAGCTGTGATTATCGACTTTGGCAGAGAAGAGGGGAGCCGTGGCAGATTTTACTCCGATTCATCCTGGTGAGGTTTTGTTGAAAGATTTTATAGAGCCTTTGGAGGTGAGCCATGACAAGCTTGCTGCAGATCTTTGTACTTCTGAACAGCATATGGGCGAGATCATCACTGGGAATCGCTCAATTACTGTTGAAACAGCCATGCGTTTGGCTAGTTTCTTTGGGACTAGCCCGCAGTTCTGGTTAAATATGCAGCATCAGTATGATTTGGTTGTCTTTCAAAAAAATAATGGTGGCAATGGATGCTGACTCTCTCAATAGGCTTGCCGTTGGCTTTGATCATAATGATCGCCATCACTTTGTTTCATTTGGTGAAGCTCCGAAATATAGAGCGATTTGACCGTGGTCTATTTGCCCTGCATCGCTGTCAGCGATTGGCTTTTCATCTTTTTTTCAACAATTTTGAGAGGCTAGATAGGTGTGGGTTCTTGGCTCTGCAGAGAGTTTGTTCATTGTTGGAAGCTTTGATTGAGGAATATCGAGCTGGCAAAGGTGTTACATGTTCTGACTGTGAGAGGCTAAAAGAGGCTTATGAAGGAACGTTGTCGAATGAAGTGTGTCAGCAGCCGCATCACTGGTTGAGGCTGATTCGCGAAATATGTGACTCACGCTTCCGGTCTGTGGATGATTTGGAAAGTTGAGGGGGGAGACCTTTTGCATTTTTTTACCGCCGACGAGCATTATGGTCATACGAAGATCCTAGAATACGAGGATCGTCCCTTTTCTTCGGTCGAAGAAATGGATGAGGAGCTGATTCGCCGCCATAACTCCGTTGTGCGGTCGAGAGATACCGTTATTCACGCCGGAGACTTTGCTTTCTGCAAAACGCGGGAGCTGGCCCAGGAAAAGTATATTAGCCGGCTCAACGGCAAGCATGTATTTTTGTATGGATCACATGACAACTGGCTTGGGCCGCGTCGAGCTCCGGACATTCACACGGTCCAGGTCAACAAGCAGCTCGTTGTGATCTGCCACTACGCTATGCGAGTATGGCCACGATCACACTACGGGAGCTGGCACGTTTATGGTCATACCCACGGTAAGCTCGAATCCTTTGGCCTCTCTTTGGACGTGGGCGTTGATTGCCATGACTTTTACCCGGTGTCTTTTCAGCGGCTTCAGGAGCTATTTCGTGATTAAGCATATTCTCGCGGAGCAAGTTCTTCCAGGCTGGATAGCCAGTCTGGTTGATGCTGAGGATCATATCAAATGTCAGGAGGCGCTACGTGCTGAATTTGAGCAGCGCGTGGAGGCTTTAGGCCTGTCTCTTTCCAAAGAGGCCTACCGAGACTCACAGATTCATGGCGATTGTCGTGAGTTCCAACGCTTGAGCCTGTTCGTGAAGTACCACGCCAGCTATGGCGCTTGTGGGCTATGTACGAAAAAGCACTGGCTGGCGATCTGGACGTTCCCTAATGGGAAAGGGCCTACAAATGAAATTGAATTTGCGAGGGAAGTGGCCAAGGCCTTTGACCGGCGCTATCAAGATCTAGGGATTTTGTCTCTTCCTCCGGAGTGGTGGCAGATATGATTTTGATTGTAGGTGATCTTCATGGGGATTTTGAAGCCCTCAATGATTTAATAGAAGACAAACAGCCTGATGCCATTTTGCAAGTGATGACGGTGAAAAGTTTGAGGATACCTATTATTGGGAGGGGCCAAGCGAGCACATTCATACTAAGCTTCAGGAGGAAGTATGTCGAGATTAGCACTTTGTGATCGGAGCATCGAGCTCCCTTCTCTGATGAAGAAGCGGGAGAACTCATTGATAGGTATTTTGAGGCTCGAAGTCATCACGACGACAAGGGTGCTGAAAGGATAGCCAACATGTTCCCATTAGCTCCTTCTGTGGCCAGGGCATTTAAAAATGCCTACGGCGTAGACTACATCGAGAATTGTGGGCAAGACTTGTCACAAACGTAGAAGGCCTTTGGCGATGATTGGTTTGACGAATAGCCATACATACGAAGTGGGCTTAGTCATCCAATTTTATGTCTACTCAAAAAAAGCATCTAAAATCTTCAATGTGAACTATATTAGGCTGGTGTCTTTCGATGAAACATACGCTATTACCATCAACCTCTCCCCAGAATGTGTTGACATATAAAACAATTTTGACCCTAGAGAAGGTTAGGCCATTTTGAAGAGGCTCCCAGATGTTATCGAAGATTTCATTGGGGAGGCTTATCTGTAATGAACCACATCTGTTGTCTTTAGCGTTATTTCCAAGGATTAATGTTCCTTCGAGTGATTCGTTATGTAAAATGTTGGCTTCTATCTTGTCGAAAATTCTATGTTTTTTAGTATGCGGATCAAATCCTACAATTTCTCTTCCTATATTGCCAACTGCTTGAAATCGTTTGTTGTAATTGCACTCAGGGTGAACTGAGTTTTTGATTGTTTTCTGAGAAGCTGTGTCATCAAAAATGCAATTGACCCCAAGAGAGGCCTGAGTGAAGTTTAGGCAGAGAGAGAGGATGTCACGCTTTTTTTCAATCGTGCATTTTTTGTTTTTTTCAATCAATATCAAGTCATAGGCGTCGTCGGTGAGTTGGATGTATTTAACCTGGCTATTATCTATCAAGTCTTTTGTTCGTACTTGTTGCATTTTTTTGTAACCATTTTCTGTAGGTTGGAATTTTTTGGTATTTGTAACGGTTGGTAGAATGTTTAAAAATCACCAATTTCATTATATGTGAACTGGATGTCCTGACTAATCAATCCCCATACGTTTTTTAAGGTCGGCCACCATTTCATCACTCGTGTCGTAGGTCATCACAGTTTTGCGGACTTCTTTGAGGTCCTCAGGCGTCAGATTAAATCCCTCTATTGCGCATGATGCTAAGGCGTCCTCAAGAACACGCTCACGGCGTTTCATTTCTTCAGGTGTGAGTGTTGTGTGTTTTATGACCATCAATTGAGCCTGATAGTTAAATTTGTCATATATTCTTTGTTTCCAATTTTAGGTCGAGGGCTTTCAGGACTTGAAGAAACCATGCAAAGCTAAACGTTCCACGGTTCAATTTGAGTACGATGCTGTTTCTCGTCTCATTGACTCCTAGCTCCGTCAGTCTTTTTTGCAATTCCACCGCATTTACTCCATTCGATGCCATCAAGCCTTTCACGGTGTTGCGGGCTAATTCGTTCCACTCATTTTTCATCACAATTAAATACATGGTAAATTGTGAAATCACAAATGAATTAATCATGTCATTTTTGAGTTGAGATGTCGTGTCGAATATGACATGATAGTGCTGAATTTAACGCGAAAGGAGGCCGGAAGTGCAAAGCTATAGTTTAAAGGATTTTAAAAATGTGAACGCTGCAGAGTTTGAATTGTTGGCTGATCAAGTTGGTACTTTTGTTTTAGATCAAAGCGAGTTGTGTGATCTTCTAGATACGGCAGGGCAGGAAGCTCAGGAGACGGACGTGTATAAAAATCTCCTAGGCATTTTCTTACGCAGGGAGATTCTGGGGACAGGAAAACCGGGAATCGGCAATGCGTAATCCTGCAGACTCAGGAGGGATGAGGGATCAAAAGAGAAGGGGCTCAGTTTGTTCTGAGCCCCTTCAATTTTGCAATTTGGAGTCTCAAAATTCCAAAAATATGGCGACAAAATGGGAATTTGTGATGACAAAACACATTTCTCTGACGACAAATCTTGAATTTCATGTGTCGGATTTAAGATTTTGGAATTATTGAAATTTTGTGTGGTTGTGTTATGCTTTCAGCATTTAGCTCGTTAAATTTTGAATGGAGAATGAAGGATGAAGATTGTCAAAAGACTTATTGCTTGGGACGAGCATCGTTCGCTTCAAAAGACCATCGGAAAATTGATTTGCGGGTTGATTCCGGCGAAGCCAATCGCGCTCGACGATCCGGACGCACCGGACATGACGGACTGGAAAGAGGTCGAGAAGCATTGGGGCTTCACCGAAGAAGACAGGCCCCGCATTATTCGGGGCTATCAGATCGAAATGTTGCTGGCTCTTGTGCCGGCCTTCCTGGCTATTCTGATTATTTGGAATCAATTCACAACGTTTGGTCAGGAATGGAAAGGATGGTTCACTGTGGTAGGACTCTTCTTTCTTTCCTGTCTTATCATCTGTTCGCGGTGGTGGCGTATTTGGATGATGAAAAATAAAAAATTTCAGCCACTTTCGATGTGGCTTGGAGTCGAAGATGATGAAAAATATCGTTAAAGCATGGACCTCTTTTCTCTTCGTGGGACATGTCGTTCTCAATGTGTTGATTTCTTTTGTCTTGTCCTTCTACGCGGTTCTTTATTTATGGTTTCAGTCCAACGAAACGCACTGTTATAACTTGTTGGGAAATATCATATTATTCTCCATTTGGATCGCAGCCTGCCTCTACACACTCCCCATGCTTTTTTGGAGTGTTTTTGTTTTTCCCCGAAACTCCGAGTCCAGGTACAACGCGTGGCTTTTCAGAAAGGGAAAGTCCTCAGATAAGGCGGTGATCCAATGAAAAACCCCTACCCGTTGCCGGTTGACCCATCTCAGGGCTTCACCCTCCCAACCCTGGATCCAAACGATGTTTCCGGGCGGCTCCTTGATGCTGTTTTTGGCCCTGGTTGGCACTCCCTGCAGGCTGGCGGAGGTGCAAGTTCAGGCAGCAATGCAGCCGTTTCAATGATTCTGCCAATCTTTGAGCAACTGAATTGGTTGGGAACGAGCATGACCATTTTTTTGTTCGTTTGGATTTATACAAACGGAATGATTGGCACGGCGCACGAGGGTAAGCCGCTTGGACAACGTTACCACACACTTTGGGTCCCGGTGCGCGTTTCGTTTTCTCTCGGAATGGTTGCACCGGTAGCAAAGGGTTTTTGTCTTCTCCAAATTGCAATATTGTGGGCAGTCGCTTTTTCAATCCAATGTGCGAATTGGGCGTGGTTCGTCGCCCTGGACTACCAGGAAAAGCAAGTTGGGCAGATCGTGGCCACACTGCCGCCGAAAGTGGCAGAGCAGGCAAACAACCTGGCCAAGACAATCTTTGTGACTCAAGTCCATCAAGAATATTGGTCGCAGAATTACAGCAACCCCGACAATCCACTGTATTTTCCATTCAAGGGCAACAAAATTTATGAGCGCCGTGAGGAAACGCGAGACGGGCGCAAATACGTTCTTTTCGTTTGGACTGCCCCGCAAAACACAAACATACGTGACACCGAAATGGGCTACATCAGAATGCCGGTTGTGGCAGATTCGAATATTCAGGTCGCGCATGAACAGCTCATCGCAAATCTTGTTTCTCGATGCTATGACATTGCAAAAAATTATGTCGCAGATGAGCCGTTTTCTGTTTCTCCTCAAAAAATGCTGTGGCTCGCAGCAGACTCTTATAAAAAAGAACTTCGACAATACATGGCCGACTATTACGCCGCCGAAGTACCGGAAAAAAGGAAGGAAGCCTTTGCTGACTTCAAGGAAGAGGCCTTGTGGCGTGGCTGGGTAAGCGCCGGCGCGTATGCTTGGACCATGTCAGGGTTCCTGGAGGGTCTGAACCAGGATCTGAAAATATTCCCCTCGGCATTCAAGCCTGGCTATCGGGGAATGGGCAGTGGGCCAGACAAAGGCTTGTCGGTCATGCTGTCCAGGGCCGGGAAAACGGCTAATGAAGCCTTCGACATGAGCGTAGCCAGCGAAGCCGGCAAAGGCGGCAATGAAGAAGGTACTTTGTCAACGATGTTCAATGAGTTTTTCGGTGGCATGGTCAAGAAGGTGATCCGTGGCATGAATTCCGGAGATCCTGTTGTGTCGATGAGTGAAGTCGGCCACACCCTTATATCAATTGTGCACGTCTACATTACCGGAGTCGTGGCCATCAAAGCGGGATCTTCAGCAGTTAAACAAGCATCAGACAATGGTTTGATTGGAAAGATCGGAAATTTCCTTTCCGGAGGAATCTCCGGTTTTTTAATTGAGGCAGGAAACAAGGTCGTACAATTTCTTGGAGATTTCGCCATTGTTGGAGTAATTCCAATCTACCTTGCAGGCCTGGCCATGGCCTTTCTTCTGCCGGCGCTGCCGTTCGTTATTTGGTGGGGGGCTGTTATTAGCTGGCTGATCCTGGTCATTGAAAGTTTGGTGGCCGCTCCTCTTTGGTGTGTCGCCCATGCAATGCCAGACGGCGAGGGATTCGCCGGTCAGCACGGAAGAACTGGATACATGCTTCTCCTGAGCGTCCTCCTGAAGCCAATCCTCATGCTGCTTGGCTTGCTCTTCGCCCTCATCATCATCGCAGTTATAGGGCCGATTATCGCTGAAAGCGCAGAGATCATCATTTCGAGCGCTCCTATGTTGCCGGGAGGCACTGAACGGCACATAGGGTTGCCTGGCACGATCTTCTATATCGTGTTCTTTTGTGGGTTCATTTTGTTCATTGTGAACCGTCTCTACCAGCTCATCAATCACCTTCCGGATAACATCATGCGTTGGCTCGGCTCGATGGGAGCTGGAGCGCAGTTGATGAATGGGGCCGAGGATCACATGCGAGGATCCACGAACCAGGTCTTTGGGGTCTTCTCAACGACCGCGCATGCCGTAGGAGGTGGTGGGTCACCATCGGAGTCTGAATCGAAGTCAGGGCAAGACGAGGATGCGTCTTTGAATGAGAAATCGGAACGGGACTTTAAAACAAATCCGCTGAAAGGGCGTTAATAAAGAGGGGCGAGTTTATCTCGCCCCTCTTTATTTCATTTCCAACTTTGAGCGATGCCTATAAAAATCTTCATCAAGTTGTCTTTGAGAAACCTCTATTCCATGATTGTTCAGATATTCATGAAACATGTTGGTCATAGCATCAATTGTTAAAGTCGCCTCATCTAGCTCTTCGTCCAGTTTACGGATTCGCTCTCGGTATGCTTCTTCGGTTTCACGATGCTTCTGGAGAATCTTATCAGTCGCCTTTTTGTTGTAGCCCTTCTTGATTACAGGCTGACAGCTCCCAAAACCGAAGAGGCCTGTGTTTCTGGTCATATCTGACTCCTTACTTCACCGATGTGGCTGAAATACACTGTTCATTTGACTCTAGGCTCTCAAGGGCGTGTGCAGCAAGTAAGGCGATAACTTGAGCCTTAGGGCCTATTGTGTATTTGTCGAGTTTTGCAGCAAGGTCGGCAGGGATTGGGACATTCACGTTCTTCACGTTCTTTCGGGGCCCCTGGCCATAAACCATCACCAAAGGTGCTCGCTTCCCCATGCGGTTCTGCAGTTCGATTTGGAGACTTTTAACCGGAGGCTTCCCTTTTGCTCCGGGACGTCCCTTCTTAATGGCTTTCTTCTTATCCGTTTCTGCTGCGGCTAGGTCGTCGATCTTGGTGTCGCGACCGCTTTGTTCTTTTTCTAACCAATCGAATTCGTCAGACATTTAGATAAACTCCAATCAAAAATATTAATTGGTATTTTTAATCTTTTTTTTGGGCTTTGCTAGGATTCTTTTGATTTCCATTCTGGCGTCTTTAATAGCGTGGGCGGAGTTCAATGCTTCGTCAAAGATCGTGCGTCCTTTGTTCATGGCCACCCTGTAAACAGCACGATTTCTAACGACGCGTATATCTTCGATACCTAGCGTCTTTCTTGCTTGATTGTAGGTTGCCCTATCAACAGCGCGCCTGAAGTCGCAGTCATTAAACACTGTGATGACTTGTGCTGAGTTCTGCAAAGCCCTCATCGCTTTCAGCCCAGCCTGCATGTCAGGCCGACTTGGCCGCATTGGAAATACGACAAGAGGTGAATCTGGGAGTTCTCCGTACCCAGGAGGATGATCCAAGATGAGGAAGCTAGCCCCAGTTTTCGGGATCTCGGCACGAACTTCGTAAGGGAGATGGTTGTCTTCTGCTAGCATGGATGCTGTCCCTTGAGGATCTAAGTCTGCATAGATCACTGACTTTCCGCTGCAGGTAAGAGCAGCAGCTATATTGAGCGCAATTGTCGTTTTACCGACTCCACCTTTTGGATTCCAGATTGAAATATTAATCATATAACACTCTGATAAAATATAGTTTTAGTTAATTTTTATATAAATTATATTAATTAGTATTTTTTGTCAATATGGTGCAGTGTCAATATGTCACAGGGTGCCAACTAAGCACTTTCTTTTTTGCAAAGGGTTAGTGGACTTGACCTGGGTTATATGGTTCCATGTTTGGAAGTAATGTATAGCTCACATAATTATATCGATTGTCGGCAGAGTCAGGTCAAATCAACCTTTTTCTGTATCGTGGCATTGATTGCTGTAGCCATAGCCATTGATACCATTCCAATTTTTGCTTTGCTGTTTTCAGTAGTCTGGGCTGTTATCGCCCCATTCGTAATATGCAGGCTTGGACGGATGTTCTTGCCGACCTCATTGTTTTATTCAGCGTTTTTCTTGTGGTTTGGTATCTGTGATTATTTTGATTCTGTGCGAAATAGTGAGATCGAAACCGCAAGTAGAACAAATGACATCTTTGCCCAGATTGACTTCGCAACGAGTTCTCCATTTTACAGCAATGATTGGATTGTCGGCTCTGTTGCTGGGGTGTTGTTCATAGGAATGCTTGTGGCATTTATGTGGCCAACAAGGCTATATCGGCGGTGGGTATAATCTGGAGGGGCTGTGTTAGAGGTACGAAATGTTCTGGAACGGGCTGAGGATGCCGTCAACGCCTTGAAGGCTGGTGATGCTTTGAACTGGGAGTCTCTTTGGGTGAATGCTGTGGTCTGTTTGAGGTCCGTCGGTCATGTATTGGATAAAACAGACAGTAAGGCCAGCAAAGCTACCGGAAGAATTATTGCTGTAAGCGCTCAATGAACCCCTTATTACAGCAATACCCCATCAATGCCATGATGCCCTTCAGATCAAGGAGGAGCATCCATGGCCAAGACATCCCGAAAACAGAGAAAGCCCCATTAATCCGACTTTTGGCGTAAGTATGTCGATGGTTGGCGGGCAAGCAAGCTGACGCAGGCCGAATACTGTCGCAGGCACAAGCTCTCGGCAGGCGCGTTCTGGTACTGGAAGCGGCGTTTCCTTGATCAAAGCGAAGAATCCTCTCCCATCAACAAGCCGGACATCGTGCCCATCCCGGTGCAGCAGTTCACCATCAAGGAAGTCTGGCAGCCTATCATTTTGTATGCCTCAGGCTACCAGGTAGAGCTGGCAGGCGATTTTTGCCAGGCCACACTCGTTAAGCTCCTTGAAACACTTGGCCGGTTCGCATGATCTTGCCTTCAAGTACACGGGTCTACCTCGTGCTGGGTTCGACGGATTTACGCAAAGCCATCATCGGCTTGTCTCTCCTTGTCTCCGACATTCCAGAGATAGATGTTTTCAGCGGACAACTGTTCGTCTTTTGCAACAAAAGCCGGACGCTCATCAAAATCCTCTGCTGGGATCGCAACGGATTTTGTCTGTGGCAGAAGCGGCTGGAGAAGTATCGCTTCTTTTGGCCCGAGTGCAGGGAGCATACTCTGGAACTTGGGACACGTGAGCTTTCGTGGCTCCTTGAAGGACTCGACCCCATGCAGATGCAGGGCCATCCGAGTCTGAAATATTCGACAATTTTTTTGACTATTGCATCTATATTTCAATATATTATGTATACATATTTCCCATGAGCAACGCAGTCCTACCAAGTGACCCTAAGGCATTGAAAGCCATCCTTGCCGACCGGGACGAATACATTTCGGAGTTGCAGGAGCAGGTCCGGTGGTTCAAGGCCGTCACTCATGCGGCATCTTCCGAGCGCCGGATCAAACCCACCGCCAATGATCGGCAGTATTCGCTGTTCGACGAGGCGGAGGCTGTTGCTGCGGAGTTCTTGAAAGCCGACGACAGCAGCGTCTCCGCACCCAGTCATACCCGCAGGAAGCAAGGTCGGCGTCCCATCCCGCCAACTTTTCCCCGTGTGGAAGTTGTTCACGACCTGCCCGAAAAGGACAAGACATGCCCTTGCGGCTCTCCTTTGACCCTCATCGGTGAAGAAGTCAGCGAAAAGGTGGGCTTCATTCCGGCCAAAATTCGGGTAGTGCGCCACGTCCGGCCCAAGTACGCCTGTCGCGAGTGCGAGGGAGTGGAGGACGACGATCCCACCGTGAAGATTGCCCCCATGCCACCTAAGGGCATCGCTAAATCTGGTCTCCTGGCCTATGTCCTGGCATCTAAGTTTGTGGACGGGGTGCCGTTCTATCGCCAGGAGCGCATGTTCGCCAGATTGGGACTGGATGTCTCTCGGAGCACCATGTGCGGCTGGGCTTTGCGGGCTGCCGAAGCTTGCGAGCCGATCATGGATATTCTACACGAAGAGATTATGTCTGGGTCGGTCCTGAATTTGGATGAGACCACGGTGCAGGTGTTGAAAGAACCTGGCCGGAAGAACACGAGCAAATCGTATATGTGGCTCGCCCGAGGCGGACCTCCTGGAAAACCCGGCGTACTCTTTCATTACTCGCCCTCGCGTTCCGGCAAGATTGCCGAAGAGCTGGTGCGCGATTTTTCCGGCTACCTGCAAATCGACGGGTATGCGGGCTATAACGCCCTTGGTGAGCGTGAGGGCATCATCCATGTGGGCTGTATGGGGCGCACGTGCGGCGCAAATTCATGGACGTGCTCAAGGCCGGGACGAAGAAACGCGGCACGACTCAGGAGGTGGTCGATCTCATTGTTCAACTTTACGGACTGGAAAAACAGACCCGGCAAGCGGGTTTTGATGCGGATCGTATCCTGGCCATGCGTCAGAACCAGTCCCGTCAGATCATGGACACCATCAAGGCCTTGCTTCTGGAACGGGGACAGACCACGCCGCCGAAAAGTCTCCTCGGCCGCGCCATCTCTTATGCCTTGGGGCAGTGGGAACGGGTTGAAACGTATCTTGAAGACGGCATCTTGCTACCTGATAACAATCTGGCCGAGAACGCCATCCGCCCCTTTGCGGTTGTTCGAAAGAATTGGCTTTTCTCCGTTTCGCCCAGAGGCGCAGCGGCAAGCGCAGCGTTGTTTAGCCTGGGCGAGACTGCGAAGGCCAATGGGCTGGAATCGCTGCGATATCTGCACTTTTTCTTTGAAAGACTGCCGGGCATGAAGTCCGATGACGAGAGAAGAAGCTTGTTGCCGCAGTATCTTGCCGCTGAAGAGTTGGCGTGATAACAGGATGTGGAGGCTTGGAAGAGGTCAAAAAGTTTACGCTTACTCAGAAAAACTAAAAACAGTTCGCGGTCGGGTTTGATTGGGATATTCCTGCCAACACATCCTGATTACGGAAATATGCGGTTCAAACAAAAGACAATTCCAAAACGATTGTACCTAAACTACGAATGTGATTACGCAAACCTTTACGTTATTTCGCTCAGAGTTATTGACACTTCAGGCCAAGCTAAAGACATACACAAAGATGCTAGCTGATATGGCTGGTGTTGAGGATTTGACAGAGATGTCTTGAGTAATGAGTTAAATATAAACCATTCCCATTATTGTGCAGACAAAAAAAATGGACAAATGAACCGCATCCTGATCTTTGTCGTAGCCACCATCCTGCTCCTCCTACCCATCACAACCCTCGCAGGACACCTCCACCCCGAAGCGTACTACCAGGCCCAGTGGTGCGGAGATCACAACGGCACTATGGAGGTTGTTGTCGAGAGCGGGGCACGGTGTGACTGCCTGACAGCTACACATGCTGTCGAAGTGGGCTGAGGCAATCGGTCAGAGCCTTCATTACTCTGCCGAGACAGGTAAACGTGCTGGGATTGTGTTGATCATTGAGGACGAGGATAAGGACGCCTTGGAATATGGGCGTCTGGTTGATACGATTGTATATTGGAAACTGCCGGTGACGGTGTGGGGGATTAAATGAAAAATCTAGTCCTATGTTTTGTATTAGTCTTTGCGATTTTTGGTATAGCAAATTCAGGCAGCGACTTAGGTGTTGGCGATTCAAATGGGTATATTAAAATTACAGATATTACTATTGATCGTGTTGATTACGGTGCAACTATCAATATAACATGTCAGCTATTAAAAAAAATTCATTGGCTTTCAGACGAAGACGACTACACCATTCGTATTGATGAATACAACGAAAAGAATAGAGTTATTGAGACTTCACACCTAAGTTATTTCCGTAAAAATTTAAAAGAGGGTGAATACTATCAGTCTGCAATTTTTATCAAAAATAAAGTTAAAGATTTTAAATTATTTTTCAGATAATAAACCAAAGTATATAGCGATCATGACTGTCTGTTGTCTGGTATAGGTGTATGCGTTTGTTCGATGGCTGCATTTCGCCATCGCTGTATATCTATTTTTTTATTTATAAAATTGAAGCAACATGAATCAGCTCAACGACCTCATCGACTACCTCACCAACCGGATGAGGATGTCCCACATCTACCAGCCGTTGATGATCCGCAGCTTGGTTGAGGCGGACGGCACAGCCACGATCCGGCAACTCGCCCACGCCTTCATCATCCAGGACGAAAGCCAGCTCAAATACTACGAGGACCGCATCAAGAAAATGCCCCTGCGGATTCTCAAAAAGAACGGTGTCATCGACCGCCAAGGCGATTTGGTGGCCCTAAAAACCGGCAAGCTGACATTCGAACAAAGGGCCCAGATCAAGATGCTCTGTGACCAAAAGATGCAGGAATTTATCGTCAAGCGTGGCCTAAGCATCTGGGACTACCGACTCTTGGACACGCCTGTGAGCGGCAGTGTCTACTACGAGGCGATGAAAGAATCTGGCGGCCGATGTGCTCTGTGTGGGGCGACCAAGGACGAAAGACCTTTGGACTTGGACCATATCATCCCCAGATCCAAGGGTGGAAAATCCACCAAGGACAATTTGCAGGTACTCTGCTCCCGTTGCAACCGCACCAAAGGCAATAAGGACGACACCGACTTCCGCAAGCTCAAGCAGATCGATAGCTTGCCTGGGTGCAAGTTCTGCTTCACCGAGATCAACCCCGCTATAGTAGTCGAAGAGCACAACTCAGTGTTCGCTATCCTTGACAAGTATCCAGTATCTGAGGGGCATCACCTCATAATTCCCAAACGGCATGTGGCTGACTGGTTCACCATGACTACTCAGGAACGCCGGGAAGGCGAAGAGTTAATCCGGGTGCTCAAAAAACGTATCGAAATCGCTGACAAAACGATTACCGGTTTTAACGTGGGTATGAATACTGGCGAATCTGCCGGGCAGACGATATTCCATGCGCACATCCACCTTATTCCTAGACGAGATGGGGATACACCGCATCCTCGTGGCGGGGTGCGTGGGGCTATCCCCGAAAAAATGGACTATGGAGATTAGCCGGAGTTGATCCTGGCTAGTCGGTCTGAAATAAGTCTTTCAAAGGCACTTTCAACACGTGAGCTATTTTCTCAAGCGTCTCGGTAATCCTCCCATTTCTAGTAGTCTTGAAAAGTAGAGGCTACGCTACCTCGGCCAGTCTTGCCCTTGGGGGGATCCCCCCAAGGGCAAAATGCGGCCGTTCATTGTTGTATGTCCAAAGCCACTTGGTGGCATGATTCTGGACCTCTTGTATGCTTTCAAACAAATACTGGTTGAGCCAATCATAACGCACAGTCCGATTAAATCGTTCAACATATGCATTTTGCTGTGGCTTGCCTGGCTGGATGTAGTCAAGTCGGATACCTTTTTTCTTCGCCCTGGCCTGAAGACGATGGCTGATATATTCAGGCCCATTATCACAGCGAATAGCCTGTGGCATACCACGCCATTCAATGATTTGTTCCAAGGAGCGGATCACCCGACCGGCTGGCAATGAAAAGTCCACTTCGATGCCCAAGCCTTCCCTGTTAAAGTCGTCAATCACATTGAACAATCGATAGCTGCGGCCATCCCGCAACTGGTCGTGCATAAAATCCATAGACCATGCTTGGTTGATCGCCTTGGGTTGAACAAGCGGTTGCGGCTTCTCGCGCACTAACCGTTTTTTAGGCTTGATTCTCATGTTTAATTCCAATTCACAGTAGATGCGGTACACACGCTTGTGATTCCAGCCAAACTTTTTGACGTTACGCAAGTACAAAAAGCACAGGCCAAATCCCCAGTTGCGCTGATTCGTAGTCAGACGAATCAACCAATCCGCCACACGTTCATTCTCAGCCGACAGTTTTGGCTCGTATCGGTAACATGTCTGGCTGATATCAAAGGCTTCGCAAGACTGGCGAATGTTTAACCTCTTCCCTTTCACGGCTCTTTTGGCCATCTCGCGGCGACGAGACGGCCTTACCAGTTTTTTGCAAGTGCCTCGGCAACGATTTCGGCTTTGATTTTTTCGTCGGCATACATGCGCTTGAGCATTTGGTTTTCTTTTTCCAGCTCTTTCATACGTGCCATAAGTGAGGCATCCATGCCGCCGTACTTGGAACGCCATTTATAAAATGTAGCGTTACTCATGCCGTGCTCCCGGCAGAGCTGGGCCACGGGCACACCATTTTCGGCCTGCTTCAAAATATTCAAGATCTGACTGTCGGAATAACGGGACTTCTTCATGTAAAATCTCCTGCGTTGTCTTTACGAGAAAATTCTACTTTTCAGAACTACTATTTTTCGGGGGGATTACCATCTGGTTTACGCCATCTTCCTTCATCAGTTGTGCTCTTCCAGACTTTTTCGACTTTGATACTGCTAAAAGACGGGTCGACTTCAAGGCACTTGTACACAAAACCTTTCGTCTGTTTGTGTGCATGGCTTTCTCTCTGGCCATGAAAGCGCCTGGCCCTAATTTGCTCTTGTGAATATTCATGCTTTTCCATCCATCTGCAGGGCCAGTGCGCAAAGAATTGCCCTTGCCTTTCTACGCCGGATTTGAGGTAAATCGGAGTATGGCAAAGAGGACACAGATAAAGAGGAGCTCCTCGTAGTTTTGCTGTTTTGAGTTCTGTTCGAAGTGTTAGGCCGGTATGGTCGTCTTTCACCACATCACGAGCGGGGATCTCTTTCCCTGTCTTAGGGTCGTAAATCACGTCAATAAGAGAGCCTTTTTTAAAGCCATATGACGACATCTTTTCACCTGCCAATGGACAGAGTTAAACTCAATAGATTTTACACAATCCGATATGTTTCGCTAGATGTCTGTTGAAATAGAAAATCGTCAGTTTAATCATCATCACTTCTGGTAGACACAACGAACGCAACCGGATGGTGATCAGAATACCGCATTCGAAATCCCTTGTGGTTGTAAGGATTACCCGGGAAAACTCCTTCATTCGGATCCCACAATTCACCCATAGCATTTACCAGGTCGACAACCTGAAAGCGGTTGTCGCTCAGCTCCTGGGCGCTATACGCAGTATTGTAAATCACATGGTCATATGGCTTAGGGCCGTTGGGGTTCGTGTTGGTAGGGATGCAATCGCCATTCAGTGACGCATAGCCTGCCGGCATGATGCCGGCCAGCTCCTCACAGTCCTCGATGTTCATGTCCCCCAAGATGACGTAATCTCTTTCCTGGCTCTTCTGACCGTCAATCCACGCAAACATAGATTCAAACTCATGAGCGCGTCTTGCAGTCTCCTTTTGGCTTCCCCCGGGCTGCAGGTGTACCGAGATGAAAACAAGATCGGCATTCCCGGCCCGGAAAGGGAATGCGTAGGGAACACGTTCATAGTCCGGATGGTCTGAACGGTCATTGGCCAGAAATCCGTGCGGGAGATCCGGCGCCGGAGAAACCTGCAGGGGTTTGTAAAAGGCAACGAACCATTCGGTGGCAGAGGAGGCCTTGTGGTTCTCGGGGCCTGTCCCGGTATCTTCTTCGGAGAGGACGTAGGAGAAACCGCGGGATGCCATGGCGTCAAAAAACTCCTTGGATTCCGCGTCGGCCTTGTAGGGTGAGCCATCTGGATATGTGCCGGAAATAGGAGGGGCGACGAGCTCCTGGACAAAGACCAGGTCAAACGGCTCCAGGAGCGTTGCCAAGCTCTCATCGTCCTTGTTTTTGAAGTGCCCCAGAAATTGGATATTGAAGGACACTACTTTCAGGGAGTCGGCATATCCCAAAGTCCCGGAAAGAAGAAAAGCGAGTGAGAGCACTGTAGCCAGTGCTATCCGCTGTATGTGTGTTTTAAGAGGCATGGCAGATCTCCGTTAAGTACTGGAGGGGAGGGTAGATTATCAAAGAATCACGACTGTTGTTGATTAACAAGAAAGGCATTAATTTTGAAGTCTACTCAAAGTTAAAAAAAAAGGGAAAAGCAAAAGGGCCAAACTCCGAGAGAATGGCCCTTTAGAATGTGCTGGTTATGCAGTTATTCGATGATTGTGATATTGCAATCTTTCAATGATTCCTGCGCGTAGTGATGGATGTTAATAAGTGGGAAAATAAAATTGCCAAATCCTGCAGACGCAAGAAAGCCGGTTACAGCGCTTCTAAGATAGGGAAGCAATAACGTGGGAATGTGAAATTTCACCAACTTTTCTTCAATCGCCTTGTCAGCAAATCGTTCCTCGGTTGAAAAGGTGCCAACTATGCCTGCGTCTAGCTTCACCAGCTCTAGATCTTTGTCCCTTTCTGGGACTTCTTCTTTGGGGATAGTTAGAGCTAAGCGGATATCAAGGCCACCAAGATAGACCCCTCTCTTTACGAAGTAACTCGGGACACGAATTTTGAAGTCAATCTCCCATGCACTGGGATCTATAACGGATTGATCTTCAATCAACTCAACAAAAGGCTCAACGTTGAAAATAAACTTATCAACTTTGAACGAATTGAACTTGAAATCGGACCTTATGCTGCCCATTTGTAATCCATCCCGTCGTCTTCAATCGCGTAAGTCCTGTTTGTCTCAATATTGAAACTGATTTGAGACTCATACAGGTGGTAATGCTCAATAGAGACACTAAGATCAATGAAGGTTTTATAAAAGGATTTATTGGTAACAATTTTTTGGATAAAATCCTTATTAATGCTTGCAGACTGGATAAACGGTCTTTGGTACATCAAGTTGCAAGAGTATTTCCCCTCGTTTTGATAGTAACGATTGCCATCCACAAAGGCATTTGCTTCAACTAACATTGACGCAAATTCGCCATCACGGTGATCAGCCAGCGCTGCATTGAACTCATCGGTGTCCATTGACATCAAAGAATCAAACGCCTCGTTGATAGCGTTCTTCAAAGCATCATTAGACATTTTAGCACCACTCTTTATTTTTAATACTTATTAAATCAATGTCTTTAACAATGTAACAGTAGGGAAAGCCTAGTATCATTGTGTTATAGGTTGGTAGAAATTCCGGCTTAGGAGGGTTTATAGCCTTTCCAATGACTTTGAAAGCCACGTTTGCTTTTTCCTCTACGGTCTTAATAAAAAAATCGTATAATGCTGCAAGGCGCCCTCCAGTATTAACTCCTTTGGCCTGCGCAAGCTTATACACTTTGACCTTCGTGTCATCGTCCTCCAAGTTGAAGAACTCTGTTTCATCCAATGTCATGGATGCAAAAATTATGACACCGTTTTGATTCTCATCGCGCCGATAGCGTCCCTCGCTATAGCACTGATTGTACCACCCCTGTGCTAACTCGTTGGAATGAAGGCTGCTTTTCCAAAAATAGACACCTGTTCCTCCTCGACCAGGACGGTCTGGCATCTGAAAACCTGTCTCAGCGATCTGTCTATAGCGAGTAACGGTTGTTCCGTGGGTACCTTCAAGTGTCATCATTGTCATAATTTTAACAGTTCAATTTGCAATATTCGTGATTAAGACACCCAGCAAGAGTTAATCATATCGGAATAGAAAAGCAACCGGTTTATATTATATGGATTTTTAGATTAGTTCTAGACACTGAAAATGCACCGAAGAAACGCTTCGCTCCTTCTTGAGTCTGCTCTAGTCGATAAATGATATTAACTCAAGCCACATATAATAGCTATCAATTTTGAGAAAGAGCCCCTTTCTTCTCATCATTGGGGGCTTATGATTCAATGGGTTTTTTCGGTAATCGTTTAAAAAAAGAACCCACCGCCCCTCAAAGATATTACAGGCTCTTAGTCCTGGGGCGGTGGGTGTTGTCCATGTGGATGTGAGAACCTAAATAGTCTCGTATTTGTTGTCAACAATACCACTAGACTGAGCCCCATCATCCGTTTGACCTTCTTGAATTTAAGGCCTATATAGATCAATGAATGAATATTCAAATAAGGAGAATCCATGCCTGGAGCATATGCACATCTCACTATGGTCAATAGATTCAAGACCCCTCAATCTCTTGAGGGTGTTCAGGGCTTGCCACCTGACAAAGCCTACCAGGTAACGCGTTGGACCCGTTTTGTGGAGTTGGGGGCAGTCAGTCCGGATTACCCATACCTTTCTGTTATGGACGACGACGCCAAAGTTTGGGCGGACGCCATGCATTACACCAACGTCGGCGACCGGCTTAAAGCCGGTATCGAGGTCCTCCGGGATTTGGCTCCTCCCGTCCAGGACAAGGCCTTCGCCTGGCTGCTTGGTTTTTCTTCCCACATTGCCATGGACCTGACCATACATCCCATTGTCGAGCTGAAGGTCGGTGAATACGCAGAACACGCCGCTGAGCACCGGACGTGCGAGATGAATCAGGATGTCTTCATCTTCGATGAGATGAATTTCGGGCCGCTGGCCTTTGCGGAGTTCATTGACGCTGGCATAGGTCGCTGTAATGCCCCTGGAGACGATGAGTTGATTGATCCGGACATCAAGCAGATCTGGATGGAGATGCTCCAAAGAACCTCCACGGCCGCGGTGCTGGAGGAGACTCCCCCAGACATGGACAAGTGGCATCGCCGCTTCCGGACGATGGTCGACGACATCGCGGAAGAGACGCAGCGCTTGCCAGCCATTGCCCGTCACGCCCTCGCTGGCACAGGCGCGGCCTACCCGATTCGGGAAGAGGTCGACGACACATTCATAATAGGTCTTGAGACTCCTGATGGTGGACGTATTGACTATGCGCAGCTCTTCGACAAAGCGCAGGGCAGCGTTGCCCATCTTTGGTCCCTCGTGGCCAGGGGGGCCTTCGGGATCGACAACGAGTATGAAACAGCCATCCACAACTGGAATCTTGATAATGGCAGGCGTCCGGACGGGACGCTTGAGTTCTGGAGGTCATAAATGCAACGGAAAGCCATAATCCTTATCCTGCTCACGTTCCTCCTGATCGGCTTTGCCGGTTTTGGTTGTGCTGGCCAACACGACCAAGCAATGTACAGCTTGTCGGTCGAGCTCAACAAGCTCACGACCGCAGCCGAAGGATATGAACACTACATGAAACCCGATCCTGGCATGAGTGACGAAGAGTTCCTGAAAAATGCCACGGAGCATGATCCTGGACTTCTGAAACCCTTTGAGAGTTACAAGCTCAACGTGGAGCGGCAGGATGGGCACGTGAGCATCCTTGTTTGTACTCCGGATGGCCACCAGGCCCTCTTGCAAGACGTGGGCTGCACGAATCAATTTGACCAGCACCTTTGGCAGTCTGAACCGGCTATCCCCTGTGAAAGTGTCCAGGACGGATTCTCTGTCTGTGGTGCTAATTGAGGATTTAACACAGTATGACTGATTGGAATTCCAAATTCGAGACTTGGGGAAAGCCGCCGAGCCAGAGTGAAAAGGATCGATGTGACAATGCCGTTGTCGCGATCAAAAAGGCGATCAACAACTACGACGGATTCAAGGATAAGGATGTCAGGGTGTTCCTCCAGGGATCGTATCGCAACAATGTGAATGTGAAGCAGAACTCCGATGTCGATATTGGTGTATGCTGCCACAACACTTTTTATCCGGACTACCCTGAGGGAATGGGCGCCGAAGATTTCGGTGTCGAACCAGCCACCTATTTAAGTGGCGATTTCCGTCAGGATCTTCACAATGCGCTTGTTTGGCATTTTGGAACAGACGAGGTTGCGAACGGCAACAAAGCCTTTGATATCAAATCAAACACCTATCGTGTTGAGGCTGACGTAGCGCCATTTATGGATCACCGACGCTACAGCCCCAACAAAAGTTATCTCAAGGGTGTAACCCTTATTGAAAAGAGTGGTGGGCTTGGAACCGTCAACTGGCCTGAACAACATTATGACAACGGGGTCGAAAAAAACAAAGCGACTGGCGGCAAGTACAAACAGTTGGTGCGGGTGCTCAAAAAGCTCTCCCTGGAGATGGAAGCCGAGGGCAACGCAACAGCTCGTGTAATACCGGGATTCCTTTGCGAATGCCTCATGTGGAACGTTCCGAATGACAAGATCACCGGGAAGACTCTCTACGAAGGCCTGCGTGAGTCCATCGCCTACCTCTGGAATGCGATAAAAGACGACAAGCATACGGAATGGGGCGAGGTCAGTGAATTGAAGTATCTTTTTCGAACTGGCCAGAAGTGGACCGCTGAACAAGCGAAAGACTTCCTCTATGATGCATGGAATTACGTGGGGTATAAGTGATGCCCCTGAACATCAGAAGTGCGATCATCCTCCTTGCCCTGATCTCCATTTCGGCCTTTGTATGGATAGCCACCTTCACGGGGGCGGACATCTCAAAGCCGTTCGAGGTGTTCACGGTCGCCTCCAAGGTAGTGACCATAGACACAACCCTGGCGCTGGTGTTTCTGTTGTGGGCCTGGAAATGGCCCATGTTCCGGTGGGGAGGTTGGCTCGTGCCCTACCCCAACCTGAACGGGACGTGGACCGGATACATCTATTCCGACTGGCAGAATGAAAACGGCGACAAGACGCCGCCGATTCCGGTCATGATGACGATCAAGCAATCCTTCCTGAAGCTGAGCTGTGTCATGCGCACAGGCGAGATGCGAAGCGATTCCTATTGCAGCACATTCAAGATCGACGGTTCAGAACAGATCAAGAAGCTGATCTACGTGTACAACAGCCAGCCGCGGCCGTCGGTCCGAGGACGTAGCGAGTGTCATGAAGGAGCCATTGTGTTCGAAATCGTAGAGAAGCCCGAAGTCAAATTGAAGGGGCAGTACTGGACGGCACGTAAGACGACCGGAGAAATCATTCTTGACTATCATGGCAAGGAGATCCTGGACGATTTTCCAAGGGATTTTGAAGATCACCCCGTAACAGAGCCAGAGAACCAGAGGTAAACTACAAGAATTCGCCTATAGCCAAGGCCTGGTAACTTTCATTGAGATAAGTTTAGAGTGAAAGGAAGTTATGGCGACAAATGAATACAACCACTAGACTTGCAGAGGATGTGTATTGTCATTTTGCTTGGAGGTTGAATGCTTAGAGAAGCAACGCGTAGGGATTTTGATTTTATTTTTTCTCAGATCATCGAAGGGGCAGAGCATGGCCATTATGATAGAAAGATAGCCAATGATTCTAAAGCTGCAAATGATATGAATCGTGAACTTATGTCTATCATAGACAAGCAGCAGCGAATTGGTGGGATGAGTGCAAAAGCCTTAGTTTATGAAATCGAAAAGTGTCCTGTTGGATTTGTTGTTGTTTCATCAGTGGCTGCGAAAAATGGGATAGAGCTTTTGATGGCTGGAATTGAGGCGAGGCATAGAAGGAAAGGTCATGCAACGGCAATGATAAGACAGGTTGTTGATGAGTATAGAGGGCATAATGTCGTTTTATTAGCTAGGTGTGCACCGGAATCAGAATTTATGTTCAATATTCTCAAGAAGATTGGATTTGGTCATAAAAATACCGGTACGAATGGCTTTCGTGGTTTAGGCTATCTTGTCTAGTTTCGTTGATCTTAGTTCCTAACGATTTGCAGATTGTCGCGATTATTTTTGTGTATGAGTCTGCGTCGGAATAGCGCCGCTTATGAAGATACTCCATGAAGAATTTTTGAAGAGCTTGAGGGATGAATTGGGCGAACGGCAGGATAAAGCTGATGAAATACTCGATAAGTTAAATGACGAAAACTTCCTGTTGGATTTAACGAAAGATTTGTCTGCCGATGTCAAGCGCAGCTTATTAAAATATGTTGAGCAAGGACTTGAGGAGAACAAGGAGCAAACAAAGCAGTTTGTTGAAAAGAATTATAATCGTTGGAGAAGTGGATTCGACCTACTCGAAAAATTGATTTTGATATGCATTGATTCCGGCAATACTTTCAAGGACGATTACTTTGGGGATAAAGAGGAAATCCATAGTTTTTATGCCCATATTGTAGTCAGATTACATGCAAGATCGTGTCGTATTGCAAATGAAATCATGTGATTACTGAAGTCGGGATATGCGGATGCGGCACATGCTCGGTGGAGAGCTTTGCACGAAGTCACTGTTACTCAGCTATTTATTTCAAAGCATGGAGATGAGTGTGCTCAACGGTATGTTGATTATGAACTAATAGAGTCTTACAAGGGGATGTGTCAGCATAAAAAATATGAGCACCGCCTACAGGAGAAAGCTCCCGATGACAGTGAGATCGAGCTGTGTAAGAAGTACGTCGATGAGCTCACTGAAAAATATGGGAAAAGTTTTAAAAAAAGCAATATGGATGGGCTTTGCCGTTTGTCCATAAAGGCAAGGGCGGAAATTTTTCTGATTTAGAAGAGGACGTTAACCTTGACCACTTTCGTCCATATTATAAATGGGCAAGCCAAAGCATTCATGGTGGACCCAAAGGGCTTATGAGTCGGCTTGGACTCTGTGAAGCAGGGACAGACATCCTACTCGTTGGGCAAAGTGATTCGGGCATGACCGACCCTGCGCATTCGACGGCTTTGAGCTTAGTTCAGGCGACAACTAACCTTTTGGGGTTGGAACCGACAATAGATCATTTGGTTGTGACGATGATCATAGGCGATATGGCACATGAAATAGGGAAGGCATTTATTGAAATTGAGAAAGATGTGAAAAGTCTTTCTGTAGATACCTGGTCATAAATCCACAATTAAATGGCCCAAAAATGAATCACTTTGGGTTAGCGCTTTGCGCCCGCCAGTCTTTCTGCCAGCTTATTTGCCCTTAAATGGCTATACCGTGCGAGCATTTGCATTGACTTGTGCCCCGATATCATTTTGATCTCCATGGTGTCCAAATCTGTATTCTCAAATAAACGCGATATGGCCTCGTGCCTTAGGTCATGGAAGCGAAGGTCCACTATCTCTGCGGATTTAACGGCCCGTCTCATGTGGCCAGTAATCTGGTCTGCTGAAAGCTCGAAAACTGAGCCTTGGATTTGCCTGGGGAGTCGTTTGAGAATATCAATGGCTGTCGGGGAGAGTGGGATAGTTCTTTCTTCAAAGTTCTTGGTTTCAGCCAGGTAGAGAGAGGAGTTCTTCAAATCAACGCCAGTCCAATCAAGGCCGGCAATCTCAGCTCGCCTCATTGCGGTCTCAAGGGCGAAACGGATGATCGGCTTGAATTTGTCAGAAGCGTGTTCAAGCAATTTTTCCTCTTCTCCATCTTCTAGGCGCCGGGTTCGATTTTGACCCGTTTTGGGCTTGTGGGCTAATTTGGTGGGGTTGACTAGGGACTCCATGCCCCAGTCTCGACGCGCAACCTCAAAGAGCTTCGAGAGAAGAGCCAAATCTAGGCGGATGGTGTTCCCGACAACGCCTTCGGCTTCGCGCTCCTTAATGAAGGAAGCAATTTCTTTGCCGCGGATTCTGGCCAGGAAGAGTCTGCCGATGTCTCTATCCTTGATCGCATTGGCTCTGTCAGTTTCCCGTTTTGAGTGCTTTAGCCGAATTTTGATATACTCGTCGATGTAGCGCTCAATGGCTTCGGCTAGAGTGGTTCCTTCAGCTGCTTCCCTGGATACGAAAATACCTTTGTCCATTTCGGACTCGATGTCTCGCGCCCATTTGTCAGCATCGCCTTTGCGTTTAAAGGTCTTGCTTTGTGGCTTGTGTCCCTTGCGCCGAATGCGGGCTACATAGCGACTTTCGTTTTTTCCCTTGCTGTTGACGAATTTCTTTTTCCAGATTGTTGCCATTTGTGACTCCTTTCAGGTGTGATTTTTAATCATGGTGTCAATCAAATGTCAATTTGGCGGACGCAAGAAAAGGACTTATGGAATAATTATCCATAAGTCCTTTAATTTATTGGTGCCCGGAGTGGGGGTCGAACCCACACAGTATTGCTACCGAGGGATTTTAAGTCCCTTGCGTCTACCAATTTCGCCATCCGGGCAAATGGGGGATTATCTGTATCCCGGCCGGGCCGGGGCGTCAATGTTCCCTCAGTCGACCATACTCAGGTAATTTGCATACAAGCGCGGGCTGACGCGGCTGAACTGGTCGAAGTCCGAGATGATCTCAAGGCCCGGGATCAGGGCCCGGACAACCGGAATGTCGAGGTCCTTGCGGGTCAGGTCTGCGTAACAGGGCGTATAGCCGTTGGCCGTCAGCGTGTGCTCCAGCACCATGAGGTCGCCGTCCGCGCTGCCCGTTGCATGGTCGGGCAGGTCTTCCAGCTTGCGCGTGGGCAGGTCGGCCGGGGCCAGTGCGCTGGGCGGACCGGGGAAAGGGTACGGTGTTTCGGTCATGGCCGAGATCAGGGCGCGTTTGCCGCTCAGGTCTGCGCCGGTGCCGGTGTTTATGTCGCCGCGTTGTCCCGTGACAATGGCTTTGTAGCAGGGGATTCCGGTTTCCGGGGTCATGTCCATGAACCAGACGTGGATGCCGGAAAGCATGTAGTTGCCGAGCAGCTTGCTGATTTCCGGGTCGTCGCTGGCAATGCGGAAGCAGCGTTTTGGATCAAAGGGTGTGGTGGCTGCACAATCGCGTTCCACGGCTTCCAGCAGGCCGGAGACTTTTGCTTCTGCCAAGGTGTTGCCCGAAGCCAGCCCGGTGGACCCGAGCGCGCTGAACAGGCTTTGCTCGTCGCAGTTGCAGAAAAGATAGGCGAACTGCACCGGGATGAGCATGGGCGCGGGCGTGCCGTTTTGATCCGGCGCGGTCCCGGGCATCCACCAAAGCTTTTGGCCTTGATACGGCACTTCAAGGCCGAGGGATGCGGGATCGAGTGCGGGTTGGTCAAGCTCTTCATAGGCTGCGTGCGTGAGCGGGTATTCGTTTTTACAGCCGAGTATGCCGCGCGAACCGATGTTGGCATAGGATGAAAAGCGTTCGGCCATTTCCATGGAATAGGATGCCGTGGCCTGTTGTTCGTTCAGGCCGCGGCCATAGCTTGTCTGCATGCCTTGCAGGGTGTTGTTGTGGCGACCGTTGGATGTTTTTGTTGTGAAGCTCCAGTGTCGCAGCCGGGACACCGGGCTGAGCGCTGCCTTGTGAGCCATGGCCGGACCAAGAAAGGCGTCGGCCTTGCCCAGCGCGTCCAGTGCGTATGCAATGGTCTCTTCGAGAGGCTTGCGCTCCTTGGCGGGAGGAAGTTTGTCGGCCAGACGTTGGCGTATCGTTTCCACCGTCGTTGATTCTGTCTGTTGGGGCTGCGGCAGGTCGAGCGGTTCGATTTCCGCTTCCTGCGGCGAGAGCAGCGGTTGGTGATGAAAAATGTTGTTTCTGAAGAGGGAAGTCCATTTGCGGTGCAGGGGCTGGTCTTCAAGCAGGTGCGAACGGATATGGATGGACGGCGAGTGCTGGACCAGTTTCCTTGGGTCGATATCGTTGAACATGGGCAGGTATTTTGCGAGCCGTTCATGGGAAATGCAGGCCTCGAACAGCAGCGTTGTCAGCACCGGATCGGATTGCCCATTGTCGCGGACACATTCAACGATGAGTTTTTCCACCTTGCGGGGACGGTGTTTTCCCAGCGCCTGCAAGGCGAATTCGTGCAGATAGTCGTCCAACGGGGTAGCCCTGAGTTGGGCGACCATTTCGGAAAAGCTCAGGTTGGGACCGGGCATGGCCGCAAAGCAGCCCACCCCGGATTGCGTGTCCATCAATTGCAGCTTGTAGAGCATGAATACCCCCTGCAGCGGTTTGAAGAATTGTTCGTCATGACGGGATTCGGTTCAGATTGTGAACGAGTTTTTCGACCATTGGCAGCATGTCGCGTGCAATGGCGGCCACGCCGTCCTCGTTGGGATGCAGTCCGTCCATGAGGGTGAGCATGGAGTTGCCCAGATACGGGGCAAGGATATCCGGGTAGAGCGGAACCGAGTGGCGCTTTGCAAGGCGCTGAAAAATGGGGTTGAATTCCTTCCGGTAGTCATTCGGTATTTCCGCAACGGCCCGGATGCCCACGAGCAGAACCGGTGTTTTCGTTTTTGCAAAGGCCGACAGCATGGTGTCGAGATTGCGTTCAACAATGTTCACCGGTTCTTCAATATAAAAGTCGTTGGCCCCGAATTCCAGGATGACTGCGGAAGGCGGGTTGGCTGCAACGAAACCCAGCACTTTGTCGATGCGGGCAAGGCCGTCCGCAGAGGTGTCGCCGGATACGCCGAAGTTGACGGCGTTGACGACAATGCCCTGTTCAGCAAGGAGTTGCTGGAGCACGGCCGGAAGCGCATGTCGGGAAGACAGCCCGTATCCTTCACTGAGACTGTCTCCGAAAACGGCCAGTGATTCAGTGGTGGCACTCATGATCAGCTCTCGATCCAATCCTTGATCTTGTCGGCTTCGGCGTCCCAGCCTTTGTCCAGTCGCACCTTGAGGAAGACCGCGAACACGGTGTCCAGCATGTCGAGGCATTTTTCCAGCAGATAGATTTTTTCAAGGAATTTGGCGTCCGGATCGTCGCCTTCCTCGTCCTTGGTATTGATTTTGGGCGTCTTGAAACCGCTCAGGGAAAAGTCGTCGGCTTTGAGTTGCACGAACCATTCGTCCTGATCCATTTCAAAACGAAGTTGGGCGCGTTGCACCTTTTTTCCTGTACGAAGTCCGGTTTTGGCTTCGGTCAGTTCGCCGCGCGGGCTGCTGACGGAAGCTGTTTCCTTGCCTTCGCCTTCGCCGCCTTGCACGGAAATGCGTTGTTCCATGTTCACGTGAAAGGTGTGGTTGTCCCTGTTGGTGAACAAGGGTGATTCCGACTCGGTCTTGAACCAGAGCCAGGTCAGAAAGTCCTGTCCGATGAGGGTGTTTTCGCGTTCCACCAGTGCCAGATCCATTGTGCGCCTCCTATATGAAAATGGTGGGGTCGAGGTTTTCGAGTTTGCCTGCCGCGTCTTCGCCAAGGATTTCCATAGCCAGGAAGAACGGCGTGAGCGGTTCGATGTGGAGGTCGAAGGTCAGGGTGAAGTAGTCCTCGAATAATGCGCAGGCCTTGGCGTTTGTCGTGTCGATGTATATCCGGTTGGAGGCCGGGTCCCAGATGATATCGAACACGGCGGGGATGGGCAGGGACTTTGCGCGCAAACGCAGGGTGACCTGTTCCTTGATTTCCCGTTTGCGGTCGCGGGAAACGAAGTTTTTTCCCTGTTCCTTGGCTTGTGCCAGTTCCTTGTTCAGGGCGATGGTGAAATGCTTTTTGAGCACGGCCGGCTGGATGCGTCGGGTGTCCAGCCTGAGGGCAAATGTGAAGTAGTTGGCCTTTTCCGGAGGCGATTGCACCCACTCCATGTCGAGCATGTCGTCAAAGTTGGTCCAGCCGAAAGAACGCTCCTCGGCCGTGTTGTCGATGTCGATGAATTTGAACTGCTTCAGTTTTTCGGGAAGCTCGCGGAGAAAGTCGTCGGAAACTTCCTCGATGACCCGATAGCGGGTGAGTCCCGTGCTGGCGGAAAGAATGCTCAAGGCCGTGGCCCTCCGTTTCGTTGCTCATGAAAATGAATGGAATCATGGGTAGAATCATTCGCTTGTGTTGTCCAGTGAATTTGATTTGATCATGGAGTTGGTGCTGAGGACTTGCGGCGTGGCGTGAGGGCTACTATATACAAGGCAAACAGGAGAAAATGTATGCGTTCTCTCGATATTTATGCATTTTTATTGCAGCGGATCAATGCGGTTCACGATTTCGAGAAACTGGCCGAAGCCGAGCTTGGCAGCGAGGGGCAGCAGGCCTACGAAAGAGTGATGCGCCAGAAGGCAATGTTACTGGCCAAATTGGCCGACGATGCAAGGGAGCGTTTTCCTGATGCGGATGAGTGGGTACTTGACGGGTTGGAGCGTTTTTCAGCCAGTGCCCGCAATTCCTTGAAAATCGGGAGTGTCTTTTACATGTCCGCCCTGTTGTACCCGGAGGACCACAAGCCCGGACAGCCCAATGATCTTGAAGTGTTTGCAGAGAACCTTAAGGAATGATGCCTAGGCTGGCGGCTTCCATTCCTCGTCCCGTTTGCGTTGCCGCTTTTCCGCCATTTCCTTCTGTCCGATGACCACGAGTTCGTGGATTGCGTCTTCCTGATGTCGGTCCATGGCCAAGAATTGGCAACCTACCACGCCTCGGTCATGACGCATTATCTTGCAGGGCACCTGTTCGGCCCGGATGTTTTTCTTGTAGACGATGTCCAGTTTGATCTTGACCCCCAGCTTCAATCTGCGGCTGGTGTATTTGAAACCGATTCCCAGCGCGCTGATATCCACTGATTCCAAAAGGCCGCCCAATGGCTCGCAACGAATCTTCAGCCCGTCGAGCGATACCCGGAAGGCCTTGCGGCGGCTGGCCTGTTGTGCCTCCTGGTCCACGGATATGCCAAAACCGAGACTGTCCTCATCCACGGGAGCGGAGGTGAACTGCTTTGCCGGTTTCTTGTTTTTGGCGGTCTTCAGCTTGATGTTAGCCAGCAGTCCGGTTTTCTTTTTCTTCTTTTTCTTTGGTGTGGTTTTGACGTTCAGGGTCGTTTTTTTTGCCTTGTTGTTTTTTTTCTTGGTTTTTGCCGACTTGTTACGAATGATTTCAGCATCTTTTGCAATCTGTTCAGCGTTGATTGCATCAGGGTCTTTGGACGTATGCTTGCCTTTGGCTGGTTTTGCCTTTCGGCGGGGGAAAAACGATGAAAACAAGCGTGTGAATTTCATGAGGCACCACGGTGAATGTTGGTTTTGGAAACCATACGTGAATTATCAACGAGTGTTCAAGTTTATTATATATGCAAATTATCATTCGTGGTTTCGCTGACGAAGGCTTGACAAATCTCATGATTCCGGGGAAAGAATATTTATTGTTTCAATGTCGAGGGTTGCGAATTTAGGAGGAGCATAATGATTGGCGAATTGCTTTCCGGCATGGCGCATAGCACGGGCCCCGGTTTTGTCGGGGTTTCCCTGATTTTCATTTATCTTGCTTGGATTGTGGTAATCGGTTGCATTCGTGTACGCGAGGCCATGGCCGCAGATCATCACTAGAAACGGTTTTTTTGTACAAACGCAAGGCGCGGTTTCCTCTTGAGGAAACCGCGCCTTGCGTTTGTTGATGACTTTCGTGAGGCTTTATTCCTCGTTGAGAATATCCATGAGATATTTTCCATACTCGTTTTTGAGCATGTCTGCAGCGAGAGCTTCCAGCTGTGCCTTGTCGATGAATCCTTTTCTGTAGGCGACTTCTTCCACGCAACTGATGAGGTGACCCTGCCGTTCCTGAACGGCCTGGACAAAACCGGCCGCCCCATAGAGTGATTCGTGCGTCCCCATATCCAGCCATGCGTAGCCGCGGCCGAGCAGACGGACTTCAAGGTCTCCCCGCTTCAGGTAGGCATTGTTCACGTCCGTGATTTCCAGTTCACCGCGCGGTGACGGGCTCAGGCTTTTGGCTATCTCGATGACGTCGTTGTCGTAGAAGTACAGACCCGTGACAGCGTATTTGGATTTGGGTTTTGTTGGCTTTTCTTCGATGCTGATGGCCTTGAGGTTCTTGTCGAATTCGGCAACGCCGTACCGTTCCGGGTCCTTGACCTTGTAGCTGAAGACAATGCCTCCCTGCTTGAGGGATGCGCTTTCCTGGAGCATGCCGGAAAGGCCTTCGCCGTAATAGATGTTGTCTCCGAGGATCAGGCTGACCGAGTCATCACCGATAAAATCTTCACCGATGATGAAGGCCTGTGCAAGACCTTCCGGTTTGGGCTGTTCCCTGTAGGAGAGGTTGATGCCGAACTGGGAACCGTCGCCGAGCAGGTCCTTGAACCGGGGCAGGTCCTGCGGGGTGGAGATGATGAGGATGTCCCGGATTCCACCGAGCATGAGGGTGGAAAGCGGGTAGTAGATCATGGGTTTGTCGTAGACGGGTAGCAGTTGTTTGCTGACAACGCGTGTCAGCGGATACAGTCTCGTTCCTGAACCGCCCGCAAGGATGATGCCTTTCATGGTGCCCCACAGAGGATGAATTTACTTATGGTTCAACATGCGCTATCGCTTCTGCAAACGCGCAAACAGTGTTAGTATATATGCGTCATTGCGCAAAAAGCAACAGGCCGCGCCCATGGGGGCGGCCGGAGAATATGCACATGGTTCGTCCCCCGTATTTTCATTTTTCCGGCGGCCTTGTCTTTGCCGTCCTTTTTCTGCTCGCACTGTTTTTCTTTTTCATTTTTGTTCCGGTCAGTATCGTTACCGAGGCCTTTTCCCGTCTGGGCGTTACTCCGGGGCAGGGCATATTGCTTTTGACGGCCACGTTGTTGGGGCGCGCCGTGAATATCCCGGTGTACACAAGCGAACGGCTGGTCATGGTGCCGAGAGCCGGGGCGTTGGAGATTTCACAGAATCCTTTCGATGGACATATCCGTATTAATGAGCAGCCGGCAAATGAATTGAAAAAACAGGAGTTTGCCGTAAATTTTGGTGGATGTGTCCTGCCGGTCATCCTTTGTGTGTCGTTTTTTCTGCATTCGGTTCTGGGCAAGGGGCCGGACGTACCCGATGCGGGCGGGCTTTTGCTGTGGACCGGTTTGTGCTCCGTAGTTGTGGCCGTGGCATGTTATGCGCTGGTTCGTCCTGATGCGGTGCACGGTTTGCGTATCCCGCTTTTTGTTCCCGCCCTGGTGACCATGGTTACGGTTTTTCTTCTCGTGCCGCACGATATAGCCCCTGTTGTGGCGTATATTTCCGGTACACTGGGAACCATCCTTGGTGCGTGCGTCGCCCCTGTTCTTTCACCAAGGGTGCGCAACGGTATTGCCGCCCCGGTTGTTTCCATTGGCGGGAGCGGTACGTTCGGTGGCATTTTTCTTGCCGGAATTCTGGCGGTTATTTTTGTTTAGGAGGACAGGGCGTGCAACAGGACATGATCGTATCGGTCAGGCAGTTTCTGGGAAAAGGCGCCATGGTCGTTATCGGAGCCGGCGACACATGCGAAGTGCGATATCACGGTTATGCTCCGGTTTTGCGCGTAGGTGATCGGCTTGAATCCGATTCCGGGGCCTTGCTGGTCGTTTCGGTGCGTTGGACAACAGCGGACGGCCATGGTCCTGCCCGCAGGGAATTCGTGGCCGAAGTTGTCGAGGATTGTAACCCGGCTGAAGAAGTGGTTTTCGACGTTGTTCGTGAAGGATACGCCCTGGCTTGGGTTACCTTGAGCGACAAGGGGGCTGCGGGTTTGCGGGAGGACGCCTCCGGCCCGTCCATAGAGCGCATGGTGCGGGAGACGCTTGAATTGTCTCACGTGCAAGGATTCATTATTCCGGACGACGAGCCGGGAATCCGGGCACTGATCACGAGTCTTGCGCTTGAGCAGGGCTATGATTTGGTTCTGACAACTGGCGGGACTGGTGTCGGGCCGAGAGATGTCACTCCACAAGCAACATTGAGGGTGATAGATCACCGTTTGCCGGGATATGAACGCGCCATGACCAATGCCAGCCTGCAAAAGACGCCGCATGGGGCGATTTCTCGTGCCGTGGCCGGATGTTTGGGGAATGCTCTTATCATCAATCTGCCGGGCAGCCCCAAGGCCGTGGCCGAGTGCCTTGCGCCGTTACTGCCGACTTTGCGGCACACATTGCAGAAGTTGCACGGAGATCCTTCGGATTGCGCGGCATTGTATTTGTAATCAAGATGTTAATGGGCTTGCGGCCTGCCCTGTCAACTGGTAAGGCTGATAAAGATTGCGCTGTGGCGGATTTTCTCATGAATATCATTTCAAAGGCGATAGAATGAAATCCAGAGTTTTGTATATTTTAGCATTGGCTGCTTGTTGTACTCTGTGTCTGATGGGTAACGCGTTTGCCCAGCAAGAAGATGTACAGAAGAAGGCTGATATAACGGGTGATTACACTTTGGAGCGTTGTGTTACTCGGGCTTTGAAAGCCAATCCGTCGATTCTTGCTGCACGCGCAGCCCTGAAAGGATCCGAGTATGGCGTTGATGCAGCGACGGGCGAATTCCTGTTCAAAGTGAGCGGCGATTACGGCTACACCCATTACGATCGTGACCAGACATACGGCGATAATGACCAGTGGGTTGCCCATCTTGGTTTGAGCCAACCTCTGTTCACGGGTTTTCGCCTGCTTTCCTCGTATCAGAAATCCAAGCTGCTCAACGAGAAAAGCGATCTTCAGCTCTACAACGCCGAACTGATCGTCATTCAGGACGTTCAGAGCAATTTCCTCTCCTTGCTCAAGGCCCGCATGGATGTGAAAAGCGCCGAAGACTCGGTGGAGCGTTTGAAGTCTCAGCTCAAAGTCAACAATGCCTATTACGATGTCGGTCTTTATCCGAGGGTTGACGTTTTGCAGGCTGAAGTTGAATTGGCTACGGCCGAGCAGGACTTGCTGACGGCTCGAAATACGGTTTCCATTCAGGAGGCCCAACTCAATACTTTGCTGAACCTGCCTCTTGATGCCGATATTAACTATGTGGGCAGCCTTGACTATGCCCCCACCCAGTTTGATCTCAAACTCTGCCTTGAGCGGGCGTACAAGACTCGTCCCGATCTGAAGATAGCGTTCAAGAGTGTTGAGACGGCTCTCAAGGATGCCAAGATTGCTGCCAGCAGTTTTTATCCTCAAGTATCTGCAGATCTTGATTATTACCGCTCTGGTGATGATCCTGATGTTGATGGAGGCGACAACTGGTCCCATTCGGCGTCCGAGAATTGGCAGGTGGGCGTGAACATGAATTGGACCATGTTCGAATGGGGTGCCGATTACCATGATTGGAAGCAGACCAAGGAAACAGTCAATCAGTTGCAGGCCGAGTTGGAAAAATCACGGCTCAATGCCGGTTTTGAAGTCAAACGTTCCTTGTTGAGCCTGAAAGAGGCCGCGGATCGTATTCGGGTCGGTCGTAAATCCGTTGAGTCTGCAAAGGAATCCTACCGTATGGCCATGGCTCGTTATCAGGCGCAGGTGGGCACCAACAACGATGTTCTTGATGCTCAGGCCCGTGTTTCCGAGAGTGAGGCTCAGTTGAATACGGCCCTTGCCGATTATAACACCGCGCTTTCCACCTTGTATGTCGCCATGGGTGAAAAGAACCCCGGACTTGAGGCCCGTTAGTTCATGACGTTTTGGGGCAAGGGGCGCGAACCCCGTCTTGTTTCGGGAATGCGTTGCAGCAAGTGTGACGGACCGCTTGTCCGAATCCGCCGCTGTACGGAGGTTTTTCTCCGTTGTGAACGTTGCGGTGCTCGTTTGGAGGTCAGGGATTATGCACGATACATCGACGATTCTTTTGAAGAGGATGTCGCCCATGTCCCCATGGATCGAATATGATTTCAATACACGTATGAATCGACTCGGAGCCGTCCTTGTGACGGCTCTGTTCGTATTGTGTTGTGTTGTTCCGCTTTCGGTGCAGGCCGAGGAGGATCAATGGAAGCCGCTCAGGGAACGGTTGATCCTGGATGGTTTTGATCGACAAGAGGTCAATGCGATGTTCGCAAGGGCGGGCATGCGTTTTGATCCTTCGGTGATGGCCAGGAAAATGAATGTGCTGCTGTCCACGCATCTGACCAAATCCGGCTCGGTGGAAGTCGCGCAACCGAAACCCCTTACGCGGTATCTCAATCCCGTCCTTCTCGCCGGTGCGTATGCGTATCTCAGGGAGCACGCCGATTTGTTGCAGCGTATTGAAGGTGAATACGGGGTTTCAGATGACATCGTGGTTGCCGTTTTTCTGGTGGAAACCAAGCTTGGCAAGACAATAGGCGATGATCGGGCTTTTTCGGTTTTGGCAAATATGGCCTTGGGCGGTGACTTTTCTCGTATTGACCAGTATGTGGATACAGCCGGGCTGGATGATGACACGCGGCAATGGCTTGTGCAACGAACCTTGCGCAAGGGAAATTGGGCTTTTGAGGAGCTCAAGGCGTTGCTTACGTACTGCCGCCAGGCCGATGCCGATCCCGTAACGCTTCCCGCCTCGGTGTACGGAGCCATCGGGTTGTGCCAGTTCATGCCTACAAGCGCGTTGCACTACGGCAGGGACGGTGACGGAGATGGAAAGATTGATCTTTTCGTTGAGGCGGATGCCCTGTTCAGCATGGCCAATTACCTGAAGGAGCATGGTTGGAAAGCGGGGCTTTCTTTTGATGAGCAGGCGGAAGTCATCTACGCGTACAATCATTCCATGCATTACGCATTGACCATTCTGGAAGTCGCTGATCGCCTGCGCAAGACCGACAGCATTTTTGGCCGCAGCTAGTTCTTCTCCAACAGACCCGTGTACAGGTTGAGCGTCCTGTTCAAGAAATCTTCCCCTCCCAGTTGCGACATGGTTGCCTTGTGCAGTGCCAGATTCTTTTCCCTGAACTCTTCATCGTTGACGGCTTTGTCCAGAACTCGGGTCATTTCGTCCACGTTGCCCGGCTCAAACAGGGCTTCGGCCGGAACGATGTCGGGCATTACCCCAACGTCCGAACTGACAAGGACACGTTTTGCCGCCATTATTTCCAGAGCCGCCCGTGCAATGGCTTCGGACCATAGTGAAGCCACCACTCCCGTATCCATAGCCGAGATGCACGCGGCAACGTCGTCGCGTTTGCCGCTGATACGGGTGATGTCCTCGACATGGTATTCTTGAAGCCATTGCCGGATCTGGCTGGAATCCATGGCCGTGTCAAAGCCAATCAGGAACAGACGGATGTTTTCATTTCCCTGCGACCGCAGGCGTGCCACGGTCTCGATGAGCTCGCGGTGCCCTTTGACGCGGTCGAAACGTCCGAGCAGGCCGACAACATGGTTTTCGGAAGCGAAGTCGAATTCTTTCCGTACCGAGGTGCGTCCTTTTTCATCAAAGGCGAATTTGGTTTTGTTCACACCTCCCTGAATGAGCCAGACAGCGGATTCCGGAGTTTTCATCTTGCTCAGGAAATGTTGTGCCATGCGCCGATTGGTCACCACGACCGCATCTGCGACTTTGGCGTGCAACCAGCGGTTGAAGGCATCGCTTTTGGGTAAACGTTGGTCTCCTCGGGTGCGTATCAGCCGGTACCCGAAATTCGCGAGTTTGAGCAGGCCCCAGAGAAAAAAGCCCTCGCCGCGGTGACAGTTAACGATGTCCGGCCGATACGTGCGCAGGAGCGCGATTATCTGGCCACACGTTTTTGCCAGGCGCAACGGGTTATTAGTGTTGAGGTCCAGCGGGATCGTTTTCAGGCCCAATTCCCGCGCCTTTTGATCCGGAGGTGTGTTTTCAAGTGTCAGTACAATGACATCATGACCGTCGTCGGACAACAGTTTGCTCAGGTATATGGCGTACCATGCCGTGGCGTTGAACCATCGTACGTTGATGACTTGGAATATTTTCATGGGAAACTCCGTGTATATACTGTATCCTGCTGAAAGCATGACAGTTCCGTGTTTCATTGGCAAGCTTTGCCATTGGTCGTATCCTCTGTGGCGGCTACACCGTGTTGGTATGTATGCGTTCGTATTTGTTGTGGAACCGGTTTTGCATACATGGGGTAGAACGGGGCCGTGCATGCGTGCGGTTGCCCGCGTGTCGTGTGTATATGGAGTGTAAGGAGAAATAATGCCGAGTCTTTCTTCGTTGCTGGCGGAGTTGCCGGAAATAAAGCAGTCCCGCATGGTCAGTTCCGGTCTGGGCGTGTGGATGGCCTGGAGTGGCAAAAAACATAACGCCATTGAGAATACCATGCGCGATTATGGCGCGCTGCTGATGACCGAGGATAACAATCAGGCATTATGGTTTTGTCCTGACAACGAAGTCCTGCGCGCTGTAGCCCGGCTTCAAAACTGGGCTCGCGTCAATTCGCTTCCGGCATTTTGTCAGGTTTTTCCGGTAACATTTCTTGTAGCTCCCGACCTTTCCATTTCATTGTCTGTGCCGCAGGAGATCAAGGTCCAGGATGTGGTTGCTCCCTCCGATTTTGAAGTATGGCTGCATCCCAAGCTCAAGGAGCAGGTAGCCTCGGTCAAAGGGCTTGCCGTTCGTCCGGCCAATGCCATGGATGGGCTTGCCCCTCTTGAATGGAACACGCTGCATGCGGATTCGGGGCTGGACTATGAGTCCATGCTCAAATGGTATTTCATCATCAAGCCGCTCGGCAAGTTGGGGGACAAGGAAAGCATTATCGGCTGGAGGGATTTTTCCGCGGAAATTCAGGATTTATTGCAACGCCTTGGGCTTCGGTATATTTCCGACGTAAAAGAAGGGTTCATTTTTTTTCCGTTGAACAATATCCGCCTTTTGCGCACGTTTTGCAGCGATGTCCTGAACACCATTGCTGCGGCCAAAGCAGACGAGGAAAAGAAGTATTGGCCCGTGGTCATGGCGGCCGTGCCCCAGCAAGGACACAATTTTACGGAAGAATTGCCCAAGAAGGTGGGGGTTGACTGGAACCGTCTTGTGCCGGATTTTCCTCACCTGCGTTATGTTGACGCCTTTTTGCTCTCCAATTGGTTCAAGCTCAACGAAACTCGCTACGGTGGTGCCCAGGTCACTCTTGATTCCTGGTGCAACATTCGGCTGAAAGATGGAGGAGACGATGCCCGTTACGGCACCATGGAGGTAATGCTTCCCGTCAACATGGTGCAAAACGATGGCAGGGAGTGCTTTTATTGTGGCCAGAAAAACCATTTGCCGAGCGAATGTCCCACAAAACAATTTACTCAGCCAGCCTCACAGGTGTGGACGCAGCTGTCCAAGCTGGACCTTGATGCGCTGAATGACGCCGTGGTCGAGTTGGACAAGGCTGTTGATCCGGAGAATTTCGTTGCCACCATGGAAGCCCTGTTGGACAAGAAGAAAGGTCCGGCGGCTCTTTTGGCTCGTTGTATTTTTGAGATAAATTCCTGTGTGCAGCTTCGTCTGCTCAAGCTGGTTTGGCGCAGTCGTGGCAAGGAATGGCCCGAGGGTTTGCGGCAATTGGCACCGGAAGAAAGCAGCAATGCGTGGAGTGCCCTTGCGGCCTTGCAGGGCGGTGATATCGATGAAGCGGCCTTGCAGGCAAAGGAGGCCAGCCTCAAGCATCAGCGCAGTTTTCAGCCCCATTCATTCATGGGCTTTTTGTCCATGGAGCAGGAAGACTTCGGGCAGGCTTTGTTTCAGTGGCAGGAAGCCGAGCGTCTTGGCTACACGCCGCTGCAGCAGGGGTATCTGGAGTTTCTTCAAGGGCGTCTGCATGAGGTGGAGGGGGCCTACAAAGATGCGGTTTCTGCCTACAAACGTGCCTACGTTATTTCGCCCATGTGGCAGGAATGCCTGTATCGTCAGGCTGTTGCCATGGTCAAAATGGGGTTTGCCGGCCAGGCAATGGACCTGTTTCATGATCTGATTCAACGCGATCCCCACATGTTCAACCGTATCCTCATTGATCCGGAGCTTGACCGGGGGCGTGTGCAGATTCTCAGTGCATTGTGGGATTTATGGTACGATGTGGAGACCCGGGCTGAAGAGGCGCGCAAGCAGGTGGATGAATATATCGAGGACATCAACAAGCGTTTTGACAAAAAGCATGCGTTTTATGAGGCGGCTGCGGAAGATCTTGATCGTCTCAAGAAGATCGGTGCGATACGGAACTATGTTGCTTATCGGCAGCTTCTTCGAGGCGCGGAGAAGTTCAAGGAACAGCTCGACAATCAGGTCAAGCTCGAGGTTCGACGGGTCAACGGTACCGTGGAGTTTTTGACGGAACGCATCAAAGAGATTCAGAAAGAAGCGGCGTGGTTTCCTTTTCCGAGCCTGTTGCGTGATTTCAATCGTGATTTCAATTTTTGTGTAGAGAAGATCAACTGGATCAAGACGCAACAGATCAAGCAGGCCGAGAATTTTCGAAAGTCCCTGGATTTCATGACACAGATCGAGGATCATATCGATACTTTGCAGAAAAAGCTGGTCACGCTTCGTATTATCCGTGACGGAACGCTCTTTGTGCTCATGCTTGGCAAGAGTTTCATTTGGTTTGAGCTGGTCGGGCTGGGGCTTGCATTGATGGCGGTCCCTGCGTTCCTGTATTTTACCCACGGTGTTGAAGGAAGCTGGATTGTGGATACGATTCGAACGCAACAGTGGGAGTTCACAAAGGGGCTGGTGATCATTCTCAGCGTGTTGGCCCTGCTTTTTTCCGCGGTCAAGACGGCCCTCGGGTTCGAAAAAAAGAAGCGGGAGATGTTTGAGCAACTCGAGGAAGAGTTGCGTACGGTTGCGCCCAAGCGTTATTGATCGTATCTTCCAGTATCGGCTTTTTTGCGTGGCAATTGTTGCGCATCGTTTTCATGAACCTCGGGAGTTGGCATGCATACGCTTGTTCTTCTTCGTCATGGCCAGAGTATCTGGAATCTGGAAAACAGGTTTACGGGTTGGACAGATGTTGATCTGTCCGAGCAGGGGATTGGCGAGGCTCGGGAGTCCGGGGAATTGCTTCGCCAGCAGGGCTATGAATTCGATGTATGCCACACTTCGTTGCTCAAACGAGCCATCCGTACCCTTTGGCTGACACTGGATTCGCTGGATCGCATGTGGTTGCCTGTGGAGCGGACATGGCGCCTGAACGAACGCCATTATGGAGCATTACAGGGGTTGAACAAAGCGGAAACGGCACGCAAATATGGTGACGAGCAGGTTTTTGTCTGGCGTCGCAGTTTTGATACACCGCCTCCGCCTCTTGAGTTGGGGGATGAACGGTTTCCCGGGAATGATTCTCGTTATGCTCAAGTGGACAAAGGATTACTGCCCCGTTGCGAGAGCCTGCAGATGACCATTGAGCGGACCATGCCATACTGGTTTGACGTTATGGCACCCCAGATTCGGACCGGAAAACGTCTTTTGGTGGTTGCGCATGGCAATTCATTGCGCGGGTTGGTCAAGTATCTTGATGATATGGACGACCAAAGTATCACCCGGCTGAATATTCCTACCGGAATCCCTCTCGTGTACACGTTGGATGAAAATCTCAGGCCCATTGAAAGTCGTTATCTTGGCGATGCAGACAAGGTCGCCCAACGCGCTGAAGCTGTTGCCAACCAAGCCAAGTCCTAGTACGCCTTTCGGGTGAACGAATCCATTCTATCTTCCGCTTTGCTCGGCTGGTTTTCTGCCCATGGACGTGATTTGCCGTGGCGTCGCACCTACGATCCCTACCATGTCTGGATTTCCGAGATCATGGCCCAGCAGACACAGATGAGTCGTGCCGTGTCCTTTTTCGAGCGTTGGGTGGAGCGGTTCCCGTCCATATGCGATGTTGCCCGGGCCGATGAAGACAGTGTGCTCAAACAATGGGAAGGGCTGGGCTATTATTCTCGTGCGCGAAATATCCGCAAGGCGGCCCGGTTGATTTGCGAGCAACATGAAGGGGTGTTTCCTCGTGACTTCCAAGATATCCTTTCGCTTCCCGGAGTGGGGGAATACACGGCCGGAGCAATAGCCAGCATTGCCTTCAATCTTCAGTATCCCTGCGTGGATGCCAATGTGAAGCGCGTCTTCTCCCGACTTTTCGATTTGGACTTTTCCTTCAAGAGTTCTGCGTTGCACAAGGCTGTTGCGCGTCTGATGCGCGAACACATGCCCGAAGGTCGTGCCCGGGAGTTCAATCAGGCTGTCATGGAGTTTGGCCAATTGGTGTGTTCAAAGCGTCCGGATTGTTCGTTGTGTCCGATTTGTGAACACTGCAGGGCCTTTTCGCGCGATACTGTCTTGTTTCGTCCTGTCATGGAGGAGGCTGTGAAGCCCATGCGCATTGACATGGCGTCCGGTTTTTTGCTCCATGAGGGGAAGGTGCTGATACAAAAACGCCGAGCTGACGATGTTTGGCCCGGGTTGTGGGAGTTTCCCGGGGGAGTGATCGAAAAGAGGGAAACCCCTGAACAGGCAGTTGTTCGCGAATATCGAGAAGAGGTTGCCCTTGCTGTTCGACCGGTGGAAAAGATCGGTGTGGTGCGATTTTGCTATACCCGTTATCGGGTGACTCTGCATGGTTTTTTGTGCGAACTTGCCAATGGTGATTCTTGGGAACCTGTATTTCACGAGGCGCAGGAAGGGGGGTTTGTTGCACCGGTAGATCTGGGTGAATTTGCCTTTCCTTCCGGGCACCGCAAACTGTTGGAAACCATGCGGGCCGATGTTCGCTACTCGTCTTTGTTTTTGAAGTAATCCCCATAAAAACAGACTGTTGCAGTTGCTGGCGCAATCCTTGCTTGTTCCTTGTTGCCGTGGTGTACGCCGACGGATAATTGACAGCGAGGTATGTGTCATGAGTTTTGATATCAATCAGATTACCGCGATGATGCGGTCCGCCGACTCTGGGCAAATCTCTGCCGGCAAAGGCGCAGATGCCAGAAACATGGACGCAGGCAGGGCCATGCAACTGCAGGCGGCCTTCAGCAGCCAGATGCAAATGGCCCAGAGCCTTCTGGGACAGGGGGATACCCGCCCAGGAGTGGATGGGGCCGCAGGGTCGTTTGACGAAAGCATCATGAATGATGCCCTGATGTTTGACGCACTTTCCTCTTTGGCCAGCATCATGCGCGGCAGTTTCGGTGCGGCAAAGCCCATGAAACCCATGCAGGCTGTTGCCGATTATTCGACGGGTCGCGTCCCCAACGAGATTCGGCGCGCCGTGACACAGGCCGAGCCTGAGATTCGCGAGGCATTGGGGAGCATGAGTGCCATGTTTGAATCCGGCTCCCGTGGCATTGCGGCTATCGGATATGATCGTGTGGGAGGTACTTCCTACGGAAAATACCAGATCGCATCCAAGGTCGGTACCATGGACGCTTTCTTGTCATATCTCGACAAACACCAGCCTGAATGGGCGGATCGTCTGCGCGCTGCAGGGCCTGCGAACACGGGATCAAAGACCGGCGGCATGCCTGAGGTCTGGAAGCGGCTTGCCGCGGAAAGCCCGGAGAAATTTGAAGCCGTTCAGGGCGATTTCATCAAACAGCAAAGCTATGAGCCGGCACGGCGTATGATTTTGACCGGTACAGGGGTGGATATGGATAATGCCCCGAAGGCCGTGCAGGAGGTGCTGTGGAGCACTGCGGTGCAGCACGGCCCTACCGGCGCCTCACGAATATTCGGCAAAGTCATTGAGGCATTCCGCTCGGTCGATACGGGCGGGGATTTCAACCGAAAACTCGTGGAAGGCGTCTATGACCAGCGCATGACGCAATTCGGAGCGTCAACCGAGCGCGTACGGGCCAGCGTGCATTCCCGCCTCGGCAGGGAAAAGCAGTTGGCCGTGAACATGCTGGAAGGAAAGTCCCTGAACAGAACCGTATGAGTATGGAAAAAAGGAATTTATATGGGCGCGTCCACTTGGGCGCGTCTTTTTATTTGGCCAGTTTTGATTCAAGTTGTCGGGATGATTTCATGTCTACCTGAATCGTGCCGATGACCGAATCAACACGCACCTGTCCGTGGGCAAATCCTTTGACCTTGCGTACGTCCTTGACCTGAGCATACATGACCGTGGCTTTGGTGTCTTCTTTTCTGTAGCTTTTGAGGGCACACAGGGCCGCAGCCTGCTCCAGCGTTGTTTGCGGTATTTCGCGGTTCGGATGGTCGCGGCGGAGGATGACGTGGGAGCTGGGGCCGTCCTGAAGGTGGAACCAGTAGTCGAAGGCGCTGGCCGCCTTGCTAATGATGTCGTGATTGGCCTTTTTGTTGCGGCCGCGGATGATGGTGAATCCGTCCGTGGACGTGAATACGGATGCGGCAATGCCTCTGTATCGTTTGGGCAGTGTCGGAGCGGGCATGGCCGTTTCCCGTGTTGTCTGCCTTTCCGGAAGTCGGCCGCGTTCAAGGTCGTTCAATTCACTGTGGAGCTGTTTGCGTCTGCGTTTCACATGGCGCAGCCCCCGTTCTCCCTTGGCTGCCAGGCGGAAGTAACGTTCCATGTTTTCCGTGGGCGTCAGGAAGCGGTTCATGGGAACCGTCATCTCGCCGTGTTCAGGATGGGAAACGGTGACGTTTTCCAGTCCTTCTTCCTGTTTGAAACGGTACAGTTCGGCCTGCAACGCCTCGGCCATGATTTTGTCTTGAATGAATGAGCGCAGGCGTTCCTCTTCCTGCTCAAGTCTGGAAAGGTTGCGCCGCAACCGTTTGCGTTCCCGTTTAAGGCGGGTATTGTCTTCGCGCCCGGCTTCGGTATTCAACTGTTGAAACAGTGCTGATTGGCCAGAGGCGTTGGCCGCTTCAAGGGCGGAGGAGTACGTTCGGTCATGGTTCCCTGTTTTCCAGGTCAGAGGGATGGAATGAGCGGAGTCCTGACCAAGGTGGAATTGGTCGTTCATGCCCGCGGCCAGGTTCAGGTATTGCGCATGCGCCTCTGCCTCGGGCAAGGAATGCAGGTGCTTGCGAAGCGGGGGAGAGATGTGCGGATATTGTCGCCAGATTTCATTGTTCGCGAGGATGTCTTCAAAGGCTGGCCATTCAACGGCTGCAGCAAAAGAGTCGGGCAATTGGGTTGTCAACGAGACTTCGGTTCTCAGGTCAAAGAGAATGTAGTTGAAATCGTTGACCCGTGACGGAGTCAGTTCCCATGCGATTTTCAGATTGGTCCAATCCGTATGGAAATCAAGCAGGCGTCGCCCCTGTAGGTGTTTGCGGAACCACATGACCTGTGCCGTCGGTATGGCCGGGTTGTCTGGCTTGACCGGGGAAAGAAAAAGATGGCCCGCCGATTTGGCGGGCCGGAAGAGCAAATGCAGAGTTTCACCCTTTGCCTGCAGCTTGAATGTCCAGACTCCGGGAGCGGGGCCGAATATTTTTTCTATTCTGCGCCCTTTGAGTAGCGGACCAATTTCGGCCGCCAGAGAACGGAAGAAAATGGCTTCCATGATTATATGTTGCGAATTCTAGTCGCCGCGAACTTTTTCGTCTTCTTCCTGTTTGCTTTTGCAGTGTATGCACAGCGTGGTCATGGGGCGGGCCTTGAGTCTGGGGACGCTGATATCTTCTCCGCATTCCTGACAGACGCCAAAGTCGCCATCTTCTATGCGCTGCAAAGCCTGGTTGATTTTCTTGATGAGTTTACGCTCCCTGTCGCGCAGACGGAGGGTGAAGGCCCGGTCGGATTCGGCCGTTGCCCTGTCCGCGGGGTCTGCGTAAACCTCGCCGGATTCGGTCATGTCTTCAATGGTTGCTTCGCTCTTCTCAAGTATATCGGAGAGCATGCCATTGAGAAGTTCCTGAAAGTACTGAATATCACTAGCTTTCATTCACTGTCCTCCTAGAGGTTGGAAGAACGTGGCCTGGCGTTGCTTCAAAGACTATAATAATGAACTAAAGAGGTTGCGTAAACCAAAAAGCATCGGAAAGTAAAGTGTTTCTTTCATTGGTCATATTTTGGTTATTCGTGAAGTTTTTTGGGAAATTTCCTTGACACCTGATTGGGGCACGTATAAAAGAACTTCCCTCGTGAGCGGGAATAACTCAGTGGTAGAGTGCAACCTTGCCAAGGTTGAAGTCGCGGGTTCAAATCCCGTTTCCCGCTCCACACAACGAGGCGGCATAGCCAAGTGGTAAGGCAGAGGTCTGCAAAACCTCCATTCTCCGGTTCAAATCCGGATGCCGCCTCCATTTTTCGAGCGGGAATAACTCAGTGGTAGAGTGCAACCTTGCCAAGGTTGAAGTCGCGAGTTCAAATCTCGTTTCCCGCTCCATATTTCAGGGCCGTCCTCAGGACGGTCCTTTTTTTTGTTTTTTTGCCATGCTTTTTGGTGATTGCGGTACGGTCCGTGCAAAGTCGGGGCAAACGGAAAAGAATTCCTGATACCCAAGTGAGAAAAATGCATGGAACACAGCATATCCGATCCCGTCGCCGAAATATTGAAAATTGAACGCCCGACCGAGCGTTTTTGCCTGTCTCCATTGACCACAGCCGGATTGCAGGCGCGTAATTTCACCCGGGCCAGCATTTCTGTCTCGGAGTGTATGGCTCCCGAATTCTACGCGCCGAACAGGTCGCTTCAGGAAGAGTTTGAACGGCTGTGCGATCCAGGGTTTCCTGTTTCAAGCGAGGTTTTGCTTAACCTCGTGGTCAAATACTTCTGTGCCTATGTGGACGACTCTCTGGGGACGCGTCCTGTGGACTTTGCCGAGCTGGCAGGCGTGTTCGAGGCTTTTGGGAGGCACCAGAGCCTGAACGAGCCGCATGATGATATCGAGCGCATGAATCGCATGCGTCAGTGGTCAGGTGTGCTGCGCCTTTTGGCGGACGCGCCGCGCATGGCCCATGTGTTGCGCGATGTGCTCGGCATGAGGATACGCAAACAGGACGAGCGGTTCATTGGCGTGGATATGGGAACGGCTTCCGGGCTTATGGTTGTGGCCATGGCTGCCAACGCACGCAGGAACGGATTTGCCGATCCTCTGGTGCGCGGGTTTATGCACGATCCGGTAGCCGGGGAGCGAACCCACGATTTGTTGCGGTTGTTGGGAGCGGGAGATGTGCTGGCTGTTCTGCCTGCTGATCGCCGTTCTTATGCGTGGCTGCAGGGCCGGTCTCCATCGATGGTGGTGAATGAACGCCTTGTGGGCATGCAGCAACCGTTGGGCGAGCGGGACTTTTTTGCCCCGTATTCTACACTGGCCACAGTAATGCGTGACAACGCGGGTGATACTGTTTTTTACCCTGAAGGCGTGATTGCCTACTGTCGCGATGCCAACATGTCCATGGTCATCAGTCCGGATGCGGGGCTTCAGGTTTCCGAAGAGTATATGAGAGCCGGGTTGGCCATGCAGGGCTTTTTGCATGGTGGACAGGTTGTTCCAGTGCACCGCATGGGAGAAGAGTTTTACGGATATTTTTGCGGTGATTGATTGGAAAGGTCACTGGACGGCCTCTTCCAGAGTCTTGCGCAGCGAATGATTGAACTGCCAACTCTTCAGTCGGCCTTGGTCGTCGACAGTGCCTACGAGACGGAATGGTGGCTTTCGTTCGGTAAAGATTGACGTCATTACCGGATGGACGCTTGAAAAGCGCAGGTCGTCGAAAATCATTTCCGTACCGTTGCCTGTGTCGCGGGTCTTTATGATCGGATACCGGGCAAACCATTTCCATGTAGCAAACATGGAGGTTTGCGTCCCTAACTCCTCAAGCAGGCCCGGATTGGCCCTATGCCCGGAAATGGAAGGATATTCTTTGCCGGGGACGAACGTGTTGACCAGGGTCAGCGTATAGGTGTCCTTTTGCCGGGAAACGACCTTCCAGTATATAGGGGTGAATGCATCTGGGATAAAGTCAAATTCTTCGAATTGTATTCCCTGATTGGCGTATTGCTTGCTCATCATGTTTTCGAGCAATGATCCCGTCCCCAGGCTGGCAAGCGGATAAATGAACACGAATGCCAGTGCCCATTTGCCGATGACGCTTTCTTTGTTCTTTCGGATGAAAGCGACCACCATGAACAGCAGCAGGGTAATTGTATATATGGGGTCTATGATGAAAAGTGCATCCAGCGAAAAGCGTTCATTGGAAAACGGAGCCAGAATTTGGGTTCCGTACGATGTGATGTAGTCCAGCCAGATGTGAACATATATGAGGAAGAGTGCCAGCAGGAACGATTTGGCCAATGGAACTTTACGGGCCACAAACCTGTAGAGGATTGCCAGAATAACGGCCATGACCGCCCCCCCCGCAATGGATGTGCTCAGCCCGCGATGATGGAGCAGGGACCATTCAGGGTCTGCGTTGAAAAAGAGGATATCCACGTCTGGAATCCATGCACAGAGAATGCAGAAGGGCATAAACAGACGGGCTTTGGGAAAGTTTCGCCTGAAAGCCTGTGCGCCGATAACGCCTGAAGCCAAGTGGGTAACAGGATCCATGACGTATATATACGTATAAGTGCCGTGTAAGTAAAAAGGAATTTCCGTTAAGATATTGTCAGTTGATTTTCAGGGGATTGGTGAGTACCTTCCCCGAAACGAACCGGAACAAGGATGACGAGCATTATGCGTACCCCCTCTGTAGGCGTAGCCCTTGAAGGTATTCCTTATATTGTTATAGCCGCTTTTACCACGCTGCTTTTTGCTGTGCTGGAATGGCCCGTGCCCGCTCTTGTGGCGCTCGGTTTGACTGCATTCATCGGCCATTTTTTTCGTGATCCGGAACGGGTTGCCCCCGAGGATCCGGACGCGGTGTGCTCTCCGGCCGACGGCCGCGTATGCAAGGTCTCCCGCGAGGTTGACCCCGTGAGCGGCGATATGCGTCAGGTCGTCTGCGTATTCATGAACGTATTCAACGTGCACGTGAACCGCATGCCGGTTTCCGGCAAGATCGAGCGCACCCGGTATATCCCGGGCAAATATTTCAATGCCTCGCTGGACAAGGCCAGCACGGACAACGAACGGTGCGTGCTGGAAATCGTGGGCAAGGGCAACCAGCGGTTTACAGTTGTTCAGATTGCCGGACTGATTGCCCGCAGGATCGTGTGCTGGGCCGAACCGGCTGATAAACTCAAGCGTGGCGAGCGGTTTGGTTTGATCAAGTTCGGGTCCCGAGTTGACCTTTACATCCCGGATGGCTATGTTCCAACTGTGCATGTCGGTGACAAGGTCGTTGCCGGTGAGAGCACCATGGCCGTTCGCAAGGCGTAATGACGGCTACTGTCACAGCACAGGAATGAGATACGATGACTGGGGAAAAGAAATTGCCGCGCCATAAGAGCGTGTACATTCTGCCGAACCTGCTGACTGCAGCGAGCCTGTTTGCTGGCTTTCTGGGCATGACGTTGGCCATCAAAGGAAACTTTGAAGGGTGCGCGTTGTGTATTTTGATCAGTTGTGTGCTCGACGGTCTGGACGGCAAGGTCGCCCGGCTCACGGGAACCACCAGTGAATTCGGCATCCAGCTCGATTCTCTGGCCGACCTTGTGGCTTTTGGCGTCACCCCGGCCATCATGGCCTATCTCTGGCAGTTGCATGCGTTCAACCGTCTCGGCCTCATGGCCGCGTTCCTCATGATCGTGTGCGGTGCGCTTCGTCTTGCCCGTTTCAATGTGCAGACAAAGACATCTTCCAAAAAATTCTTTGTGGGCCTGCCCATCCCTGCGGCAGGGTGCACGTTGGCGACTCTGGTCCTGTTCTCTTCCTATCTGCCTCCCGAATTCGCCGCCAAGGCGTTGCCGGTGAGCACGTTGGTGCTGGTCTATGTGGTATCGTTCTTCATGGTCAGTTCCATTCGTTTTTACTCCTTCAAGGAGTTTGGGGCTCTCAAGGCTCACCCGTTCAGTGCGATGGTCACCGCGATTCTGCTTTGCGTGCTGGTGGCATCCAAACCCAAGCTCTTGGGTTTTCTGATCTTCCTCGGGTACCTTGTTTCCGGGCCCGTCTACACCATTTTCTTCCTTTCCCGCAGGAGCTCCCGACTACTAGGAGACTCCACTTCCAAAAAGCTATCCTAGCCCGATAGCGCGATTCGTCTTTTTCCATAAGTTTATCATGCGGTTTTCGGGCCGTGACCCTGATGCACAATTGCGTTCCGGTCACTGCAGAAATCGTGTTACAACCAGATAATCCCTGTTCGGTACAGGGCCTCATAGCAGGAGGAAATCATGTCTGAACGTGTGTATATTTTCGATACTACGTTGCGTGATGGTGAGCAGTCTCCCGGCGCCACCATGAACCTTGACGAAAAGATTCGTATGGCAAGACAGCTGGAAACGCTTGGTGTGGATATCATCGAGGCGGGTTTTCCCATTGCCAGTCAGGGTGACTTCGAGTCGGTGCGAGCCATAGCCAATGCTGTTGGCGATGTGCAGGTAGCCGGGCTGTGCCGTTCAGTGGTCAAGGACATCGACCGCTGCTGGGAAGCGGTCAAGGTTGCCAAAAATCCCCGAATTCATACGTTCCTGGCCACCAGCCCCATCCATATGGAGCACAAGCTCGGCAAAACCCCGGAGCAGGTGCTGGTAATGGCCGACGCCGCAGTGCGCCATGCTGCCCAGTATACCACGAACGTGGAATTTTCCGCCGAGGATGCGTCCCGGTCCGATTGGGATTTTCTGGTCAAGGTTACGGAAACCGCCATTTCCGCCGGGGCCACGACCATCAATATCCCCGACACCGTGGGCTATACGCAGCCGCATGAATTTCATGAACTGATCAAGTACCTCATGGACAATGTCTCCAATGTGGACAAGGCTGTTATCTCGGTGCATTGCCACAATGATCTCGGACTGGCCGTGGCCAACACGCTGGCCGCCATTCGTGCCGGTGCGCGCCAGGCCGAGGTTACGGTGTCCGGCATTGGCGAACGTGCGGGAAACGCCGCCCTCGAAGAGGTGGTCATGGCCATGAATACCCGCAAGGATCAGTATCCGTATGAAACGGGCATCAACACCCACGAGCTGTTTCCTTCCTGCCGCAGATTGTCGCAGATTATCGGGCAGCCCATTCCTCCGTACAAGGCCATTGTCGGTCCCAATGCCTTTGCCCATGAGTCGGGCGTGCATCAGGACGGGGTCATCAAGAACCGCCTTACCTACGAAATCATGACCCCGGAATCCATTGGCCGGGCCGGAAACGAGATCGTCATCGGCAAGCATTCCGGCAGTCACGCCATTCGCAAGAAGGTCGAACAGCTCGGTTATTCGCTGGACGATGCGCAACTCGGCGTGCTTTTCAATGCGGTCAAGGAGCTGGCGGACAAGAAGGAACAGGTCTTTGACGAGGACGTGGAAGCCCTGATTCTGGAAAAGGTTTTCCGCAGGCGGGACAAGTTCCGCCTTGCGGACATGAGTGTGTTTTCCGGTGCCGGAGAAGTGCCGCCCCATGCGGCCATGGTGCTGGAATTTGGTGAACCGGGAGTTGACGCTGACGTGCGCACGGTTTCCGAGTTCGGTGAAGGATGCGTTGACGCCGTGTTCAAGTCCATCTATTCGTTGGTCGGAGTAACACCCCGTTTGGTTCGCTACTCGGTCAACGCCGTAACCGAAGGTTCGGATGCCCTGGCCGGTGTAGCCGTGCGCATTGAACACGACGGCGTAAGCGCCGTGGGTCGCGCCAATGACGCGGACGTGGTCAAGGCAAGCGCCCTGGCAATGGTCAACGCGCTCAATCGCATGGAAAAAGCAAAAGAGGAGAGATAGGAATGCCACAAACTCTGGCAGAAAAGATATTGCAACGGCACACGGATCAGGACGTGCGCGAGGCCGGACAGATCGTCCAGTGCCGCGTGTCCATGGTTCTGGCCAACGACATTACTGCGCCGCTGGCCATCAAGTCGTTCAAGGCCATGGGAGCCAGGCAGGTGTTCGACAAGGACAAGGTCTCCCTTGTCTGCGACCACTTTACTCCGAACAAGGACATCGAGTCTGCGGAGCAGGTCAAGGTGGTCCGTGATTTTGCCGAACAGATGGGCATTACCCATTATTACGAATGCGGCGAAGTGGGCGTGGAACACGCCCTGCTGCCGGAAAAAGGCATTGTCGGCCCCGGCGACATCGTCGTGGGTGCGGACAGCCACACCTGTACCTATGGCGGGCTGGGCGCTTTTGCCACGGGTATGGGCTCCACGGACATTGCCGGGGCCATGGCCCTCGGTGAAACGTGGTTCAAGGTGCCGCCCACCATCAAGGTGGAAATCGAGGGCACGCCGCAGGAATATGTGGGCGCCAAGGATTACATGCTCAACCTCATCGGCAGGATCGGTGTTGCCGGCGCCCTGTACAAGGCTCTGGAGTTCAGCGGCACTGCCGTGGATGATCTTACCGTGGAAGGGCGCATGACCATGGCCAACATGGCCATTGAGGCCGGAGGCAAGGTCGGATTGTTCGCCTCGGACGCCAAGACCCTTGCGTATGCCGCTGCTGCGGGCCGTTCCGGCGACATCGAACTGAGTGCCGATGCGGGCGCGATATACGAGCGGGTGGTGAACATTGACGTGAGTGACATGGCGCCGCAGGTTGCCTGTCCGCATCTGCCGGACAACGTCAAGCCCGTGGATGAAACCGCAGGGTTGCGGATTCATCAGGCCGTGATCGGCTCGTGTACCAATGGGCGTATCGAAGACATGCGCGAAGCCGCAGCCATTCTCAAGGGGCGGACCGTTGATTCCAAGGTCCGCTGCATTGTCCTGCCTGCCACGCCCGGCATTTGGAAGCAGTGCCTCAAGGAAGGGCTTATGGAAATATTCATGGCCTCGGGCTGTATTGTGGGACCGCCCACTTGCGGACCGTGTCTTGGCGGGCACATGGGCATTTTGGCGGGCGGCGAGCGTGCCATTGCCACCACCAACCGCAACTTCAAGGGCCGCATGGGCAGCCTGGAGAGCGAAGTATTCCTTTCCAATCCCGCTGTTGCCGCTGCCAGCGCCATTGCCGGCGAAATCATCAACCCCGCCAAACTCTAGGAGCGAGAATCATGAAAGTGACAGGAACCGCCCACAGAGTGGGCGATCATATCGATACGGACGCCATCATTCCGGCCCGTTTTCTGGTGACCACGGACCCCGATGAGCTGGGCGCCAACTGCATGGAAGGCCTTGAAGAGGGCTGGATCAGCCGCGTCAGCAAGAATGACGTGATTGTGGCCGGAGAGAATTTCGGCTGCGGCTCTTCGCGTGAACACGCGCCCATTTCCATTCTCGGAGCGGGCATCCCGGTGGTCATCGCCAAAAGCTTTGCGAGGATCTTCTATCGCAACGGTTTCAATATGGGACTGGTTCTGCTGGAGGTCGGCGACGGCATCGAAAAGATTGGCGATAGCGATTCCATTGAAGTGGATACGGAAAAGGGCGAGGTTCGCAATCTGACCACCGACGATGTGATCCCCTGTTCCCCGGTGCCCGAGTTCATGCAGGAAATTCTGGATGCCGGCGGACTCGTGCCGTACGCCAAAAAGAAATTGTCCTGACCCGTTGGTCAACTATCAGGAGAGACAATGAAAAAGATATGTGTATTGCCCGGAGACGGGATAGGACCGGAAATTGTTGCGCAGGCCTTGGCCGTGCTGGACAAGGTCGGTGAACGGTTCAACCATTCCTTTGAGTATGAGGAAGCCCTGATTGGTGGCGCGGCCATTGATGCCGACGGCGTGCCCCTGCCCGAAGAAACCGTTGCCAAGTGCAGGAAGGCCGATGCCGTACTGCTGGGCGCGGTGGGCGGACCCAAATGGGACGAAATTGATCCTTCCATCCGACCGGAAAAGGGCCTGCTGGGCATCCGCAAGGAATTGGGACTGTTCGCCAACGTGCGCCCCGCAACCCTTTTTCCGCAACTCAAGGAGTCCTGCTACCTGCGTCCTGACATCGTGGAAAAGGGACTGGACGTCATGGTCGTTCGCGAACTGACCGGGGGCATCTATTTTGGCGAACCGCGTATGGACGGAGAAAAGGACGGACAGCGATACGGCTTCAACACCATGGTCTACTACGAGGACGAAATCCGTCGCATTGCCCGTGTTGCCTTTGAGGCAGCCCGCAAGCGCGACGGCCGCGTCTGCTCGGTGGACAAGGCCAATGTGCTGGATGTTTCCCGGGTCTGGCGCGAGATCGTCATCGACGAACACGCCAATTATTCGGACGTGGAGCTGACCCACATGTATGTGGATAATGCGGCCATGCAGCTGGTGCGCGATCCTTCCCAGTTCGACGTCATGGTTACCGGCAACCTGTTCGGCGACATCCTTTCGGATGAAGCCGCAGCCATTACCGGTTCCATTGGCATGTTGCCCTCGGCCTCTCTGGGTGCGGGCAATCCCGGTCTGTTCGAACCCATCCATGGTTCGGCTCCGGACATTGCCGGGCAGGACAAGGCCAACCCTCTGGCCACGATTTTGTCCATTTCCATGATGCTGCGGCATGCCTTTGACATGGCGAAAGAGGCGGACTGCATCGACAAGGCCGTGCAGGATACCCTGTCCAATGGGTTGCGGACCGGTGATATCATGTCGGAGGGTTATCGTCTTGTGGGCTGCAGGGAAATGGGAGAGGCCGTATTGAGCGCCTTGGATTAGCCTGTCGGACCGATGCAAGACAAAAACGAGGCCCTGCCGAATGGTGGGGCCTTTTTTCTATTTTTCGGCAAAAAGCGGGGAATGGTGGAGTTGCAGACTTTTGACGATCCCGCGGGCCTTGTCCAGATCGATATAGCCGAGGGCGAGGCATGTTCCCAGAAAGTCCATGTTCAAATTTTCCATTTTATCGAGAGCTTTTTCATTTTGTTCCACGGTGAGGAGCCCTTTTGTCACCATGTGGTCGCTGATGCGCCGTGTGTCGTCGCGTTGGGCATTTTCTTCCTCGGGAACGTCCAGGCGCGGCTTCATGTCGTGCGCCATCAGGGTCAGGGCGTTCTGCATATCCGCGATTTGTTTTTTGAGTTCCTTGTTGCGCCTTCTGTTGAACAGATATTTTTCCTCGACGGCCTGTTTTTCCTTGTCGAGCCGCTTGATGTGCGCGTCCAGATTCGACTGCATGCCGCGTATGACGGCAATAAGCAGTATGACGGAAAGGGTGCAGAGCGCGAGGGAGAGCCACATAATTATCCCCTGCAGGCCTCGACCTCATTTTTGAGGTCGTCCAATTGCTGGGAGAGAATGTCGTTTTCCTGGTCGAGAACTTCGATTTTTTCCCCGAGGCGTTTTTTCAGCGTTTCAACGATTCTGGTTTTTTTTTGAAGTCTGTCGCTATAGTTTTGGTGTTGCAGCACCAAAACGGCAACTTCGACGAAAAAAACGAGTGCCAGAAGCATGTATGTGGTGTTGTCCATATCGTTTAACGTGGTCGTGGATTAGTGTGAGAATAATTCTTACATGAAGATTGGCTCAGGACCATGATTTGTTATGCACAGCAGCGATTTTTTTTTCTCGGGGCAATCTTTTTACAAACAGTTCTGCTCGCAATGCCTCGGATTTGTCGCCTACCAAAGTGCTGGCAGTCAGGGATGCCGGAAGTCTGGCGCGTGTGTATTTCGATGCCTTGCCTGCGTTGTGCTGTGCGAGTCTGCGTTGGACATCGGTCGTGATGCCGCAATAATAGGACTTGTCTGAACAGGTCAGCAAATATATGAACCATTGAGCCATGCGTGGGTTTACTCTTTGGCTTATCGTTCGTCAAAAGCCTTCTTGCCATTCGTAGGTCGGCGATTTATTGCTCTCGCCGAACAGCAAGGAAAACAGGATATATGTCACGAATTACCATACAATCTCTTGAGAAGTCATACGGTGGAGAGGCTCTTTTCTCCAATCTTTCTTTTGAAGTGGGGCCGGGCATGCGTCTGGCTGTTGCCGGTCCCAACGGCTGCGGAAAAAGTACACTGCTGAAAATCGTGGCAGGACGAAGCGAAACGGATGCCGGGACCGTGAATATCGAGCGGGGTGCGCGTATCGGTTATGTGGCGCAGGAGTTTGCCGAGCATGATCTGGACAGCAATCTGCTTACCTGGGTGCTGGCCGCGTTGCCGTCATGGAATGAATTCTGGGAAAAGTGGGAAAAGGCCGTTGCTGCCAAGGATCAGGAGGCCATTGAGCGCCTTTCGCACCGTCAGGCCGAGTTCGAGGTGAAATACGGATACAATCCGGACCACAAGGCCAGGGCCATCCTCGGCGGGCTTGGCTTTTCGGAAACGGATCTCTTCAAGCGAATACGAGAGCTTTCCGGTGGTTGGCGCGAACGCGCCAAGCTCGGGCGTGTGCTGTTGCAGGGAGCCGACATCCTGTTGCTGGACGAACCTACCAACCATCTGGATCTTGAAGCCGTGGAGTGGCTTGAGCAGTATTTGCTTTCCTTTGCCGGGACGCTCCTTTTTGTGGCCCACGACAGGGTCTTTCTGAATCGTGTCGGATCCCATGTGTTGTTTCTTGGGGGAGAGCGTGCCCAGCTGCGCAAGGGATCGTTCGATGATTTTTTGGAATGGGAAGCCGAAACTTCCCGCCAGCGGGAGCGGGAGGCTCAAAAATTATCGGCCCGCATTGAACATGAGCAGAGCTATATCCGCCGCTTTCGTGTCAAGGCACGCAAGGCCGCGCAGGCCCAGAGCAAGATCAAGAAGGTTGAAAAGCTGGAGTCCGAGCTTGCCCGTCTCAGGGATTCCGGCATGGGCGGTCATTCCGGCCGTTCGTTGAGCTTCCAGCTGCCCAAACCGTCCCGGGGGGACAAGGTGGCCGTTGCCGCCGTTGATCTTGAGTTTTCGTATGAAAATGGACCGAGCGTCTGGCCTGCATTGAATTTTCAGGTGTATCGGGGGCGCAAGATTGCCTTGGCCGCTCCCAATGGTGCGGGCAAGTCGACGTTGCTCAAGATTCTGACGGGCGAACTTGAACCCTCCAAAGGGTTTTCCAAGATCGGTTCCAATACGAAGATGGCATATTTCAGCCAGCATCAGACCGAGATATTGCGGCCGGAGAATTCCGTGTTGTCTGAACTGCGGCGGCTGTGCGATCCCAAGCTCACCGAAGAGCAGCTCATGAGCGTGCTCGGACTTTTCCTTTTGGGAGAGTCCTATTTCGAACGCAAGGTTTCTGCTTTATCCGGCGGCGAAAAGAGTCGCTTGCTTTTGGCCAGTCTTTTTCTTTCCGGCGCAAATCTGTTGGTGCTGGACGAACCCACCAACCATTTGGATATCGAGTCCCGGGAAGGGTTGATTCAGGCTCTGCGGCATTTTGAAGGCACGCTTTTCTTTGTGGCCCATGACAGGTACCTGCTGACCAGTGTGGCCGAAGAGGTCTGGGAATTGACCGGCGAGGGGCTGCAGCACCATCTTGGCGGTTTTGAAGCTTACGATGCGTCCCGTCGGGAAGCCCTCGCTGAATCCGAACCGGAGCGGGAAGCCCCGGAAAAGCGGCGGATGAGTAAGGAGGAAAAGAGGCGGCAGGCGGAATTGCGCAACCGCATGTATCGAAAGCTCAAGCCGCTGAAAAAGGAATATGCCAAGATGGAAAGCGAGCTGGAGGAGGTCTTGAGCGAGCAGTCTCAGCTGGAATCCGAAATGAACGATCCGCAGACCTATGAACAGCCGGAAAAAGCTCTGAAGCTCAATGCCCGATACCGGGAGGTGGAGGATTGGGCCGAGCATCTTATGGAACGTATGGCCGAAATCGAACAGGAAATGGAAGCAATTTCCGGGGAGGGCGGTCTTGATGAAGAGTGACGTCATGGAGGTCGTGGCCGGAATCCTTTGGGACGGTGACCGTTATCTGGCCGTTGAACGGCCCCAAGGTACGCGCATGGCCGGACGGTGGGAGTTCCCCGGCGGCAAGATCGATGCCGGGGAAACCCGGGAGCAGGCGCTTGTACGTGAATTGCGCGAGGAGTTGGGCATCGAATGTTTGCACACCGAATTTTGGCGTGAAGTACGTCATGATTATGCCGAATTTCCCGTGCGGCTGCACTTTTTCCATGTACATGAATTTGAAGGCCCGGTGCGGCCCATGGAAGGGCAGCGCATGGTTTGGGTCTTGCCCTGCGAAGGTACCGATTTGAATTTTCTTGAAGCGGATATTGAGATTGTCGAAGCCCTCAAAAGCCGGTAGCACATGCCTTTTGGGCCAAATTGACAAAATCGTGCGTTGAAGGTTTGCGCGTTTCCCGCTATTATTTTCGACCTCGTCGCAAATTCATGCGAATCGCGTATTTTGATTCAAGGAGTGCACATTGCGTATTGTCGATCTCATTAAGCAGGAGTCTCCGTTCCTGTCGCTTGAGTTTTTTCCCCCGAAAAACGAGGAGGCTTGGCCTTCTTTTTTTGGAGTGGTTGAAAAACTCAAGGAACTCAATCCATTGTTTGCGTCCGTGACCTATGGCGCAGGTGGAGGGACGCAGAGCAATTCTTTGGAGATAGCTCGTCGGCTGAAACAGGATTACGACCTGGAGCCGTTGGCTCATTTGACCAGTGTCGGCGCTACCAGTTCAGGGCTGACGGAATTTGTTTCCAAACTCGAGGAGGCCGGGATAGAGAATATTCTGGCTTTGCGAGGCGATGCTCCCAAAGATGTTGAAAATTTTGATTTTTCGGCTCAGGAATTTCAATATGCCACGGATCTTGTCACGTTTTTGCGAAGCAAGTTCAAGAAGATGTGCGTCGGTGTGGCCTGTTATCCCGAGGCTCATCCGGAATCCCCTTCCGTGAGCTTTGACCTCGCCATGTCCAAGCTCAAATGCGAAATGGGCGGCGAGTTCATGGTCACCCAACTCTTTTTCGACAACCGTATTTATTTCGATTTTGTGGACCGCATGAAGTCCATGGGAGTCAATGTTCCGGTCATTCCCGGGGTGCTGCCCATCATGAGTATCAAATCCGCCAAGTTCATCCTGTCCTTGTGTGGGGCGAGCATTCCCGGTTCATTCCTCAGCGCACTGGAAAAGGCGCACGACGAGGGCGGTGACGACAAGGTCTATGAAGTGGGTATGGCGTATGCCATCCGGCAGGCGCAGGACCTGCTTGATAAGGGTGCGCCAGGGGTGCATCTGTATACGTTGAATCGCGCCAAGGCCTGTCTTGAAATTGGCAACAGCCTCAAATTTTAAATATTTCAGAGGAATACGATGAGCAAAATGTATCGAGTAGCCGTGTGCGGCGCCACCGGAGCAGTCGGCCGTGAAATGTTGAAGGTGTTGGAGCAGAGGGATTTTCCCTGTTCGGAAGTGATTCCCATGGCCTCTGCCCGTTCGGCCGGTTCCAAGGTCGAGTTCCGTGGCGAGGAGTTGACCGTCGTTGAAATGAAGGATGATTCCTTTGCCGGGATTGATATAGCTCTTTTCTCGGCGGGCGGATCGCCTTCCAAGCATTTTGCACCGCTTGCGGCAAAAGCCGGTTGCGTTGTGGTGGACAACTCCAGCGCGTGGCGCATGGACCCCGAATCCCCGCTGGTGGTTCCCGAGGTAAACCCGCACGATCTGGACTGGCACAAGGGCATAATCGCCAACCCGAACTGCTCCACCATCCAGATGGTTGTGGCCTTGCAGCCCATTCATGAAAAGGCCCGCATCAAAAGGGTGATCGTGTCCACATATCAGGCTGTATCCGGCACAGGGCACAAGGCCATTGCCGAGTTGGAAAATCAGGTGGCCCGACTCATGAACGGACAACCTGTGGTGGCAGACGTGTACCCGCACCAGATTGCTTTCAACTGTCTGCCGCATATCGATGTTTTTCTGGAGAACGGCTACACCAAGGAAGAAATGAAGATGGTCAATGAGACCGTCAAGATCATGGGAGATGAAACCATCAAGGTCAGCGCGACCTGTGTTCGTGTCCCGGTTTTTTACGGTCACAGCGAATCCGTGAACATCGAAACCGAGGAAAAGCTTTCCGTGGAAGAATGCCGAACCATTCTTGCAGCGGCTCCCGGCGTGACCGTCGTGGATTACCCGGAAAAACTGGCGTATCCCATGGCCATAGACGCGGCCGGTGAAGACGATACTTTCGTGGGCAGGATTCGCGAGGATGAAACCTGCGAAAATGCCCTGAACATGTGGATCGTGTCTGACAACATCCGCAAGGGCGCGGCGCTCAATACGGTTCAGATTGCCGAGAATCTGATCGAGAGAGACCTTGTTCGGGTCCCGTAACAGGAACAAAGGGGATTGATGTGAAAGAGGTTGTGGATTTCGAGTCCTACCTCAAGGACATGCTGGCCGCCTATCGACCAGGGATGTCCGAGGTGCAGGCCTTCTATGAACACCGCGTGGGCAAGATCTGCAGAGATCCCAAATTGATGCTCATGCCGTGGGACGACCATCTCGTGCATCGCGGGGATGGGGTTTTCGAAACCATGAAGTTCGTGGACAGGAAGCTGTATCAGCTCGATGCCCATGTGGACCGCATGAAGCGGTCGGCCAAGGCCATTCATCTCAAGGCCCCATGCTCATGGGAGGATCTTGGTGAAATCATACTGGATGTGGCTCGGGCCGGGGATGCAGACAGCGGCCTTGTCCGTGTTCTTCTCGGGCGCGGCCCGGGCGGTTTCGGCATTGCTCCCGACGAGTCCCCGCTTTCCAGCTTGTATGTGGTTTCATACAACATGCACCCCAGACCGGAATCCCTGTATGAAAAGGGCGGAACCGCCTTCAAGACGTCCATTCCGGCCAAACAGCCGTATCTGGCAACCATCAAGTCTATTGATTATTTGCCCAACGTGCTCATGAAGCGCGAGGCTTCGGAAAAAGGATACGATTTTCCCTTCTGTTTCGACAGCCATGGCCTTTTGGCCGAAGGTGCCACGGAGAATGTGTGCATTGTGACGCAGGATGGCAAATTGGTAATCCCCGAGTTCAACAACGTGCTGGCGGGCACCACGCTGATGCGCGTTGTTGATTTGATGAAAAATGAGATTCCCATTGTTTTCCGTGGCATTCGTGAAGACGAGATTCTTGAGGCCCGGGAAGTGATCATCGTGGGAACGTCCGGTGACGCCATCCCTGTGGTTCGTTTCAAGGACAAGCCGATTCATAATGTGAAGCCCGGTCCGGTTCAGCAGAAGATGCGGGAGCTTTTACAGAAAGATCTGGCAGAAAACGGAATACCGCTCTGACATAAAGCATACGGCCGCTCCTTGGGGGCGGCCGTTTCTATATGGCTTCGGTTGTGGAGCCTTCGTCCTGAAAGTCTTGGAACGCCTGTTCCTGTAACCTGTTTCCTCCCATCTTCTGCACGCAATGATCGTGCATCATCTGCGTTACCTCCAGCGATGTGGGAATGCGCATGAATGCCCACGGAGAGGCCCATTGATCGCCTCGCAAATATGCCATGGCCCAGCGAACCGTGTGCATGTGGAAGAATGCATGATTGTTGATCACCAGCAGGGCCTTGCCCCTGCCGTCTTCTGCTCGCTGCCGGAAGCCGGGTGTGTTGACCTCACCGGATACGAGGCATTCCTGAATATGGGCAAAGCTGAACTCGAGCAGTGTTGCCTGAATCCATAGATCCCATTCATGGTAAATGGCATTGCTGCGGAAATGGGCGGCTTCCCATACCCGTTTTCGTACAAGTACCGCAGGACCAAGGATGTTGCTTCGACGCAGCATGTCGGCGTTGAAATCCGGAAGTGATGCATAGCCGGAGGTGGAACGGATTTCAGGGGGGGGCATACGCAAGTGGTCCGGATAAATGATGTCCGGCGGGTTTGTGTCCGTTATGAGTTGCTCCATTGACCGCATGTAGTCCGGGGAGAGACGGTTGTCCTGGGTCAGGCAGGTGAAGCAGGAGCCTCTGGCCTTGAGCAGACATTGGTTCTTAGCTTCGGCTGTGCACGTCCCATTTTCAATAAGACATGTATAAATGGTGTTGTCACCGTTGATCGTGTTCCATTGTTGCAATTCGGCGATGACTTTGGAATCGGACGTACCGATAATGATTTCATAATCAAGCCCGTGCGGATGCTGATTCCGAATGGTTTGCAGCAGTCGCGGCAGGGTCGGCATTTGTTCGTCGACATAAATGATTATGGAAAGCAACTCATTGTACACGGCACATTCCTGTTTCGTCCGATAAAGGATATTTTTATGCTTTGTCGTATCGATAATATCGGTTGGTTTAGGGTAAACTTTAGGGGCTGCCCTGAAGAAAATGAAAGAGATTTGTTCAAGAACCTGCTGTCGCTTGCACCGGGCCGAGGCTTAACGTATGATTGTTAAGTCCTTATCCAAATCGCCGGAGCCGGGCTGGCCGGTTCTTGTCAATCCATGGAGTTCTTGTGGCAATATTCAGGTGTGTCGGTTGCGGGCTGGAGAAGAAGGTTTCTGATATTCATGTGGACAAGCGCGTCAAGTGCCCCAAGTGTTCGCATGTAGTTCGTGTTTTTCCCGACTCGGATACTACACAAAATGAACTCTCAATGGACGATGTCAATGATGCGGTCTCGGTCACAGAGGGCGAAAAGTCGGATATACTTTGCCCGGCCTGCGGAACGGTTCATTCCGGGAACGGTAACCATGAGCGTTGCCGTAAATGTGATCGTCCTTTTTCCTCTGCCGTCGTTGACGAACCAACCGAGGATGACGTCGCTCTTGACGATTTGGCAGAAGTGAACCCACCACCCCGGATATGGGAAGGAACAACGATGGAGGAGGGAGGCGCTTCCGTCGGAGAGGGAGCTTCGGTTGACACAGATCCTGCAACGCAACACTCCATGTTGCTTGCCGGAGGCATCTTTCAGAATGTGTACGCCGGGTGCGTGACTGGACTGACCGGCTTTTTCTTTGCTGTTGTTTATGGAGTTTTTGCTTCTTCCCAGGTCGATTTGCCCGGATTCATGCCGTATCTTGTCAGTACTGCACTTCTGGCAACGGCTGTCGTCGGCTTTGTCGTTGCCTCAAGGAGTCGAATCCCCTTTGCCGCGGGCGGTCCAGATGCCATTTTGGCTGCATTGCTGTTTTTGTTTCTTGGTTCGATATATCGATCCATGGACGGTGTTCAGCCAGTGGATGTGATTTTTCCCACACTTGCGGCCGCAGTTGCTGTTGCCGGTTTTGTTACCGGGGTCGGCCTCTGGCTCATGAGCCTCTTCAAAGCGGGGCGCTGGATGCGCTATATTCCAACTCAGGTTCTCGGTGGCGTGTACGGCGCCATGGGAGCAATGGTCTTGCTCGGGGCTTGGAGCGTGATTTCGGTGGGAACCAATCCTGAAAGCAATCAGTTCGTCTTTGTCAATTCCCTGATGCGTTTTGTTGCCCAAGGGAGTTGTGACTCGCATTGGATACCAAGTGCGGCGTTTGCTTTGGTTTTGTTCGGATTTTTGTATCGGACTCGCAATACGCTTGTCCTGCTGGCCTTGTTGATGGTCGGTGTCGGTATAGGGCATGCGGCCGATTTTTTGAATATTCCGCATGTTGGCACCATGTTGGGGGCGGGGCTTTCGCCCTCGCTTGGAGGATTGGACCATCTTGTTGCCATGCTTGATCCGCAGGTAATTGAACGCATCGATTGGCAGGCCATTTCCCGGCAGAATCTGTATCTTGGAGCCATGGTGGTGCTGACCTTGCTGCGCATGATGGCCAGAAGCACTCGAATTGAAGCCGAGTGTGATATTCGGGCGGACCTGGATAACGAATATGGTGTTGTCGGTGGCGGCGGGATGCTGGCCGGCCTTGTTGGCGGAATGCCGGCTTCCATTTCTTATGGGCGGACATTGGGCAATTTCGCATTGGGAGCACGCGGCAGGCTCTCCGGGGCCGTGGCTGCCGTTGTGGCGGCCGCACTGTTCTTTTATTCGGGGCAGGCTATGTCCATGGTTCCGCGTTTCGTGGTCGAAGGGTTGCTCATCTATGTGGGGATAGGCCTGATAAAAAGCTGGCTTTTTGATACCGCAACGGCGTTTACCCGTCGGGACGACAGGCGGTTGGCCCTTTTCGTTTTCGTGTCTTCATTGGTGTTTGGCATGCTGGTCGGTGTTGGTGTAGGCGTTGCTTCGGCCATGATGTTGACCGTGAGCCGCAACAGCCGTAACGCGGCCGTCAAAAACGAGTTGTCTGGTGCCTATTACAGGAGCAATGTTGACCGTGCCCCGGCACAGTTGCGGATTCTCAAGGAGTATGGGGATCATATTCACATCTTGCGGCTACAGGGCTTTGTTTTCCTGGGAACGATTTACGACCTTATTGATCGCATACGGGCCCGAATGGATTCTTCGGAACACTTGCCCATGGAGTATATCGTTATCGACTTTTCCCTTGTTTCCGGTTTTGCTTCTGCCACTGATCTGGGATTCTCCATGCTTCGTGATTTTGGCCTTGAGCATGAGGTGAACATTATTTTTACCAATGCGCCCTTGGAACTGGCCGACCATCTGGAACGGTCGGGGTACGTGCTCAATGACGTCGAAGGTTCCTTCAAGTTGTTCATGAATCTGGATTATGCGCTTGAATGGTGTGAAACCCAGATTCTTGACGGGGAAAACCATGCCGACATGCATCAGCTGTCATTGCATGAGCTTCTTGCCCCGGTTTTTCCCGAGCCCCGCTATATTCCATTGTTCATGAAGATGCTCACCAAAGTCCATGCAAATAAGGGCGAGGTGGTTATCGAGCAGGGGGACTATTCAGATACCATGTATTTTGTGGAATCGGGCACGCTGAACGTTGTCATTGAATCGGAGGACCACAAGCCCGAACGCATCAAGAAGGTCGGCCCGGGGGCAGTTTTTGGGGAAATGGGTTTTTATACGAATGCGCCGCGATCCGCCACGGTTCAGGCGGCCGAGCGATGCGTGTTGTATCTTCTGGACAGGAAAAAACTGGCTCTTCTGGAAAAGAAGGCACCGGTGCTGGCGACAGCCTTCAACCGCTATCTGGTCAATGTTTTGTCTGAGCGTCTGGTGACCGCAAACAAAAAGGCACAGGAACTCAGGTAGATTCCAGTTCAGTAATGTATTCCTGTAATGCCTGCCGCCAATGCCGTGGGGTCTGTCCGGTAATCTCACAGAATGAAGTTAAATCCAACACCGAGTAGGGGGGGCGCACTGCCTTTGTGGGGTATTCGCTGGTGCTGATCGGTTGTACCGTGCACTTCAGTCCAGCAAGAGAAACAGCCTCGCTGGCCAGGTCGAACCAGGTGGCAATGCCGGAGTTGGCTACGTGTACGATGCCGAAGTGGTCGCGTTTGACAAGTTCAAGAGTGCTGGCGGCTACGTCCGGTGTGTATGAGGGGGAGCCTGTTTGATCGCTGACCACGTTCAGCCTGTCTTTGTCTTTTGCCAATTCCAGTATCTTTTGCACGAAATTCATTTTGCCGGGGCCGAAGAGCCAGGATATCCTGACGATCAGTGTCTTGTCATATCCGAACTCGAGAAGGCTTTTTTCACCGCCTGCCTTGCTGATTCCGTATACGGATTTTGCATTGGGCCGGTCTTCTTCGTGGTAGGGGGTATTCTTTCTTCCGTTGAACACAAAATCCGTACTGAAATGCACAAAGGGTATGTTCCGGGACGCTACAAGCCGTGCGGTGAGTACGGGGGCCGTTGCATTGAGGGCAAAAGCCTTTTCTTCTTCTTCCTCTGCCAGATCAACCTGCGTGTATGCTGCGGCGTTGAAAACGATATCCGGTTGTTCGTGATCCAGGATGGTGTTCATGGTGTTCTGGTCGAGCATATCGGCGTCTTGGCTGGATAGCGGCTGAACGGATGCTCCTTCATTTTGAAGCGCGTTCGTCAGGGCTTGGCCGAGCAGCCCTGTTTTACCGCCAAGGACAACGGCTTTGGCTCCTTTCAGGTTCATGCCTTGCGCTCCTTGTACCAGTCGTTCATGAACGTACGGTATGAACCGTTCTGCACGGCTTGAAGCCATGGGCCGTTGTTTTCATACCATTCGATTGTTTTGGCCATGCCGTCCGCAAAACTGACCGACGGGGTGAAGCCCAGTTCCCGCTGAGCCAGCGAGTAGTCCATGGCGTAGCGTCTGTCGTGGCCGGGACGGTCTGTGACATACGAAATCAGGGACTCGGGCTTGTTGAGTATCTGTAGAATGGTTTTGACAACATTGATGTTGGTTTCCTCGGCATTGCCGCCGAAGTTGTAGGCCTGTCCCTCGCGTCCCTTGAGCAGGGTCAGTTCCACGCCTGTGCAGTGGTCGTCCACGTATATCCAGTCGCGCACGTTGAGGCCGTCCCCGTATACGGGCAACGGCTTGTCGGCTTTTGCGTTCAGGAATATGAGTGGAATGAGTTTTTCCGGGAACTGGTACGGACCGTAATTGTTGGAGCAGCGCGTGATGAGGATGGGCAGTCCGTATGTTTCAAAGTATGCCCGCGCCATGAGATCCGCCCCGGCCTTGCTGGCGGAATATGGGCTGTTGGGAGCAAGCGGGGTGGTTTCCGAAAATTTTCCTTCGGAGCCAAGAGAGCCGTAGACCTCGTCCGTGGAAACGTGCACGAAACGTTCGATGCCGTGAATTCGTGCACATTCCATGAGGTTTTGGGCGCCTTGCACGTTGGTGGTCACGAATGGCGAAGGGTCGTTGATGGACCTGTCCACATGGGATTCGGCGGCAAAGTTTACCACGGCCTTGATGTCGTGCTCCTCAAGGACCGACTGAACCAGCTGTCGGTCGCAGATGTCGCCTTCGACGAAATGGTATTTGTCGTCTTCCTGTTCAAGACGGGCAAGGTTGTTTCGGTTGCCCGCGTAGGTGAGTTTGTCCAGGTTGACCAGAGTCCAATCCGGGTGCCGTTGGCGCATGAGCCGGACAAAGTTGGTGCCGATGAATCCGCAGCCGCCGGTTATCAGAAGTCGCATTGAATTTCCTTGGCCTGTCGTGCGCAGGCAGCGTCTGTGTTGTCGATATCTGGCAATATAGCCGTGTGAGGGGTTCCCGGCAAGGCGAGAATGTCTAGAAACCGTCAGTTTGCCGCAATCCTTCGTAGAGCATGATACCGGTGGCCGTGGACAGGTTGAGACTGCGGACCTGTCCCTTGATGGGCAGGTTGATGACATCGGGATACTGGTCCGTCATGGTTGCGGGCAGTCCCGTTGTTTCGGGGCCCATGACAATGCAGTCGTCCTGCCGAAAGGAAAAATCGCAGTAACGGGTCCCGGTGCGGGCGCTGGTCAGCACGATGCGGCCATATTCGTGCCGTGCAAAGTCCTGCCAGTCGGAATGTACGGTTACGTTTACATGCGGCCAATAATCAAGGCCGGCGCGCTTGAGGTGCTTGTCGTCAATGGTGAAACCCAGCGGCTCTATAAGATGCAGCGGAGTTTTCGTTGCCGCGCAAAGCCGGGCGATATTGCCCGTATTGGGCGGTATTTCAGGATGATAGAGTACAATTCGCATGATGATTGCTCCAAAAGGGCAAGCTATAGCCTTGCCGGGCCTACACGTCCAGCTTGATTACGGCCTCGCCGTTGGTGAACCCCTTGAATTCGCGGAGCAGGCCGCGAATGGTGGAAGCCACCAGCCGTCCCATGAAGGTGTTCATGCCCAGTTGCCTGCCGTTGATTTCCACATGAACCGGGGAATCAAGGGCGACACAGTCTTCGGGATCGGCCTGTCCGGCAACGATTTCACGGGCCAGCTCGCCGCAATCCGGCCTGCCGCACGAGCCGCAGTCCAGCCCGGGGAGCATAAAGGCCTTTTTCTGGATCAGGTCGGCCAGTTCCCGTATTGATGATATTGTGGGTACGCCGGGAATTGAGGCCTTGCCAAAGACCGCGATGGCTAGTTTCGGGGAGAGCCAGTCAAGACCTTCGTCCGGGATCGTGTCCAGAACCAGAATGCGCGGCAGCCATTGCAGTTTCTTGCAGCCTTCCACAAGCAGCAGGTCCGCGTCGACGAGTGGCAGCAGCGAAGTCAAATCCCGCTTTTCGGGCCAGCGCACAAAGCTTTCGTCTGGCCCCATGCCGAGAACAGCGCATCCCGTTTGTGCATATTGTTCGGTATCCGTGTCCTGTCCATCGAATCCATGGTGGCTGGATTTGGCGACGGCCACGCTCAGGCCCTGCTGGCGCAGTTGATGTATCAGTTGCAGTCCCAGAGTTGTTTTTCCGGATTTTTTTGGTCCGACAATGGAGATGGCCCGCATGTTCATGCCTCGTTTGTAGGATTTGTGGTTTCAACAATTCTGCCGCGTTCCATGAAAATGACATGGGTGCTTACGGATTGCAGCCATTTGATGTCGTGGCTGACAATGACAAGGCTGGTGCCATGCCTGTTTTTCATTTCCGTTGCTGCGTTGCGGACGGTCTGCGCACTTTTCGCGTCGAGGTTGGCCGTGGGTTCGTCCAGCAGGAGGAGCATGGGGCGCAGGGCCAGCCGGGCAGCAAGGGCGACCCGTTGCGCTTCGCCCCCGGACAGTTCGTGCCACATGCGGCGCAGAAAATCATCTTCATCCAGGCCGACCATGCGCAGGGATTCGCGGATTCGCGCATCGGTCTGGTCTGCGTTTCTCACTTTCAGGCCGTAGCCGACATTGGCGCGTACGCTTCGTTTGAGCAGGTAGGGTTCCTGACCAAGCAGGCAGATTTTACGATGCACTGAATTTGGGGTGATTCCGTAGGGGACGCCCTCGAACAGCACATTTCCGCTGTCCGGCTTTTCCAGAAAGGCGAGCATGTTCAGCAGGGTGGATTTGCCGCAACCGTTGGGACCGGAAATCCCCAGAATATCTCCGGCTTCGATACTGAGATGTTTGATGTCGAGAACCGTGCGGGAACCGAACGAGTGCCGTATGTCGCGGATTTCGCAGAGGGGATGGGTGGTCATGCGGCCCTCCTGCGCAGTGTGGCGACGCCGAGATTGACGGCGAGCGCCACGGCCATGAGCACCAATCCGAGCGCAATCCCTACGGAAAATTCTCCCTTGCCCGTTTCCAGGGCGATCGCCGTGGTGATCGTGCGGGTGTGCCATTTGATATTGCCGCCGACCATCATGGAAATGCCCACTTCCGAGACAATGCGGCCATACGCGGCCATTGCCGCCAGCATCAGGCTGTGGCGTGCCTCCAATATCGTGGTGAAGAGCATTTGGCGTGGGGTGGCCCCAAGAGTGGTCAGTGTGGGCTTGAGCCGTTTGTCGAGCGTTTCAACGGCCGTAGCTGTCAGGGCCACGATGATGGGCAATCCAAGAATAGTCTGGCCCACGGCAACGCCGGGCAGGGTGAACAGCAGGCCGAAATCGCCCAAAGGGCCTTTGCGGGAGAGAAATGCATAGACCAGCAGGCCGATGACCACCGTGGGAAAGGAAAGCAGAGTGTCCACCAGTGTGCGGACGGCTTTTTTGCCCGCAAAGTCGTTGACCCCAAGTCCGAAACCGAGGGGAATGCCGATCAGCAGGCTGGCGGCCATGGACATGGTGGAGACCGCCAGCGTGGTGCCGATGGCGGAGTACGTTTCCGGGTCTCCGGTCCAGAGCAGTTGAAATGCCTGAAAAAAACCGTGCAGGAGAAAATCCATGTATGTTCCCGTAAGCGGACCGAACAATCCTGTCCGGCCCGCCTGTCATGTACGTGCTACGTTATTTGGCGGCGTTGGGGGTGAAGAGCACCTTGCCCAGCAGTTTGAACTGGCCGATGGCCTTCTGGGTGGCCGGAGAAGCCATCCAGTTGATGAACTTGGTGGCCAGCTCGTATTTGACTTTGGGGCACTTTTCGGGATTTACGGCCAGAGCGCTGTACTGGTTGAAAAGGGTTTTTTCGCCTTCCACCAGAATTTTTAGCGGAGCGTTGCCGTTGTGGTTGGCCTCATATTTGATGTAGGTGCCGCGGTCGGTCATGGTGTAGGCGTTTTTTTCCGCTGCGATGTTTATGGTGGAGATCATGCCCTGTCCGGTCTGGACATACCACTCCTGGGCATCGGGAACGGCCATTTCAGCTTCTTTCCAAAGTGAGATTTCCTTTTTATTGGTGCCGGAATTGTCGCCGCGGCTGGCAAACACGGACTTCGAGTCCGCAATGGCCTTCAGCGCCTGAGCAACGGTTTTCCCCGTGATCTTTGCCGGGTCTGCTGCCGGGCCGATGATGACGAAGTCGTTGTACATCAACTGGGTGCGGTCGATGAGCACGCCGGCGTCCACGTATTTCTGTTCGGCGGCCGGTGCATGAACCAGCACCGCGTCAACGTCGCAGTTTTCGGCCATTTTCAGAGCCTTGCCCGTGCCCACGGCCACGAATTTGATTTCGATTCCCGTATCCTTGGCGAATTGGGGAACGATGAGTTCATCAAGCAGGCCGGTGTTGGCGGTGCTGGTGGTGGTGGCCAGCATCATGGTTTCTGCGGCATGGGCAGGAACCGACAGCAGCAGCATCAGCGCGAAAGCGCACAGAAGTTTTTTCAAGACATCCTCCAGATTGTTTATGGTTGTTTTATTCCATGTCGTCGACATAGAATTCACTGCATTTGACGACATCCATGTTCAGAATGTCGCGGGCACGCTCAAGGGCGTATTGTTCGATATCCAAATAAAAATACAAAAATTTATCCATGATTTCGCGGCCCTGAGTCGTGAGGGTGAACCGCTGGCCTTCTCCTTTGCGTTTTTCGACTAAAGGAAAGCCCATGCGTTGCTCGATTTTCTTGAGTTTGCCCCATGCCCGTCTGTAGGACATGCCAAGCTCTTCGGAGGCACGTTTGAGGGACCCGAGTTTGTCCAGCTTTTGCAGCAGCAAGGTGCTGCCGATGCCGATATACAGGTTGTTTTCACGCTCAATCCAGACGCGCAAGCGGAGGGCTGCCTTGTCGTGCGGAACAGAGTTGCAGAGTGTTTTCTTCATGATACCCCCGTAGCGTCTTTGTCGTTCCTGTTGAAGTATTATGTCCGTTTCGACAGCTTTTCCGTGTACACGCGCACCAATGCCCGGCCATGGAGGAAAACCATAGGCGTTAGATAGTGACGATTTCCTGTGTCAATGTGTTGAGATCGACAATGAGCATGCGGCCCGAGAGCGGGCTTTTCCCCGTGCACAGCAACCGTATGCATTCATGGATCATGATCGAGCTGATGACGTTTACTGTCGTGACCGGGCACCCCAACCACTCCTCGGCGGCATTGTCCGTTCCCATGAAATGTGCGGGGCCGGATTGTCCCGGCATGACAACGGCAACGTATCCGGTCCATCCGGCGAGTGCGCCGCTGACCATGGGGATGTTGTTTCTCGCTGCGGCCTGTTCCAACGGCAGGCGCATCTCCAATCCGCCAAGGGCGTCAATAACGACATCCGCGTCGCGGAGAAAGTCATCCAGTGATTCATTCGTCAGTTGTTGTGCAAGAGCCTCGAACGCCACTGAAGGGTTGATGGCGGAAAGTCGTCGGCGCGCGGTCTCGGCTTTGGTCATGGACAGTGTGTCCATGGTGGCCAGAGCCTGACGGTTCAGGTTGCTTGGCTCGAAAGAATCATGGTCCGCCGCACGAATCCGTCCGACACCTGCACGGGCCAGCGTTTCCACGGCAATGCCGCCGAGACCGCCCAACCCGACAACAGCCACGCGGGAGTTGAGCAGTTGCGTCTGGCCGGTGGCATCCATGGCCTGAGCGTTGCGTTTGTAGCGCGAAGGCGTGATGCCGAGTTCCAGACTGCGGGCTTCGATCTGCCACCCCTGCAGGCCGGTTTGTCCGGCAATGTGCATAACAGATTCCGGCACGAGTTCACGAGAGTCGGAATTCGTGTCGTTTGATAATTTTTGGATCAGCCCGTCCAGTTGTGCGTGCGCGTCCATCAGCCGCCACCCACTGCCGGGAAAAGGCCGAGCCTGTCACCATCCTGCAGTTCAGTGTCCAGATAGGCGCGGGCGCTGTTGACGAAGATCAGGTTGATCTCGTCGGGATCGATGCCGATCCTTTGGGCGACTTCCGCAACGGTTTCTCCCTTATTGATAGGGAAATCATCTGAATTTTCAGGCAGGTGAGGGGCCAGCGTGGCAAAGCATTTCACGATGATTTTCATGGGGTGACAATAGCGCTTTTTGTGGATGATACGCAATCAAGTCGTATCGCATACGACTTCTGGATACAGGTTGTGGCATCGTCGGCATGTGCTGCCGCACAACAAGCGGGCCGCACTGCAGTATGCAGAACGGCCCGCAATGGTGTTGTTCGATTATTCTACCTTGGCGGCCTGCAGTTCTTCGACCGAGAAATCCCAGACCACATTGTGCGGCGGCAGTTTTTCGGTGGAGAAGAAGCGCGGGAGCTGGTCGTCGGTCTTGGTGAATCCGGCGCGTTTGTTGAAGTCCAGCTCGTCCTTGAGGCAGTTGACGCCAAGGGCCAGGAAGTCGTCCACGCTGAAGGGTTTTCCGGTTTGCGCGGTCACGAGATCAGCCATGATCTGTGCTCCGTTTTCCGCATCCAGAACAGCAAAGGCCACGAACAGGCACATGCCCAGGGCGTCGATGGAGGCCGTGGCGATTTGCAGGTTCTTGGAGGTCTCCACGTTGCCTTCCTTGCCAAGGCCGTCCACGTCGCCGCCGACCTTGAGCACGTTCTGGCACACGCCGTAGCCTGCGGTGTGGTCGCCGCCCATGGGGGTGGTGGCGTACGTTACGCCAACGCCCTTGACCGCGCGCGGGTCGTATGCAGGTAGGGATTGGCCTTTGCAGGTGGGCAGGCGGTCCACGCCAAATGCTCCGCCGCAGAAGTCCACGCCGTTGGCGATGATGCGGCCCAGATGGTCTTCGGATCCGCATTTTTGCAGCAGGTCGATGGCGGCTTGGCCATCCCCCCACGGAATGATTCCGCCTTCCATTGCAATGGCGACCGAGTTGCCGATTTCGATTGTATCCATGCCTTTTTCATCACAGATGCGGTCCATGGTGGCAATGGCGTCGATGTCCTTGATCATGGAGTTGGCGCCGAGTGCCCAGATGGTTTCGTATTCGAAACCCGAGGTCAGGTATTCACCGTTTTTGTCGTTGTACTGCTGGGAGCACTGGATGACGCAACCGGTATGACAGCCTTCCTTGACCTTGCCGCCGCGTGCTTCAATGAGTTCGGCGATTTTCTCGCCGGAAATGTCGGCTGCGTGGTCGCATTGACCGTAACGGAAGTTCTTGGTGGGCAGTGCCCCGGCTTCGTTGATCACGTTGACCAGAACGGCGGTGCCGAATCCGGGCAGGCCCTGGCTGGTGACAGGGTGGTTTTTGAGGATGCCCACCCATTCCTTGCGTGCGGTCTTGAACGCTTCGGCGTCGACCGGCTTGTACGGCTCGTTGGCTTCGGGATCAAGTACGATTGCCTTGACCTTTTTGGAGCCCAGCACCGCACCCATGCCGCCGCGACCTGCGGAGCGGGCCGGGCGTTTGTACGGGTCCGTGAACTGGATTGTTGCGGTCTTGCCGCATTTTTCGCCCACAGGGCCGACAAGGGCGGCAATGAGTTTGTCGCCGTATTCGTCCAGCAGCTTGTCGTGGGCAGGGTAGTTGTCCATGCCCACGATATTGGAAGCGTCCTTGAATTCCACCTTGTCGCCGGAAATGAAGACCGTGCAGAAGGGTGCATCGGCTTCGGGTTTGTCTTCAAAGACGATGGCCAGCAGGTTGAGTTTGGGCATTTTGTGGGCAAACAGACCGCCGGAATTGGATTCCTTGATGCCGCCGGTCAGCGGGGATTTTGCACCCACGGAGACTCTGCCGGAGTTGGCTGCGGTGGAGCCTGCCAGAATGCCGCCGGCAATGACGAGCTTGTTTTCCGCGCTCAGCGGATGGCAGTTTGCCGGAACTTCCGTGTTGATGAGCCGTGAAGTCAGGGCGCGTCCGCCGAGGTTGGCGTATTGCCCCATGTCTTCAAAAGAATATTCCCGGGTTCGGGTATTGATGCGCAAAATTCTCATGCCTACCTCACCTGTTGTGTTTGTTTGATATTTCGATAGATTACTCGTTCAAGTAATCACATACTATTAACTATACATCCTTGAAGAAAAAAATGTCAAAAAAAACAAACCATTGTGCTGTGTCAGGCATAATGCCTCAAGGTCAGGAAAGTGGTATGTCCTTGCGAGGAGGAAGGACATGTCTGAAATGATTCGAATCGAGTTGCCGTTACGTCCCGCTGTGGTTGCCCGGTGGTCTGCTTGTGCGCAAAAGGGGATGGCGATTCCCTGTCGTATCGGCGAAAGTCTCGCTGATATTCTTACCAAGCAGCTGGGGATGGACGCCCAGTATCTGGAGACCGTTGTGCGGACGGTGTTTCATAATTCCAGTCCGGTGGATTCTTTGGACACGATCATGGTTGCCGATGGAGACATGATCGCTTTGGCCGGTGCCATGCCGGGGCTGGTAGGCATTGCCATGGGGCGCAACAGCCCGGTGGGCGGATTTCGGAGCGATATCAGCAACCATTCAATGGATGTGGTTGATGCAGGCAAGGGCCGGATAACAATCAAGGCTTTCAACGTGGTGGTACCGGAATTGGTGCGCTTGGCATTGGGGCACGGCGTGTTTGTTGAAGCGGAATTGGCTCTGGAGCTGTTGCAGGATGCAGTGGGGAGTACGGACGATAAAGGACCGGGTGTGCTGGAAAGAATCGGGCAAATGCGTGGTGAGGTCTTGCTGGGCGTGGATTGGCAACAGACGTGAATCGAGTGTAGACGACGTTTTCGGACGTCGCATGGTGCGAATTTTTTCCAAAAAGAAACCCCGACCTCGGCCGGGTCGTGGCCGCCAAGGACATAACGGATTGGTCCGGCGGGCAGGGCATGTCCATGCGCTTCCCTGTCCCGTTGACAGCTTTAAGGGGTATGCTTATGAAAAACACCCCACCTCGCAGTGAAAAGCTTATAGGTATTGAGTGTTGCATATAGGAATGTCAGACCAAATCTTTTTGAAAAACGCGCAGAAACTCCCCATGAAGGTTGTTGTTACAAGCCTGTTGTTTGTTACAGCGCTTTTACCTGTTCCTTGGTTGGCAAACGGCATCAATTTGTCCGACTCCATAAACATTGCATGCCATACGCACCCCTTTGTCGTATCCTTTATGATCGCTGCGTATGCCATTTTCTTTTGGTCGGTCTTGGTCGTGTGTCGCAAACCAACAAAAAAGAATTTGTTGGGAATGTTTTTTTACGGATTGTTTCCAGCCAATTATCCCGGTTATCTGGTGGCAATGTTTCTGGCCATGCGCTTCTTTGGCAGCCGGTAAACCTCTTTCCCTTCCATTCCCATTCCCATAACCCCATCTCGCAGGAGGTGGCGGCATGATAGCACGCATCGAGCAGAATGCCGGCGGCTGCGGCTTCGATCTGGTGCGCGACCCGGAGTCCGTATTTCCCGCGAGTGCCATGGCGTGGGCGGCGATTTTTATGTGTATGCGCTTCCTGAAAAGATTGAAGGTTGGGAGGCAATCAGTTATGAAATATAGCTATGAAGATCATTTGTGCTCGAATATATTTGGCTTTACTGGCCGGAACCATGCTCTTTATTTTTTGGTGGACCAGAGTTGGTCCCGAGTCTGTGGCATGGTGGGGAATCCCCGTTGCCTTGGCCGGTTTAGCCTGTGCGTTTTGGAAACCTGTCCGCTGGCGGGTGACGCTTGCCAGCGTTCTGCCTCTGTTTTTCCTTTTTGTGTTTGTATATATCATGCTGCAACCTCCGGTGTTTCCGGGTGGCGGCGGCACCTCTCCCTTTTAGCCTCCCGCTTTCCCTCCCATTCCCATTTTCATAACCCCATCTCGCAGGAGGTGGCGGCATGATAGCACGCATCGAGCAGAATGCCGACGGCTGCGGTTTCGATCTGGTGCGCGATCCGGACACCGGGCGGATTCAACTGTCCGGCACCGAGCAGCAACGCCAGACCTCGCTGACCATCATGTCCGTTTTTTCCAACCGGCTGGCCGAGGGCGGCGACGAGCTGCCAGCGAGGCGCGGCTACTGGGGCGATTATCTGCTGCCGCGTATCGCGGGCAGTGAGGACAGGCTCGGTTCCAAACTCTGGACCCTCTCGCGCGAGGTCATCCGGCAGCAGGTGGGACGGACGAAAAGGACCGGATGTGATGAAATGCATCAGGCAAATGCGTGGGGAAATTTTGCCGGGCGTGGATTGGCAACAGACGTGAATCGAGTGTAGATGACGTTTTCGGACGTCGCATGGTGCGAAATTTTTCCAAAAAGAAACCCCGGCCAAGGCCGGGGTTTTGTGTGCTGGGTGGTGGGCGATACAAGATTTGAACTTGTGACTTCCACCGTGTGAAGATGGCGCTCTAACCAACTGAGCTAATCGCCCAACAGGAGGTGGTTTATATACGTTGGCGTGGTGGTTGGCAAGAGCTTTTTTAAGTTGTCGGTCATGTTTTTGTTTTTTCGGTTTTCATTCGGTTTGGCCCTTTTTGATCAAAGGGGGGCATGTCTGTGTTTCCATGCATGACCCTTTGATAATCCCGGATTCAATTTGTTTCAGTTTCAGTGGAGATGTGTAACAAAGACGATACATTAGCGCGTTATTTTGTAACACTGCATTGTTACTTCAACCTCACTACAAAAAGATGTTTCAAACCGTTTTTATGGAGGTTGAATTGATGATTATCGGCAACAAGACAATGAAATCATTCATTGCCATTCTGATTATGGCTGCTGTCATGATTTCCGGCAGCATTGATGCCCGGGCCGCAAAAGGCGCGAAGTATGTCTTTTTCTTCATCGGCGACGGCATGGGCATCCCCCAGCGCACCGCAGCCGAGCAGTTCACCGGCAAGAAACTGCTCATCGACACCATGCCTGCACAGGGCATTACCACGACCTACGCCAACGACCGTTTCATCACCGGGTCCGCGGCTTCTGCCACGGCGCTTGCCTCGGGCCAGAAGACCAATATCAACTATATTGGCGTGGACCCGAATTTCAAGGCGGTCAAGACCGTTGCTGAAATGGCCAAGGAGCAGGGCAAGAAGGTCGGCATCGTTTCCAGCGTTTCCATTGACCATGCCACCCCGGCCGCTTTCTATGCTCACGTGAAGACCCGCAAGATGTATCATGAGATTGATTGTGCGCTGGCCAACAGCGGTTTTGACTTTTTTGGCGGCGGCGGTTTGAAGGATCCGGCAGGAAAGAAGTCCAAGAAACCTCTGGGCGATGCCCTGAAAATGGCCAAGGACAACGGCTACAGGATCATCAACAACAAGCGTGATTTCATGGCGCTGAAACCCGGCGACGGCAAGGTGTTGGCCTGGAACGAATGGCTGCAGGACGGCAAGGCCATGCCGTATGTCATGGACATGACCGACAAGGACATCACCCTGCCTGAATTTACCGGCAAGGCCATTGAAATGCTGGACAACGACAAGGGCTTTTTCCTGATGGTCGAAGGCGGCAAGATTGACTGGGCATGTCATGCCAACGACGCCACCGCGTCCCTGATTAACACCCGCTCCTTTGACGATTCGGTCAAGGTGGCCATGGATTTCTACAAGAAGCATCCTGATGAAACCCTGATCATCGTCACCGGCGACCACGAATGCGGCGGTCTGACCCTCGGTTTTGCCGGAACCAAGTATTCCTCCAACTTCAAGCTGCTCAATGCCCAGAAAACCTCCTTCCAGAAGTTCTCGGACGAAATCATCAAGAAGTTCAAGGCAGACAATGGTGCCAATGCTTCCTTCAACGCGATGAAGCCGATCATCACCGCCAATTTCGGCCTGAAGTTCGAAGGTGACGCCAAGGCGGATCCTCTGGTGCTGGCTCCGTATGAGGTAGAAATGGTCAAGGCTTCCTTTGACCGCTCCATGAGGGGCGACAAGGAAGGTTCCAAGGACAGTGAAACGTATTTGCTCTATGGTGAATATGAACCGCTGACCGTTTCCCTGACTCACATTCTGAACAACAAGGCCGGTCTTGCCTGGACTTCCTACAAGCATACCGGCGTCCCGGTTTCCACCTCCGCCATCGGTGTGGGGTCCGAAGCATTCAACGGCTATTATGACAATACCGACGTGGCCAAGAAGGTCATGAGCGCCATGGGCATCGCTCCCAGGGTGTACGCGGCCAAATAAGACGTCAAAAACGCATAACTACCGGGCGGAGCGGCTGATGCTGCTTCGCCCGTTTTTCATCAGGGGCATCATGTCAGAACAACGCACCGCACGAAATCGTGACAGGTTTCTCGTCATCTTTTTTTGTTTTCTCACCGGGATTTTGTATTTTGTTCCTTCGGGGTTCGAAGGCCATGTCCGGCAGGATTCCATTCGCAGCAAGGCCAAGATTCTCTCCGTGGACAATGCCAACGTGCAGATATTCGGCATGATCCAGAAGGGCGAACAGGATGTGACCATGGAAATACTGGACGGTCCTTTTGCCGGACAGCGTTTTGACGGCTACAACCAGTTGCTGGGCCAGATGGACCGGGACAAGATATTCAAACCCGGGGACACGGCTTTGGCCGTGATCAGTCTGGACCAGCATGGCGGTGTGGAGCTGGTCAATCCCTCCGACCATTATCGGCTTGATCTGGAGTTGTTTTTGCTGCTGCTTTTTTCCGGGCTTTTGCTGTTGTTCGGCGGGTGGACCGGTGCCAAGGCTTTGCTTTCCTTTCTTTTTACAGCGATGACCATATGGAAGGTGTTGGTGCCGCTTTTGTTGCAGGGCATGAATCCCATTCTTCTTTCCCTTGGCATCGTGGCATTTTTGACTGCCTCGGTGATTTTTCTGGTGGCCGGTCCCACACGGACAGGAGTGGTCGCTTTTATGGGTGCCTTGCTTGGCGTGGCAACAAGTTGTTTTCTGGCGGAATATTTTGCTGGGCAGTTTCACGTGCATGGCGCGGTCATGCCGTTTGCCGAGACCCTTTTGTATTCCGGCTATGGGCATCTGAACCTGACGCATATTTATGTTGCGGCGGTGTTTATCGCCTCATCTGGTGCCGTCATGGATTTGGCCATGGATGTGGCGGCCAGCATGAACGAAGTGGTCGAAAAAAAGCCCGATATTTCGCGTGCCGAGGCGTTCCGTTCCGGAATCCGGGTCGGCAGGGCGGTTGTTGGGACCATGACAACCACGCTTTTGCTGGCCTATTCGGGCGGGTTCATCACTCTGCTCATGGCCTTCATGGCACAGGGGATTCCGTTAGCCAATACGTTCAACTTCATCTATGTGGCCGTGGAGATTCTCAAGACATTGGTGGGCAGCTTCGGGCTGGTGACAGTGGGACCGTTCACAGCCATGATCGGCGCGTTGCTGTATGCTCGGCGTCGAGATGTCGTCAGCGTCGAATGATTTTCAAGAGAGCTCCGGTTACGCAGAAGAAAAGACCGATCCACCACAGGGCCAAGGCCAGTTGGGTCGTGACCAGCACATAGGTGAGTTTTGCGGCCCATTCAAGAGGGATGTGTTGCAAAAGGGTCAGGCTGTTCAGGTCCAGAAAAGGCTGGATCGCATCGGCCACGGTCAGGGATGCATCGGCCCCCAACAGGTGGCAGCCGCCCTGCCACGCCAGTGCGCCAAGACAGCCGCACCAGAAAAGTATGCATAGTTTCAAGAACATGCATGGCAGTATCGCATTGTCCGTCCGCAAAGTCATCATCAATAATAGCCTTGAAAAGTTTGGAGTCATATCATGATTTGAAGAAGCAAGGAGTAATCATGATTTTGTCGGTGGGAGACAAGGTGCTCATGCAATATGCGGCATTGGGCGACCGCCTGTTGGGTGTCGTCACCGACATCCGTCCGGGCGAATCCATAGTCGTTTATTCACCGTTGTCTTCCCTCGCAAGAACGCGGTTGCGCGAAAACAGCACGGCGTTGCTGAAGTATGTGCATGAAGGTATTCTCAAGGGATACAGGACCCGCGTTGTCCTTGACGCATTGAATGGCGACAGTCTCGTTACGCTTGCCTATCCTCTTGAAGAGGTTTTTGTGGAACGTCGAAACGAGCCTCGTTGCCCATGTTGTTTTCCGGCCCGTATCACTTTGGATCAGGTCGAGTACAAAGGGCATGTTGTTGACGTTTCTCCCCGGGCCGTTCGTGTACGTTTTGAAAAGGATGGTCCCGGTCTTGATGCTTTTGATCAAAACCGGGACGTTCATTTGGCTTTTCACGTTTTCGAGCCGGAGAATCGCTACAGCGCCTTGTGTTCGGTGCTCAAGTCATTCATGGCCGACAGTGCAGTGTATGTGGTGTTGACAATTCGCGATGGCGAGGCCGTCCGCGATACCCTCGCGCGATACGTGGAAGATCAGTGTCGCGGAGGAGCACTCAATCACGTTTGAGTCGTTTGGCGAACACTGCAGCCTCGACGCCCGCCACGCAACCTTCTCCCACAGCCTTGGCCATTTGCAACGGTGGACCGGTTATGTCTCCCGCCGCGTATATGCCTTCCACATTGGTTTGCATTTTTCTGTCTACGGTTACGTACCGCATGTTGTCGTCCAGAGCGATTCCCAGTTCGCTGGCCAATTCGAGAACCCCCTTGGCCCCCAACTCAATGAAAACGCCCGCCACGTCGATGTTGGAACCGTCATCCATGTTGATCGACTGAACAGCGTTTTCTCCCTTGATTTCAGTGATCGATCTGCCTTCGTGGATGGTTACGGAGCTTTCCTTGAGGCGTTGTTTGAGGGCATCTGCTATATCCAACTTGTCGCAGACAAGATGGACGGCAGAGGCATACTGGGTCAGGGCCAAGGCTCCTCCTGCAGCGGCACTGCCGCAACCGGCAACGGCCACTATGTCGTTGCGGTAGAATCCGGCATCGCAGTCCACGCAATAACTGACGCCTTTGCCAAGCAGGCGTTTTTCTCCCGGAACTCCCAGTTTGTTTCTGGTGGTCCCCATGGCGATGATAATGCTTTTTGTCGTGATGACCTCGTCATTTTCCGGAACGATTGAAAAGAGGCCGTCCTGTTTGGAAATGGAAAGGACATCCTGTTCCATGAATTCCGCGCCGAATCCAGCGGCCTGTTCCCGGCCGGTTCTGAGTATTTCCTCGCCGCTGATTTTGAACATGCAGCAGTAGTTTTCTACGTGTGCCCAGTACAGGCTGCTGTTGGTGACTCGTCCGAGCATGAGCGTGCGGGCTTTTTTGCGCGCCGAGTGGATGGCGGCCTGAATGCCGGCCGGCCCGGAACCGAGAATGACGACATCGTATGGAGTGGGATTCTGCATGATGTGATCCTGTTGGTTGTCGGTTTATGCGCGGATAACGGGTAGCGTGCAATATGATAAACATTTTTCACGGAAAGGGGTAGAGGGGGATCATAAAAAAAAGAAGCCCTGCAGTCGAGCAGGGCCATTTTTCAGAGGATTTTGGAGTACAGGGATTCAGACGTCTTTGGCTGATTTGGAAGTGGACGTACCTGTCCTGGGAGGGGGGGGTTTTTTGCCTGCCGACGGAGCCCATGGTCGGCCGTGCACCCGTTGAAAGAGTTTTTGGGCTTCGGGGAAGTTGGCGTTCAGGCGCAGTGCGAGGTCGGCATTGTCTGCGGCCTCCTTCTTGTGCCCCATGAAATAGTATGCCTTGCCCATGTTGTAATAGATGTTTTCATCATGGGGCGTCAGTTGCAGGGCCTGTTTGTAGGCATGCAGCGCTCCCGGATAGTCGCCCTGCTTGCGCAGTTTGACCCCGAGGGAGTTGAAGGGATTGGGCACATCCGATTCGTATTTGAGAATCTCGATGAATACTTCCTTGGTTTCCTCAAGGCGGTCGAACTGCGCATACACGTCAGCGGCCTTTTTGAGGAAGTATTTGCAGGAATCATCGTCGCCGCGCCCTTTGTAGGCATCGGCGAGCCCTTTGTACGCTTCGGCAAAAAGATCATTGATCTTGACAGCTTTCTTGAAGGCCACAATGGCCTTGCCGTATTTTTTTTGGACCAGATAGGTGCAGCCCATGTCGTAATACTTCTGGGCTTCATCCTGATAGGAAATGAGCTCCTCAAAGGCTTCGATGGCGTCATCGAAATCTCCCCGGCTGACCATGTCTTTGGCTTCCTGAAGCTCAAGTTCTTCGATTTCCGGGTAATTATCCAATTTTTTGGCGAGGATGAGATAACGCTCGAACGTATTGACCGAATAGGGGCGCAATACGTACCCGATGCATCCGGCCGCAATCGCGTCGAGAACGTGCTCCTTGCGGTTTTCCAGCGTGATCATGACAATGGGTAACGGTTTGCGGCTCATGTTCTTGCGGACGATTTGCGTAAATTTAATACCGCTCATATCGTCAAGAGAACTGTCGCACAGGACCAAATCAACAGGATATTCCGAAAGATAATCAATGCCTTCGGAACCATTGGAGAACGTCTGCACGATTTCGGCGCCGAACTGCTTGACGGTTTCGGCGTCGCGGCGTGCATGAACTTCCACGTTGGTCATGATGAGAACGTGTTTATATGCTCCGTATGCGTGACTTGATTTGCTCATGATTGCTTCATTGTTTTGTTGAGCATGCGTAATAAACGCCTCGAGGTCATTTATTATAAGCAGGATCGGGCATAGTTTGTGACCATTTTTTTAAAATTCCTGCATTCAGGGTCGTCCGGTAGTCCCTTGAAAATCTGTCCGAGATAATCCTTTTCGTCAAGGATTGAATATGATTCAGGAAAATTGAGAGAAAAGGCCCAGCTTGCCATGAGCAGGCGGCAGTCATTGGTCCAGTGTACAAGTGAATAATCGCCCGTGCGTTGATTGCAGACGTCGGACAGCAATTGTTTTGTATATTCTTCGGGGTGCGGCGCCGCCCCCATGACCACGACAGGGCTGACCCTCTCCTGATCGAGATGCTCCAGAAGTACATGCATGATGTCGAGTTTGTCACTGTCGCGAACAATGTGGCAGACAGTGCCCAGATGTGGCGAGAGGGGCGGAAGGTCCTTTTTATTGTGCAGACTTACTGCTCCGTAGACAAGGCGGCGGATTGTCTCCGGTACATCCGCGAGAAATCCGTTTTGGCGAATGGTCCTGACACCGAGCAGTGCGTGGTTCTCGGATTTACCGTCTTTGTACGTCTTGTACCGTGCGTATTGGGGAAAGCGTCCGGTGTCATGATACAGTGCAGCCAGACAGGCGGCTTCCCGCGCTGTTTTCGTCAGGTCGAGAGAGGCGGAGATGCGCTGGGCAATGCCAAGCACCCGCATGGTGTGATCGATTTTGAGGCGGATGTTGTCTTGGTCTTCAATGCTGCCGTATTCAAACGTCTTGGCAAATTTGAGGAATGCAGAGACATGTTTTTTCAGGAGTTCGGACATGTTCAGCGTAGAGCCTTTTTCCGGCGTTTGTATTCGAGTTCGGAAATTTTGCCGTCGCTGAACTCTTGTTCCAACTCGGCCAGTTCCTGTTTTCGTTCGGCTTCGGCTTCGGCTTCGAGTTCCTTGTCGCGCCAGATCCCGCCGGGGCCGAAAAGTATGCGCAGGAAAAGCATGATGGCACCCAGTATGGCTGCCGCAAAAAGCAGCCGAGCCAGCGAGGGAAGCAGGGTGTCTCCGTATCCTGGACCGAAAGGCCAAAGTCGCCATTGTGGTTGGCTGAAGAATTCCTGCAGGCCGGCAGCGATATTCATAAGTGCTGTTTGCATTATTTTTTGTCCGGTGTGTTCAGTTTTGTTTCAAGGCATGTTTCTACGTGTGATCATGTCGGGTTGCAACCCTGCAGGGTGAAGGCACGTAACATGTCGTTATGTCGGCATGGGGGCTTATTTGTCGGTTGTGAGAGTTCCTGTTATGAGTTACCTACGAACAATGTTTGCAAGGGGTGTCCATGAGAATCCTGATTGTTGAAGATGAATTCACAAGCCGCAAGTTGCTGACATCCCTGTTGTCCGACTACGGCCACTGCGATACGGCCACCGACGGTGTCGAGTGTGTGCAGGCGTTCAGGGCTGCTCTGGATGAGGGCAAACCGTACGATCTCGTTTGCCTCGACATCATGATGCCGAACATGAACGGGCATCAGGCGCTCAATGAGATACGCAAACTCGAATCCGAGCGTGGGATCAAGCCTTCGGCCGAAGCCAAGGTTATCATGGTTACCGCTCTCAATGATCCCTCCACAGTGGTCAAAGCGTACTACAAGGGGGGGGTCAGTGCTTACCTGCCCAAACCCATCGAGATAGACACCCTTTTGTCCATTCTTCGCGATCTTGATATGATTGATTAATTCTTTCAATATATTACCACGGTGTGAAGTGAACATGAATACGTCCAGATTTGTTCGTTCCATTTTTTTTGCTGTGCTTTTTGTTGCTTTGGTTGCGCCTGCTGCCCATGCGCAAGGGGAAGCTGCCAAGACTCCGAGCCTTCTGGACATGTTCTTGCTCGGCCTTATCATTTTTTTGCTGGTGCGCATGTTCCGTCGTCGATTCGGGCGTTGGAATCGGCCGGACAATGAACAGAGGCATTCCGATACGGATCATGACGCTGGCGAGCAGCAGACCCGTGACAGGTATGACAATGCCCGGGCCACTTGGGACATGTTGTCCGGCGACGGTGCAGAACAGGCTTCCGTCCGCACGCCCAAAAGCGGTTCTTCCGATTTTGATGAGGCAGAGTTCCTCGAAGGCGCCAAGCTTTTTTATCATCGTTTTATGGAAGCTGCGGATTCTGGAGACTGGGATTCCGTGGCTGGCTTTCTGGATTCTGCCTTGCTTGACGAGTTGCAGCGCAACAAGGATTTGGCGCAAAGCGATCGGACCAAAGTCATGTTGCTGGAAGCCCGGATTGCGGATTTGCAGCAGCAGGACGGTACAACCAGGGTTTCCGTGTTCTTCGATGCACAGCTTCGCTTTGGGGAAACGGGTGACAGGCAGGCGGTAAAACGGGAAGTCTGGGAATTTTACAGGCCGGATCATACTCCCGGAGCACTATGGACTCTGGATGCCATGAATACGGTTGATCAATAGCGCATCCCTGCGCAATTTCATTATATTGGAGGAAGACGTTGCCTGAAGTCGGTTACGATCTGGAACGCCCCATGGATGAACTCCTTGAGGTGGCCCGTGCCAAATTTGGTGAAGTGATTTTTGAGGAAGTGTCCATTGGCGAGTTGAAGTTGAAGATTCTGCAGATCAAGGACATGCCTGCATATATTGACAAACTGGTGGCCAAGGCCAAGCCGGGGAAAACAGTGGAGCTGCCGCTTTGGGCCAAGATATGGCCTTCCTGTCTTTTTCTCGGTCTGTACCTGCAGCATGCAAAGCTGGCCGATGTTGATTCGGTTCTCGAGCTCGGTGCCGGCGTTGCCGTTATTGGTGTTGTGGCTGCCAAGATGGGGCATGCCGTGACTGTGACGGACATTGAAGATGATGCCTTGCTTTTTGCCCGCATCAACGCCCTTGCGAACGATGTTGCCGACAAGGTGACCATAGTCAAGGCCGATTTTACCAAGGATTCTCTTGATGTTCGTTTTGGCTACATAATCGGATGTGAAGTTCTCTACAACGAAAGCACATATAAAAAAGTCGCCGGATTTGTGGACAAGCATCTTGCCGAAGGTCCTGAAGCGGAAGTGTTGCTGGCCATGGACAAGAAACGTCAGGCACAGGAGTTCTTCAGGGCGGCAAGCGAAAAATTCGTTTTTATGCGCAAGCAATTCGATTTTTCCGATGGAGAATCCGGAGAAGGGCAGGTCGTTAATTTCTATCGTATGCGTCGAGGGTAGAATGATCACGCTTCAAGCCTGCCCCAAGGCATATACAAAGGATCAGGATAAGGCCTTCGCTCCCGCGGAAACCGTAGCCCGCGTCAAGAAGCTTATGGCAGCCAAGTGCCGGGGCGTGCTTGCCGAGACCGAGAGGGTTGATACCGGCAGGCTCGGCATCCCTGTTTTCGTGAGTACTTGTGGCCCACAGGCCGCGCAGGTAATGCCTACCCGCAAACAGATGGGCAAGGGGGCCTCCCCAGATCAAGCCGAAGCTTCGGCCTTGATGGAACTGGTTGAGCGTTTCAGCTTTTTCACTTTCTGGGAAGACGATTCCAATTTTGAGGAATTGACCTGGAGTGAGGCGCAACAGCGATGGCCCGGAACGGTGATCGGTGTCGAGCGGATGTTGCAATCCGTAGGCGAGGAGCTGACTGAGGAACAGGCCGTCGCTGTCCTGGACCTGGTTGCCTGGAAATTCCATCCTGCATTGAATCTTGCAACCGAATCCGTGGAGTATGTGCCTCTGGATTGGTTCAAGAAACTCAATGAGTTCAACGGTTCTTCCGCAGGGAATACGTTTGAGGAATCCCTGGGGCAGGGGCTGAGCGAGTTGGTCGAACGCCATGTGTGCTGCCGGATTGATAGGGAACGCATGGAATTGCCGACCATTGATTTGGATTCGTGTGATGATCCTGTGTTTCGCGATCTCGTACAGCGATACCGTAATAACGGCATTACCATCATACTCAAGGATTTCAGCCTCGGTTTTCCCGTTCCCACTGTAGGCGCTCTGGCCTATGACGAGAAAACCTTTCCGGCTCTCAGCGAGATCGTATTCACTGCCGGTACTGCGGCTTCACCGCTGAAGGCGGCTGTGCGTGCGCTGACGGAAGTGGCCCAGCTTGCCGGCGATTTTGAAACCAGTCGGGTATACGAAGCTTCGGGGTTACCCAAGTTCACTTCGTTGGATCAGGTTGGTTGGCTTGAGGATGGTCCGATCATATCGCTGGATTCGTTGCCGACAGTAGAAGACAACGATATCCTTGTGGAGCTTCGGCATATGGCCGCGGGGCTCAAGGCCATGGGCTTCACGGCATATGGTGTGGATACAACGCATCCCGACCTCGGCGTTACCGCAAACTATGGCTTTGTTCCCGGGTTTGATTTTCGGGAGCGCACACCCCATGCAAGTCTGGGCATGTTCGTGGGGTGCATGCTTGCGGAGGATGCGCCGATCGACGAGGCGGATCACGGTCTTGACGTTTTGGAGACGTTGTATCCAGATGCTCATTTTCTGCCGTTTTTTCGTGGTCTCCTAGCATTGCGCATGCAGGATCCAGGTTTTGCGGCCATCATGTTCGAAGTGGCCGAACCCCTGCAGCCCGCGCCGCAGGAGCGCGCTTTGGCCGCCTTTTATGCGGCCTATGCCATGTCCCTTGAAGAGCGTTGGGATGAGATGGTCCCCCATTTGGACAAGGCCATTGCCCATGACGACGAGGTGAAGGAGTATTTCAACCTTCGGGGTGTTGCCCGGTTCAAGGCCGGAGAGTATCAGGTGGCAGCCGAGGACTTCGAGGCCGCGCTTGCCATCGACAGTGGGTCGCCTGAAGACCTCGCCAATCTTGGGCTTTGTCATAAATTGATGGGCCATTCGGAACAGGCGCGTGATTATCTTGAGGCCGCGCTCGGTTTGAATCCGGAATTGCAGTATGCACGTGATCATCTTGAAGAGTTGATATGATTCAAAGGTTTAGATGATCATGCGTGGCCGATTGGGGCTGGCGGGGGGCGGTCAAGAGTTGACAAATATCGTGTGAAGACATATGAAAATAAATCACGTTCATCACTGAACGCAGGCTATGCATATAAACAGCGGATAGCTGTTTTATTTGGATATGGCTGGTTTCATTTTTGAAACCGCAAAAACAATTGATTCCGTATTCCGTAACAGGAGGAATGAAATGGCTGTTGTCGAATTTAAGGGCAAATCGTTCGAGGTTGATGAAGACGGCTTCCTGCAGCGCTTCGAGGACTGGACTCCCGAGTGGGTCGATTACATCAAGGACACCGAAGGCATCAAGGAAATGACCGACGATCATCAGAAGGTCATCGATTTCCTGCAGGACTACTACAAGAAGAACGGCATCGCACCGATGGTGCGCATCCTTTCCAAGGTCACCGGCTTCAAGCTGAAGCAGATCTACGAGCTGTTCCCGTCCGGACCCGGCAAGGGAGCCTGTAAGATGGCTGGCCTGCCCAAGCCCACCGGCTGCGTCTAATTCGCATCCGTTGCATTCAAAAAGGCGGAAGCGCATGCTTCCGCCTTTTTTTCATGGCGTGTCTTTTTTTCGGGGTATGTCATGTTTTTGCTTGCTATGCGTGGGCATTCTCAGTATAAGGCCGAGTTCAACGCAATTAATATGACAGGAGATCGTCATGAAAAAAGATATTCATCCCAAGCTTTTTGATGCAACCGTTCGTTGCAACTGCGGTTATGAAACCACGCTGAAGAGCACCAAGGGCGAAGACGTCCATGTTGAAATTTGCTCTAACTGCCACCCGTTCTACACCGGCAAGCAGCGCTTTGTTGACACCGCCGGTCGTATTGACCGTTTCCGCAAGAAGTACGCTAAGTTCGAGCAGAACAAAGACGCCGCCAAGTAGGTATTTCGGTTTATCCGAACCAGTGTGCCTCTGCCGGGTTGCGGCAGGGGCACATTGTTTTGCCGGATTTGGGTTTACTTTTGGGGGACAATCGTTAACTATTTCGGTTGTCACGACCTCATTGAACGTCAAATCCCAGGCGGTGTGAGCCGCCCGAACCGAGGATACCTCTTTGAAAATCCGAAATATTCTTTTTGCAGCCGCTCCCCAGGCGGTTGGTGGTCAGGCCGTAATCGAGGGCGTCATGATGCGTGCCCGCAACAGCCTTGCCATTGCAGTCCGCAAGCCTGATGGCGAGATTTCCGTGGAAGTCCGCCCCTGGTTCACATTCTCTTCATGGAAGCTTTTCCGTAAGCCGTTTTTGCGGGGATTCCCTGTGCTTATGGAAACTATGGTCAACGGCATCAAGGCGTTGAACTATTCCGCCTCGGTGGCGGTGGAAGAGGATGAGGAGGCGGGTGAACTGACCAATTTCCATCTTTTCCTGACCCTGCTGTTTGCCGTGGCAGCCGCTTTGGGCCTTTTTGTGGTCCTGCCCCATTTCATATCCGTGTGCATGGAGTGGCTCGGCTACGGCGGCGACGTCGAATCGCTCAGCTTTCATGTTTGGGACGGTGTGTTCAAGATGGTTGTCTTCATCGGGTACATTGCCGCCATCTCGCTTATCCCGGACATTCGGCGTGTGTTTCAGTACCATGGGGCCGAGCATAAGGTCATATGGACCTACGAGGAGGGGCGTGATCTTGCCCCGGCATCGGCACGCGGTTACAGCCGCCTGCACCCCCGTTGCGGCACGGCATTTTTGTTGTTCGTTTTGGCCGTCAGTATTCTTTTGTACGCCTTTCTGGTACCTTGGCTGCTGACGTTTTACAGCCCGGAACAGTTTGTTTTCAAGCATCTGTATATTGTGGCCGTGAAACTTTTGCTTATGGTTCCGGTGAGCAACGTTGCCTACGAATTGATCAAGTTTTCTGGAAAGTTCAACAAGAACATATTGTGCAAGGCCCTGTGCTGGCCCGGTCTCATGATGCAGATGCTCACTACCAAGGAGCCTGACGACGAGCAGATCGAGGTTGCCATTGCCGCCTTGCAGTGCGCAGTACAAGCCGAGGAGAAATAGTCATGTTTGCCAAGCTGGAAGATATAGAGCAATCCTATCTCGATCTTGAAAAGGAGCTTGCGGCTCCAGAGATATTCGAAGATCAGAAGCGCTATATGAAGGTCAGCAAGGCGCATGCCGATCTTGGTGAAATCGTGGCCGTATTCCGCGAGTACAAGAAGCTTTCGCAGGAGCTTGAGGACAACCGCGAAATGCTGGAAGACGATGATGCGGACATTCAGGCCATGGCCAAGGCTGAAATCGACGATATTGAGCCGCGTCTTCCCGAATTGGAAGAGCAGCTCAAGCTGTTGCTGTTGCCCAAGGATCCCATGGATGAAAAGAATATCATCCTCGAGATTCGCGCCGGAACAGGCGGGGAAGAGGCGGCCTTGTTTGTTGCGGACCTGTTCCGCATGTATTCCCGTTTTGCGGAATCCTGCAGATGGAAGGTCGAGGTCATGAACTCCAGTGAAACCGGCACCGGCGGTTTCAAGGAAATCATCGCTTCGGTTTCCGGGGACAAGGTTTACAGCAAACTGAAATACGAATCCGGCACGCATCGCGTGCAGCGGGTGCCCGCTACGGAATCGCAGGGACGTATCCACACCTCCGCGGTGACCGTGGCCATCATGGCCGAGGCCGAGGATGTGGATGTCGACATCCGCAACGAAGATCTGCGCGTGGATGTATTTCGTGCTTCCGGTCCCGGAGGACAGTCCGTCAACACAACGGACTCGGCTGTACGCATCACCCACGTTCCCACCGGGCTTGTGGTTTCCTGCCAGGACGAAAAATCCCAGCACAAGAACAAGGCTAAGGCACTCAAGGTTTTGCGCTCCCGGCTTCTGCAGCTGGAGCAGGAAAAAGCCAAGGCTGAAGAGGATGCCGTCCGCCGCAGTCAGGTTGGCTCCGGCGACCGTTCCGAACGGATTCGTACCTATAATTTCCCGCAGGGACGCGTGACCGACCATCGCATCAATTTGACCTTGTACAAGCTGGATCAGGTCATTGAAGGCGACCTTGGCGAACTGTTGAATGCCCTGATCAGCCATTACCAGAGTGAAGCCCTTCAAAAGCAGGCCGAAGGCTAGGCCGGGAACGGATCATGGGTCCGACCGTTCGTCAGGTACTTGACGAAAGCCGGCAGCGTTTGTCCGCTGTGGACTCGCCGGTTCTTTCCGCCGAAGTGCTCATAGCCCATGTGCTGGATGTGCAGCGCTTTCAACTGCACCTTGATATCAATCGTCCCCTTGAAGAAGCTCAGGTCAGCCGTATACATGAACTGGTGGCTCGCCGGGCGGCAGGGGAGCCTGTGGCCTATCTTGTCGGGCGGCAGGAGTTCTATGGTCTCGATTTTTCCATTACTCCTGACGTACTGATCCCCAGACCTGAAACCGAACATATCGTTGAATATTGCGAGCAACTGTTTGATTCGCAGGATTCGTTTGTGTTCGCAGATTTTGGTACGGGGTCAGGGATTCTTGCCGTCACTTTAGCCGTACTTTTTCCAAAATCCCGGGGCGTTGCCGTGGACTTGCTCCCCGGTCCTCTCGCCCTTGCCCGTGTTAATGCCAAGGCGCACGGTGCTCTTTCCCGCATACATTTTGCACAGGCCGATTTCACCGCACCGTTGTTTCGACCGCGCAGCCTCGATCTTGTGGTTTCCAACCCGCCATACGTTACGGAAGAGGAGTATGCCGATTGTTCACCCGAGGTGCGTGAATTCGAGCCGCGCACGGCATTGACGTCGGGGCATGACGGGTTGGATCATATTCGTCAGCTTGTGCCTCGTGTGGCGAATGCGTTGGCGAGTGGTGGCTCATTTCTCATGGAATTTGGTTGGCGTCATGGTGAGGCTGTTAGAAATATCCTGGAGTCGCAGCATGGGGATTTTGACGGAATTTCAATAAACAAGGATTATTCCGGGCACGATCGCTTTGTGGCGGCGCAGAAAAAATAATGGAAAAAAAGCAACAGCTACCGTCTGTTTTTGTTGAAAAAATACAACGAATTGAGTTTGTGCAACATGTGCTTAGATTCTCTTTTTTTAATTTTTACTCACTATTTTAGGTACTTATGCGACACCTCAGCTCTGGCATCTTTTTTGCTTATTGATAGGTGCTTTCAAGCGGAGGGATAATGCTACAAACTACGATTCACAAGACTGTTAGCTGCGTTGGTATCGGGCTTCATAGCGGCAAACAGGTTGAAATGACCTTGCGCCCCGCAGCTGAGGATACCGGAGTTCTCTTTTCCGTTCGCAACGGTTCAGGTTCTTCCTTTATCAGTCCGAAGCCCGGGCTTGTTGTTGAAACCGGATTGGCCACCACCCTTGGCAACGGTCAGGATTCCGTTTCTACCGTCGAGCATCTGTTGTCTGCTGTACGCGGTATGGGCATCGACAATATTCAGGTAGAAATCAATGGCCGTGAAGTGCCCATCATGGATGGTAGTGCTGCCCCGTTTGTTTATCTTCTCAAACAGGCCGGTGTCCGCAGGCTTTCCAAGCCCCGCAAGATTCTTTCTTTTAAGAAGCCGGTTAATTTCGAAGCCGACGGAAAATATATCAAGGCCCGTCCGTACAATGGCCTTCGTATTGATTATACCATTGAATTTGCTCATCCGCTCATCGGCACCCAGCATATGGTGCTGGATGTGACCCCCGATAATTTCATTGCCGAAGTCGCCAAGGCCCGGACGTTTGGTTTTCTCAAGGAAGTCGATTATTTGCATGCAAACGGCCTTGCCTTGGGCGGTTCGCTCGACAATGCCGTGGTTCTCGATGACTACGGTCTGCTGAACTCCGAAGGCCTGCGTTTTGATGACGAATTCGTCCGTCACAAGCTGCTTGATTTTGTTGGTGACATGGCGGTTATGGGACAACCGTTGTATGGACACTTTGAAGTGTTTGCCTCCGGTCACGCCATGAACAACGAATTCTTGCGTCATATTGATGAAAACAGGGATATTTATTTAGAAGAAATCGTTCTTGAACCGCGGGTTGTCCCGCAGCCCGAGGTTGAACGCGAGTTCTCAGGCGCTTTGCCCAGTGTGGCCTGATTAGTCTTTTTTTCATGAAAAAAAACCCGCTTTTACGCGGGTTTTTTTATGTCTGAAGCAGAAGCTCGGCCAATAGACCTGCGTGTCTGGATTTCGGCAGGCTGTCTACCTGAAGGCAGTGGGTGTCGATACCTGGGGGCACGAGTGACTGAGGCGGGGTGAAATCATTTTTTGTGAATGAGCCTTTTCCGTGTTGGAGATGAACCCTGTAGCTTGCCTGTGGATGGCGGTATAGCAGTTGAATCTGGACCAGCCCGTGTTGCCTGGATTCAAATTCATGCACCATGTCATGAAACGGTTGATTGTCCTGTTTGATTGTAAGCGTGGTTGCCTGCCCCGTGGCTCCGGGCATAAGCCACGGCCAGTAGCTGAAAACCGTTTCCATGGCGAGGATGGTGTTGATTGCAGCAACACAACCACTAACACGGACAAAGGCGTCGTGTGCTTCGGGAAAGCTTTCCAACGCTGCGATAAAGGCATGGTAGCGTTCGTCTGGGTCGTCAGAGGCGCAGGACGGCCATACCGGGATCGATGCGGTTTCAAATTGGGACCGTAGTGCGTTGAATTCGTTCAGCAGGTCAATGGAACCAAGGGCGCCGCTTGTTTCTTCGGCGATTTCTTTGAGTATGATTTCGGGCAACAGCTGTTGGATGACAAAAGTGAGGCGAGAACCCTTGGCCGGTTTGGATGAAATCGATGCCAGCAGATGCTGGTTATCGATGCTGACCCATCCCAGTCCGGTTTTTTCCCAACGAAGCAGATAGCCGTGGACCTTTTGGCCAACCGAGTGGGTGCGGCGAAAGGTGCTGGCCCGATGGCCATGGGAGAAATTATGGCCACCGTAGTTCCTATCGTCTCTAATCTTCACCGTTTATTCCTGCTTTGATTGATGATGAGCTCAACCTCTTCAAGACTGAGCCCTGCCTTGCGGGCGAGTTGTGCCGGTGATTTTCCTGATTTGTGGCCGTCAAGAACGATTTGGCGCAAAAATTGGGGCGAGCGGGTGTATTCATCGGCTTGACGCATCAGTTTCTTGAGTTGCCGAACCTTGTTTTCCAGTTCGTCGTTGAGTTCGGCCAGCTCTCCCTGGCGTTGTTCAAAGGTGGCAACCATTTCATTTTCGAGCTGGGCATTGAAATGCAGACGGTTGATGAATTCTTCCTGCTTGGCCTGGATTCTCGACAGGAGTGCTTCTGATTTTTTCAGGCGAACGAAGAAGGCGATGACAATGCAGAGCAAGGCAATTTCCGTGAGGGAAAAGAAAACGAGCAGAAGGGTGGACATGTTGTTCAGCCTGTTAGGGTTATGGAAAAAGTGAGCATATTATTGCCTTTTTCCATGCGGGAAGGCAACAGAACTGGCAAAATCAGATTTTGACGTTGACGATGTTCCCGGCCCAGGGGGAGGCGTTTGAAGTAATGGTTTCCTGTTCCTTTTCCTTTTGTTCCTTTTGTTCCTCTGCATGCTGCTGCGGTGTATTTCCCTTGCCGTCACGATCAACCGCGTTTGTTTTTTCCTTGGGATCTATGTTTTGGACCTGTTCCTTGCCTTGCTGGCGAAGGTGTTCGGCAATGATCGGGCCAAAGAGTTGCTTTTGCAGTGCCGGGCTTGTCTGTTCAGCATGGGCGAACTTCTGCACGTAGTGCAGCTGGGAGATGAGAACTGGAAGATCCAGCGGCGAAGAGCTCATGGCTCACCTCACAAGGTATTGTTCAAACAGCAAGGACTCGAACCGGCCATAGGCCATGTACTGGTTGACGACAGCCAGCAGTTCTTTTTTGAGTTTGTCCGCATTCTTCTTATCGGACAAAAATGCGAGATCCTTATTCTTCAGATAATAATAAATCGCGTTGCGTATTGTGAACGTTTCCTGCTTGAATTGTTGGGCCAGTTCGTCGTTTGTCGTGTTCAGTACGAGGCGCACTTCCAGAAAGCGTATGGTTCCCTCGGAATCCTTCTGTTCTATAAGAAACGGGTCCAGACGCAGGAGGATGTCATTTGGTTTGACGTTTTCCGGCTCGACAACAGGTTCCGGGGCCGGTTCTGTCTGCTGTGTTTCAGGGGGAGGGGGAGGTGGTGCCGATGGACGGCTGAACAGGAGAACTACAATGACAATCAGCAGCAGGGCAATGGTAAGGCCCATATAAAAAAGCTTGTTTTTGAAGATCGGAGGCAACCCTTTTTTCTTTTTGGGTTCCTCATCTTCAAGAGCAGGTTCTTCCGGCTCTTCAAGCTCTATTTCTTCCTCTTCTTCGTCTTCAAGAAAAGGAGCATCGTCGAGGTCGAGATCGACTTTTTGCGTTGCCTTGCTGGCTTCGCTGTCATCAAGCTGGGCCTTGGGCTGCCCGGATGATTCAGCAGAGGCATCCACGGGAGGTGCCGCGACCTCTTCGGAATCATCCGGGACAAGCAGGACCATTGAGTTGCCTTATTCGCGGAATTCCGCGCCTACTGGAAAATCTTTTCGATCTTCTGGCTCAATGTTTCCGGTGTGAACGGCTTGACAATATAGTTGGAAACCTTGGCCTGAACCGCTTCAATGATGTTTTCCTGCTGAGCTTCAGCTGTCACCATCAGGAAGGGGATGTCGGCATATTCCTCACTGTCACGTACCTTGCGCAGAAGTTCGATGCCGGACATTTTGGGCATGTTCCAGTCGGACACGATAAAGTCGATATTATCTTTGTTCAGAGTGTCCCAAGCCGTGGTGCCGTCGTCAGCTTCGACAATATTGGTGAAGCCGAGCTGGCGAAGGATGTTTTTGACGATTTTTCTCATGGTGGAAAAATCATCCACGACAAGAATACGCATGCTGGTGTCGGCGGCCATCTAGGGTCTCCTTTGAAGTTTATTCATTTTCATATCGAGATTTAAAGTTTTTTCTCAGTTTGATCAAGGCCTGGGAATGCAGTTGGGAAACTCTGCCTTCGGTTATGTCCATAACCTCGGCCGTTTCCTTCATGTTCAATTCCTCGCCGTAGTACAATGATATTACCAGTTTTTCTCTTGGGGTCAATTCATCAATGAGATGTGCAACCTTGTCAACAAGTTCCTGAAAAGCCGTGGATTGAAACGGCTCGTCGTCCTGCTTGTCTCCCTTGGTCAGTATGTTTTCGTGAAAGGCATCTATACTGATGCACATCTGGTTTTGCAGGGCTTCAAGGCCTTGCTGAACTTCTTTTTCTGAGAGTCCCGTATGCTTTTCAATCTGGCGCGGCGTGGCCGGGGCTCCGGTTTCGTGTTCTATCTGGCGCATGGCATCTTCCAGTGTTTTCACTTTCTGACGCAAGCCTCTGGAAAACCAATCCATTCTACGCAATTCGTCAAGCATTGCGCCTTTGATGCGGTTCTCCGAATAGGTCTGGAATTTGATACCTAATTCGGGGTTGAATTTGCCCAAGGCATCAAGCAACCCCAAACTGCCGGCACTGATGAGCTCGTTGAGCTCAACAGATTGGGGCAGCTTTGCTTTCATTCGCAGGGCGAGGATGCGGATTTTGGGAGCGTAGTGGCGGACAATGTTTTCCCTGTCCCGAGGGGAGAAGTCCTCCCACGCCGTTGCTCCCGCCTCCAGATCAAGCCACGGACTGCTCTTGAAAGAGGAGTTTTTTCCAGAAGAATTTGATATTGCCATCTGTTGCCGTCGTTGGTTTCCAACCGTTCACAAGCTTTGCCGCCTGCACCAGCGCCCTGCTGGCAGGGGTGTCCGGCTCGCCGTGGCAGAACGGAATCTGCGCCACGACCGAGTTGCGGACGTTTTTGTCAAAGGGAATGAACCCGACAAGATCCAGAGAAACCCCGTCCAGAAAATGGTCGCAGGCATTGGCCAGCTTTATGTATACATCCTTTGCGGTCTTTTGGTCTTTAACCATGTTTACCAGAACACGGAAGCGTTCCACGCCGTGGTACATCTTCAAAACCTTTATCAATGCATAGGCATCTGTCAGCGACGTGGGCTCAGGAGTGAGGACCACAAGCCGTTCCTGCACGGCGAGGTTGAAGTAGAGCACGTTGTCGTTGATGCCGGCTCCGGTGTCCACGATCAGGTAATCTATTTCGTCTTCCAGAGCATCCATGGCATCAAGAAGATCCAGTTTCTGCCCTTTGTCCAGATTGACCATGTCGCTCACTCCGGAGGATGCCGGAAGTATGCGAAAACCATAAGGAGTGTCCAGCATGACTTTGTCGAGGGTCATGTCTTCCTGAAAAAGATGAAATATATTGTACTTGGGAGCCATCCCAAGAAGAACGTCCACATTGGCCAGACCGAGGTCTGCATCGAGCAGGACGACGTTCTTGCCGGACTGGGCAAGCGTGTATGCCAAGTTGACGGATATGTTTGTTTTGCCGACGCCGCCTTTGCCGGAGGTGACGGAAAAAACCATGGGAAATCGTGAGTTCATGGTTATTGGAGGCCTCCTTTAATTGTCGCTTCCAGGCAACTGTCGCATGAAGAGCATGCGCCAGATCATTTCTTTTTCAGCAGGCGTTATGCTGTTTTTCAGTCCGGAACCGTAGGAAAGTGCGGAAATCGGCAGTCCGCTAGCACATGCCGTATTCAGTATTGCACCGAATGTACAGGCTTCGTCCAGTTTCGTCCAGATAACGCTTGCAACCTTTGGAGATTTATACCTCTCCATGAAAATTTCAAATTGGCGGGAACAGAAATACGGGTTCAGTACCAGGTGAACGGCAAGTTCTTGCCAATCAAGCAGTCCGTGGACGTCCAGCCATTCGTTGAGATGTGATTGAGCCGATATTCCCGGAAGGTCGATGAGGACCATGTCGAACCGGCCTGCTTCGCGTCGCAACGCGGCCACATCCTCGTGGGTGATGAATTCCCGGTGGGCCATGCCGGAGAGCTCGGCGTAGTGCTTGAGGATCAGGCGTCCCTTGCCTTGACTGCCGTCAGCGGAAACCAGACAGATGTTGGCCGTCGGGTTGTTTTCCTTTTCCTGAAGGGCCACGCGGATCAGACTTGAAGTCTTGCCGCTGCCGTGTGGGCCGGCAAAGGCGTGAACCTTTCTCTGCCAATGCTTGCCTCCGAGCGGTTTGGTTGTTGCCATGGTGTCCAGAACCGAGAGGATGGAGCGTTTTCCGTCCTCGCGCAGTGAGCAGAATACGTTGAACAGCACTTCACCGCCGACTTCTTCACGCTCAAGGTATTCCATGGCAAGGCGTTGGCGGGGGGAGAGCTGCTCAAGATTCATTTGCGGGCGGAGCAGGGCCATGATTTGTCCCTTGATCTGTCCCCATTCCTGCTGCCAGCCGTTGCTGGCCTGCAGTGCCTCGTCCAGAACATCGTCGCGAGTGGGAGCAGCCGTGATATCCGGGGCGCTTTCATCGATCGCGGCAACGATTTCACAGCATTTTGAGCCGTTTTCGGAAACGCTCTTGTTGGAAAGGATGACGGCATCCTCGCCAAGTTCCGCCTTGATCATCTCATATGCGACCGTCTGGGTCGGAGCTCTGAATGTTTTCATTCTCATGGCTGTTTACTGAATCTCCACGGTTGCCAGCGATTGAATCTTGATGTCCGCAGGAATTTCTGCCTGGGAAAGAATCGGCAATGTCGGAATGAATCTATGCAGCAGCTGTGCCAGATGGGGCCTGAGTTGCGGGCTTGCCAGCAATACCGGTTGGCCTTCGGCCACAAAAGCGTTCTCAACCGTGTGATTGATGGCCTGGATTATCTGTTGTGCCGTTCCCGGCTCAAGGGCGAGGTAGCCGCCTTGTTCGGCGGGACGAAGGCCTTGTGTCAGAGTTTCGTCAATGCCCGGATGCAGGGTGAAGATGGACAGGGTATTGTCTTCTCCGAGATACGGCTTGACTATGGTGCGCCCCATGCGGGACCGCACATATTCTATGAGTTGTGCGGGATCCTGGGTGGCGATGCCATAATCCGCCAGAGTTTCCACGATGGTGAGCAGGTCTCTGATGGAGACGTTTTCCTGTACCAATCCTTGGAAAACCTTCTGTACAGCACCCAGAGAGAGGACACCCGGGACCAGACTTTCCACGGCCTTGGGAGCACGTTTCTGAAGGTTGTCCAGCAGGTCTTGCACTTCCTGGCGCCCGATGAACTCGTGAAGGTTGCGTCGGAATACCTCGGTAAGGTGGGTTGCCACAACAGTGGCGGGGTCCACCACGGTGTATCCTGCCAACATGGCTTCTTCTTTTTGGGCCTCGGGAATCCAGACGGCAGGCAGATTGAAGGCCGGCTCCACGGTTTCCACACCTTCGATGCGGTGTTTTGCATCGCCGGGATCCATCGCCAGGTAGTGGTCGATGAGCAATTCGGCCTGTGCGACCGGGTTGCCCTTGATGAGCAACCTGTATTCGCCGGGCTTGAGCTGCAGGTTGTCGCGCAGGTGCAGGGAGGGGATGACCACACCCATGTCGAGTGCGTACTGTCGGCGTATGGAGCGGATTCGCGACAACAGGTTGCCGTTTTGCTCCTCGTCCACCAGTGGAATGAGTCCGTAGCCGACCTCAAGTTCCAGCTGGTCCAGCGGCAACAGTGCCTGAACCTCTTCGGGCGTGTCCAGTGTTGGCGTATCGGGTGTTTGTTCAGAAGCGTCCGCATCGCCGAAGGACTGGTGTTGCTTGCGGGATATTTGTGAAACCACGAAAGTTATGGTCGCCAGAGTCATGAAAGGCAGCGTGGGCATGCCCGGGACGATGGCGAATACGAGCAGGATGGCGGAAACAAGGCGCAGCGCACGGTGGTGGAAGGTGAGCTGGCCAATGAATTCTTCGCCCATCTTGGCTTCGGCTGCGGCGCGTGACACGATGATACCGGCGGAAGTGGAAATGATCAGGGAGGGAATGGTTGCAACCAGACCGTCACCGATGGTCAGAAGGGTATATGTATGCGCCGCGTCCATCCAGTTCATGTCTTTTTGCAGAATGCCGATGAAAAAACCGCCGATGATGTTGATCGCAGTGATCATGAGTCCTGCGTTGACGTCACCCGAAACAAATTTGCCAGCACCGTCCATGGCGCCATAGAAATCCGATTCCCGTCTGATTTTATCACGTTCGGCTCGAGCCTGGTCTTCGTCGATCAGCCCTGCATTGAGGTCTGCCTCAACAGCCATCTGCTTACCGGGCATGGAATCGAGGGTGAACCGTGCCGCGACTTCTGCGATGCGTGTAGTACCTTGGACGATGACCGTTTTGTTCAAAATGAAGAGAATCATGAAAATGACAACCCCAATGACGTAGTTGCCACCAACCACGAATTCACCAAAGCTCTGAATCACTGATCCTGCTGCACTGGTTCCTTCATCGCCGTGCAGAAGGATGGCGCGTGTGGTTGCCACGTTCAATGCCAGCCGAAGCATGGTGGTTACCAGCAGCAGGGAGGGGAAGATCGAGAATTCGAGCGGGGATTCCATGAACATTGAGGTGATGAGCACGACAAGGCCCAAGGATATGCTGACCGTGAGCATGAAGTCGATGAACATTGTGGGCAAGGGAATGAGCATCACAAAAAGGATGACAACAACTCCGATGGCCAGAAGCAGATCGCCCTGTTTGGCGAACTTGCTGTAGTCGACGTTGAAAATGTCAGACGCGGCAGCTTTTTGAGACATATTTTTGACACCCCTCGCAATACTTTTTCATCGTATGCCCGGAAGTGCCAACTGCCTTTATTTCTTCTTGAATTTATCAAGCTTGGCAAGGATGGACGCAACTGCCTGAAACAGTTCTTCCGGGATCATGTCACCGATCTCCACCTGTTTATACAAGGCTTGTGCCAGAGGCTTGTTTTCCTGGATGGGAATGAGGTTTTCGCGTGCAATTTCTTTGATTTTCTCGGCAATAGGGCCCGCGCCCTTGGCAAGGATGAGCGGTGCCGGAGCCTCAAGAGCGTTGTAGCGAAGGGCGACAGCAATATGGGTAGGGTTGGTAACGACCACATCGGCGCGGGGTACATCCTGCATCATGCGTTGCGCCATGAACTCCATCGCCTTTTGTTGCTGTTTTTGCTTAACCTTGGGATCGCCTTCAGCCTGTTTTCTTTCATCCTTGATTTCGTCTTTGGTCATTTTAAGACCTTCCTCGTATTTGTAGAATTTGTACACGAGGTCGGCGATGGCTATCAGCAGCATGGGGACCAAGGCGTAGCACACCATTTTGTATCCGGTGGACAGGATGTAGGCCGCAATGTTTGCTGGCGTAGCATAGAACATGGGCAAGAGTTTGCCATACTCCTGCTGGAGCACGATATAAGGGGCCATTGCCACTGCTGATGCCTGAAATACGCTTTTGGCCAGGCGGACGAATACTTCCGGACTGATGAGGATTTTCTTCAATCCGGAAATGATGTTGAATATTTTTGAAAATTTGGGTTGCAGGGGTTTGGTGGTCCACAATTTTCCGACTTGAAGCCGCATGGTGAGAAAGGAAAAAAAGGCCAGCAAAAACATGATGGGCAGAACGATTACGGCTATTTGTTTCACACACCATGCAAACAGGGGATAGGCATTGTCGCGGGTTATTTCGAGGCTGATTCCCTCCGTGAAGGCCCAGTAGAAAATTTTGGCAATTCGTTCGTAGAGATAGCCGATCAGAAATCGGATAGCCAGCAAGCCGGTAACGAGTCCGACGACTTTCTGGATTTCTTCTCCTTTGGGTACCTGGCCTTCCTTACGGGCCTTGTTGCGACGTTTTGGAGTCGCTTTTTCTGTTTTGCTTGGGTCCTGGGCCATTGCTTTCCTCGGTCAGCCTTGGGAAATGGCTTTGAGCATGTTGATGAAAAATGGACCCAGGCCGCGAATGAAAGCCTCGACATGCATGGCGAGAACCGTGAAAAGGCTACCCACAAAGATGAAGCCCACGCCGATCTTGACGGGAAAACCAAGAACCAAAACGTTCATTTGCGGCGCAGCCTTTGAAATAAGTGCCAGCGACAGGTCAACAAGGAAAACAGCAACCATGACAGGGGCTGCTATCTTGATGGCCAGTATGAACAATTGCTTGCTGTAGGTGAACACCTGTTCCGCTATGACTGAATTGATCAGGAATTTGCCGGGAGGAATGTATTCAAAGCTCGAAGCGAGGGCCTGAAGCAGGTACAGATGGCCGTTCAGCGCGAGAAAAGTCAGCATCGTACACATGTAAAGAAAATGTGCGGTTACCGCCTCACTGACGCCGGTAAGGGGGTCGACCACGTTGACCATGGCAAACCCCATTTGGAAGCCGATGATATGGCCCCCGGTCTGGACGGCCGAAAAAAGAATGCGCACCATGAGTCCCAAAGTCATGCCGAGCGCCACTTCTCCGAGGAGCATGACCAGAATGTTCCATGGACTGGCCGGAAACATTGAGCCCGGAAAAGACAACTGGGGCCATATTGCCAGAGATATGGCCAGGGCCAAAGCAGCCTTGATCAGAGTGGGTATGGACCTGCCGCCGTAAAAGGGAAGCAGAAAGAGTACTATGCTGACCCTGAAAAAGGTCAGATAGAAGCTCATGACTTCTGCAGGTTTGAAATTGAAAATATCCATGCACCACCTTTAGCAAAAGGTGAACCAGAAAATGATTTTGGTCAACATGTGAACGGGTTCAAAAGAAAAGCGCCCCCTTGATGGGCAAGGGGGCGCTGCAAATTGCTGTTCACGATGCGCGTTAGTTGAGAATGTACCGCTTGGGATTGACGGGTACTCCGTTCAACCGCACTTCGTAATGCAGATGCGGACCGGTACTCCGTCCAGTGTTGCCCACATAGCCGATAAGTTCACCACGAGTGACTGTTTGTCCAACCTTGACGGCCAGACGATTCATGTGTCCGTATCGAGTCGTCAGGGAAGAGTTGTGCTTCAGGCGAATGTGCAGGCCGTAGGATCCATCATGGCCGGCAAATTGGACCATGCCGCGAGCCGGTGCATAGATGGGAGTGCCGCGCGGGGCAGAAATGTCGATGCCTTTGTGGAATTCCCTTTTGCCGGTAAATGGCGAGGTTCGCCACGCAAAGGGGGATGTAACCCAGCCGGATGTGGGCCAGATAGACGGTGTTGCTTCAAGAATGTCCTGTTTTGTACGGAGGCTTTGAACAATTTCCTGTTGTCTGACTTCTTCAAGCCGGGCCTCGACGCTGAGTTGATGCAGGAAGTCATGCATCTTTCTCGCCAGCAACTCCTGGCGATATAGCGGCAGATAACTGTCGGAAAAATTTTCGTTTGCAGATCCGCCCTTGGCGGAAGCAGTCTGGGCAGATTCCTGGTCAAGATTGATCATGACGCGCAATTTGGAATCGAAATCACGAATGCGGGAAAGGCTTTTTTGCAGGGCGTTGATTTTTTGGGAAAGACTGAGCAGTTGTGTCTTTTGTTCCTGCACGGTCTTTTCAGCCATGCTCAGAGTTTTTTCCAGTCCCGTCTGATTGATATATTTATTCCATAAGATGATGTTTCCCGCACCAAGACCAACCATCAAAAAAAAGAGGGTGAACATCACCCATCCACGCATTTGAAGCTTGCGGCAGGAGCCTTGTTTGTCCTTGAAGACAACAATGTGGTATTTTCGGAACAGCATATTTTTTGTGTTCTGTATGGGGCGACCCGTTTAAATTGTGTACGGAAAAAACTTAAAGTGTAATTAGTCTAGACTTTTTTTCTTGTCAAGTCAACTTGTTGGCGAGAAATAGCATTGAAAACATTGGCCTTTATTCGTTTGTCACCTTTCCAAATTTCCTCAAGCCATGAGCGGACGTCATCTCTTTTGGTTAAACCGTTGGAAGGACAGGTGTTTTCCCAGACAGGCAATTCCCATTGACGAGCTGCCGTGCGAATCTTTTTTTTGTCGAGAAGCAGGGTGGGGCGAATTACCTGGAGTTTGCCATCAAAAAAAGATTCGGAAGAGGTGATGCCGGAGGCTCTTCCGTTTTGGAAAATATTCATGAAATATGTGATGACGTTGTCGTCAGCGTTATGACCAAAGGCGAGATGTGTGAGTTCGTATTTTTTGCAGAGTTCGAAGAGTGTTTTTCGTCGCCGCCAGCTGCAGTAGAAGCAGGGAGAGTTTTTTCTGTTTTCCTCGGAGTGAGCTTTAGGGCCATGGTCGGTAAGGGCGAGGTGTGCAGGCACGCCTCGTTCTGAGCACCAGCGGGCAAGTACCTTGTGATTTTCCGGGTCGAAGCCGGGATTGACGTGCAGCACCATGAGTTCGATGGGGAAAGGCATTATTGCCTGCCGAATCAGCATTATCTGCAGCATGGCAAAACTGTCGACGCCTCCGGATATGGCCATGCCCACACGGGAGTGCGGTGCCACCATCTCCGTACGTTGCATAAGTTTGCCCGTGAGCGAAACGCACTGCTTTTGTGCAAAGGTCAATTTTCCCCATGAAGCCATTGTTTTTTTATTACCTCGGTGTCAGAATGGTTTCGATCCGTAGCTGCACATAGTGTATTGCTGCTTGACTTGCAAGCTTGGGCTGGCATATGAAAACAGACCGTTTGATATCAACGTGCTTGGTCCGTAGTCCTTTGCGGGCCTTTTTTTTTCGGTAAGATGATTTTTTCGGGAGTGAGCGCTTTGAGGCGATTGTTTATATATTCATTAATTACTGCTGTCGTCATTTTGGCGGGAGCAGGGATATATTTTCAGTATATTGAACCCAACATCTTGGGCAGCACGTCGATTCCCCTGAAGCTTCAGCCAAAGCTTGTTGAAACCGTTTCCGTGCAGGGGCGTCATGGTGAGTTCCTGCTTAACCGCGAAGATGGTTGGGTTGTTTCCGTACATCAGGACGGGAAAGATTTGTTGGTTCGAGCGGATACCACCAAGGTGGCAACCCTGTTTCATGATCTTTTCAACATGAAGCCCCGAGCTGCTGTTTATGGCTATTCGCCTCAACAGCAGAGTGACTATGGTTTTAACCAACCCGTTGCTGAGCTTGTGCTTTCTGAAGGAGAGCGTGGCAAAGGGCGAAGCACCAGGATCGTTTTTGGCCCCCGAGAAGATCATGTCGGCCTGTACGCCTGGCTTTCTTCCAAGGCCCACCGGTTGTACCGCGTGGACGACTTCCTGCTTGAACACGTTTCTCGTCCGTTTTCTTTTTATTATGACAAGCGAGTGCTGCCTTTCGATATCTCTTCGGTTGAGCGTTTCCAGTTGACTCAGAAATATGCCGGTGGGTGGACTGTTGTTCGCGACAAGGAAGGCTTTGTTTTTGAGACGCCCGCCTATCTGAAAGGGCGGCGGGCATCGAATTCCGAAGTCCGTTTTTACCTTCTCATGCTGGCAGGCTTGAAAGCCGATTCTTTCGTTTCCGTGGGCACAGAACTTCCCGGAGAGCCGGAAGCCGCATTACGTGTTTGGTTTGATTCAAAGTCTTCCATACGGATGGATATTTATAAGAATCTTCCCTTTGTTGGCGGAGGATTTACTGCAAGGTCGTCGTTTCAGCCTGAAGCATTTCGGTTGGACGATGTCAGCGTACGCCAACTGTTGAAGACCCCTTTTGATATTCAGGGACGTAATGTGGTTGATTTGGATATCGGAAAGGTCGCCAGCATCAAGGTGCTCGACCCGAATCAGGCTTTGACCGTGACCAAGATTGCTGATGGGTGGTTTTTTGGAGACACGGAAAAGCGTGTCACAGGCATTGACATGTCGCTTTGGCGATTTAAAGAATTGAAGTTTGAGGCTCTTCCCCTCACAGCGTTGCCGCAGACCGCTTCCTGGTTGATGACGTGTGAGTTTCGGGATGCCGAAGGCAACAGATTGGCTGCCCTCAAGTTCTTTTCGGACAGCAGCCTGCCTCCCGGGCAGAGTTGGGTCAAGAATGGCGGCGACTTGTATTATCCTGTTGCTAGTCAGATTATGAATGATTTGCGGGGATTGCTCCCCGGAAAATCGATGAAATAGACGTCTGAGACGTTAAGGAGAATACTCATGGCAAGGATTACCGTAGAAGACTGCCTGGCAAGGGTGGGCAACCGTTTTCTTATTACCCAGATGGCCATCAAACGGGTGAAACAGTATCGTGAAGGCTACGAGCCGTTGGTTAAAGCCAAGAACAAGGAAAACGTCATTGCCCTGCGTGAGATCGCTGCGGGAAAGATTCATCCCGATAATATCGACATGGTTCAGGGCGAAACAGCCGGAAACGAATAACCCATGTCCAAACGTGATTATTACGAGATTCTCGGAGTTGCTGCAGAAAGCTCCGGGGATGAGATCAAGTCGGCCTACCGAAAGCTTGCCTTCAAGTATCATCCGGATCGCAATCCGGACGATCCCGAAGCAGAAGCAATGTTCAAGGAAGCGGCCGAGGCGTATGAGGTCTTGCGAGATCCGGATAAGCGGGAACGGTATGATCGATTCGGTCATGACGGCATAAATGATAATGGTTTTTCCGGTTTTTCCAATGCGGACGACATATTTGGCGCGTTCAGCGACATCTTTTCCGATGTGTTCGGTTTTTCCGGCGGTGGAGGCCGGCGGGCCAGAGCCGGATCGGACCTGCGCTACAATCTGGTCATTTCTTTCCGTGATGCTGCCAAGGGCGCGGAAGTGGATATTCGCATCCCCGTTGAGGAAACGTGCGGTGAATGTGATGGTAGCGGTGCCCGCAAGGGAACCACACCACAAACCTGTCCCCAGTGTGGCGGGACCGGAACCGTTCATCAGACACAGGGCTTTTTCAGGGTTGCCGTCACTTGTCCCCACTGTCGTGGCCGTGGCGTTTTGATCACCGACCCATGCCACGAATGCATGGGCCGCGGATCCGTGGTCGTGGACAAGGACCTCAAGGTCAGGATTCCTGCCGGTGTGGACAATAATTCCCGTCTCAGGCTCCGAGGCGAAGGCGAGGCGGGGCTGTATGGAGGCCCTCCGGGCGATTTGTACGTTGTCATCCAGGTGGAGCCAGACAAGACTTTTGAACGGGAAGGACAGAACCTTATTCTGAGCCGGGAGATTTCCTTTGTTCAGGCGTCTCTTGGCCATCGTATGCAAGTTCCCACCCTTGACGATCCCGTTGATCTGGATATTCCCAAGGGAACCCAGAGCGGTGAGATATTCCGTTTGCGAGGGTTGGGTCTGCCGCATTTGGGCAGCACGCACAAGGGCGACCTTCTCATTGAGATTCGGGTCAAGACACCTACGCATCTGAACAAGCGCCAGGAAGAACTCTTGCTTGAATTCCAAGAGCTTGAGGAAGGAAAACCTTTGAAGAAGGCCAAGGACTTTTTCAAGAAGGCCAAAGACAAGGTCATGGGGGAATAATGTCCGAGCAAAGCGGTTTTTCTCATATGGATTCCGACGGCAACGCCCGTATGGTGGATGTGTCTGACAAGAAGGCCACCAAGCGCACGGCGATCGTCAAGGCCGAGGTTCGTCTGTCTCGGGCCACCTTTGACCTGCTCAAGGCTGACGCGCTTCCCAAGGGGGATGTGCTGACGACCGCCAAGATTGCCGGAATTCAGGCCGCAAAAAGGACGCATGACCTTATTCCCATGTGTCATCCGCTTCCCATCAGTTATGTCGACGTTCGTTTCAACGTCATTGACGCGGACGCTATCGTGGGCATTGAAGTCGAGGTGCGAACCGCGGCTGGAACCGGTGTGGAGATGGAGGCGCTCATTGCTGCACAGGTCGCTGCGGCAACGATCTACGACATGTGCAAGGCCGTGCAAAAGGATATCGTGATCACCGACTGCCGTCTTGTATACAAGTGTGGCGGCAAGAGTGGTGAGTTCAGAAATGAATAGGGCCGCAACAAAGATAAAAAAAAGACCCGCGCCTTTTGGCGCGGGTCTTTTTTTTACCATATGGTTCGCATGGTGACGTTGTTGTCCGCCATGTACTGCTTGATGTCGGGGATCGTCCATTCGCCATAATGCACGATGGAAGCGATGAGTGCGGCTGAGGCCTTTCCCTTTGTCACGGCATCCACCATGTGACTGGGGTGCCCGGCTCCCCCCGAGGCGATCACGGGGATGTGAACCGATTCCGAAACCAGTTTGGTCAGCTCAATGTCGTAGCCGTCCTTGGTGCCGTCCGCGTCAATGGAGTTGAGGCAGATTTCTCCGGCCCCGAGCGCCTCACCGGTTTTGGCCCATTCCAGAGCATCCATGCCCATGTATTTGCGACCCCCATGGATGACGACTTCAAACCCGGAAGGGATGTCTTCGGACTTGTCAACCCGTTTGACATCCATGCCCAGAACGACACATTGGGCACCGAAGCGGGCCGCCCCTTCGCTGATGATGTCCGGATTCTTGACTGCTCCGGAGTTGACCGAAACCTTTTCCGCACCGGCGAGCAGAACGTCGCGCATGTCCTGCACCGTGTTGATGCCGCCGCCCACGGAAAAGGGGATGAATATCTGGGAAGCCACCTTTTCCACGACGTCGAGGAAAATTCCCCGGCCATCCGAGGATGCGGTTATGTCGTAAAACACGATTTCGTCCGCGCCCTGTTCATAGTAGGTGCGTGCTGTTTCCACGGGGTCGCCGATATCCACATTGCCCTTGAACTTGATTCCCTTGGTGAGCCTGCCGTCGCGGACATCCAGGCAGGGGATGACGCGTTTGCTAAGCATGGTTTTCCTCCAGGCAGTAGTTGTGGAAATTTTTCAGCAACTGCAGGCCGGGACGTCCGCTTTTCTCCGGATGGAACTGCACGGCCCACAATCCCTTGCGGCCATGCACGGAACAGAAGTCGCGACCATAGCGTGTGGTAGCGATGACTGATTCCTGGTGCGGTGCCGGAAAGTAGCTGTGAACGAAATAAAAATTGGCGTCCGGGTCAATGCCTGCAAAGAGTTCACATTCCTGATGCAGGTCCAGAGTGTTCCAGCCCATATGGGGAACGCGGATCGGAATGCCTTGGTAGTCTTCCCAGGAAGGGTTGAACAGGCGACACTCTCCGTGAATGATTCCCAGGGCCTTTGTGTCGTTTTCCTCGCTGTAATCGAGGAGAATTTGACAGCCGACACAGATGCCAAGCATGGGCTTTTCCTGCCAGATCAGGCTTTTCAGGATTTCGTCCAGCCCCCCGGAGGTCAATTCGTCCATGGCCTGTCCGGCCGCGCCAACTCCCGGAAAGATGATTCCGTCAGCCTTGTCGAGCTTTTCCGGATCGTTGGTTATTTCATTGGGAATGCCGAGATGATCCAGCGCTCGCTTCACACTGGTCTGATTGCCGGCATTATATTCAAAAATAGCGAGCATGTGTATTCCTCCTTGGACTGCTTTTACTAGCGACTAGTAAAAAACACAGCGGAATACAAGTCGCATGACGGGAAAAAAGGCGATGGGAAATGCCGAGCCTGTTGTTTTATCGGCCCGAAGTTCAGCTTTTGGGCAGGACGCGCAACAGCAGATCGCCCCTGATTGGCCCCAGGCGTCTCCCCAACCCCTTGAGACGGATGGGACGGCCGACAACAAAGTTGTGCGGCAGGGTGACTTCGATTGTTTTGGGGCCGCGGGAGAATTTTTGTTCCACGGTAATTTTTATTTTGCGGCCGGGCATGAGCGTGTGCGCCGGGAAGTATACTGTCTGTTCATAATCGAGTTGCGACCTGAACCATGAACGAACACCGGCCCCCAAGCCTGAGGACAGGTCAAGGTTGATGCGTTTTTTGCCAAGTTTGAGTGACAGGTTTCTTCTGTTGAGTGAAACCGGTCCCTTGAAGTTCGGGTTGTCCTTTTTTACCTGGCTGTAGATGTCTTCAAAAACCTTGCGCGCAAACGGGTCGTTGAGCAGATCCTTGAGAACGTCTTCTTCCTTGAAGTAGAACTTTTGCGATCTGGATCGTGTGGATTCGTATCTGGACTTGTCCGACGGTTTGCCCTGTCGCTGCTGGCGTGCGTATGCTTTGGCACCCTGTTTGGGCTTGGCGCTGGCCTTTTCCCGGTTCTGGCGGGTCTTGTGCGCATGGGGTTGTTCGTAGCCGTTGTCCGCTGCATCCTTGAGGATGACATACGCTTCGTTGACTTCACGAAAACGTGTTGCCGCCCCGGGAGAACTGTTCAGGTCGGGGTGATACTTGAAGGCCAGCCTCCGGTACGCCGACTTGATTTCATCAAGATCGGCTCCGGGAGCGACATTCAGTATGCGGCGGCATTCTTGCGGTTTCATGAGCGCCTACGATGCTTCCTCTTCAGACAAAAGGGCATTGGGATCAATGTCTGGATCGTGGCGCAGGATGTTTTCCCTGCGCAAGTATTCCTTGCCCTGACGAACGAATTCGGCATGACCGGCATCCGGATTGACCCCGGGACAGTATTCCTGAATCATCTCCCAACTCAGAGAGTCCACCAAGTTGCCCCGGAAGAATGGCCATGCACGGCAGATGTCCGGTCGTCCCGGATGCACGCTGCATCCGTTTTCGTAGAAGATGCAGTATCCGTCTTCGCCTGTTTTGAGGTTGTATTTGCCGTTGGTGAGCTGGGCGTATTGCTCCAGCATTTCATCGATTTCGAGGCCAAGGTGCTCGGCAAGGCGTTTGCGGTCCTTGGCGGACATGATGATGCCACCTTCTCCATGGCAGCAATGGCCGCACATGTGGCATTCGAATGCTGGCGCGCTCATTTTTTTACTCCAAGCAGGCTGACTTCCACCATGAGGCAGCGGTCTTCGTATACGGCAATGTCCTTGTCCTGAAGAATCTCACGCGCTTCCGGGCTGGTGATGCCCGATTGCATCCAGAACATTTTGGGCAGGGTGTCGAGTTCCAGCACCTCACGGGCGTGGCCCGGGCACCATTGGGAGGCCCGGAACAGGTCCACGCAGTCAATGGCCACGGGAACGTCTTTCAGTGAAGCGTATGTGGTCAGCCCCCAGACGTCTTGGCGTTTGGGATGCACGGGGATGACCGTGAAGCCGCGTTCGATGAGCGCCCGTCCCACGCCATCCACCGGACGGCCGGGCTTGTCGGACGCCCCCACGATGGCGATGGTCTTGACCTCGTCAAGCAGGGCGGCTAGCTCTTTATCTTTATTCTTCATGTAATCAGCCCTTTGTTTTTTAGGGATGGTGTACAGCAAATGCCTCCGGTTGCCTAGTGCCGGAACACGAGGAGTGTACATGTTTGAAGCGTTGTCCACGATTCCGAAAGAGGAGTTGGTCCGCAGGCATGAGGCCTGCCGTCATCATTTGCAGGCCGTGGCCCCCGGGGCGGGCGGACTGTTAGTTTTTTCACGTCTCAACATCTATTATCTGACCGGAACCATGGGACAGGGCGTACTTTGGCTGCCCCTTGAGGGCGATCCTGTGCTGATGATCCGCAAGGGAGTGGAGCGTGCACGGCTGGAGTCCGGGTTGAAAAACATTGTCCCGTTTCGTTCCTATTCGGACCTGCCCGGGCTGGCCGGGGATGCGGGCAGCCCGTTCACGAAAACCATAGCTGCCATCATGTCCGGGCTTACGTGGCAGCTTGGTCAGCTTTTGGCCGCCAAGCTCAAGGATTATTCCATCGTAGCGGGCGATCATGCGTTGACCCTGACCCGTTCGGTCAAGTCCGAATGGGAGCTTGAGATCATGCGCCGTTGCGGAGAACGCCATCACCGTTGTCTCTACGAACTGATTCCGGCCCGCATTCGTCCGGGCATGACCGAGCGGGAAATTTCCCATATTTGCTGGCAGGTGTTTTTCGAGAACGGGCATCAGGGGTTGCTGCGCATGCAGGCCCATGGCGAAGAGGCGTTTCTCGGCCATGTGGCGGCCGGGGATTCCGGAAATTATCCCAGCAGCTTCAACGGGCCGCTTGGACTGCGTGGCGAGCATCCCGCCGTACCTGTCATGGGGTATGCTGGCAAGATTTGGGAGCGGGGCGAGCCTTTGGGGTTGGACATCGGGTTTGTGGTGGACGGGTATCAGACCGACAAGACGCAGGTCTGCTGGGCCGGTTCATCCTCTGATGTTCCCGCAGACGTGCGCAGGGCGCAGGATACATGTATGGAAATACAGGCACGCACTGCGGCAATGGCTTGCCCCGGGGCAACGCCGGAAGAAATTTGGCTGGAAAGTGTGGTCATGGCGGAAAAGGCCGGTTTTGCCGAAGGATACATGGGGCTGGGCGGCAACAAAGTGCCGTTTCTCGGTCACGGCATCGGCCTGAATATTGACGAATACCCGGCCTTGGCCCGTGGATTCACCGAACCGCTTGAATGCGGCATGGCCTTGGCACTGGAGCCCAAGATCGGTATCGAGGGGATAGGCATGGTCGGCGTGGAAAATACGTTTGAGGTCACGCCAGCGGGGGCCAAAAGCATGACCGGCGACACGTTTGATATGGTTTTTGTATAGCCAAAAAAAGGGGCTCGCAATGAGCCCTTTTTTTTTGAATTGGTTTTTTCCGTTAGCTGTACGCGGCTTCGAAAATCGTAATCACGTCCTCGCGGGTCATTTTTACCGGGGATATCTCGAACAGGCGGCCCATTGTATCCAGCGCGTTGTCGGCAAGGGCCGGAATGTCCTCGGGCTTCATGCCGTAGTCCGAAAGATTCAATTCCGCCAATCCAACGGCACGGATCAATTCTTCCAGCATGGGGATAAATGCATCCATGAGCTGGTCTTCGGGAATGTCCACCTCCAGTGCATCGGCCATGGCCATGGCCAGATCTTCGATCCGTTCCACTCCCTGTTCCGCCAGAAAACTGAAATAGGCGTTGGAGAGCATGGTCAGTCCTGCTCCATGTGGCAGTTCCGGGTAAAATCCGGACAGGGCGTGCTCCATGGAGTGTTGGGATATGGCCACGGCTTGCGAAAGACTTATTCCTGCAGCCGTACTGGCCCAGGCGAGTGCTATGCGGGCTTCCATGTCTTCGCCGTCCGCAACGGCCCGGGGCAGGTAGTGGCAGATGAGGTGAATGGTTTCCAGTGCCAGCAAATCGGCATTGGGGCTTCGGACCGTGGAAAGATACGACTCCACGGCGTGGAAATAAGCGTCCATGCCTGTGCAGGCGGTCAGGAAGGGGGGCATGGAGAGCATGAGGTCCGGGTCCACCACGGCCATGATCGGATACATGGATTCGTGCCGGATGCCGATCTTTTCATTGCCGCCTGACTTGGTGATGACGGCCGAAGGTGTGACCTCCGATCCTGTGCCTGCGGTTGTGGGGATGGCCACCATCGGCAGGGCCGGGTTGTTCGGCTTTTTGTTTTTTCCGGTTCCTGCGGCAACGTAGTCCCAGAGATCACCGTCGTTAGCGGCCATGAGTGCAATGGCCTTGGCCGCGTCCAGAGTGGAGCCGCCGCCGAGTCCCACCACGAGATCGATTTCCTTTTCCTTGCAGATTGTGGCCGCTTCGGCAATGGAATCGGATTCCGGATTGGGTTTGATTCTGTCGAATACGAGCGATTGGATGCCGTGTTCGGACAGGAACCCCTGGGTGCGAGCCAGATAGCCGTTCTGGAGCATGATGCCGGATTCGCCGATGACGATCATGGCTTTTGTCCGGCCAGGCAACGCTTCGTGTGTACCAAGCTGTTTGAGTTCTCCGGGGCCGAAAATGATTCGTGTAGGCATATAGTGATTGAAGTGAAGCATTTCTGATTGTCCTCGTAAAAATGTTGATTGGCTATTTTGTATACGATTGCAGCAAGTTTTCAAGTTGCGTTTTCGTGAAAAGGTCTCGGAGTACGTGTGGCCGTTTCCCTTTGTCCTGCGTTGGGAAGACCGCGGCCGTGGGAATGCTCTTAGCCCCGAGTTCGTGCAGCAGACGCTCACCGTCCTGGTTGGGTTCGGTCAGGTCCACTTTGATGAATTGCACGTCGTAATCCGTTTGCCAACGGGTGATGTTCGATTCCGTCAGCACGGTACGTTCAAGCACCTTGCATGTAGGGCACCAATCAGCCGTGAAATCGACTACCATGACCTTGCGTCCCAGTTGTCGTGAGAATCTATGGGCGTCAAACGTCTGCCAGTGTTCGGTTTCGGAGGCAGGGACAAAGGCCCATGCTAGGGAGGCAGCCAGAATGCCGATGGCCGCTGCTCGAAGGGCAAGACGTTGCAGGCCGGTCTTGGCCGGGTTTGCCAAACCGAGAAGCCATGCTGCCGGCGCTGCAACCCACAGGATGAGCAGCGTTGGCAACACCCTGTCCTGCGGGAGAATGTTGATCAGGTAAATGCAGGTCCCGATCAGGAAAAAGCCCACGCCTTTTTCAACCAATGCGACCCATGGTCCGGGTTTGGGCAGGAAACGAACCAACCCGGGGCGAGCAGCCAACAGGACATACGGAACGGCCATTCCCATGCCTATGCTCAAGAAGACAGCCATAATTACCAATGGCGGCTGTGTGAGCGCCCAACCGAGAACGCCGCCGAGAAATGGCCCGCTGCATGGTGTGGCCAGCAGTGTGGCCAGCACGCCGGTGAAGAACGCTTGTGCACGTGGGTTTTTGCTATGTGTGCCTATTTTGAGATCAATCACCGGAAGGGAAAAAAGGCCGAAAAGGCTCAGGCTGAGCAGAAAAACCATTGCCGTGAGCGCTATGACCACTTCAGGGGTTTGGAAGATGACACCCCATGCCTGTCCTGTCAGGCCGAGCAGCAGGGCCAGGGCCGTAAACCAGGTCAGTATGCCGGCGGAAAAATACAGGTTGTGTTCACGAAACGCTTTGTTTTTGTTCTGTTCGTCATGGTGCGCGCTACTGGCCATCAGGCTACTCAGCTTGATGCTGACTACAGGAAGAACACACGGCATGACATTGAGTATGAGGCCTGCCAAAAGCCCCAGCAATATCGAGGAAAACATGCCGGTCACTTCGAGTCCCGGCTGTTGGTATACAGGCTCAAAACTCCATTGCCCGGTTGTTTTGGCCGCGGCTGGCTGTTGTGCAAGCAGTTGTTGGTATTGTGGCCACCATGGCATGTCATGGGCATCGGGCAGTTCTTCTGTCGCAATGCCCGTGTGCAGCGGGATATCGATTGTGCCGGGCATGCAGCTGGTGTCCGAGCAGAACAGGAGTTTGAGTTGTGCCTTCATTGTCAATGGTGTCGTCGTGCCTTGCGGGAGGGGGATGAACAACGCAAAGGATGTGTCATAGGTGTTGACCGTGAAATTCGGGTTGAGTGCGTCTTTTCCCGTTTTGCCTTCGGGGTAAAGAACCCGCAGTGCTTTCTGTTCTCCGGTGAGCTGTGCTTCAAGGGTGGTGGGAGTCCCAAGGTCGCCTGGAATGTGGGCATAGGTATGCCATCCGTCATGAAGGGTCACGTGCAGTACGGCAAGGAGTTGCGAGGAATCTGTTTTACTGATGGAGGCAACTTCCCAGCGGGTGTCTGCGGGTAATGAGGCCGGCTGGAATTGCGCTTGGGCATCGATGATGAAGATCACCAGCAAACATGTTGAAATAAAAATTGAAAAGCCGAATTTGCGAATCATGAAAAAAACTCCAAAAAAATTATTTTTCCTGTTGACAGGCGCAGGGCAGAAGCGTAGAAACTTTTTCTCGCGACGGGGGCGACTCCATAGCGACTTCGGGTCACTAGCTCAATTGGCAGAGCAGCGGACTCTTAATCCGGAGGTTCAAGGTTCGATTCCTTGGTGACCCACCACGAAGATTGGCCCGGCAACGAAAGTTGCCGGGTTTTTTCGTGTCTGCGAACATGCAGTTTGGGCGCGATGTGTATGAGTGCATTCTTTTTTCCATTCTCATTTGTTATAGCAAACAAAAATAAGTCAGGCATTATCATGCGTCAATGATCTTCATCCCCTTCCTTTTTCGTTCCGCCGCCTTGACTCCCTGAAATTGAAAAAAAATGACTTGCGCGATTCGCGCATCGTCATGTCCTGAAGTGGTTTGGCGCTTCAGTGGGATTTTTTTGCGTGATTGGCTGATTACGTATTTGATGTTTGCACGGATCTCGTAATGTGTCTTTTTATCAATTTATTCAGATGATTATTTAATATTTTTTTGTGGCACGGCCATTGCTTTGTATGGAGCTGTTGCGTGAATTGAATGAAAAACGCAGGAGTGAAGTGATATATGTCCGTCCGAAACAAACTGGTCGCCATTCTATTTGTCTGCATTGGCTGCTTTCTCATGATATTGACTGCATCCCAGATCGGGAAAAACATATCGGATAAATATACCGGCCTCATGGCGAATGCGCGTGATGCTTATGACGAAGTACTGCATGCAAGGTTCGACGAAAAAAGCTTTCAGATATTCAAGCAGCAAACGTACGAGGCAAACGCATATGAGCATGTGGACACGGCCATCGATTTGATGAAGTCCATTGCCATGCGCGACCCCGCAATGCAGTCGCAGTGTGACAACGCATTGCGACTGCTGGCGAAATACAGGGAAAATCTGAAACGCATGGTCGACGCAAACGTGGCAATCGGCCTGACTGAGGATACGGGGTGGCGCAACAGGTTCATCATATCCGCCCGCGAGCTTGAGGCGATATTCAAGGAAGTCGACAGCCGTGAGATCACGATCATTCTTTTGCAGATACGGCGGCAGGAGAAAAATTTCATTTTGCGCCGCACGGAAAAGTATTTGGAACGAATGAATGGCTGGGTCCATGCCATGCGTTCCGCTGTCGATGCCTCCGTCTTGTTTGACGCTACCCAGCGGGCCGCTTTCAACGCGAAACTGACGGAATATGAGCAGGCCTTTGAAGGGTACAGGGAAAGCCTGAATACCGAGGAATTCGCCCAGAGAGGTTTGCAGGCTTCCGCCGAGGCTCTTGAACCTGTGATCGTTTCTGTTCGGGACCACTATAAAACCGAAAGCGCAAGCGTGAGCCGGAATGCAGAGTTGGCTGTCTTCGGCATAGAGGGTGTGGCCTGTATCATTGTTCTTTTGGGTATGTTCTGGGTGCTGTTTTCCATCACACGGCCTCTTGCGGCCCTGCAGGCATATTCCAGAGCGGTTTCACAAGGGGATCTTGAAGCAAGCCCACAAGGTTCTTTCCGCCATGAGTTTAAAAGATTATGCGATGACATCATGGGCATGGTGTCCATGCTGCGTGAGCAACTGGCTGCGGTGCGGCAGAAGGAAAAAGAAGCACTGGAACAGGCCAAGGCAGCAGAGTCGGCCATGGTGGAGGCCCGACAGCAGGAAGAACGGGTTAAGGCCTTGTGGGAACAAATGGCGGAGGCCGGTCATCAGGCTGAAGGCATTGCGGACCGCGTGTCCGTGGCCACCGAGCAGGTTGCTTCCATGCTTGTGCGAATTCGTGAAGGCGCGAGGAGCCAGCATGAGCGGGTTACCGAGACAGCTTCGGCCATGGAACAGATGAGCGTCGTTGTGCTGGAAGTTAGCCATAATGCATCGCAAGCCACGGAGAGGGCCTCTGATGCGCGCGACAAGGCGGTCGAAGGGGCCGGACTGGTACGTGGGGCGGTTTCATCCATTGAGGATGTTCGCGGCTTTACAGACAGGATTAGCCAAGGGCTGGAAAAACTCGGTGTTCAGGTCGAGTCTATCGGTCAGGTCATGGACGTTATCAATGAGATAGCGGATCAGACCAATCTGCTGGCTTTGAATGCAGCCATTGAAGCGGCAAGGGCCGGGGATGCCGGGCGGGGGTTTGCGGTTGTTGCCGACGAGGTTCGTAAGCTCGCGGAAAAAACCATGGCGGCCACACAACAGGTCGAGCAGCACATCGTTTCGATTCAGGATTCGTCAGCACGCAATATCACCAGGTTTCGTGAGGTGGTTAATGTGGTTGAGCAAAGTGCCGTGCAGGCGCGTTCTTCGGGGGATGCTCAGGATAGGATCGTCAGTCTCGTTGAGCAGAATGTGGTCAATGTCGAGAGCATAGCCTCGGCTTCCGAGGAGCAGAGCACCGCTTCCGAACAGATCGCACGATCCACTGATGAGGTTCGCGAAATTGCGCAATCCTTTGTGACAAGCGTGGAGGAGGCCCATGAGGCTGTCGCTGAGTTAGTTGGTCTTTCTGATCAGCTGCGGAGTGGCATGGGCGAAATGCTTGCTGGAGGTGAATCCGCACAGGGAAGAGGTGACGCCGTTTCGGAGAACGTGATTCCTGAAGGCGGTCCTGTTGTTAGTGGTGTTTCGGGTATTACGAATATGCAATGATTCCCGCCTGATTTGGGCAGGAACATATGATAGCCGGTGCAGCCTCCGCCTTGGCTGCACCGGCACTGTCATGGATTTTTTTAGCAACAGGAGGAAAGGAACGAGCCGGGAAGTTGCAGTTCTGAAAAAGAGTAGGCCTGGGCAGCCCGTGCAAAGCGCTGGTTCGGAGCATCGGGGCCGTTCTGTTCCGTTTTTTCTTCCCTGTTTTTGTCTTCGGTTATGTCTTGTCGTGCCTCGGATTCCATTTGTGTGGCCTCGCTGGCCACTTTCTGGTCTTGGGCGGACGGCGTTGCCGGAGCCAGTGCTGCCTTGCGCACGATTTGTGCTTTTTCCAACGTGGCTTCGGGGTTGCCCGGAACAGGGGACGTGTCGATGTTTACTGAGCCACCTGTGGCGTATTGTTTGCCGTCAGGGCCGTCTTCATATGAGTAGCTTGCGCCGCCATGCACATGGGGGCCCCCTGCTGAAATATGGGCCTGTTCATGCGAACGGACTTCCTGATCCCTTTGTTGCAGTTCTCGAACGATCTGTTTTTGTTCAAGAGTGAGTTCCTGTTCCGATTTGGGGACGGACTCGTTCTTGGGTGAGGTCTCGTTGTCCTTTTTGTCCTGGCGGTCTTCCGTTTTACCGCTGGTGGCAACTTTGAGAGAGGGAGTGTCCTTTTGAGCGTCTGTCATTGTTGCGGCCGAACTATATTCCGGGCCTTGTTCATCGGACTTTGGCGATGTTTGACGCGTGGCGGCTTCTTGAGAAGCCGTCTGGATGGGGCGAGGGGAGCTATGCAATGTTTCCAGGCTGTTGAACAACGTGCCGGCCAGGGATGCGGTAAAGTTGTTTATTGAAGTGAACATGCGCATTTTCTCCGTTAAAATACTCCTTTTACGTCCTTCTTATCGGCAGGCTTCAGGAAATCTTTAGGGTTAATGCAAAAAAAAAGGCGCCTTTTTGCAAAGACGCCTTTGATGTGTGTGAATGTGGCGGAATCAGGCAAAGGGAAATCCAGCCTGGAGCCAGGCCATGGTGCCGCCCGCCGTGCCCCTGACGTCGGTGTAGCCGAGGTTCTGGAGGTGCGATGCGGCAATGTTGGAGCGGTATCCTGAACCGCAGTACACCACGTATGATTGGTTTTTGGGGCCATCAAACTTGTTGTCCATGATTTGCGGGAGCGGGACATGAGTAGCCCCTGCAACCATGCCGCCCTCGATTTCCGCAGGGGTACGTACGTCCAGAATTTGTACCTCCGGGGAGCCGATCAGGTCATGGAGTTCCTGCACAGAGACTTGGCCGAGCTTCTGGACAGGGCGGCCGCTGTATACCCACCCGGCAATGCCGCCGTTCAGGTAGCCGTGGATACGGTCATATCCGATGCGATGCAGCTCCGTGCACATGGCGTCGTAGTCCTGGCGGCTGTTGACCACCAGCAGGATGTCCTTGTCCGGTGCGACCACCATGCCCACCCAGTTGGCCAACTGTTTTTCAAAACCGATATTTACGGAGCCGGGAATGTGGAAGCCGCTGAAGGCCGCCGAGTCGCGAGCATCGATGATCACGGTATTGTCGTCAATGCTCTGCTCGAACAGGGGCGGATCCATGGCCTTGTCCATGGGACAGCTTTCCAGCAGCGGCGCGCCGTCCATGTTGGTGGTGATGATGTGCGTGAAGCTTTTGGGGCGTGTCGGGAAATTCTGGCTCATTTCCAAGGCAAAGGATTCGTAGCTGTCGAATCCGAGCATGGGGTTGTGGCGGCGTTCGAATCCAAGGGTCGAGCTTGGCTTCGAGCTCATGCCTCTTCCGCAAAGGGAACCTGCTCCGTGAGCCGGAAAGACTTCAAGGTGGTCAGGGTATTTTGCCAATTTAACGTACAGGCTGTTGTAGAGGTTATGCACTTGCTCGTCGAGTTTGGCTTCTCCCACAAGGTCGGGCCTGCCGATGTCGTTGACGAAGAGCACATCTCCCGTGAGGACCATCCACGGTTCGTCGCCGCGGGTTGAATCGGTAACCAGCAGGGAGAGAGCGTCCGGAGTGTGTCCCGGGGTGTGCAACACCTCAAGTTTGGCGTTGCCTACTTCAAAAGTGTCTCCCTCGGAAAGGGGAGTGAACGGATAATTGACCGGAGAGGACTCGTACATGCAGAGTTCACATCCGGTCAGGGCACGCAGTTCCTGATTGCCGCTGACGTGGTCGGCGTGTACGTGCGTGTCAACCACCCGCACTATCTTCATGCCTTCCTCGCGAGAGATGTCCAGATAGTCCTGCACGTCGCGTTTCGGATCAACGACGATCATTTCCTTGGCTCCGGGGCAGCCGATCACATAGGAAAAACACCCGAGTCCCGGGGTGAGGATTTGTTTGAAATACATATTGCCTCCGAAGAATATTAATTAGGATTCATTCCTATTAATAAGCCATTCTCCGGAAAGAAGCAATAGGGTTACGAAAAAAACACTATTGTTCGATCTGAATCAATTGCACGGCTTTTTTCTTGAAGCGGGACGCCAGATCCAGCAGACAATCCCCGGCAACGTCAAACGACGTCAGCTTGTCGGTGTTCCCGAGTGTTCTTCGGTATGACCACAATGATATGTAAAACATATCTTCGTCCGAGCAGTTCGTGCAGTTGGCGTGAACCAGATCGATGATGTTTTTTCTGATGCGTTCCCGTTCTCGTATGGCGTTTTTGAGCCTGTCGCTCGCTGCAGTTTGTATGGATTTGGGAGAGCGTTCAGCCAGAGATTCTTGAAAAAGTACGTTTGAGCGCTCAACAGCCCGGAGCGACTGTATATATTTAGCTGTCTGTTTGGTGATCTCGGGGTCGGCCGCAATGGCCTTGAAGATTTTACCCACATGCGAAAGCTCGGCAGCATTGACCCGATACATGTCCGAAAGATCGGCCTGATCCAAAGGGTGGGGCAATTTGTCGGCTGCATCGTTCACAGCGTCACCGAGTTGTTCGACGAAAAGGTCGGCATAGAGCGTGTAGAGGGCTTTGAGCGAAGCCGGGGTGAATACGTAGTCCAGAACTTGTGCGCGGGCTTCTCGCGGTTCCGTTGCAGAAACATCGATGCCGTCGAGGTTGCGCCCGAAGTGCATGTTCAGGTCGCGGAACGAGGTGCGCGTAAATGGAGCGTTTTCATCCTGTGCTGGCTGAAAGCGTTTGACAACATATTTGGCGAGGTTATCGATGAACGCAAACGTTATGGTGCCGTCTTCTTGTATGATTACAGGGCCTTCGTCCACAGTTGTGGTCGTGCCGTTGCCCTGGCCGGATTTTTCTGCGGCGGTGTTGTCTTCGTTGACAGCGCGGGTTGCATTGTGCGGGACGGAATCGCGAGCCGAATAGTCGGCCTCGGCTTTTTGTCCGTCCATGGTCCATTGGGGAGCGGCGTTGGAGGGGTGTTGTACCTGTGACCTGAATTCGGTGCTTTTCGTTTTTTCACGGTCCTTCGTGAACAGGTGCACGGCAAAGGCAATTGCACCAAGTGCTACAACAGCAAGAATTGCGGCCAGAATGCGTTTGGTGGCGTTCATGACTTCTCCGTCGCTTCAAGCGGTTTCCAGGTAAAGTTGTCTTGTTCAGCCTCATGGCGGCATGTTTCTGATATGTCACGTGTCTCAGCCCAATAGATGGAGCCCTTGATGGCCTGTTCGACCATGCGGCGTATGCTTGAATAATATTCAAGCAACTCTGCCATGTGGTCTATTTCCAGGGTCCCATTGGCGCCAGCCTCGAGCAGGGCGGATTTGAGTTCCTGGTATTTGTCCTGAAGTTTGCCCAGCAGATGCTCCAGGGATTCGAATTCTTCGGAGCAGGGAGTATGCGCCACATTGAGCATATCCTTGGCCTGTGTCTTGAATTCATAGACGAAGTCGTCGACTTGCCCCGGTATGATGTGATTGAGGGTCGGATGTTCACGCGATGTCCTGTGAATGATTTCCAGCACCGTGGAATAATATTGAATGACGCGAAGCATGCGCGGCAGGCCTTCTGCCGTCGGCAGCTGGAGATCCATTTTCTGAACATTTATGGCATAGGCTCGAATGGCTGCAATAAGCCCTTCCACGGCGGTGAGTTCCTTGAGAAGCGAGGAATAGCGGCAGCTGCTTGCAAGCACATGCTGGGCCATGGCCCGTGTTTGTTCACCGAGTCTGCCGAGTTCCAGATACAGGGCTTCCACAGCCAGAACCGGGGTGCTGGCAATATTCATGTCCAGATATTTGGGGACGGACGTTTCCGGAGCGTGGGTTCCGACCTTGCGGTTCAGCAGGTTGGTGAGTTGTTGTATGAACGGCGTGAACAGGCAGACACCCAATATATTGAATATGGTGTGAAAAAGGGCCAGCGTCATGGTGATGGACGGCTGATCCGACACGGCGTGCTGTACTGTTTGTATGATCCAGAGCAGAACCGGTAACAGCACAAGAGCCATGATTCCGGTGCCGAGGTTGAAAATTATATGTGCGGCCGCGACCTTCTTGGCATTGTTCGTCGCGCCGATGACGGATATTGCGGCTGTTGACGTTGTGCCGACATTGGTGCCTATGACGGCTGCGGCAGCGCATAACGGTGTGGTTATTCCCGAGGCCGCGGCCGTGAGCACCAGAGCCATGGCCGCGCTGGAACTTTGCATGATCAGGGTGAGCATGAAGCCGATTACGAGGAACAACAGGACGCTCAGAATTCCTTCGTTGCTTATTGTTCCGAGATCTATCATCGGCTGTACGGCATTGAAGGAGTCCTTGAGTACCTCGATACCGAGGAAAAACAAGCCAAAACCGGTAAGAGCGTCGCCAAAAGATGCCCGCCTCGTCTGATTTCCGCTGAGACGAAGAATGGCACCAATTCCTATTAACGGCAATGCAAGGGCTTTGATTTTGATGTCAAAACCCACAAGGGTTACGAGCCAGCCCGTTACCGTTGTGCCTATGTTGCTTCCGAAAATAACGCCAATGGATTGGTTCAATGTCATGAGGCCGGCGTTGACGAAACCGATGGCAGCAATCGTGACTGCGCTGGAAGATTGAACAAGGGCCGTGAAACAAAACCCCGAGGCAATTCCTTTTGCCGGAGTATTGGTCCATTGGCTGAGTATCGTTTTGAGTGCGGTTCCGGCAGCTTTGCGCAATCCGTTGGTCATGAGCCGCATGCCGAGTAAAAAAAGTCCCAGCCCGCCCACGAGCCCCGCGATGGTGGAAATGGTCATTATCGTGCAGTCCCCTGATGGCTTGATTCAATGCACGATTACCTTATTCGATTGTAAAAGCAAAGCAAATCGGAACCAGGAAGTCCGATTCTTGGCGAGACTGGAGGGGCTTGCCTTTTTGCGCAATAAAACCGGGAAAGAACGGAAGGAGGCTCTTTTCCCGAACGCTCCTTCCGCTATTGAGGGTCAATCTTCGGCACCTGCCCCCATTTCCAGTTCCCGGCAGTCCGGGTCGCTGCAGCAGTCTGCCTCTTCGGGCTTCAGGCAATTGACCCCGTTGGCCGCAGGTTCAGCAATGTACTTCTTGCCGCAATAACCGCAATGTACGTAAACGGGCTTGTACAGGCCGTCCCATTCCATGGTTTCCGCGTTGGAACAGTACGGGCAGGTAATGTTCAGACTCTTCATGCGTGCCTCCCTTGTTTCATGACTTGCACATTGAGTCTATGTCCTAAAAAAGTTTGGAGCATTGACTTGTGGTAAGCTCATTGTCATGAGTTTATCATGAATAAAAAAAATATGCTTTTGTCCGTGGATTTTTTTCGTGATCTTTCCGAGCCTGATATTCAGGTTCTTGCCGACAGGGCAGCTGTCCGTCGATACGGGGCCGGTGAACTGATCGTGGCCCACGCCGAAAAAGTGCGATCTTTTTATATGGTTCTGGAAGGACGCGTTAAGATTTATCGCAGTTCGCCCGAGGGCAAGGAGCAGACCTTGTACATATTCGGTCCGGGCGAACCCTTTTGCCTGTGCGCGGCTTTTTCCGATGAAGGGTACCCGGCCAGCGCCGCGTCTTTGACCCCGGCAACCGTGTTCAGTCTGCCTGGAGCCGAGTTCGAACGCATTGCCTCGGGACACCCCGCCATACTTTTCAATATGATGCAGGTCATGTCACGCCGCCTTAAAGGAGCCATGGATCTCGTGGATTCCCTTTCGCTCAAGGAAATTCCTCAACGCGTCGCACTTTTTTTGCAGCACATGCCCAGAGACGAGCAGGAGGCCGTCCAACTGGGCATGACACATCGGGAGCTGGCCAAGGTGGTCGGCGCTACTCCCGAGAGCCTTTCGCGGGCGCTGAAAAAGATGAACGGAGCAGGTTTGCTCAAGGTGCTGTCCGGAACAATCCACATTCAGGATGAACCGGGACTGAAGCTATTGGCGGAAGGAGAGTCGCTTTAGAGCGTGGCAAACGAAAAAAGGCTTTCAGGATAAACCTGAAAGCCTTTGATTTCTTTGGCTCCCCAGCACGGACTTGAACCGCGAACCTAGTGATTAACAGTCACCCGCTCTGCCGATTGAGCTACTGGGGAACAAGGTTGCGCTTGCGGCGCGAGAGGAGTATTTAGGCAAATCCAATTTGCCCGTCAAGCAAAAAAATGAATTTTCCTCAAAAAAAGTTCTGGTAGCCTGATGAGGTAATCTTTTGTATTTCTTGACTGCGTTACGGATTTGGCTTAGGGATTCAACGTCTCTTGTATTTTTCTAGACTTTTCGTTCTTCAAGGATCAATCAATTGTCAAACAACGGTAATAAAAAGCAAAAGAAGATCAAGCTGGCTACCAAGTCGAGCCATGCCCAGAAGTTCATGCCCATGCTGGAGGCCCTGCAGGCCAAGGATGAGCTGAACCCTGTCATCAAAACACGGGTGGAAAAGGCATGCACGCTGCTTGATGAAAACGTTCCCCTGTATCCCAATGGTTTCCAGCGGGACACGGCTATCTCTGATATAATCGAAGAGTTCAAGGACGTTGCAGGCGAAGCCCTTGAAGGAACCGAAAAACAGTTTTCCATTGCCGGGCGCGTTGTGGCTTTTCGCTCGTTCGGCAAGGCCACCTTTTTCCAGATTCAGGACCGTAGCGGCAGGATCCAGGTTTTCTGTTCCCGCGATGATCTCGGTGTTGAAGACTACAAGCTCTTCAAGAAGACCGACATCGGCGATATCGTCGGTGTTGTCGGTTCGTTGTTTCGCACCAAGACCGACGAGTTGACCGTCAAAACCGAGTCCTTTCAGCTTATCACCAAGTCCCTGCGTCCTTTGCCGGAAAAATATCACGGCCTCAAGGACGTGGAGATTCGCTACCGCCAACGCTATGTGGATTTGATCGTCACCCCGCGCACCAAGGAAATATTCATGGCCCGTACGGCCATTGTGCGCGAATTGCGGCATTTCCTGGACGAGAAGGGGTTCATGGAGGTGGAAACACCCATGATGCAGCCCATTCCCGGCGGCGCTACCGCGAAACCGTTTGAGACACATCACAATGCGCTGGACATGAAGCTGTACATGCGCATCGCCCCGGAACTGTATCTCAAGCGTCTGCTGGTTGGCGGTTTCGAGCGGGTTTATGAAATCAACAGGAATTTCCGGAACGAGGGAACATCCACCCAGCACAATCCGGAATTCACCATGCTTGAATTCTACTGGGCCTATGCCAACTTTGAGAACCTCATGGATTTGACTGAGGAAATGTTCTCGCGTGTGGCCAAGGTCGTAACCGGTGACACCAAGGTTACTTATCAAGGCGAGACCATTGATCTTTCCATCGGGGCTTGGACCCGCATGACTTTCCATGACTCTTTGGAGAAGATCGGCGGGGTTTCTCCTGATGTATATTCCGACTACGAGAAATGTAAGGAATGTGTGAAAGCGGCGGGCGAAAAGGTTGTCGAGGGCGAAAAGCTTGGCAAACTCCAGGCCAAGCTTTTTGACATTCGAGTTGAACCCAAGTTGATTCAGCCGCATTTCATTTATCATTACCCGACGGATATTTCCCCGCTTTCCAGAAGGAACGAGGACAATCCGGATATCACCGATCGGTTTGAGCTGTTCATGACCGGCCGGGAAATGGCCAATGCTTTTTCCGAACTGAACGATCCGGTCGATCAGCGCGGGCGTTTTGAAGATCAGGTCAAGGAAAAGGAAGCCGGGGACGAGGAAGCCCACTTCATGGATGAGGACTATGTCCGCGCCCTTGAATACGGCATGCCGCCTGCCGCCGGACAGGGTGTCGGCATCGACCGTTTGGTCATGTTGATGACTGACAGCGCGTCCATACGCGAAGTCATCCTGTTCCCGCTGTTGCGGCCTGAGGCAACCTAGGTTGATCTGGGTCCACTATGACGGCATTTGCCGCGGAGAATTATGAAATTTGAGACCTTTGTGGCCCTGAGGTATTTGTTTGCCCTGCGAAAGCAATCATTTATCTCGCTGATTTCTCTGTTTGCCGTTTTTGGCGTGGCCATTGGTGTGGGTGCGTTGATCGTGGTCATCGGAGTCATGAATGGTTTTTCCACGGATTTGCGAGACAAGATTCTGGGTGTAAACGCCCACATTCTGGTTTCTTCGGTCCGTGGCGGGATCAAGAATTACGAAGGTTTGGCCGAAAAGGCGAAAAAGGTTCCCGGTGTGGTCGGGGTTGCCCCGTTTCTTTACTCCGAGGTCATGCTGTCGTCGAGGTCTGGCGTCAAGGGCGTCGTCCTCAGGGGAGTGGAGCCGGAAACTGCCAGAGAGGTATTGAGCCTCAACGACGATATGGTGGATGGTTCGCTGGATGATCTGGATATACCGGGCGAACCTCCGGGGATCATCGTCGGGGCGCAGATGGCCAAACGATTGGGACTTGGTGTCGGTTCGCAGGTTAACCTGCTGTCTCCGGCAGGACGCAAGACCGCAGCCGGATATCAACCCAAGGTCAGCGTTTTTCGTATTGCAGGCATATTTCGGACCGGCATGTTCGAATATGATTCAACGTTGGGTTATGTGAGCATTACTGACGGGCGCAAGCTGCTGGGATACAGCGACGGGCTTGTATCCGGCCTGGAGATTCGGATCGAGGACCCGTTTGCGGCAGATTCCGTTTCCAAGGCCCTGAAGCACGAACTGGGCACGTTTGGACTCGTCATTCGGCACTGGAAGGAAATGAACGCCAACCTTTTTGCCGCATTGGAGCTGGAAAAGACAGCCATGTTCATTATTTTGGCCATGATTGTGCTGGTGGGATCGTTCAGCATCGTCAATACTCTGGTCATGCTGGTAATGCAGAAGACCAAAGACATTGCCGTGCTCATGTCCCTCGGTGCCAATGAATCCAGCATACGCAAGATATTTATGCTTCAGGGCACATTCATCGGCCTTGTGGGGACTGTTCTTGGATATGCCATCGGCGTTCCCGTCAGCCTGTTGCTCAAGAAATACCAGTTCATCCAGTTGCCCAAGAACGTGTATCCGACAGACTACCTTCCGGTGCGACTGGACATGTTCGATTTGACTGCCATTGGTGTGGCGGCCTTTCTTTTGTGTTTTCTGGCAACCATTTATCCGGCCAGAAGGGCGGCGGCATTGAACCCAAGCGAGGCCTTGCGCTATGAGTAGTCAGGCCGTATACAGCCTTGCCGGGGTGAGTAAGCAATATGAAGGCCCCATAGAAACTGTTTCCGTACTGAGCAATGTCAATCTTCATGTCGATTCGGGTGAATCCATTGCGATCCACGGCGCATCGGGGTCAGGGAAAACAACGTTGCTGCATATTATGGGAACTCTTGATACCCTTTCGGCGGGAAGTGCGAAATTTTGCGGCAGGGATATGGCCGCGTTGAATCAGAGGGAACGTGCCCGAATGCGTAACGACGAAATTGGTTTCGTATTCCAGTTCCATCATCTGTTGCCGGAGTTTTCCGCAGTGGAAAATGTGGCAATGCCCGGACTTATCGCCGGGACAAATTCGGATGAGATATATGACCGCGCCCGGGAAGCATTGATTCGGGTTGGCCTTGAGCATCGGTTGTCGCACAAGGTCACCACGCTTTCCGGAGGTGAGCGGCAACGGGCAGCCATAGCCAGGGCGGTTTTGATGCGTCCTGCTGTTATTCTGGCTGACGAGCCTACGGGCAGCCTGGACGAGAAGACCGGGCAGATGGTCGGCGAGTTGCTGGCCTCGTTGAATGAGGAGATGGGGACGACCCTCGTGGTCGTTACACATAATAATGAATTGGCCTGCATGATGCAGCGACGTTTGGAACTGCGTTCAGGAGAGCTGTATGCTGAGCATTAGGGTTCGCGCCTGTGGGGTGGCGTTTCTCGTACTATTTTTTGTTTCGTTCATGGCAAGCGTTTCCATGGCTGCACCGGTTGGTGATGACGTTCGGGTGGCCGTGTTGCCGTTCGACGTTCATGCTGGGGACGATCTCGCCTATTTGAATGAAAGCCTTCCGGAGTTGCTGTCAGACAAGCTGGCCGAAGCCGGTTTTGACGTAGTGCCTCAGGCTGACGTCAAGAAGATGCTTGAGGAACGAGGCGTGGCCAATGTTTCCGACAAGTCTGCCCGGGAAATAGCGTTGGCCCTTGGTGCCGGATTTTCCGTATACGGTACCCTCAATCAGATTGGCGAAACAATTTCGCTTGATGCCAGGATTGTCGACGCATTTGACGACGAGCCCGCATACAAGGCTACTGTGAATAAACAGGGGCTCATCAACCTGTTGCCCGCTGTGGACGATCTGGTCGTTCAGATGCGGTCTGGTCTGTTGCGTCAGGACGTTGTGGCCGAAGTCGACGTTGAAGGCACAAAGGTTCTGGACAAGGAAGTGGTGCTCATGCGCCTGCCCTTGGACAAGGGCGACCTGATTACGGCCAAGGCAATCAATACGGCGCTCAAGAGCGTTTACGAACTTGGCTATTTTGACAACGTCAAGGTCAAGGTTTCGGATGTGTCCGGCGGAAAGCGCGTTGTGTTCGAGGTGGTCGAGAAGCCGCGCATTCAGGCTATCGGCGTTGTCGGTTCTGACGCCATCGACAGTGAAGACATTATTGAGGCCATTTCCACCAAAAAGGGCGGGGTGGTCAACCCCCGTGTCCTTGCGGACGACATCAATACCATTCGTGAGATGTACCGCAAGGAGGGTTACTATAAAGCCAAGGTTTCCCACGAAATTGAAACCGGAGAGTCCGGTCAGGCCCGTCTCAACTTTGTTATTGATGAAGGCAACAAGCTGTATATTCAAGAAATTGTTATCGACGGAGCCAAACAGATCGATCCTGACGACGTCAAGGATCAGCTGGCCCTTCAGGAGCGTGGCTTCCTGAGCTTCATTACCAACTCCGGTGTGCTCAAAGAAGAATTCCTTGAACGCGATACCGCGGCCATCATGGCCTATTACAACAACCATGGTTTTATCGAGGCTCGCGTCGGACGCCCCGAAGTTGATATCAAGGACGACGGCATCTATGTGACCTTCCGCGTATGGGAAGGAGAGCGTTACAAGATGGGCACAGTCGGTTTCAGGGGTGATCTTATCGACGACAATGCCACGTTGCTTGATGTGGTTAGCGTGGACCAGCTTCACGAGGACGACGATTACTTCAATCGTTCCATTGCCCAAGAGGATATCAAACACATCACGGAATATTACAACAATGCAGGATATGCCTATACGGACGTATCCATGAAGCTCAACGACAATCCCGAGACCAAGGTCGTTGACGTGATGTATACCATTTCCAAGCATCAGAAGGTTCATATCCGTCGGGTATTGCTGGAAGGCAATATCACCACTCGCGACAACGTCATCCTTCGGGCCATGCGGCTTGCGGACGGCGACCAGTTCAGCGGCACCAAACTGAACATGTCCACGAGAAAGCTTGATCGGCTCGGATATTTCGAATCCGTCAACGTGACTCCGGTTCAGACCGGTAACCCCGATGAAATGGATCTGCTGGTCAAGGTCAAGGAAAAGCCCACCGGGAACTTTGGTGGTGGCGTGGGGTATTCTACCTTTGACGGGGCTTTCATCGGAGCCAACATCGGTGAGAAAAACCTCTTCGGCAAGGGCTACAGCCTGAACCTCGCCGCACAGCTGGGTGAAAAGAAAACCGCTTTTGATCTGGGTTTCTACAACCCCATGGTTTACGACAGCAATCTTGGTTTCGGTGCCCGCGCCTACAACAAGCAGCAGGATCTCGACGACTATGAACGCGACTCCGTGGGATCGACGTTCAGGCTCCATTATCCGCTTGGTAACTATACCAGCGTTGATGGTGAATATGCCATCGAGCACTATGAAATCCATGATGTTTCTTCCGATGCCGATTCCGACATCAAGGACGACGAAGGAACGCACCTGCTCAGTTCGCTTGCTCTCAAGCTCAAACGCGATACCTTGGATAACCGTGAATATCCCACTTCCGGATATGTCTGGACCGGCAAGATGACGTATGGTGGCGGATTGATCGGTGGTACGGATAACTTTGTCAAATATACCATGAAAACAGACTATTACCAGGACCTCTTCTGGAAGACCGTGTTCCATTGGAAGGGGTTTGTTGGGTTTGTTCATGAGAACATTGACGGTGGTGAGATTCCTTCCGACCAGCGCTTCAAACTGGGCGGCATCGATTCGGTCCGAGGTTATTCCAAGCGCAAGATCGTTGCCATGAAGTCGGACGGTTCTGACAAGATTGGCGGCGACAAGGCGTTTTATACCAATTTGGAAGTAATTATTCCCGTGAGTGACGATTGGGGCATTCAGTTTGTGCCTTTCTTCGACTTGGGGAATGTATGGAAAGAGGGCGAATTCTGGTTTGACTCGGTGGAGCGATTCAACGAAGACGGACCTGATTTCGGGCTTTACAAGAGTGTCGGAGCCGAAGTCCGTTGGAATTCTCCGCTTGGCCCCTTGCGAGTCAGCTACGGTATGGGACTTGACGACCTGTACGACAGCAAGGAACAGGTATTCGACTTTTCTGTGGGCCAAACGTTTTAAACAAAAAAGGAGTCACAATGCGTAAAATCATATTCATTGCAATTGCCGCGACCCTGCTGTTTTCCGCAACGGCATTTGCCGCCTCGAAAATTGCCGTTGTCAACGTTCCTCAGGTTCTGGGAACTTCACAGCCTGCCATGGAAGTAAAGGCCCAGCTTGAAGCCAGCGTTAAGAAATATCAGGACATTCTTCGTGCCAAGGCCGTTGAAATTCGTGATCTGCAGGCCAAACGTGAAAAGCAGAAGAAGATTCTGAAGCCCGAAGCCCTTGAGTCCATGGATAAGGACATTCGTGAAAAGGCTTTCAAATACAAGGAAAGCCAGAAGGAATATGACGCCAAGCTCAAGGAACAGCAGGCTGAACTCAAGCGTCCCATGTACGTGATGCTGGAAAAGGTCATTGACAGCTATGCCGCCAAGAATGGTTATGACATCGTGGTCAATGAAGTCCCCGGCGTGCTTTACGTGTCCAAGAACAATGACATCACTGCCGCCGTCATTCAGGAATTCAACAAAGCTTGGAAGACCAAAAAATAGTACCATGACATTGTCGCTCAGCTCTATTGCCGAGCAATTGGGGCTTGAATTCACAGGCGAAGACAAACAAATCACCGGGGTCAACACGCTGGAAAAGGCGGGCCCCGGTGACGTCTCGTTTTTGGTCAACCCCAAGTATGCACGGCTGCTTGAAACTACCTCGGCCGGAGCGGTCCTTACCGGTCCCGATTATGCTGACAGGGTTCAATCGGCCCTGATCAGTTCAAACGTCTATCTGGATTTGGCGAAGATCGTTAAGTTGTTTGAGGTGCCACAGGGACGCATGTCAGGAACAAGCGAACTATCCTGTGTGCATGAATCTGCCGATATTGCCGAATCAGCTACTGTGTACCCGTTTGCCTTCATTGGTGAAAATGCACGCATCGGAGAAGATACCGTCATTTTCCCCGGATGTTATGTCGGGGAATCCACCGTTATCGGCAGGGAATGCATAGTTTATCCCAATGCCGTTCTGATGGGTGGTTGCGAACTCGGTGATAATAGTATCATTCAGCCAGGTGCCGTGATCGGAGCAGATGGCTTCGGCTATGCACAGACTCCGTTTGGACACATGAAAATTCCGCAGATTGGTAAGGTCTGTTTGGGCGACAACGTGGAAATTGGCGCCAACACAGCAGTAGACAGGGCTGCGCTTGACGTGACTTCGATAGGCCCTGGAACCAAGATCGATAACCTTGTTCAGGTTGGCCATAATGTCCAGATGGGCAAACATTGTCTTGTTGTCGGGCAGGTCGGCATCGGCGGTAGCACTACCATAGGAGATAATGTGGTTCTGGGCGGTCAGGCCGGCATTGCCGACAATGTGACCATCGGGTCCAACGTCAAGGTTGGTGGCCAGGCGGGCATCAGCAATCGTCTTGATGATGGCAGTGTTGTGTCGGGGTCACCGAGTATGCCCTATTCCACTTATCTCAAGGCCATGGGAGTATGTGCCCCGAAGTTGCCCGATCTTTTCAAGAAGGTGAAAAAGCTCGAAAAGCGTCTTGCCACTCTTGAGGAAGCGCAAGGAGATGATCATGACAAAACATGATGATATTATGGATATCCGTCGCATCATGGAATTGCTTCCGCATCGGTATCCCTTTCTTTTGGTTGACCGGGTGGTTGATTTTGTTGCCGGTGAAAGCCTCAAGGCCTACAAGAATGTCACCTTCAATGAAGGTTTTTTTCAGGGGCATTTTCCCGGACTGCCGGTTATGCCCGGTGTATTGATTCTTGAAGCACTCGCACAGACCGGTGGGCTTTTCGTCATGCACACGATCGATGAACCGCTTGGAGACCGTGTGTTTCTTTTTGCGGGGATGAACAAGGTCAAATTTCGCAAGCCGGTTGTTCCCGGAGACAAGCTTGATCTCAATGTTTTCTACATCAAGAATAAAATGAATATCTGGCGTATGCGCGGTGTTGCCGAGGTCGACGGCGTTGTCGTCGCCCAAGGCGAATTTACGGCATCGGTTGCCAGCAAAGGGGATATGTAGTGGCCTCTCAAATCCATTCCACGGCGGTCATCGACCCCAAGGCAGAACTGGGCGTTGATGTTTCCATAGGGCCGTATTGTGTTGTCGAGGCTGATACGAAAATCGGCGACAGAACCATTCTTGAACCGTTTTCCCTGGTCAAGCAATATACGGAGATGGGCGCGGACAATCACATCCATCCCCATGCCTGTATCGGCGGCGAGCCTCAGCATACCGCGTTCAAGGGAGAAAAGACCTGGGTACGCATGGGCGACGGCAACAGCATCCGCGAATGCGTGACCATTCACCGGGGTACTGTGCAGGGCCACGAGCAAACCGTGGTGGGTTCCGGTTGTCTTTTTATGGCGTATGCGCACATTGCTCATGACTGCGTTGTTGGCGATGGTGTGATCATGGCCAATTCGGTCAACCTTGCCGGCCATGTGGAAGTGGGCAGAAAAGTCATCATCAGTGGAATGTCTGCGGTGCAGCAATTCGTCAAGATCGGTGATTATGCCTTTCTTGGCGGTGCCAGCGGCTACAAGCAGGATGTGCCTCCCTACATGCTTGCCCATGGCGTTCGCGGCATGTTGTACGGCCCCAACCTGATAGGTTTGCGGCGTAACGGTTTTACCGCCGATACCTGCAAGGCCTTGAAAAAGGCATACAAGGTCATTTTCCGTTCCGGCATGACCAAGAAACAGTCGTTGGAACAGGTGGAGAACGAATTTGGCAGTATTCCGGAAATCATGACACTGATCACCTTTATTCGTGACAGCAAGAATGGTGTGACTCCGGCAGCCAACAAGAATGGCGGCGAGGCGGCCTGAAATTATGCAGGGTGATTCCACGGTAATCGGCCTTGTCGCAGGCGGCAGGCAGTTTCCGCTGCTTGTGGCCAAGGGCGTGAAAGAGCATGGCCACAAGCTGGTCGTGGCCGGATTCACCGGTCATTCCAACATGGAAGTGGCCGCGTATGCCGATGTGTGGAAGGAGCTCAAGCTGGGCAAGCTCAACAAGCTGATCAAGTATTTCAAGGAAAACGGTGTGTCCAAGGTTGTCATGGCCGGAACCATCGACAAACCCAAGATCATGGATGTCCGGCATCTGGACATGCGGGCCATAAAGTTGGTTTTCAAACGCAAGGACAAGGGGGATGCTGCCATCCTCGGCGCTCTCGCCGCCGAGTTTGAGGCAGAAGGAATGCCTGTGGCACAAGCCCACGAGCTTGTTCCCGAGTTGTTGTCTCCGGCAGGCATCATGACCCGCCGCGAACCCAGTGAACGGGAGTGGGAAGATCTTCGATTTGCCTGGAAGCTGGGCAAGGAATTGGGGCGCATGGACATAGGTCAGTGTGTTGTTGTGCGTGAGGGAATTGTTGCGGCCGTGGAGGCCCTGGAAGGCACGGACGAAACCATACGGCGCGGTTGTCGTTATGGTGGCAAGGAGTGTGTCGTGGTCAAGGTGTTCAAGCCGGGGCAGGACGTGCGAGTCGATTTGCCGAGCCTTGGGCTTGATACCCTGAAGATAATGATCGAGGGCGGGGCCAGTTGTCTTGGCTACGAAGCCGGGAAGAGTTTGTTTTTCGATCGGGATGATGCAACGCGCCTAGCGGATGAAGCCGGAATGGCTATTGTCGGTCTGCGTCCCGAAGACATCTGATTGTTTTTGAGTGACGATATAAAAGAAAAGGGGGCCTTTTGGCCCCCTTTTCTTTTATTGATTTTTGCCACAGCATGTTCCGGGTACGCATCCGTTTTTGCCCGGTGTGGAACCGCAGCACCCATGGCCGGCGCCATCCGGAAATGCTGGTGTTTCCCTGCCTGTCAATGAAGAGGTGGGGGAGAGCAACTTTTCCGTGTTTGAAGAACCGCATGCCGGACATGGCGGCTTGTTTTCGAACGAGGCTATTTCTTCGAATACGTGTTCGCATTTATGGCAACGATATTCAAAAATGGGCATGCTGCCACCTCAGGCGAAGATGTTTTCCGGCATGTAGGGATGCGTTCCTTCAATGACTTCCACCCCGGCCTTGGCCCTTATTTTGCGAATCATATCATCCTTGTGCGGACAGTGTTGGAAAACACACGGAGCGATGTGGATCTTCGTGGGTTTTTCATCCATGGGCGCATTCCAGAGCTTTACCTGTGCAAGGCGGGTGACGATTCCCGCTCCGGGACAGCCGCCGCAGTTGAGCAAGCCCATTATCTCAGCATCGGTATCCTTGTAACGGGCAAACTCTCCTTCGCGCTTGTTGAATCCAACAAAGCACCGGGAACACCCGATGCAGATGTCGTCCATGGTGTTTTTGCAACCAATGATGAGTATCTTTTCCATCACTATTCTCCACTGATCTCAAGGTATTGAGCGAGTCGACCCCACATGCCGGCAATATCCTTTCCAAGCCCGTCCGGAGCGTATTCCGCAACGGTTTGTCCATGAATCTGCGCTTCAGTGAATGCCGTATCGTAGGCGAGTGACCCCAGAACCGGAACATTGGATTCCTTGCAGAATTCCCTGAGTTCATTTTCCAGGTCCGGATTGACTCCACATTTGTTGATCACGGCAACGCAGGGAATCTTGAAGTGGGTTGTCAACTCGTGAACCCGTTTAACATCATGTACGGCGGAAACAGTGGGCTCGGCCACCAGAAGACAGGCGTCCACGTCCGACAGTGAGGCGATCACCGGACACCCCACACCGGGAGAACCGTCCACGATCACCATTTCCGCTCCCTGTTCCTCGGCGATCTCTTTTGCCCGTTTGCGAACGGAAGTAACGAGTTTTCCCGAATTTTCCTCGCCGATGCCCAGTTCGGCATGTACCATGGTGCCGAATCGGGTTTCGGAAACATACTGATAGCCGCACATGCGTTCTTCCATTATGGCCGCGCCTTGCGGGCAGACGAATTCGCACACGCCGCACCCTTCGCAATGCTCCTTGATGATAGAGAAGTCGCGGGAAATGGCATCAAACCGGCAATGGTCTGCGCAGATGCCGCACTGGATGCACAGGTCCGGGTCGATGGTGGCCAACTGCCCGCTGTAGAAATCAATGCTTTCCAATTTCTTGGGGTGCAGAACCAGATGCAGGTCGGCTGCATCGACATCGCAATCCGCAAGGACTTTTTTGGGACCGAATCCGGCAAGTGCGGCCGTGATGGATGTTTTGCCGGTGCCTCCCTTGCCGCTGATCACAACAAGCTGTTTCATGCGGCACCTCCACGGGCTGCGTTGACTTCCATTTCAATAGCCTTGGCGATGGATTCTATTTGTTCGCGATATTCCGGGAGGGCTTCCACAAGCAGTTTGCCCTGGGAATAGGCGGATGCTGCCTCAAGGCTGTGGGGCAGGCTTCCCAGAAGATTGATGGATTCCTTTTCCAGATATTTTTCCACTTCGTCATCGCCCATGCCTGCACGGTTGATGACCACTCCAAAAGGAATTTCGAGTTTCCGGAGAAGGTTTACCGCAATTTTCAAGTCATTGAGTCCAAACGGAGTCGGTTCGGTGACAAGAACGGCAAAGTCCGTACCTTCCAGCGATTCGACAACCGGGCAGGTGGCGCCCGGGGGACAGTCCAGAATCCTTATGTCCGGAGACCCCGCTTCGGCAAGACTGCGTGCCTTGACCTTTTTGATGAGTGGGGGCGCCATTGCCTCGCCGATACGGAGCAGGCCCCTATGGAAAATGATGTTGCCTTTGGTGCCGCGTACCGAAGTTCCGAGTTCGCGATGTGATTCGATGATGGCTCCGGCAGGGCAGGCCAGATCGCACAGTCCGCAACCATGGCATAATTCCGAAAAGGCCATGACAGAGTCGACCATCCATATCAACGCCTTGAAACGGCACAACTCAATGCATTTTCTGCATTCTTCGCCAATGCATGCATCTGTATCGATATCCGGTACAGGGACCGTCTCAAGACGCTCGTCGGTCCATTCTGGGGTGAGAAAAAAGTGGGCGTTCGGTTCTTCGACGTCACAGTCGAGAAAAGAAACGCTCTTGCCTTGTTGATCGAAATACGCGGCCAGATTGGTGGCAACGGTTGTTTTGCCCGTGCCGCCTTTGCCGCTTGCTATGGCTATTTGCATTGATATTCAGATCCTGTTCGTTCAGGTTTTTGCACATCCGGTCTCAATCCTGGCCGTTTATTCGGGGCAGGATGCATCCATAACATAGGTGCTTCGAATGCGTGAAGCAATGGGTGTGCCAAAAAAAAGATGCGCTTTTTCAGTATATTGTTTGAGAGAGCTGTTTCTTATGGCGTATTGTGCGCCGGGCTCGCTCTTTTGTCGGGCGCAAAGTGCGCAGTTGATTCTCGTGGTCATAAATGTTTGAAATGTCGTGACGTTAAATTGATACTATAAGGAATTTATATGAAGAGTTCTCTTGATTGCCTGCCCTGTTTCATGAAGCTGGCCATACGGTCGGTCAGGCAGGCGTGTCCCGAAGATGAAAATCTTCAGTTGGCAGTGGTGTCCGCCTGGTGTGCCAAAATGGCCGAACTTGATCTGACGCTTTCCCCTCCGGCCATCGTGCGTGAATTGTCCGGTCTTGTTTGCGAGATGACCGGGTGTGGCGACCTGTATGCTGAAGATAAAGACATGACCAACCAACAGATACTTTCTATGTTGCCGGATTTACAGGCATTGGTTGAGAAAAGCAGGAGTCCCATGCTTACGGCTTTGGAACTTGCCATAATCGGAAATTTCATTGACCGCGGGGTTGAGGTGGCTCATGACTGGCGCGAGGAACTGCAAACCATGGCCGAGACCCTGGACCCTGTAACCGTGCAGTCCTTTCTGGACGCTGCTGTTCCCGGAGCCGATGTTTTGATTCTCGGAGACAACGCCGGTGAAATCGTATTGGACACATTGCTTGTACGCGAATTACAATCCCGTGATTGTAATGTGACATATGTTGTCCGCGGCACCCCGGTGCTGAACGACGCAACCTTGGAAGACGCTGAAAAAGTGGGCATGACAGAGTTGTGTACTGTGATTGATAGCGGTGTGGATACCCCCGGCACAGTCTTGGATCGTTGTCGTCCCGGCTTTCTGGAGCGTATGGAGCAGGCGGATGTGATCCTCAGCAAAGGGCAGGGCAATTTCGAGGCCCTGTACGAACAATGGGACGGTCCTGTCTATTTTGCCTTCAAGGTCAAATGCCCTAAAATTGCGGGGCATACAGGACTTGATGTCGGGCAATCCATGTTCGGAACGGCTCCGAAGCTTTAACCGGAGAATCTGACAAACCATGTTTAAGACGTTCGGCAAAATAGCATTTGCCTTCATGTGCGGCCTGATTCTTTCGGCTGTTCTGCTCTTGGTATGGTTGTCCGAATATATTGATTCAAAGGAATTCCGCAACGATTTCACATCTGCGCTGAGCAGTGCCGTTGGACGCGAGGTTGTCTTGAACGGCGAGCTGGATATAGCCTTTTATCCGTGGCTCGGCCTGCGGGCATATGACCTTTCCGTTGCCAATGAGCCCGGATTTGCGAGGGAATCGTTTGTTCACATGCAGGACGTTTCTGTGGGTGTGCGGCTTATCCCTCTTTTTTCGCGCAAATTGGTGATACGCACCGTACTTGTTGACGGCATGCATGTGTATTTGATGCGTTCCAAGGATTCCCGGGTCAACTGGGATGATTTCAATTTCGACTACAAAAGTGAAACCGAAAGCTTGTCATGGTTTTCAAGCATTTTCATTCATGGTGTTGAGATTGAGAACGCCGAATTGCATTTCAATGATGCCGTGACAGGTGAAAACCTCACACTCAAGGGGCTTTCAGCCCATCTGGGTGCATTTGCTCCGGGTGATTCCGTGGGCGTGACGCTTGAGGGCGTGTTCCGAAGGCAGCATGAAAATTTCAAGGTACATGCGGCGTTGTCCGGCTTGTTGCATACGGATTTTTCCACTCCGGGGAAATTATTTGAAAAAACCGTCCTTGAATTTGACGCCACAGGCGGCAAGCTTCCATCCGGGAAGCCGCTCAAAGGCGTGGCCACCATTGCCTATAATGCTAATGACGGAACGCTCTGGCTCAAGGATTTTCATGTGCGGATGGCCACGGTGGACATGGCAGGACAAATCACAGTCCACCATTTGCTGGAGGATTTCAACGCAACCGGGAGCATCCATGTCGAACCGTTTGATCCGGTCCCGGTTCTGCGTTCCTTCGGCCTGACGCGTTCCTTGAAATCGTTGGGGGAAATTGGCGCAGTGCATGGCGAAATCGCCATGAATGCAGATAAGGACGGGGTTTCGCTACATATACAAAAAAGTACGCTGGATACCCTTTCCCTGTCCGGAGTGGTGGCGCTTCATGATTTCAACCGTCCTCGGTATTCCTTTGATCTTGTTGCACCACATGTTGACCTGGATCGGTATCTGCCGCTTTTCCGGACGGGAACGCCTTTTGTCTGGGGCGACTTTTCCCTGCCGTTCTGGAAGACTCTCAATGCCCGGGGAAAACTTGCCATTCAGCGTTTTTCCGCCGTGGATACGGTCTTTTCAGACGTTGCGGCAACACTGGATGCGTCCGACGGCACCGTTCATGCCGAGGCAAAGACCACGGTGTACGACGGGCGGCTGCATGCAAAAATGGACGCCGTGATCTCCGGAAAGAGTACCGCGCCGGATATGACCCTTGCCGTGTCTGCACAGGGAATGAGCATGCGTTCCAATGCAATGCCCTTTGCCAGAGGCGAATGGGGAGAGGTTGAGAGTACGGCTAATGCGGAAATGCGTTTTTCCATGAACCATGCCACATGTTCGCCCGACAGCGAGTCTGCTGATGCTTTGCGTCAGTCTCGCCTGCAATACACCGTGTATTCCCCATCTGTTTTGCTGCATCTGCATAAATCCGGCCTCAAGAGGCATTTCAGGGAATTTTCCGCAAAGGGAGCCTTGGTGGGCAGCAAAGGCAATGCTCCGGGGTTCACCTTTGAAACAACCGGGCATTTTTTGGCCCTCGGCAAAAGGGATGCCCAACAACTCAAGGCCTCGTTGCAGGGACCGTTGATTGTGGACAAGGACTTTCAGACCGTCCGGTCAAGTGGGGTGCGGACGGACTTTGCTGATTCCGGATTTGAGCTTCCGGCGGCCGCAGTTCCTGCTGCGACTTCGGCAATGATTTCCTGGGACAAGGATTTGCATACGGTTCGTTTGGCTGATGTTGCCGTGTCTGCTTACGGAAGTTCGGCCACGGGCTCTATTGTCGTAACCAAGCCTTTCGACGAGCTTGTGCACTGCAAGGGAAAGGTTGTTGTGGCAAAAACCGATCTCAAGAGAATACTCGAGGACAGCGGCATTGATGTATACCGCATGGCTGACGACAGCGCCTTGAGGGCCCTGTCGTTGCAGGGGGCGTTTTCCATTGAAAACAAGGCGCTTTCCTTCGGCGACGTAAAAATCGACGTGGACGGCACTCCTGTTTCCGGGAAATTGTCCATGACGTTGGCTTCTCACCCGAGATTTGATTTTGATCTGAAGGCGGGCAAGATAGATTTGGACCGATACCTTCCTCCGGACCGCAAGGCCGATATCAAGAAGTTGCGTGCCGGGATTGATGAGGATGCCCCGCCCGTAGACCTGCCCCTCGAGACTTTGCGTTGGTTGAACCTGCACGGTCCCGTGTCCATTGAAGAATTCGTTCTTGAAGATGTACGCCTGTCAAATCTTAGTGCCGTGGTGAGCGCGGAGAGGGGTGTTATTTCTGTCTCTTCGGCCAAGAGCGATTTTTATGGAGGAACTGCCGACGGAGAGTGGACCGGAAAGGTGTTTGAAAAGCACCTTGAAACCGCCGTCGATCTCAAACTCAAATCCTTTGAGGCCGGTCCCATGCTCAAGGACGTGGCCGGACGAGACTATGTTCGCGGTGTGACCGATGCCGATATTCTGCTGCGATCAACGGGCAGAACTGATGACGACATAGTGGCTAATCTGGATGGAAGTATTGATTTGAAGATAGGCAAGGGATCGTTCAAGTTCACCAACTGGGGCGAAAAAAAGCCCCCGGCGACCGAAAAGCAGGCCGAGGCCATTCGCAGGCGGACGGCGTTTCGGTCCGCAACGTCTGAATGGACAATCAGCAAAGGATATTTTCATCTGGATGATTTGGATGTTGATTCATCCATCATGCACTGTTCGGGCAGTGGCGGGTTCAGTCCGTCCGAAGAAACGATTGACCTGAGCGTCAAGGCGGATTTTGTTGCGGTGCCGAGTGTGACCGTGCATATTGTCGGCCATATTGAGGACCCGGAGGTGAAAATGCCGGGCGGCAAGATCGTGACCGACACCATCAAGAATATCTTCGGACTGCCGCAGCGGTCCTTCCGATTTTTGCGGGACTTGTTCTTTTAGGCCGATATGTGCTTATCTGCCCGCCAAGGCAGTTGAATCACGAATTGTTTGCACAGCAGGGGATGTGACGCATGAGCGCAGCAAGGATGAAGCAGTCTTCCGATCAGTTGAAACACCAGTTGTCCCAGGGAATCTGGGTGCGCGATACCCCGGAAACGCCACGGCCTTTGCGCATGGCAAAAGGGGTTGCCCGTTGGGGGTACCTGACGTTCTACGGTTTCTTTCAGGACCAATGCATCATTCGTGCGGCAGCACTGACCTTTACCACCATTCTTTCCATTGTGCCGTTTCTGGCCGTTGCCTTTTCCATTTCCAAAGGGTTCGGGGTTCAGAACTCGAATTTCATGAAGACCATGATTCTCAAGATGACGACGGGCAACACCATCGTCGCTGAAAAAATAATTCAGTACATTGACAGAACCAACGTGCAGACCCTTGGCTGGATCGGTATCGCGACCTTGCTCTTTACCGTGTTTTCATTGGTCGGCACCGTGGAAAAGGCCTTCAATACCATCTGGAACGTGCAGCGAGGCCGGACAGCGTGGCGCAAGGTGTCGGATTTTTTCCCGGTGATTTTCATCTGTCCAATTATTTTGCTGGTGGCGTCCAGTTTCAACGTCAGTCTCCAGAAGCAGGAAATGATCACCCGGTTGCTGAGCATTTCGGCCATCGGCTACATGGAGGCGCTTTTGTTGAAGCTGGCGCCGCTGCTGCTTATCGTTGTTGCCTTCGCCTTCCTGTATATTTTCATTCCCAACACCAGCGTCAGGCTGTCCAGCGCGCTCTTGGGCGGTGTGCTTGGCGGTTCGCTGTGGCAGGTGGCCCAATGGATCTACATCAACTGGCAGATCGGCGCGGCCAAATACAACGCCATTTACGGCAGTTTTGCCCAGTTTCCGCTCCTGCTCATGTGGATATACATCAGTTGGGTTGTGGTTCTGCTTGGGTGTGAGTCAAGCTACGCCTGGCAAAACGTCAATTCGTTCGTCAAACAGCGCTTTTTTGGCAAGGCCAGCGCTTTGGAGCGTCAAAAGATAGCCGTGCTCATGATGAGTTTTCTGGCACGTCGTTTCAGCCGCGGAGAGGCGTTGCCCTCGGTGGAAGAAATCTCGGACAGGCTCATGGCCCCGGCCCCGTTGATTTCCGACCTCTTCGATGTCATGCACAAGGCCGGTTTGACTGTACGCACGGATAATCCCGAATGCGAGATATATGCCCCGGCACGGGAGCTGCGCGACATACGTGTGGTTGAAGTCATCAGCGTGGTCAACAGCGATGGAGGCGGCAAGACCGGAGGTGTTTTCGACAAACGTTTTTCGTTCATCGACGATACGTTCGGAGGGCTGGGCGAATCCGTCAGAAGCAGCCAATCCAACCTGACTTTGCTGGAATGTGCGGACTTGCTGCCCGATGTCTATGCCGGGCCCGACAAGGAATTCAATTGCGAAAAAACGGCGCAGGCCAAGGACTGAATCCTGCCTGCGCCGTGTATATTCCTGATATGATGTCTATGCCGCGTAGGCGTCTTCGTAGCGGGCTTTGAGCTGCGCAAAGGTTCCGTTTTCAATGGAATCGCGTACCTGCTGCATGAGGTCGAGGTAGAAATACAGGTTGTGATAGGTGTTGAGCCTGTAGGAAAGCAGCTCCTTGGACATATACAGATGCCGCAGATAGGCCTTGGAAAAATTGCGGCAGGTGTAGCAATTACAATTGGGATCCAGCGGGCTGTCGTCTTCCTTGTAGGCGGCCTTCTTGATGTTGATCTTGCCTTGTGAGGTGAACAGGGTGCCGTTTCTGGCATTGCGCGAAGGCAATACGCAGTCGAGCATGTCCACGCCTGCGGACACTGCTTCCAGAAGGTCCAGCGGAGTGCCCACCCCCATGAGATAGCGGGGCTTTTCCGCGGGCAGAAGCGGTGCCGTGTGGTGCACCTGTTCGTACATTTCCGGTATTGATTCCCCCACGGAAAGGCCGCCGATGGCGAACCCCTCAAAGGGCAGAGAGCACAGCTGTTCTGCACTGCGGGTGCGCAGATCCTTGAAAAATCCGCCTTGCACGATCCCGAACATGAGTTGGTCTCCGCTTCCGGCCGGATACCGTTCGCGGCACCGTTTGGCCCAGCGGGTGGTCATTTCGAGACTTTTCTCCGTATAGCCCCGGTCCGCCCCGTACCCCACGCACTCATCCAGAACCATCATTATGTCAGAACCGAGATTCATTTGGATTTCAATGGCTTTTTCCGGAGAGAAGAAATGCTTGGAGCCGTCGATATATGAACGGAATTCCACGCCTTCCTCACTGAGTTTGCGTATCCCCTTGAGGCTGAAGACCTGAAATCCACCGCTGTCCGTGAGGATGGGCCGATTCCAGTTGGAAAATTTGTGCAGTCCGCCTCGTCGCGCAACCAGTTCGTCTCCGGGACGCAGATAGAGGTGGTAGGTGTTGCCGAGAATGATTTGGGCATTCATCTCTTCAAGATCCTGCGGACTGAGGCTCTTGACGGTTCCCTGCGTGCCAACAGGCATGAAAATCGGGGTTTGTATGTCGCCGTGAGCCGTGCTTAACGTGCCGCGGCGGGCATTGCCGTCCGTGGCGTGCACAACGAAAGTGCCGGGTTTGGTCATTCAATCAACTCCATGTTTCGGACAAATGTCCGCCAGTTCGCATTCTCCGCAACGGGGAGAGCGGGCATTGCAGACCTCGCGCCCGTAGTAGACGAGGAAATGGTTTACATCGCCCCATGTCTCGCGGGGATAAAGCGGCATCAGGTCTTTTTCTATGCGGACGGGGTCCGTATTTTTGGTCAGTCCCATTCGGTACGTGAGCCGCTTCACGTGCGTATCAACGGCAATTCCTTCATGGATGCCGTAGGCGTTGGAAAGCACGATGTTGGCTGTCTTGCGCGCCACGCCGGGAAGAGAAATCAGGTCGCTCATGGTCGAAGGAACCGTGCCGTCAAAAACGTCCATGATTCGCGCGGCAGCGTTTTTCAGATTCTTTGCCTTGTTGCGGAAAAAACCGGTTGAACGCACCGCCTCTTCCAGTTCTGCAATGTCGGCAGCGGCCATGTCGCTGATGCTCGGCCAGCGTTTGAACAGAGCCGGGGTCACCTTGTTGACCCGCTCGTCCGTACACTGGGCGGCAAGTACGGTTGCCACCAGCAATTCCCAGGCGTTGGTCCAGTCCAGAGCCGGTTCAGGGGCAGGATATCGCTTGGCCAGTCTGGAATAGATTTCCAGAGCCCGTTCCTTTTTGTTCATGATGATTCGACCTCGCTGTTGACTCGGCGTATCCGTTAGCATTGGTATTGACGACTCTCAAGCCATAATTGCAGGCGTGTACGCGTTTGTGGGAGTGTATGAACGTATGTTGTTCGCAAAAAGCATGGAGGGAAAATCGTATGCAGTACGAGGAAACGGTTTTATATGTGACGGCCAAGGATGTGCAGGATGCAGAACGTATGGGCAGGGTGTTGGTTGCAAAACGTCTTGCCGCTTGTGTCAACATCCTGGGCGGCATGCGGTCGGTATATCGCTGGAAGGAAAAAATTGAAGTTGGGCACGAAGCCGTACTGCTGGTGAAGACAACCCGTAAAGCGGCCAAGAGGGCACTGGAGATGATTGTTGAGTTGCATGAAAACGAAGTCCCGTGCGTGATGAGTTTTCCTGTCGTGGACGGGCATGGGCCTTTTTTGCACTGGATCCATGCGCAAGTCGGTGAGTAACACGATTTTTTCTTTCGGTATTTGACAGGGCGACACGATGGCCGTACCTTTTCGCCACTCAATACCTCAGGAGGAATTCGTGAAAGTATACGTTACCGGCTCTTTGGCCTTTGACCGCATCATGACGTTTCCCGGCAAGTTTTCAGACCACATCCTGCCGGACAAGATTCATATTCTCAATGTCTGCTTCGTGGTCAACGGACTGGATGAAAAGTTCGGAGGAACAGCCGGAAACATTGCCTACAGCATGGCGTTGATGGGTGAAAAGCCCGTGATTCTCAGCCAGGTAGGCAAGGATTTCGCCCTGTACGACGAATGGCTGCAAAAACACGGGTTGCCGGTTGAAGGCATTCGCACCATTGACCATGAGCATACTGCGGGTGCATATATTACTACAGACATGTCCGACAACCAGATCACGGGCTTCAACCCCGGGGCCATGTGTCATTCCTGCGCGTATGACATGTCGAATATTGATAATAATTCCCTGGCCATCATTTCTCCGGGCAATGTGGAGGACATGGTCGGACATCCGGAGTATTATCGTGAAAAAGGCATCCGGTTCATTTTCGATCCGGGCCAGCAGATAACCACTCTGGGAGGGGAAAGGCTGGGAAAGGCGCTGGACGGCGCGTTCATGCTCATCACAAATGACTATGAGTTGCAGATGGTCATGAACGATACCGGACTTTCCCGTGAGCAGTTGCTGGACAAGGTCGGCATGCTGGTGACCACGCTTGGCGAAAAGGGTTGCCAGATTGTGACCAAGGAAGGCGAAGTCGCAATTCCTGCGGCAAAGGCCGCCGAGGTGGTTGATCCCACCGGAGCAGGAGACGCGTTCCGAGCCGGACTGCTCAAGGGACTTTGCCTTGAAAAGGATATCGAGACCGCCTGCCGCATGGGCGCGGTGAGCGCAGCCTATTCCGTTGAAAAGCGTGGAACTCAGGAACACGGATACACGTGGGACGAGTTCTGCAAACGGTACGAGGAGAATTACGGTCCCCTTGGCTAGCGGATCGACGCTCCTCGAAGGAGGACAGCGTGATCAAATTGCACAAGGAGAACATCGAGGATTATCTCAGGCAGGTTTTCGGAAAGGACGCAAAACTTGAAAGCGTCGGATCCATCGGCAATCTTGATGAGCAGGGGATGAAGAGCTTCGGCTACGGAAAACCCCTGCTCATTCGTTTTCTGGTGCATGGCAAGCCTCGTGAAGCCGTGCTTTCCACCATGAAGGGCGACAAGTACGGACACCAGTTTTATTGGGACCGTGCCGCCATTCTCATGTTCCAGTTCGAGACCTCCAAGCGCATGAAGCGTCACGCCCAGCCGCTGGCCCTCGGATATGTGGACCGTTCGAATCGTTTCAATCCCATCCGCAAGCCCAAAGAGTTTTTCATGCTCAATGAAAAGCTTTCCGGGCATGACTATTTTCTTGATCTGAACAGAATCGCCGAAAGCGGGCTGCAGGACGGCGACGAGCAGTTGGCCCGTGATTTCGGTTCGTGGCTTGCCGAAGTGCACGCCAAAAAGAAAAAGGACGACGATCTTTATTTCCGCAGAATACGAAACCTTCTTGGAGCCAGCGAGTGCATCCTGGGGCTGGTGGACGAGGCATATCCTCACCCATATGCCTTGTACCCTGACGACGGATTCATTGCTCTGGAAAAAAAGTTGATCGACTGGCGTTGGAAATTGCGCGGCTATGCTGATCGGCTGTGCGCAGTGCACGGCGATTTTCATCCATGGAACGTTCTGGTTGATGACGACGGCTCGTTTTCGGTGCTGGACCGCAGCCGGGGCGAGTGGGGCGAGGCAGCAGGCGATCTTGCGACCATGGCCCTGAACTACCTGTTGTGGAGCCTGGGGACGCACGGCAAGCTTGGTGGAGCCTTTGAACGTCTGTATATGGCCTATTTTTCGGAATATCTGGAAACGACAGGCGATGAACAGGTGCTTGAAGTCATTGCCCCGTTTTTTGTTTTTCGCTGTTTGGTCATTGCTTCACCGGAATGGTATCCGGATCATTCCGACGAGACCCGATACGGATTGTTTCGTTTCATGGAGAACGTTTTGGAAGAGGATACTTTTGATTGGCAGAATATCAACCGGTACATGGAGTAGGTATGGCCGGATGCGCCATATGGTTCGTGGGCCTGCCCGGTAGCGGCAAAAGCTCCATTGCCCGGTGCGTGGCGCAGGTGTTGGAGCAGCGAGGCTTGCCCGTGCGGTATCTGGAAATGGATGCGCGCCGAAAGGCCTATTTCCCGAATCCGCAATATACGACCAAAGAGCGCAGGCAGGCTTATGATCTTTTCGTAAGTGAAGCGGCACAACTGGTCGAGCAAGGGCATGTGGTGATCATGGACGGCTCGGCGCCGAAACGATCCATGCGTGAGGCCGCGCGCAAACAAATTCCCGTGTTTGCGGAAATGTTGGTGCGTTGTCCGGTGCGTACGGCCATGGAGCGGGAAGCGTCCCGTCCTGCCGGGAAGGTTATGGCCGACCTGTATGCAAAGGCTTTGGAGCGTAAGCGTACCGGACGACAATTCAAGGGTCTTGGACAGGTCATAGGCGTGGATGTGCAGTTCGAGGACAACACGAATGCGGAATTCGTATTGGAAAATGGGGAAATAACAAAGGAGGAAGCCTGCCAAAGGGTGTTGGCATTTCTGGACACCTGGCTTCACAATGCTTAGGTTGTGTGGTCCACGCGGGGTGTCCGCGTGCAACCATTCAACCCGGCTGCCTTGCGGCGGCGCAACAAGGTTCTTTTTCAATGAAATTTCACATAACCACTTTTGGTTGTCAGATGAATGTGCACGACTCCCAGTGGCTTGCACGGGCTTTGGAAGCCCGGGGATGGGAACAGGCCGACGAGAGCGGCGCACAGGTATATATCGTCAATACGTGCAGCGTGCGGGATAAACCCGAACAAAAGGTTTACAGCGAACTCGGGCGCTTTGCGGCCCGCGCAGCCAAGGATTCCACGGTTTTTGCGGCTGTCGGTGGATGCGTGGCCCAGCAGGTGGGTGAGGGCTTTTTCAAGCGTTTTCCCTACGTGCGCCTTGTGTTCGGTACCGATGGCATTGCCACGGCTCCCGACGCCCTTGAACGTATTGCCGAGGGGGCCGAAGATCGGATAGCGCTGTTGGATTTTGATGAGATTTATCCCGAGCGGGACATGGCCACCGGAACCTGCTCCGATTTGCACAAGAACCGGCAAGCTTTTGTGAACATCATGCAAGGGTGCGACAATTTCTGCACATACTGCATTGTGCCTTTCACGCGCGGACGGCAGAAATCGCGGCATCCTGATCAGGTCTTGGCAGAATGCCGCGGATTGGTGCGGGCCGGGGTTCGCGAGATAACTCTATTGGGACAGAATGTGAACAGTTTCGGGCAGGACAAGGGCGGCGTTGGCGTGACTTTTGCTGAACTGCTGCGCATGGTGGCTGAAATTCCCGGATTGGACAGGCTTAGGTTCACGACGTCGCACCCCAAGGACATCGCTCCCGAGGTGATCGAGGCCTTTGGCAAATTGTCGAACCTCTGCCCGTCGCTCCACTTGCCCATGCAGGCCGGGTCCGATGCCGTGCTCAAGCGTATGGGGCGAAAATATGACCGCAGGCGTTATTTGAGCATCGTGGACGGATTGCGGCAGGCGCGTCCTGATATTTCGTTGACCACGGACCTGATTGTGGGATTCCCCGGCGAAACCGAGGAAGATTTTGAGCAGACCCTTGAAATGGTTGAACGGGTCGGCTTTGAAAGTAGTTTTTCATTCAAATATTCGGACAGGCCCGGTGTTGCCGCCCTGAAGTTTTCGCCCAAGGTGGAGCCGGAAGTGGCGACGAAAAGGCTTGATCGCTTGCAGAAATTGCAGAATGATATTACTAGAAAATGTCTAAAGAATTTGGTGGGGCGTCCCGCCGAGGTCCTCGTGGAGGGCAAAAGCCGCAGGCAGGACGGTCTGGGCATATTCTGGCGGGGACGTGACGCATCATGGCGTGTGGTGAATTTTCGCTATGATTGCGACGACGATATTGTCGGCTCCATGGTCCCGGTAACCATAACCGAGGCCAAGAATCATTCCCTGATAGGGGAAAGGACAGGTGAGCCATGGTAGTCATGAACATATTCGGCATGGCTCTGGACGAAACCAGCAAGGCGCCCATTCTCATCCTCAAGAACGAGGACGAGACGCAGGCCCTGCCCATCTGGATCGGTGCCGTGGAGGCCATGTCCATTTCCATGGCGTTGAACAATGTTCCGTTTCCCCGTCCCATGACTCATGATTTGTTGTTGTCATCAATACGCGCCTTGAACGGCTCGATTGTCCGAACGGATATTCTCGAGATTCGGGAGGGGACGTTTTTTGCCGAGCTTGTGCTTGAGCAGAATGGCAAGGAAATTCGCCTGGACTGCCGTCCTTCTGACGCCATTGCCGCATCGGTTCGTGCAGAGTCTCCGATTTTTGTCGCCAACGCTGTCCTCGAGTCGGCCGGGGTGAGCGGCGAAATGCTGGACAAGAAGATCGTACACCGTGAAGACAGTGGCAAGTGGAAGGATTTGCTCGACTCCCTTGACGACACGGAAACCAAGTACAAGATGTAGGCTTTTTCATGATTGATTTGCATACTCATTCCACCTTCAGCGATGGCGAGCTTATTCCCGCGGAATTGGTTCGCCGGGCCCGGGTCGCAGGATACAAGGCCATTGCCATAACCGACCATGCTGATTCCGCGAATATGCGGCACATACTTGAGTGTGTGGCCCCTTTTGCCCGCAACCACGGACATTATTTCGATATCACGGTCATTCCCGGCGTGGAATTGACCCATACGCCACCGAGCCTGATACCGGAAATGGTTGCTGCCGCACGTGCGGCCGGAGCAAAGATCGTGGTCATGCATGGGGAAACCGTTGTGGAACCGGTGGCCCGCGGCACCAACCTTGCCGCCATTGAAGCCGGAGTAGACGTGTTGGCACACCCGGGACTCATTACGGACGAAGAAGCAGCTCTGGCCGCGCAAAACGGCGTTCTGCTGGAAATAACCACCCGGGGCGGACACAGCTATACCAATGGTCATGTTTTGGCCAAGGCCAGGGAACACGGAGCCGGGTTGGTCATCAACAACGATGCCCATGCTCCCCGGGACCTCGTGGATGAAGACATGCGCAAGGCCATTGCGTTTGGTGCGGGCATGAGTGCGCAGGAATATGGTCAGGCGCAACAAAACGCCTGGGACCTGGTGCAACGCTTCATGCGTTGACCATTCCTACGTATTGTCACCGGAATGGCGTGACGGGCGGAGGGCGGTGCGGCTACAGTGGTTGCGCCGAGATCAACAAAATTGCGGGATGCTGCATCCCGAACAAGGAAACCGGGGATACCGACAATGAACTTTCTTCCCGAAGGCAACATGTTTCAAGTGCTGTTGGGCGCTACACTCGCCGTCAAGATTGTCCTTCTCTTTTTGGGAGCCATGTCACTGTGGAGCTGGACCATCATTTTTTATAAATCCATCACCATTCTTTCGGCGCGCAAGCGTATTGCGAACGGTTATGATCGATTTATTGCCGCAGGGGACCTTTCCGCAGCCCTGAAATCCATCGGTGACGGCAATTCTCCTCTTTCCCGGGTTGGCAGCATGGCGGTCAAGGAGTTTCGCAAACTGGAAAAAGCGGACATTGACCGGGAACGTAAGCGCATGCTGGTCAAGGATACCCTGCGCCGCACCTTGCGTCAGGGCATCAGCGCGGAAATGCGTCGTCTGACGCGAAATCTGCCGTTTTTGGCCACATGTGCCAACGGTGCTCCGTTTATTGGCCTTTTTGGCACGGTCTGGGGCATCATGCATTCGTTTCATTCCATCGGCCAACAGCAGTCAGCAGCCCTTGCCACGGTGGCTCCCGGTATTTCCGAGGCGCTTATTGCAACGGCTATCGGTCTTGCCGTGGCCATCCCCGCAACCATCGCCTACAACTTTTTCCTGGGCAAACTTACCGAGGTGGAAACCGGAATGATCGATTTTGCGGGCGCCTTCCTCAACCGGGCCGAGCGTGAAATCGCCTGGGCGCAAAAGTAGGGGGCTTTGACCATGGCGCTCAAGACAGGCAACGGATTCCTTGCTGAAATCAACGTGACGCCCTTTGTGGACGTGATGCTGGTCCTGTTGATCATTTTCATGGTTACAGCTCCACTCATGACCCAGGGGGTGGAAGTGGATCTGCCCACCACCAGAACAGTCAAGAATCTTCCTCAGGACAAGGACCATCTGGTGCTGACCGTGAAAAAGGGTGGCGAGATGTTTCTTGATGAGTACAGTGTTAAATTTGAGGATTTGGGTGACCATCTCAAGCGACTTGTGGCCAACCAGAAAAAACAGCTTTTCCTGCGGGCCGATAAAGAAGTGCCCTATGGAGTTGTTGTTGACGTTATGGGTGAAATCAAGGCCGCAGGCATCGACAAGCTGGGCATCGTTGCCGAGCAGAAAAGGGATAAAAACAAGAAATAGACACGCTGGTCCCGGTTCGGGAGTCCGACCGGCGGCGGTGCCAATATGCAGACATTAGGTTTTTTTCTTTCCATCCTCGTTCATGCCGGTGTTCTGGCTGTGGCTATTTTTGTGGCCTCCAGCCATACTGTTCCGGTCAATCTGGATAGGCCGGTGTATACGGTGGATCTCGTGAGTCTGGCTCCTCCGCCGGCGGTATCCGTATCCAGCCCCGAAATTCCGGCGGATCAGTCTTCGCTGGCCAAGGTTAAATCCGAGCCGGAAACAAAGACTGAGGCCATCCCCGAAGTCAGTTCGGAACCTGAGCCCAAGCCGGAGCCGAAAGCCAAGAAAATCAGCGAGAAAAAGGAAAAACCCAAAAAGGTCGTTGTAAAGAAAAAAAAGAAACCCGAACCCAAGCCTGAGCCGAAACCCGAGCCAAAGCCCAAACCTCAAAAAACGCGGAAGCAACTTCTTGCCGAGGCCATGAAGGATGTGAAAAAGGATGTCAGGCAGCAGGAACGGCAGGAGAAACGAGCCGTTCGCAATGAGCTTGCCGCCATCCGCAAAGCCGAAGGTGATACGGTATATGCCGATGGAACCGAAGGCGGCGTTGTCGGGGGAACACCCGGCGGTACCGGTTCGGGGTTGAGTCAGGTATATGCTTCCATTGTGGGTGAAGCCATCAAGAAGAATTGGCGTTATCCGGCCCTTGCCGGAGACAGGAATCTGGTGGCCACGGCGGCAATGGAGCTCGGAAATGACGGCACTATTTTGTCGTCACGGATCACGGTTTCATCCGGCAATGCCGAATTTGATTCTTCGATACTCAGGGCCATCCATGAAACCGAACGTGTGATCGCCCCTCGAACAGAACGCGACAAACGCATTCTGATCAACTTCAATTCACAGGAAATCCCGGAATAGAATCATGAAAAAGAAAAGCACCATACTTTTTTTGCCCGCTTTGTGCCTTCTGCTGTTTGCGGTTTCTGCCCAGGCTCAGAAGGCCTTGACCGTCGATATTTACGGCCCGGGACAACGGCTGGTCAACATGACCATGTTGCCACCTCGCAGCCTGCGGGAAGGGGCGCCCGTGCCTGCTGCAGCGCAGGAATTTGAATCCCTTGTCCGCAACAACTTTTCATACATTCCTTTTCTCAAGGATATCCCCATGTCTTCGCTGCTGGGCGGCAACCCCAGCAAGGGGGTGAAAGGCAGCCAGGTTGATTTCAAGCCCCTGCAGCTTGCCAAGGTCGATCTCGTGATGACCACAGGCTGGGACGGCAGCAATCTTGAAGTTCGCGTATTCGAAACCTTCAGCGGACGCATGGTCGTTGGCAAGGCGTACGGACAGGTGGCAGGCAATGCGGCCATCATACGGGTTGCGGATCGTTTCAGTTCCGTGCTTTTGCAGGAGCTGTGCGGCAAAAAAGGCTTTTTCGAGTCGCCCATCGCTTTTGTCAAGCAACTGGGCAAGAGCAAGGAAATCTATACAGTCCTTCCCCAGGGACGCGACCTGACCCGCATCACCAAGTTGGGGGGATTCAATCTCAGCCCCACGTGGAGTCCCAACGGGGACAAGCTGGTTTTTACGCACATCGGCGCAACCAAGCATTCGCTGGGCGTCTGGAATTCCGCAACCGGCAAGGTGGGACTGACCAACAAAGGGCTTGGGCAATCCGTGATCAGTCCGGTTTTCTTGGACCAAAAACGTGTGGCCGTAACCCTGAACAAGACGGGCCATTCCGACATCTATCTCCTGGATGAAGGATTCAAGCCTATCAGGACCTTGGTAAAAAGTTCGTATATTGACGTTTCTCCCAGTTTTGACCGCACCGGAACGCAGATGGCATTCACTTCTGGCCGTGCGGGCAACCCTCATGTTTATGTCTTGAATCTCAAGACAGGAAAGCTGCAGCGCGTAACAATCAACGGACGCTACAACACTCACCCCTGCCTGAGCCCCGATGGCAAGTACATTGCCTATACGCATCTGACTTCCGAAGGACACAGGATATTCCTTCATGATATGCGTACGGGCAGGGAAACACAGCTCAGCTTCGGGCCGGGAAACGACGAATATCCTGCGTTCGGCCCGGATGGCTACTTCATTGCCTTTGCTTCCGATCGGTCCGGTGAATACAAGTTGTATCTGACTACACGCCATGGTGATACTCCCAAGATTTTGCAGACCGGTGCCGGTGCGGCATTCGCTCCTGCATGGGATACATCGTTACAGCGTTGATACGATTTTGCCGGAGTACTTGATTTTTGTTCGATTAAAGGTACACCTATCGGTAACCCCGGTGGGACGGTGTTGGACCAAATATTTATGATGTGCGCAACACGCGCCTTGTAAGGAGTTGTCATGAAAATCAGATTCTGCCTCGCCACCATTGCCCTGTTGGGGCTGGTTGCTTTTGTCGGTGCCGGTTGTTCCAAGAAAAGCACTTCCAGCATGCCTCCCGGAGCCACTCAGGTTAAGGTTGAGGACAAAAGCACCTATGAGGAACCTGCTCCCGCCCCTGTTGAGCCGCAGGTCGATGAAAGAGCTCTTGCCGCCGAGGCCAAGGCCCAGGCTGTCGAAGAGCTGGCATTTACCATCAACTTCGCCTTTGATTCCTATGAACTCAACGATGACGCCCGCGCCACGCTTGGCAGAAAGGCTGCCCTGATGAAAACGTATCGTGATTTGACCATGGTCATCGAAGGGTATTGCGACGAGCGCGGCACTGAAGAATACAACCTTGCCCTTGGAGAACGGCGCGCGCGTGCCGCTTTCGAGCATATGGTCATTTTGGGGGTTGCTCCCGAACGCATGAGTGTTGTCAGTTTCGGCGAGGAACGTCCGGTTGATCCGGGACACAATGAAGCCGCGTGGGCAAAGAATCGTCGCGACGAGTTCAAGATATCCCAATAGTTTTGCCAGAAAAGCAAAAGGCCGTCTTCTTCCGGGAAGACGGCCTTTTTTTGTTGGGCGTTGTTGGCTCAGGCTGAATACAGGCGGGAGAATAGTATAACCGCCCAAAGAGCAAGGGCCGCATAAGCACCGGCCACACCGTCGTCGATCATGACCCCGAATCCTTTCGGGAAGGCGGTTTCTGCCTTTTTTACGGGCCATGGCTTGAAGATGTCGAATATGCGGAACAGCACAAAAGCGGCCAACAGTTGCCACGCAGAAAGCCAGATAAAGGGCAACATGGCCAGCCATTGGCCGAACAGTTCGTCCACGATCACGCAGCCGGGGTCCTTGCGTCCAAAATGGATCTCGGCCCGCGTACAGGCCCATGAGCCGATTACAAACAACAAAGCCAGTATCAGCAGTCGAAAGGGCGTTGTGAACGGCATGAACAGCCATGGGGCGACGAGAATGGAGGCTGCCGATCCCCATGTGCCCGGCATTTTGGGCAGATGCCCGATGGGGCCAAGCGTGGCAATGTTCACGGCGATCCTGTCTGTAATGCTCATGGTTACTCCTTGGTGTGGGGTGGCAAGTCCATGTTAGGCTGTACAATGCCAGCTTTGAGCAGAGAATCCAGCACTTCTGCTACCGGTAGTCCAACCACATTGCTGTATGATCCGTGAATTTCGCGGACCATGAACCCACCGATCCCCTGAATCGCATATGCTCCGGCCTTGTCCATGGGCTCGCCAGAGGCAATGTAGGCCATGAGCTCCTCTTGTTTCGATTTACGCATCATCACGTCCGTTTTGGCAGAAAACAAGACGGGAGACGGGGCGGTTGGGAGCATCAGGCAGCACCCGGTAATGACATGGTGCGTATTGCCGGAGAGGGCTTCCAGCATATCCAGCGCGTCTTTTTGGGATGTGGGCTTTCCCATGATTTGTTCATCCAGAACCACAATGGTATCCGCGCCGATCACCGCCGATTGCGGATATTCATGTGCCACATCCCGTGTCTTGAGCAGGGCCATGCGCTCCGCGTAATCACGCGGTTTTTCATGGAGAAGGGGCTGTGGTTCGTCCATGTCGCTGGCGTGAACCGTGAAATTCAGACCGGCCTCCGATAACAGTTGTTTTCTGCGGGGCGAGCCGGAAGCCAGTACCAGAGAGGATACGCTGGCAAAAGGGCCGTGGAAAGAATTGTCATACGCTTTCATAGGGGAAACTCATCCATGAAAAAAAGCTCCACGTCAACGATCCGCAGATGCTTGAGATCGGTCATGGCAGAGTCGAAAAAATGGCGCACTGATGAGCAGTATTTTTCAGAGTGAAAATAAACTTATTAATTACATAATGTTATTCCTGTGGCGTGTATTTTGCTTGCATGGTGTTGAATACAAATATCTGGAGTGATCATGAACAACTTGCAACGGGATTTTACAAAACCATTTGATGTCGCAGCCCTGCAAGCCAACGTTCCCTCGCCGGACAGTGCGGGGCGTTGGGCCGTGCCTTGGGCTGATCTCATGATGGTCATGTTTGTCCTGTTTGTGGTCATGTTTATTTATTCCCAGACACATCAGGACGTTAAGGTTTTGTTTAGCGAGGAAACCGCACAGACCATTGAAAAGACCAGTTCACTTGACCCGTTAATCGGATTGATAGGTCAGATTTCGGGGTTGGCGGCCGATGGTGGCGGGTCTGATTCGGTCCGCATGCCGGTGAATGAAGTTCTTTATAAATCAAAAGGTAACGGAATCACCGTAATTCGCGACAATAATGACAGCGTGCGCATCACGTTGCGCGGTGATCTGTTTTTTGAAAACGGACAAAGTGGATTGGCAAAAACCGCTGACCAGTATCTTCGTGAGATCGCCGATGTTGTCCGGGTATCCACGGGTTCTGTTCATGTAATCGGGCATACCGACGCACAAGAACAAATGGGTTCGGACAGTTTTTTGCTCTCGACCAAACGCGCTGCTGACGTTGCCGCCTATTTTATCGACACTTTTGACATGTCGCCCGACAGGTTCGTTATTTCCGGGCGCGGTGCGTACAGGCCGGACGTGCCTTCCACGGACGATGCCAGTCGTTCAATGAATCGGCGGGTTGAAGTCATACTTTTGACCGACAGGATTTAGCAGGAGGAAAACCATGCTCAGAAAAAACGTGGCAGGAATTGCCCTCAGTCTCATCATTTTCGTTAGCAGCTTCTTGCTGACCGGACATGCTGCCGCCTATTGGAATCTTGCGGCATTCATTGTCGTTGTTTCCGGGCTGAGTGCTGCCATCCTGCTCAGCTATCCATTTGACCGGTTGACTAGTGCCTTTCGGGTTGCCAGAAACGCATACTCTTCGGATCAACCCAAGGCTCACGAATTGGTGCATACGCTTCTCGACCTTTCTGTAAAGAGCAAAGTGGATGGCATCCTCTCTCTTGAGAAAAACGAACAGCAGGCCACTTGCTCTTTTTTGAAAAACGGCCTGATTCTGTTGGTGGACAATTACAAGGAAACGGAAATTCGCGAATGCCTGAACACGGAAATGGCATTTTTTCACCAAAGGCGCATGCAGAGCGAGCGGATTTTCCAGACCCTTGCCCGCACGGCACCGGCATTCGGCGTGGCCGGAAGCGTTATCGGCCTGATCGGTTTGCTCATGGGCATCAACGACACTGCCGTCATTCTCAGAAATATTCCGGTGGCGTTTATTTCCACGCTGTATGGTCTTGTTTTGGGCAACCTCGTGTTTGCGCCCATGGCAGAACGGATCAACCACAGCACGCGTTGTGAATTGCTGAATCAGAAATTGGTACTTGAAGGCGTTGTAGCCATCAGCAAGGAGCAGAATCCTTACAAGTTGGAACGCAAGCTGGCCTCCTTCCTGAGTCCCAGCGAACGTACGGGGAATACTGAAGCGTTGCGAAGCATTACTCGTAAATATGTCCAGCGCAAGAATCAGCCAGTGGAACCAAAGGGAATGCCTGAAGAGGGTCTTGACTTGGCTCAGGCATCCTGAACACAACGGTCATCCTGCATGGTTTGAACGGGAAGTCTCTCATGAGGCTTCCTGTTTTTTTTGTGAACGTCTGCATATGGTGGAGCATTATTGATCAATATGCGGAAAGGAACTATATCCTGCAGTCGCCCAATGGGGTATGTGCCTGATTTCTTTTTTTACGTACTATGCTATCAGGAAATGCAGGAGTATTGTTGATGAGTCATATTCTCGCCGCAGATATCGGCGGAACCAACAGTCGTTTCGGAATTTTCGAAGCTGAACCCGGCCGACAACCCCAATTGAGGGATACTGTTTGGCTGCGCACGCATGACGCCGGTTCGTTTCGCGAGTTGTTATCCATGTTGCCCGAAGCCGGCCTGTCCATTCCCTTGGAGGATGTGGCCGCTGCTGTTTTTGCCGTGCCAGGGGCTGTTTTGAACGGTTCATTGTGCATACCCCCCAACGTGGCGTGGAATATCAATCTGGACGATATTCCGGAACTGAAGGGCAGGGCGGAGTTGATCAATGACTTTGCGGCGCAGGCTTTTGCCTGCCGCACCGATGCCGTGGCCGATGCCCTTGTGATCCAGCAGGGAAAGCCGGCCCCGGGAGCAGCTACTGCCGTTATTGGGGCCGGAACAGGCCTGGGCCATTCCGCACTGATTCAAGAACATGGCCGGTATCATGCCGTGCCATCCGAGGGCGGACACATGGCTTTTCCTTTTGTGGGCAGGGAGGAAGCCCGTTTTGAAGTTTATGCACGATCCGTGACCGGAAGGAATTTTTGCGATGGTGATACCGTGGTAACCGGCTCTGGACTTTCCCTGATTCATCGGTTTCTGACCGGAGAGGAGCGCTCTCCGGCCGAGGTGGCTGCATCGTTGACTCCTGACTCAGAAACCTGCCGCTGGTTTGCACGATTTTATGGCCGGGTTGCCAGAAATTGGGTTTTGGCCACAGTGGCTTGGGGAGGGCTGTTCATTTGCGGTGGGGTTGCTGCCAAGAATGTCATGTTTGTGACCTGTCCCGAGTTTCTGGATGAATTTCATTCTTTTCCGAAGTATCAAAAGGTGCTGGCGCAAATGCCCATCCGCCTGAACACCAATGAGCAAAGCGGACTTATGGGTGCAGCCCTGTGCGCAGCACAGGTGCTCGATTGAGAGGCGACATGGGGAGGCCTTTTCTGGCTATTGAAAAGTCTGGCGGAAGCGATTAACAACCCCTTTTCCAAACAACTTCAACAAGGGAAAATTCGTGGCTGATCCAAATCGTTACAACAAGATGTTTCCGGTTTCCTGGGAACAACTGCATCGCGACTGTCGGGCCTTGGCCTGGCGTCTGGTTGAGCAGGGGCCTTGGAAGGGCATTTATGCCATCACCCGCGGCGGACTTGTTCCGGCTGCAATCATTGCACGCGAATTGGAAATCCGGCTAATCGATACCATCTGCGTCTCCAGTTACGACTGGCAGTCGCAGGGGCAGTCCAGCATCCTCAAAAGCGTTGAAAACGACGGAGAAGGCTGGCTGCTTATCGATGATCTCGTGGATACCGGGCGTACGGCAAAGCTGGCGCGGGACATGGTTCCCAAAGCTCATTTTGCCACGGTGTACGCAAAGCCAGAAGGCCGTCCCACTGTGGAAACATACATTACCGAAGTGAGTCAGGATACCTGGATTCTGTTCCCGTGGGACGCAGGACACCAGTTCGTGCAGCCCATCGTGCAAAACGTGGAGTAAGCCACAGGGTAACATTACCCTTGTGGTTTCAGGGGATTGTGGTTATCAAAATCTGTTGGGTGTTGCGTGTTTCAAACACCCTGAAATTGCCCAATCATCAATACGGAGGAATCAATGAAACAGTCCATGAGACTTTTGGTCGCAGTCATGGCCGTCGCGGCCTTGATGCTGTCGTTGGCCGCCTGTGGACAGGCGCCGGAAAAGGAAGTGAAAAAAGCTGAAAAACCGGCTGCCGAGAAAAAGGAAGAAGCCAAAAAGTTCAAGGCTGGCTTCGTATATGTATCGCCAGTTGGTGACGCAGGCTATTCCTATGCGCACGATCTTGGCCGCAAGGCTGTCGAAAATCTCGGCTGGGTTGAGACCTCCTATGTTGAATCCGTTGCCGAAGGCGCCGACTCCGAGCGTGTCATCCGCAACATGGCCCGCAAGGGATTCGACGTGATCTTCACTACCAGCTTTGGTTACATGGATCCGACCCTGAAGGTCGCCAAGGAATTTCCCGAAGTCAAGTTCATGCATTGCTCCGGCTTCAAGAAAGCCCCGAACATGAACAACTATTTCGGTCGTATTTATCAGGCCCGTTATCTTACCGGCATGGTGGCAGGCGATATGACCAAGAGCAACATCATCGGCTATGTTGCAGCCTTCCCCATCCCCGAGGTCATTCGCGGCATCAATGCCTTTACTCTTGGCGTGCAGGCTGTGAATCCCAAGGCCGAGGTTCGCGTGGTCTGGACCAAGACCTGGTATGATCCGGCACTGGAAAAAGATGCCGCCATTTCTTTGCTGGACGTCGGTGCAGACATCATCGCCCAGCATCAGGACTCACCCGGCCCGCAGGAAGCTGCTCAGGAGCGTGGGGTATACTCTGTCGGTTACAATTCCAACATGGCTCCTTTTGCGCCCAAGGCTCACCTGACCGGCGCAATCTGGAACTGGGCTCCTCTGTACGTGGAAACCGTCAAAGAAGTGAAGGACGGCACCTGGAAGGGCAACCAGTCCCTGTGGTGGGGAATGGAAAAGGGTATTGTTGACCTGGCTCCTTATGGCGACATGGTTCCCGAAGAAGTCAGGAAGCAGGTTGATGCCAAGAAGGAAGAAATCAAGAACGGCACATTCAAGGTCTTTGCCGGTCCCATCAAGAACCAAAAGGGCGAAGTCGTAATTCCTGAAGGCCAGTCCGCCACCGACGAGCAGATGCTGGGCATGACCTGGTTTGTCGAGGGTGTGATCGGAACCACGGAATAGTGTGGAAAAAAGATCAATGATAACGGGTTTAAAACTTAGAAAAAGAGATGAACCCTGGAAGTGGGGCGCCTTGGTTGTTTTCCTGGGCGCCCTGCTCATTTCCCTCGTGGCCAGCGGTTTGCTTCTTGCCGGGCAAGGGAAGGACGCGTTCGAAGGGTTCAGAATCCTGTGGGAAGGCAGCTTCGGTCACGTATGGGCTCTCGAAGGGGCCTTGCTCAAATCCATTCCGATTTTTCTCTGTTCCCTCGGCGTGGCTGTTACGTTCCGCATGCAGATATGGAATATCGGGGCCGAAGGACAATTTGCCCTTGGAGCTATTGGGGCCACGTGGATGGCGCTTTCTTTCCCCGACTTGCCCATCTATCTGCTTTTGCCGCTGATGTTCTTCATGGCCTTTGTGCTTGGCGGCTTGTGGGCTGCCATCCCCGGGGCATTGCGCATCAAGCTCAAGGTGAATGAAATCATTTCCACCTTGATGCTCAACTACATCGCCATACTGTTGCTGGATTATCTGGTTTTCGGCGTGTGGAAGGATCCAACCAGTTTCGGCTTCCCTATGACTGCTGAATTTTCTCCCAATGCGACCATCCCGGCATTTGGGGCAACCAAGCTGCATTGGGGTATTCTGGTCTGCGTGTTGGTCGGCGTCATCTTCTGGGCCTTCATGCGCTACACCCGCCTTGGGTATGAACTCAAGGCCAGCGGCCAGGGGCCCAGAGTGGCCCGGTATGCCGGCATGCCGTATGGTTTTCTGGTCATGTTCGTCATGTGCGTTTCCGGCGGACTGGCCGGCATCGCCGGTTGTGTCGAGACATCGGGCGTGGTGGGAAGACTGCAGCCGAGCATCATGGTCGGTTATGGATATACGGCCATTGTTGTTGCCTGGTTGGCGCGGCTGGAGCCCTTGAACATTGCCTTTGCCTCATTTTTATTGGCGGCCCTTCGTGTGGGCGTGGAGAATTTGCAGCTGGAAATGCAGATTCCGGCTGCATTCGGTGAAATCATGGAAGGAATGATCCTGCTTTCCGTTCTTGCGGGTCAGTTTCTCCTTGCCTACAAGTTGGAACGGAGGACGCGGTCCGAGTAGGGCGGCGTGAGATATTATGCAGGAATTGATCGTACCGTTACTCAATGCCACCGTACAGTCGGGAACGCCGATTCTTTTTGCCACGCTGGGCGAAATGATGACAGAGAAAGGCGGCGTTCTGAACCTCGGTGTTGAGGGCATACTCAGTTTTTCGGCCTTGGCTGCGTTTGTGACCGGATACACGACAGGGTGTCCCTGGCTTGGTTTTGTCATGGGCGGTTTTGCCGGTCTGTTGCTGGCCATGGTTCATGGATTCGTCTGTATCTCCTGCCTTGGCAACCAGGTTGTATCCGGACTTGCGTTGACAATTTTGGGCCTCGGGTTGACCCGTTTTCTCGGCACCCCGTACATCGGCCTGGCCACAACAGGTTTTGAAAAGGAAGCCTTACCCTTTTTCAGCTCCATTCCGTTTTTGGGTGATATCTTTTTCCGGCAGGACGCGCTGGTGTACGTCTCCTACCTGATCCCGGTGCTGTTCTGGTTCTTTTTCCGGCGCACCAGTCTGGGCATGGCTGTTACGGCCACGGGCGAATATCCGGCCGCAGCCGCGGCAGCCGGACTCAAACCTGTCCTCTTGCGCTATTTTGCCGTTGCCATGGGCGGATTCCTGATCGGGCTGGGCGGAGCGTACCTTTCGCTGGCCTACACGCATTTGTGGACCAACGGCCTTTCCGGCGGACGCGGGTGGATTGCCGTTGCCTTGGTCATATTTGCCTTCTGGCGTCCTGGGCGGGCGGTGCTGGGCGCATACCTGTTCGGCGGTGTCATGGCATTTCAGCTTCGACTGCAGGCATCCGGAACCAACGTGCCCTCGTCGATCCTTTTGTCCCTGCCGTATGCGCTGACCATCATCGCGCTTGTTTTTTCGGCATGGAAGCGCAAGCATTCCGATATGCCTGCCGCCCTGGGTACAAATATCGAGCCGGAGGGGTAGGACATGGGAACCAAAACATTTACCAGGCCCCCTCGTAAACCGGTTGCCGATGGCGAGCGTCCGGTTGTCGAGATTTGCGGCATCACCAAACGGTTCGGCAAGGTTGTGGCCAACAACAACATCAACCTTGACCTGTACGCCGGTCGCATCAAGGCATTGCTCGGCGAAAACGGAGCGGGCAAGAGTACGCTCATGAGCATGCTGGCGGGACGTTACAAACCGGATGAAGGCCATATCAAGATCGACGGCCAGATCATGGATTTTTCGTCGTCGCGCGAAGCCATTGAAGCCGGGATTGGCATGGTCTATCAGCACTTCATGCTGGTCGAGTCCATGACTGTGGCCGAAAATGTCTTGCTGGGCCAGACCGGCGGTTTTTTTGTCAACCATCGCGAGATGGACAAGCGCGTGACCGCATTGGCCGAGCAATATGGGCTTGATGTGGACCCGGCGGCCAGAGTCTGCGATTTGTCCATGGGCGAAAAACAGCGTGTTGAAATTCTCAAGCTGCTATATCGCGAAAGCAGGATTTTGATATTTGATGAACCCACGGCCGTACTCACCCCGGACGAAACAGTGCGTTTGTTTGACGCATTGTGGAAGATGGCGGAGCAGGGCAAGGCCATTGTTTTCATCAGTCACAAGCTGGAAGAAGTGCTTTCCATAGCCGATGACATTGCGATTCTTCGTCGCGGGGTCATTGAGGGCGAGGTTGATCCCGACAGTATCGAATCCAAGGCCGATCTTGCCTGCCGCATGGTTGGCAAGGAAGTAATCCTTGAAATTGATCGCAATCCCATGCCGCCCGGTGAAACGGTGTTGGACATCCGTGATCTTTCCGGCATGGGATTGGACAACGTAACCCTTGCCGTGCGGCAAGGGGAAATCGTCGCTCTTGTCGGCGTGGCCGGGAATGGTCAAAAAAGTCTTGTTGAGGCGGTCTGCGGCCTTCGCAAGCCTCCTCAGGATACCATATTCATCAGTGGGAAGCCGTGGCGACAGTTTTTTGAAGAGGCTTCATGGCGCAGGGCACTTTCCTATGTGCCTGAAGATCGTCTTGGCTTGGCCACGCTTCGGGATTGCGACATGGTTGATAACGTGTTGCTGACAACCCGCAAGGGATTTGTGATCGGTCCGTGGCTGGACAAGAAACGTGCGTCCAGCGAAACCTCGGATCTGGTGCAGAAATTTGATATCAGACCGGGAAGAACCCAGGCCTTGGCCTGGCAGCTTTCCGGCGGAAACTTGCAAAAGGCGGTGCTGGCTCGCGAATTGTACCGTGAACCGGTGTTGATCGTTGCGGAGCAGCCTACTCAGGGACTGGACATCTCGGCAACCGAAGAAGTCTGGAACCGTCTTTTGGAGGTTCGTGGGATGGCCGGTGTGTTACTGGTGACCGGAGATTTGAACGAGGCCTTGCAACTTGCCGACAGGATCGCCGTCATCTACCGGGGGCGGATTCTGGGGATGCTTGATGCCGACGAAGATGCCGTTGCCGACAGAATCGGGCCGCTCATGGCTGGTATTGAGGAAACCGCCGGCGCATAGTGCGCCTCATCGTGTTTGAAAAAGGAGAGAGATATGCTGTCCGCTATCAAAAAAACCGTTGTCATGTTTTTGGCCGTGGCCGTTTTTCAGGCTGCCGCCTTTGTTTGTGCCCAGGATGCCTCTGCAGAGCTGTGGGATTCCATCCAGAAAAATGGCGTCATCGTCATCGGCAACAGCCCGGACTATCCGCCGTATGAATCCATGGACGGAAATACCCGTGTGGGTTTCGACATCGACATCATGAATGCCATGGCCGAAAAGATGGGCATCAAGGTCGAATGGAAGACCATGAGTTTTGACACCATCATTGCTGCCGTGAACATGGGCAATGTGGACATCGGTTTTTCCGGGTTCAGCGTCACTGAAGACCGCAAGAAGAGTGTGGATTTTTCCACCCCGTATTTTGCATCCGGTCAGGTGATCGTGGTGCGCCCCGGTTCCTCCATCAAGTCCGGAGCCGACCTTGTGGGCAAGAAGATTGGCGTCCAGCTGGGCACTACCGGTCAGGAAGCTGCGGAAAAGATTGAAAACGCCGAAGTGATCAAACCGGAAACTTACTCCACCGCCTTCATGATGCTGAAGAGTGAAGCGGTTGACGCTGTGGTGGCCGATATTCCGGTTGCCAACGAATACGCCCAGAAACAGGGTTTTGTCATCGCACCGGAAAAACTGAGCTACGAAGAAAACGCAATCGTCATTCCCAAGGGAAACCCCAAGCTTGTCGAAGCCCTGAACAAGGCTCTGGCAGAGGTTGAACAGGAAGGCACGCTTGCCAAGCTCGTCGAAAAGTGGATGAAGTAATTATCATTGCGAATGAAACAGGGCCGGGCATCTGTTGTGCCCGGCCCTTCCATCTTTCAATCCTTCACGGAGAGCCGGTGTGGATTTTTCACTGATTTTTGAGCATTATGATCTCTTTCTGATGGGTGCACTGAATACCTTGAAAATAACCATGGGCGCGTTGCTCATGGGGCTTTTTCTTGGAACGTTTGCCGGTGTGTTCCGCATCAGCCGCAGCTGGTGGCTTCGTCTGGGAGCCGATACCTACATACAACTCATCCGCGGCACGCCCATGTTGCTGCAGATATATTTCTTTTTCTTCGGACTGCCGCAGTTGTATCACGTGCTGACCGGCGGACGCATGCCGCAGGATCCCTTGTGGCTCGGCATGATTGCTCTGGGCATCAATTCCGGCGCATACACTGCCGAGATCATTCGCGCAGGCATTCTCTCCATTAACAGAGGGCAAATGGAAGCGGCCCGCTGTTCGGGATTGAGCCACCGCCAGGCCATGGTTTTCGTTATTCTTCCGCAGGCGTTCAAGCGAATGATACCACCCCTTTGCAACGAGTTGATCGTTCTGCTCAAGGACTCGTCGCTGGTATCCGTTGTCGGGTATGGGGAGTTGATGTTTACGGCCAAGGTGTTGGGAGCCAAGTATTATACATACGTGCCGTTCCTGCTTGGCGTTGGTCTCATCTACCTGACCCTGACCTTTACCTTTGCCAAATTGCTTGATCGTCTCGAAAGAAAATTGAGTGAAGGCAGTTCACGGGACGATAACAACATGGTGCTTGACCTCGGTTGATGTGAGCCCCTGAGGCGCCGGAGACACTGCTTCGGCGCCTTTTTCGTGGTGCTAATTTTGTCCGAAGGAAAATGGGATCTCGTCATGAACAATACGTTTTACACATCGTTTGATACGGAATTCTTTGGTCGCGGACAGGACAAGAAACTCAAGACCAGAACTCCTTTTGAGCAGGATCGGGACAGGATCATCTATTCGCCGGCTTTTCGGCGTTTGCAAAACAAGACCCAGGTATTCCTTTCCGGCGAATACGATTTTTACCGCACACGGCTCACCCATTCCATTGAAGTTTCCCAGATCGGTCGCTCTCTGTGCAATCATCTGAACAGGTCTTCGACTCTGCTCGGGCCGGAGTATTGCATCGACCAAGACCTTGTGGAATCGGTTTGCCTGGCCCACGACATCGGGCACCCGTCCTTCGGCCATGCGGGTGAGGCCGTATTCAATACGATGATGCAGGAAAACGGAGCCGGAGGATTCGAGGGTAATGCCCAGAATCTGCGTATACTCGTGGATTTGTTTTATCGTTCCGGGAGCGAATGGTCCGGAATGAAACCGACCCGTGCCTTTTTGGACGGCATGCTCAAGTACAAAACGTTATTTCGGGATTCCGCGAAGAAAAAGCATCACTTTCTGTATGACCAACAACAGGAAGTGGTGGATTTTGTCAGTGGGCCGCGTCCGTTTCGGGAAGAGTTGGCCACGGAAGAAGAATTGAATACCTTCAAAAGCGTGGAATGCCAGATTATGGATTGGGCCGATGACATCGCCTATAGCATTCACGACATTGGGGACGGCATTCAGGCCGGTTTTATTACGGTCAAGGGAGTCCGACGCTGGCAAAACGAGCATGAGGACTCCCTGAACATACAGGAAGCACGATTCGTGGATGAATTGTGTGCGGCCATGCTTGAAGATACCCATAGCCGTTTTCTCGGGCGGCTTATCGGGGAATTCATTCGCAGCACCACGCTTGAGGAACGCGATAATTTCATGGTTGCGCATACGAACCGCTACCGTTACGCCGTGGTTCGCGATCAGGGGCAGTGCCAGCGTTGCGAACTGCTCAAAAAAATGGCCATTGAGCTGGTGTTTCATACGCCGCAAGTCCACCAGCTGGAATACAAAGGCGGACACATTCTGCGCGATTTGTTCGGTGCGTTCGTCGAGGAATATGTGAACAAGGAAAAACCGGATTTCTGCCTGTTGCCGCCCCATTATGCCGACGCAATCAGCAGGGCAGGGCGTGCGAAACGTTTCCGCATCATTTGTGACTACATTTCCGGCATGACGGACGGGTTTGTGGTGCGTACCTACAAACGGTTGTTTGATCCGGATTTCGGATCAATCATCGACCTTGTCTGATTGCGGGAAAAGAACGGTTGCAGCCCCAAGCATCTGTTCGATGCGAGCTTCGCTCAGCTTGGCCTTATCTCGTAGCAGGGCCATCTCTTCCTGAGGGTCAAAGATCGGATAATCGCTGCCGAACAGGACCTGTTGCCTGTCGTGTCGATTGATGAAATCTCGAAACATTTTTCCGGAAATATGTTGAAGCGTGCTGGATGTGTCCACATGGATGTTCAGCCCGGCAATGTGTTCCAGCGCTTCTGTCCAGCGCCGGATACCTCCCAGGTGCGCCGCAATCATCGTCGGTTTGGGAAACATGCGGCGCAGGGCGGCCATTTTCATGGGATTGGACGGGTTGTGTTCAATCGGCAAGTCCCCGCCAAGATGAAACATCATGATGAAACGGTCTCCAGCCATTTCCATGAGTTCAAAAAGTCGGGGATCATCCATGGACACGTTCTGAAAGTCCGGGTGAAATTTCAACCCCCGAATTCCCTTTCTTTCAAGGCGATTCAGTTCTTCTTCATTGCGGTCAAAGTCCGGATGCACTGATCCGAAAGCAATCAGTTGCGGATGGTCGGCCTGAAGGCTGATTGTCCAATTGTTGGCGGGAATGACCTGAGCCCCGGTGGTGGCAGAGGTGTGCACGACAGCCCGGTCCAGATCGCACACTTCCATGCGTAGCAACAGTTCTTCAACGGTCCCCTTGCCGCGAACAGCAATGCCGTGGGTCTGCAGGAGATATTCGGCAACCCTGGGGGCGATTTTCGGATGAAAGGCGTGGGTGTGGACGTCGATACGCATGGAACGCGATCAGGAAAACATGTCCTTGAGCCATTGCGGCACCCGAAACAATTTGCCGTCCCTGTCGATGCAGGCGTGTTCGGTCATGCCTGTGGCATGCAGTACGGACTTGTCCGTATTGTATAGCTCGTAGACAAAGGTTACCGAAACCCGTTTGAATTCGCTGATGGCCACACGGATATAGATTTCGTCGTCATAACGGACGGGGACGCGATAACGACACTGGGCCTCTCGTACCGGAAGAATGACGCCGCGGTTTTCCACCTCTGCGTAGCTGATGCCTTGCTGACGTATCAGGTGTCCTCTGGCTCGTTCAAAAAGGTGCAGATACTCCGCATAGTACAACACGCCCATGGTGTCGGTTTCGCCATACGAAACAAAATGGTGATACCATGCATCCGGTGAAGGAAAATCCGTGTTTTTTGCCGCCATTACTGCAGTCCTGCCTTTTCAAGTGCAAATCGTATCAACTCATGCCCTTCGTCAATGGTCAGTCCGGTGGAGTCGGCCGTTTTTTCCGTGAAGACGGATAAACCGGAAGCTTCCACTCCCGGAGCGTTGACGATGAAAGGAACCGGGTCCGTGGTATGTGTTCGCTCCTTGATGGGGGTATAGTGGTCGCAACAAATGATCCACAGCACGTCCTCATTGCCCAAGGCTTTGCGGAGCGGGCCGACCACCCGTGAATCGAAGCGGGCTATGGCTTCAGTCTTTTCCTCGGCGTTGCCGCCATGCCCGCACTCGTCCGGCCCTTCGAGATGAACGAATGCAAATTCTCCGTTTTCAAGGTACTCAAGCGCTGCCTGTACTTTGCCTTCATAGTTGGTGTCCAGAAGCCCGGTAGCACCGTCCACGTCCACAACGGTCATGCCCGAGGCAAACCCGAGCCCCTTTATCAGATCCACAGCTGATATCACCGCGCCACGCAGCCCGAAATGCTCCCTGAAGTCGGGCAGGGCCAAAGGGCTGCCTTGTCCCCATGGCCAGATGGAGTTGGCCTTGGTGGGATTGTCTTCGGACAAGATGTCGTGCGCTTCAAAAATAACGTCCCACAATTCGGGATTGCGGGAAAACGCCCGTAGATCGCTCTTAATGGGTTTGTCCGTGATGTCGTGTGGCGGATTGATTGCCAGTTGAGCGTCATCGGTCTGTACGCCGTCTTTCTGGATGAGAAGATGCCGGTACTGGATTCCGGGCACGAAGGTGTATGTGTCCCCGCCCATTGTTTTCTGCAGGCGTTCCACCAGAGGACGCGATTGTTCCGTTTCGATATGGCCGGATGAGTAATCCAGCATCAGTCCATCTTTGTCCAGCTGCGAAACCGTAACCAGATTCAAGCGCCAGACAAGGTCGTTTTCATCCAGTTCTAGGCCTTGGGCTGCCGCTTCGATGGGTCCGCGTCCAGTGTGATAGCGGGCCGGATCGAATCCCAGCAGCGACATGTTGGCCACGTCCGATCCCGGGGCCATGCCCAGGGGGATTGTAGAGCAGCGGCCAACCATGCCGGTATTGGCCAGTTGGTCCATATTCGGGGTGTGCGCAGCTTCCAGAGGAGTCTTTCCGCCCAGTTCATCAACGGGCCAGTCCCCCATGCCGTCGGCTACAAGAAAAAGTACCTTCATATCGGTTTCCCGTTAGAGGATTCTGAAACGGACGCACGGTTCCAGTGAAAAGTCCATGGCATCGATTTCTTTGGCAACGGCTTGTGCTGCCCGGGCTTCCGTGGTGTGCGTGATGATCACCAGCGGCACGGCATCAAGATCGGGTTCACCCTTTTGCACGGCCTGGGCAATGGATACGCCGTGATCGGCCATGGAGCGGGTTATGGCGGCCATGACACCGGTTTTGTCTGCCACCATGAAGCGGAAATAATACCGGGACATGGTTTTTTCCGGCGGCATGATTTGGGCCTGTTTTAGAGGAGCATTGCCGAAGCCGGTGTTGTCAGGGATGAACCCTGAATCCGCTCCACACTGGGTAAGGTGCCTGACAATGCACAGTATGTCGGCAAGAACCGCGCTGCCCGTGGGCCTGTCTCCGGCCCCCTGGCCATGCAACATGACCGGACCGACGGCATTGCCTTCAATGCGTACGGCATTGTAATTGCCGCCCACACGGGCCAACAGGTAGGTATATGGTACAAGCGCCGGATGAACTCCGGCCTCCACCCCATGGTCGCTGCTATTGGCATGAGCGATCAGCTTGACCCGGTAACCGAATTCGCGGGCAAACTCGATATCGAGCGGCGTGACACTCGTAATGCCTTGAATCGGTAGCATGTTCAGGGGATAATCCACACCAAAGGCAAGGCGAATGAGTACGCACAGCTTGTGTGCGGTATCAAAGCCTTCGATGTCGAACGTGGGGTCTGCCTCGGCATAGCCCAGATCCTGTGCCTGTTGCAGGGCTGTCTCGAAATCCATTCCCTTGGTGGTCATTTCCGAGAGAATATAGTTGGCTGTGCCGTTCAGGATGCCGAGCATCCCTTCGATGCGGTCGCCTGCAAGGCTTTCCCGCAGGGTTTGCACCACGGGGATCCCCCCGGCGCAACTGGCCTCGTAGGAAAGAAAACAGTTGTTTTCACGGGCCAGTGCAAACAACTCCGGGCCGTGTTCGGCCAAAAGATGCTTGTTTGCACTGACCACGTGTTTTCCTGCTGCAAGAGCTTTGGAGATGAGCGTTCTGGCGGCTTCCAACCCTCCCATCAATTCGACAACAATGTCGATTTCCGGGTCGTTGACAAGCTTGTCCAGATCGGTAGTCAACTCGGTAGTCTCGGCAAGGGCATGCCCACGCGGCTTGTCCAGATTGCGGACGGCAACGGTCTTGATCTCGATAGTTCGTCCAAGACGCTTTTCGAGCATCGTCCGATTTTCCGACATGATGTCGGCCAATCCCGTTCCCACAGTGCCGAAGCCGGCTATTCCGAGTTTGACTGCTTCCATTCATCTACCCCTTTGCAAAGAATTTTCGCATGTTTCGAATCGCCTGATTTGTTCTTTGTCTGTTTTCCACAAAGGCGAAACGCACATGGTCGTCGCCGTATTGGCCGAAGCCGAGTCCCGGAGATACCGCCACTTCCGCCTCCCGCAGCAGGAGTTTGGAAAATTCGACGGATCCGAGATGTTTGAATTCATCGGGAATTTCAGCCCAAAGGAACATGGTCGCCTGAGGCGGTTCCACGGTCCAGCCGATGCGATTCAACCCTTCACACAGGGCGTCGCGCCGATCCTTGTAGATATCCATGATTTTGCTGACACAGTCCTGCGGACCGTTCAGAGCCTGTGTGGCCGCCACCTGAATGGGGGTGTATATGCCGTAGTCCAGATAGCTCTTGATGCGCGTCAGCGCCTGAACCATGTCGCGATTGCCGCAGCAGAACCCGACCCGCATACCGGCCATGGAATAGCTTTTGGTCATGGAAAAGAATTCCACACCAACGTCTCGCGCGCCGTCAGCCTGCAAAAAGCTCGGGGCCTCGTAACCGTCAAAGGTGAAGTCCGCGTAGGCGAGGTCGTGTATGACGTAGAGGTTGTTTTCCTTGGCGAAATCAACGATGCGCTGGAAAAAGGCCACATCCACGCACTCGGTGGTCGGGTTGTGCGGGTAGTTGATGATAAGCAATTTGGGCCGGGGCCATGTATGTTTTACGGCTGTGGCCATGTCCTCGAAGAAATCGCGACCCTTGCCGATGGGGATTCGGCGCACGTCAGCGCCCGCGATGATGGAGGCGTAGGGGTGGATCGGGTAGGCCGGGTCTGGTGCAAGGACAACGTCACCGGGCGTGAGCATGACCAATGCGAGGTGTGCAAGCCCTTCCTTGGCCCCCATGGTCACACAGACATCCTGATCCATATCCAGAGATACCGAGTAGCGGCGGTCATACCAGTCCGCTATGGCCCGGCGAAGCCCCTTGATGCCTTTGGACGCCGAATATCGGGAGTTCCCCGGCTTGTATGCCGCTTCCGCCAGCTTGTCGAGAATGTGTTTGGGCGTGGGAACATCAGGGTTTCCCATACCCAGGTCGATGATATCTGCGCCCTGATGACGCATTTCCATCTTGAGTTCATTCACCTGGGCGAACACATAAGGTGGAAGCCGGTGAACTCGAGCAAACTGGTGCATGATTGCCTACTCCTGGGGTTGTAGTGGATTCGTAAAGACATTTTGAATAGCTGGGCTGGGTTTTCCTGTCAAAAAGTAATTGTATTGTTCGCTGCATCTTGACCGGAAAGGTCGATTAAACTATTTTTCCGGTTTGATGGAAACGGCATCGATCACGAGCACTGAAAACGATACATGAGGAGAAATTCATGGTTCAGCAATCTGAAACCATATGGTTTGACGGCAAACTGGTTCCCTGGGCTGATGCGAACGTTCACGTCCTTACCCACGCCCTGCACTATGGAACCGGTGTATTCGAAGGAATTCGCGCCTACGAGTGCAGTGACGGCACCTCCGAAGTTTTCCGCCTTCGTGAGCACATGGAAAGGCTGGTGGATTCTGCCAAGATCTTAGGTTTGGGCATGCCGTACAGCGCGGAAGAACTTGTTGCCGCTGCGGAAGAGGTCCTTGTGGCCAACAACCTGAAGGGGGCTTACATCCGCCCGCTGGTGTTCGTTGGCGAAGGCGCTATGGGCGTGCATCCCGGCGACAACCCGATCCGCGTCTGCATCGCGGCATGGTTCTGGGGAGCCTATCTCGGTGAAGACGCTCTGGAGAAGGGCATCAAGGTCCGTGTCTCCTCGTACAACCGCCACCACGTCAACGTGATGATGACCAAGTCCAAGGCTTGCGGCAACTACGTGAACTCCGTGCTGGCCAAAATGGAAGCTGTTCGCGACGGATATGCTGAAGCCGTCATGCTGGACACCACCGGCCATGTTTCCGAAGGCACGGGCGAGAATATTTTCATGGTTCGCGACGATGTCATCTATACGCCGCCGGCTTCCGGCGTGCTCGGCGGGCTGACCCGCGATTCGATCATTACTCTTGCGGGCGACCTCGGCTATGAAGTCCGTGAAACTCCCATTGGTCGCGATATGCTTTATGTCGCCGACGAGGTGTTTTTCACGGGCACTGCCGCAGAACTGACCCCTGTTCGCGAAATCGATTCGCGCCAGATCGGTGAAGGTAAGGCTGGTCCTGTGGCAAAATTGCTGCAAACCGAGTTCTTCAAGATCGTCAAGGGCGAAAACCCCGATTATGAGCAGTGGATGCATCGCTACGAGGTGAAGTAGAAATCCTGCCCAGAAAATGAAAAAGGGGAGTCCGGCACGCTTGTCCGGGCTCCCCTTGTGTTGTATAGCTTTGCTGCCCTTATTTGATAGAAAACAAGCACGGTATCCATGAGCACATCCAGCCTTACCGCCAAATATCGCCCGCAGACCTTTGACGAAGTCGCCGGGCAACAGGCCATCAAGACCATTCTTTCCCGTGCTGCGGCACAGGACAAGGTTGCCCCTGCATACCTTTTCAGCGGCACCCGCGGCGTGGGCAAGACCACCATTGCCAGAATTTTTGCCAAGGCGCTTAACTGCGTCGAGGCTCCCACCGGAGAACCCTGCAACAAGTGCGACCGTTGTCGTCAGATCACTGCCGGGGTTGCCGTTGATGTGGTGGAGATTGACGGCGCATCCAACCGGGGCATCGACGACGCCCGGCGGCTCAAGGAAGACATCGGCTACGCGCCGCTGGAATGCCGCTATAAGGTCTTCATCATTGACGAAGCCCATATGCTGACCAAGGAAGCCTTCAATGCGCTGCTCAAGACGCTTGAAGAGCCGCCGCCGCGGGTCACGTTCATCATGGCCACCACTGAACCGCACAAATTTCCGGCCACCATCATCAGCCGTTGCCAGCATTATACATACAAAATGCTTACACAGGTCGAGCTTGTGACTCATCTGGAAAGCATTTTGGAAAAGGAAGGCATTTCCTATGATCCTGCCGCACTTCAGATAATAGCCAAGCGCGGTGCGGGCAGTGTCCGCGACTCCATGTCGCTGCTGGGACAGGCGTTGGCTCTTGGAGAAGATTCTCTCAAGGAAGAAGATGTACGTACATTCCTTGGGCTTGCGGGGCAGGACGTGTTTTTCCGGCTCATGGAATCCATTCACAGCCAGAATCTTGTTGGGGTAGGCCAAACCCTTCGTGAGGTGTTGGACCAAGGTCTTGATCTGGGATTTTTCTTGCGGGAAATGACGAGTTGCTGGCGCAACATGTTTCTCCTGCGTCAGGCGGGCAAGGCGGCCCTGCCATTGCTGGGATTTTCCGGCGAAGAGGCCGATACGTGGTTGCAATGGGCAAACAAATTCAGCCCCGCGCATATACATGCCTGCTGGCAGATGACCCTTGACGGTCAACGTCGGGTCATGACCTCGCTGGAACCGGCCATGGCGCTTGAATTGCTTTTGCTGAACATGGCATCCCTGCCGGAACTGCTCAACCTTGAATCCGTGGGAAATCCTGCTGCGCCGGTTGCGCCTGCTACGGGAAACAGAAGCGGTGCACCGCAGGGGGGAGGCCCCGGCAGATCTGAGGGAGGCTTTCAGTCTCGTCCAGCAAATAGCCGCCAATTCATTCCTCAAGGTACGCCTTCCGGGCAGGGAAACAGTGCGGCACAACCTGCCATGCGACAGCATTCCGGCCAACCGCAAGTGCAGGGGCAATCTCCTGCCCAATCTGTTTCTCCTGCTTCGGCGGGCAATGTTCATTCCGGAAATCAGACGCAAAATGTTCCACCTCGGCAACAGGGACATCAGACACCCGCGGGACAGTTCTCTTCGGACAACGCCATGCAGTCGGGTTCGTCGGGCCAGCGTCCCAAGGCTTCGGTGGGAAGCGGTGAAGACGCCCCTGCGCCGCCTTCGGAGGTTGAACCACCCGTCAGCACCGCAAATGCCGTACTTGATCTTCCGACACCTCCCAACGGGCCGAAAAGCTGGCAGGGATTCTTGGAGTATGTGCAGGCGTGCAACGGAAAAAGTCATGTCAATTTTCACCATTTGCGCCAAGCCTCGGGAGAATTGCGTGGCAATGTGCTGTTCGTGACTTGTTCCAGCTCGTTTTTGCATAAGCAGCTTACCGCCGGGCAGGGAGTTTTCGAGCTCGAGCAGGTTGCAGGACTCTACTGGGGTATGGATATTTCGGTACGGATTGAAACAGGCCAGCTCAAGGCCGTGAAATCCGAGAAAAGGATGCGTGAAGAAGCGGAAACGAATTCCAGCGTTGAGAAGGTTATGGATGCCTTCGGTGCGTTGATCGTTGGCGTTTCCCCGCGCGATCAACAACATTAATGAAAAATTCCGAGGAGATACTCTCATGAAAGGCATGAATGAAATGGTGCGCCAGGCGCAGATCATGCAACGCAAGATGACCCAGGTGCAGGATGAATTGAAGACTCGTGAAGTGGAAGCCACCAGCGGCGGCGGCATGGTCAAGGTCGTCTGTACGTGTGGTCAGGAAATTGTTTCCGTTGCCATTGAACCTTCTGTTCTGGAGTCCGGCGATGTGGAAATGCTGCAGGATCTGGTGCTGACCGCCACCAATGACGCCCTCAAGAAATCCAAGGATACGATGGAGGAAGAAATGAGCAAGTTGACCGGCGGCATGAAGATTCCGGGCTTGTTCTAGGAGCAAGCGTGCAGAATCTTCCAGCTCCTCTCAAGGAGGTCGTGGACCAGCTGTCCTCATTGCCCGGCATCGGCCCGAAATCCGCGCTGCGCATTGCCTTGACCTTGCTCAAGATGCCCAAGGAGCGAGCCGCAGGGGTCGGACAGGCCGTGATCGATCTTCGCGAAAGGCTGTGCATGTGCGAGGAATGTGCAAGCCTTGCCGAATCCAGTCCATGCTCTTTGTGTGCGGACCCGACACGGGATCATTCCCAACTGTGTCTTGTCGCCGAATGGGATGCCTTGCTGGCCATGGAGGAAATGCGCATGTACCGGGGACGTTATCTCGTGCTCGGAGGGCTGCTTTCCCCGCTGGATGGCGTTGAACCGGCGCACCTCGAATTCGAGCGGCTGCGCATGCACTTGGCCAAGGGCGAGATCCGAGAACTCATTCTTGCGCTGGGCGCGACCCTTGATGCCGAGACAACGGCCTCCTACGTGAAGAACCTTATTGAAAACGAGTTTCCTGATGTTGCCATTTCACGCCTTGCCCAGGGGATACCCATGGGGGGCGAGGTCAAGTTCATGGATCGGGAAACTCTCAAGCAATCATTGGCTTATCGCCAAAAGATATAGGATCATGGGGGATTTCCCCCTGAAAATGCATGTCCGAAAATAAGAAAGCGCGCCTTGACGACGCTGAGGTCGTCAACATTGTCTACCGCAATACGGAAAATGGTTATGTTATCGCACGGGTGAATTCCAAGAATGAGCCCGGGATGATCACTATTACCGGAATTCTGGGCGATGTGCAGGCCGGGGAGTCGCTGACTCTGAACGGCAAATGGAAGGTGCATCCCAAGTACGGGCCGCAGTTTGAGGTGGAGACGTTCGAACAGTCTTTGCCGGCCACGGAAAACGGGGTAATCAAATTCCTGCAGTCGTCCATCAAGGGGGTCGGAGAAAAAACCGCCACGTTGTTGGTCAACGAATATGGTGTTGGCGTGCTGGACATCTTGGACGACGATCCTGAACAGCTTCTTGAAATCAGAGGAATATCCAAAAGGAAACTGAAAGATATCATTGAGTCGTGGGGCAAGCAGCGCGCCGTAAAGGATTTATTGGTTTTTTTGCAGACCCATGGAGTGCCCACCACGTTTGCAGGCAAGATATTCCACCTTTACGGAGCCCAAGCCGAACGCAAGTTGCGGGATAATCCCTATGACCTTGCCTATGAAATTCGCGGTGTCGGTTTTCGTACGGCAGACCAGATGGCCCTGAAACTGGGCTTTGCCCATGATTCGTGGCAGCGGATTGAAGCGGCCATGGTATACACCCTGTTTACCTTGAGCGAGCGGGGTGGGCACATGTTTGTTCCCAAGGAGAAACTGCTGCACGAAGTTGGGCGCATGCTTGAGAACGTAGATGCCGAGCGTCTGGAAGAAGCCATATTTTCGTTGCAGGAAAAGCAGCGCATCCGCGTGGAAGATTTGCCTGAGCAGGACGTTGAACAGGCGGTCTTTCTCATGCATTTCTACCATCATGAAAACGAGATTTCCCAACGATTGTACCAATTGGTGAGCCATCCCACTCCTGTTAGCAGGGAAAAGGTGGGCAAGGCTTTGCCTGCGGTTGAAAAGGTGCTGGGCTTTTCCCTTTCCGATGAGCAGCGCGACGCTGTTTTCGAGGCATGTTCCAACAAGGCGTTCATCATTACGGGCGGTCCGGGAACCGGCAAGACGACAATAACCAAGGCCATTGTGCTCACGCTCAAGGAGCTGGGCCTGAAGATCAAGCTGGCGGCCCCCACGGGCAGGGCGGCCAAACGTCTTTCCGAAGCCACCGGGCTTGGCGCCCAGACCATTCACCGCCTGCTCCAGTATCAGCCGGACGGTGGATTCCAGTTTTGCCAGGACCAGAAGCTCAAGGCCGACGTGCTGGTCATCGACGAGGCCTCCATGGTGGACGCGCATTTGTGCGTTTCTGTTCTTCGGGCCTTGCCGCACACTTGCCGTCTTATTCTCGTGGGTGACATCAACCAGCTCCCCAGCGTCGGTCCGGGCAATGTCCTGGCCGACCTCATCAACAGCGAAATGGTTCCCTGCGCACGGCTCACGCATATTTTTCGTCAGGCGCAGGAAAGCTACATCGTGGTCAACGCGCACCGCATTAACAAGGGCGAGTTCCCGCTCGGACATCCGCAGGAAGCGCCCCAAGCGGATTTTTTCTGGATTCCGCAGGAAGATCAGACCACGGTGCAGAAACTTATTCTGGACAGCGTGTGCGACCGCATACCAAACCGTTACGGGCTGGACCCTTTGCGCGATATTCAGGTGCTGACCCCCATGCACAAGGGGGATGTAGGAACCGGAGCGCTGAACAAGGCCTTGCAGGAGCGGTTGAATCCGTTGCGCAACCGACAGGAAATCCGTCGTTCATTCTGTTCGTTCAGGGTAGGGGACCGGGTTCTCCAACTGCGCAACAATTACGATAAGGACGTTTTTAACGGCGACCTTGGCCGTATTGTCGAACTGGACGCGCAAGAAAACGAACTGTTCGTGGACTTTGAAGGCAATTACGTTACCTACGAAAGTTCGGAACTGGACGACCTGACGCTCGCCTATGCCGTGAGCGTCCACAAGTCGCAGGGAAGTGAATACCCGGCAGTGGTCATGCCCATCGTCACCCAGCATTACATGCTTTTGCAACGGAATTTGCTGTATACCGGACTGACGCGCGCTCGGAATCTTGCGGTTCTGGTCGGCAGCAAAAAAGCTTTTTCCATTGGCCTGAACAACGTGACGGCCGGAAAACGTTGCACCCACCTCGGATACCGTTTGCGCACGTTGTTCTCCGAAAACAGGCTTATCTGATTGTTCCGTTCGCACATCATGTAAATAAAAAACGTTCCGTCTTTCACCGAGGGCGGTTTTGGTGTATTGGTGCATGAAGATTCAATCCTGCCGATACCAATGAGAAAAAGGAGTGCCTCATGTTGAGCGAAAAAATGCAGAATGCCATCAATGATCAGGTTAATTTCGAGATATTCAGCGCCCATATCTATCTTTCCATGGTTGCCTATTTTGAGGAGCAGGGCTTGTCCGGCTTTGCCAAATGGATGCGCGCCCAGTATCAGGAAGAGATTTTCCATGCCATGAAGATGTTCGATTACGTGCTGGAAGCTGGCGGCAGCGCCAAGCTCGGCACCATCGATGCCCCGCCTTTGCAATGGGAAAGCCCCTTGGCCGCCTTTGAAAACGCACTGGAACACGAACAGATCGTGACCGGACGTATCAATGCGCTTATGGAACTGGCTCAGGAAGAAAAGGACCATGCCACGCAGATATTCCTGCAGTGGTTCGTTTCCGAGCAGGTCGAAGAAGAGGCCAGCGTGGGCGAGGTTGTCGGCAAATTGCGCCTGGCCGGTGACGGAGGTGCTTTGTTCATGTTGGACCGCGACCTTTCTGCCCGCGTATTTACACCTCCGGCGGAATAGGAGGAAATCATGGCAAAAAATGCTTTGTTTGCATTTAACGGCGAGATGATGTGTTTTGTCCATGTGCTGCTGAATGCTCTGGATATGAAAGACAGGGGTGATGACGTTGTCATCATCTTTGAAGGTTCGTCCACCGCGTTGATTTCGCAGCTGGGCAAGAAGGAAAATCCCTTTCACGGGCTGTATGCACGGGCCGTGGACACAGGCCTTGTTGTTGGCGCGTGCAAGGCGTGCTCGGCTAAACTGGGAGTCCTTGACGATGTGACCGCAGCAGGAATTCCCTTGCTGGATGATATGAGCGGACATCCTTCCATGGCCGCTTTTCAGGATAGGGGATACAACATCATAACTTTCTGAGACCTTTTGGCATACGTTTCAGGGCGGCCATACATGGCCGCCTTTTTTTGTATGCATGGCAACAAAGTCTGGACAAATCTGTCGTGCTTTGCAAAAGCTCTCGAAACCACGAAACATGCCTGAGGTAAAAAACGATGAGCAATGATCAGGAAAAGATAATTTATTCCATGTACCGCGTTACCAAGCGGCATGGTCAGCGTGAAGTGTTGAAAGACATTTCCCTGTCCTATTTTTATGGAGCCAAAATCGGCGTACTGGGCCTCAATGGTTCGGGAAAAAGCTCGCTTCTCAAGATTCTGGCGGGGGTGGACAAGGATTTTGAAGGTGAAACTCATGTCACTCCCGGTCACACACTTGGCTACCTCGAACAGGAGCCTCTTGTGGACGAGACGCGCACCGTGCGTCAGGTCGTTGAGGAAGGCGTGGGCGAGATAATGGCCTTGGTCAATGAGTTCAACGAAATCAATGAAAAATTTGCCGAGCCCATGGAAGCCGACGAAATGGATGCCCTGATCCAGCGTCAGGCCGAAGTGCAGGAACTCATGGACGCCAAGGGCGCATGGGATATCGATTCCCGGCTTGAAATGGCCATGGACGCCCTGCGATGCCCGGACGGGGACACGCCTGTTTCCGTAATTTCCGGCGGAGAACGCCGCCGCGTGGCCTTGTGCAGACTGCTGCTGCAAAGCCCTGACATCTTGCTGTTGGACGAACCCACCAACCATTTGGACGCGGAGTCGGTTGCCTGGCTTGAACGCTACCTGCAACAATTTCCCGGAACCGTCATAGCCGTTACCCATGACCGCTATTTTCTGGACAACGTGGCTGGCTGGATTCTGGAGCTGGACCGGGGACGTGGCATTCCATGGAAAGGAAACTACTCCTCATGGCTGGACCAGAAACAGAATCGTCTGGCCCAGGAAAAACGGGACGCCAGTGAACGGCGCAAAACCTTGCAACGCGAGCTGGAGTGGATTCGCATGAGTCCCAAAGGACGACGCAAGAAAAGCAAGGCGCGCATCAATGCTTACGATGCCATGGTTTCGCATGAAAGCATGGAACGGGCGAACGAACTGGAGATTTTTATTCCCCCGGGGCAGCGTCTTGGAGATCAGGTCATCGTGGCCCAAGGAGTGACCAAGTCCATGGGGGACAGGTTGCTTGTGGACGGCATGGATTTCATCATTCCTCCCAACGCCATCGTTGGTATTGTCGGCCCCAACGGCGCAGGTAAATCAACGTTGTTCAACATGATCAGCGGTGCGGAACAACCGGATCAGGGGGTGCTTACCGTTGGTGAGAGCGTTGATCTCGCCTATGTGGATCAGAATCGCGATTCCCTGGAAAGCGGAAAGTCCGTGTATGAAGTCATCAGCGGCGGACAGGAGAGCATCTGGCTCGGGACCCGTGAAATCAATGCCCGGGCCTATTGCGGTCGGTTCAACTTCAACGGTTCCGACCAGCAGAAACCTGTGGATGTATTGTCCGGCGGCGAGCGGAACCGGGTGCATCTGGCCAACATGCTCAAGTCCGGGGCCAACGTAATCCTGCTGGACGAACCTACCAACGACCTTGATGTGAACACCATGCGCGCGCTGGAAGACGCCTTGGAAAACTTTGCCGGATGCGTGCTGGTCATCAGTCACGATCGTTGGTTCCTTGATCGTATTGCCACGCACATCATTGCCTTTGAAGGCGATTCCAAGGTCGTGTTCGTGGAAGGCAACTATTCCGACTACGAAGCGGACCGAAAGAAGCGCCTCGGGGCAGAGGCTGAGCAGCCGCATCGGTTGAAGTTCAGGAAATTGACTCGCTAATACAGAAAAGCAAAGGGTGTCGACGCAGGTCGGCACCCTAAGTTTCTAGCGGCCCGGAGGGCTGGTGCCCAACGGTGGACGCCTGTCCTTGGCATAGGCGTTGCCGGGAATTGACTTGGCGTATTTCTTGATCGCGGCAGCTCGTTCGCCCACCTCCATGAGCGTACAGTGGCCGTTGATCTCGATGACTCCGAGCGAAATGGAAACAAGCGGGTATTCGCGCTCCTTGCCGTCCCGCCCCCTGGCCAGAATCCAGCCTCGATCGCGGTCCTGTTCCGAATAATAGTATTTTACAATGCGCTTGAAGCAGCGCAAGGCTGAAATGCATGTCTTTTCAACTGCTTCCGGACGCGTGATCAGAACAAAGTCATCGCCTCCGATATGGCCAAGCATGGAGTTTTCCGGGCAGTGCTTGCGTATGGCCCAACTGAGGATGTGCGCGGCCAGCTTGATGATGGCATCGCCCTTCTGAAATCCGTAAGTATCGTTGTAGACCTTGAAGTGGTCAAGATCAGCGTAAATAATGCTGAAGGCGTTCCCCGCGTCGATTTTTCCCTCAACTTCCTGCTCAATGGCAACATTGCCGGGCAAACCGGTCAACGGATTGGTTCCGCGGGCCATTTCCACCTGCACCTTGGCCAGCGTGTTCAACAATTTCTGAACGGACACCGCACCATAGAGCTTGCCCTTGCGGGTCACGATCACGTCATCATAGGCCTTGAGGGTCTCACGGGCCATTGCCAGACGGGCCGCCTGTTCCACGGGCATATTTTCATCGACGATCAACGGTTCTTCATCCATGACCGAGGAAAGAGGACGTTTGAAAAAGAGCGCCACTCCGTATTGCGAGGAAAGCTGACGGTTGAGGTGATATTCCATGATCAGCCCTCTGGGCACGTCATTTTCGGATGTGACCACAATGCACGAGAACTGCACGTTGTTTTTGAAGAAATCTTGCGCATCCGAAACAAGAAACGATTCGTCCACGGAATAGGGGGCTTCGGCCACCTGCCCAACGGGCATGGAACAGGAAAACGCCTTGCGCGACATGTCGTTGATCGAATTTAGCTCCTTGCAGTGCGGAGCCAAATCCGGGCGAGGGAACTCGGGGTAGCCGAGAAAATAGCCTTGCCCGAAATGGACGTTGATATCCAACAGACAAACGGCCTGTTCCTTGGTTTCAATGCCTTCGGCTATGATTTTGGAGCCTATTTTGTCGGCAAAGGTGACGGTTGTTTCAACAAGAGCCCGTTTGACGGGGTCGCGATGAATATTTTCGATAAGCGCTTTATCGAGCTTGATGTATTCCGGCTGCAGATCCGCAACCGTGCTGAGGCCGGAATAGCCGGAGCCCGTATCATCGAGAGCGATTCGAAAACCCTGATTTCGGTAGTGCTCGAGCGTTCGATAAAAAAGGCTGAAATCCTGTATGCTGTGACGTTCCGTGATTTCAAAAACGATGTTTTCAGCGTTCAATCCGACCTCCTCGAGCAGCTGGATGGTTTTGCCCGGAGTAAACGACGGGTCCGCCATTGTTTTTGGATGAATATTCAGAAAAAGACGCTGATTTTTTGTTATGGGACCGAGGTTTTGAATGGCCTTTCGCCTGCATATTTCTTCAAGCGAAAACAGGCTTCCGAGCTGTTCGGCCATTTCAAACATCATGAGCGGGGATTGAAACGGCGACCCTTGCGGGCCTCGTGCCAATGCTTCCCAACCGTAAACGCTGCCTGTACGGAAATCCAGAATCGGCTGATATTTACAGCTAATATTTTGCTGACGGATTATGGTGTTGAAATGATCAGTTATCTCAAGGTCATTGAGCTTCATGGGTTGTCCGGCACAAAGCTGGGCTTCACGAATTCCTTTCCAAAAGGAATCTTTCCAATCCGATCCGGCTTCAATGATGGAATACCCCATGCCTAGTTCTATTCCCAGTCCGGTCCATTTCAGCATGGTCCGCTTCAGGGCGTTTTGCGCCTTGAGCTTGAACGAATAGGCCAGATCACCAAGCCCTTTTTGCGACATGTCGCCACAAGGCCAGACAAGAGCGTATTTGCCGCTGCCCACTGCCACGACCGACGATGACGCGCATTGCCGTTGCTCATGGGCGGCTTTTTCAAGGGAATCCCGCAATTCCCTGTCTAACTGACCGACAAAATCATTGCCGTACATTTGCTTGAAAAGACGGTAGTCACGAATGATGACCAGCAACAGGTTGGAATTTCTTTTTTCATCCATACTCTGAAGGAGTGAAGATTTTTCAGACAATACGAGATGCATGGGATCGCCTTTCAGGTGTTTATCCGGGTCGTGTTTCCAGAATCGAAAAATGGAATGACTCATTGTAGTTTCCGCCCGCATTACGAAGGTCGTATGTGGTTTGATGTATCCTCGTATGCTAACTCTGCTTGAATTCGTGGTGTTCCAGAATTGTTACGATTGCTCAAAAAAATGCCCGTCCAAATGTAACAAAAAAGGCGGAAGCCGAAGCCTCCGCCTGATGATTCGAATGGTGAACCGGTGATTATCGATAATACAGGTTTCTGCCACCGATTGTCAGGAAAGCCTGATGCAGATTCTTTCTGATGTCCCGACGGTCCCAAACGCCCTGGATATGGCCGCGGGACAACGCCTTGTAGCAGTTGTGATAGTCAGGCGGGATATCCACCCCCGTGGTTTCCTTGATCACTCCCGGACCAGCAAAACCGATTCGTGACGAACGAACCGCATATTGGTAGGGCGAACAACCGAGAAATGAAGCCAGGGGGCCTGCGTAGGAGTTGGTGTCGTAGAGCACGATATACAGCCCGCCAGCGTCAATGTAGCGACGCACGGCCATGGTCACGCGGGGCATTTGGATAAGACCATTGACGCCTTCCTGAATGCGGATTCCGGCAGTACCGTGAATATATGCAAGGAATGGCTGGTGTTTTTTCTGGGCGAGTTCAAGGGCACGGATGAATTTTTCACCCTCGGCAGCTCCGACCGACCCGCCACGGAATTTGGCCACCAGCATGGCGCAGGTCAGCCGAATGCCTTCCAGCGACGTGTTGAACGTCATGCACCCGCTTTCCATGTTGTTTTTCTGTTTGGCAGCCTGAACACGTTCGTCGAAATCGGGGAAATTGGTCGGGTTTCCGGCCGATATGTTTCGGTTGAATTCCAGAATGGAACCAGTATCGAACACGTTGTGGAGATACCACTGATATTCCATAGGAAAGTGGTGACCGCAGTTAGGGCAGACGCCAGCATAATCAGTAAAGAGGTCGCGCGCCCAGATGTCGAGACACCCACGTCGGTCGGAGAAGGGGCAGGATACTTCTCTGTCGATGGCCGCTTGAGGGCTGACATACCCGCGCCCGTTGGTCTCCGGCATTGATTTTTTCGGTTCGGAAAGACCGGTCAGTTCCATTTCCACCTGTTTCGACTTGGAACCAAGTCCTATCTTTTTCAGGATGCCGTGCCATGCCGAACCCAGCTTTCCGGTCACCACGTGAACTTCGTCCGTGACTTCTTCTGCAATGCGGGTGAAACGCTGTTGGGTTGGTTTGACAATGCCGTATGCTATGGCCGCATACGTGGTGGAGATGACACCGGAGCGTGCCGCATTGACGCGTTCCCAAAAAGTTCGCTTGTCTTCATAGGCGTGCCGGGCCAACGCTCTGTATTTTTTGAAACGACGGTCCAGCAGCCGCTCTCTGGCCCTTTCAGTCAGGTTCCAACGAACTATGACATCGGCATCCCGCTTGAACAGACGCATGGACAGTCCACGCAAAAAACGCATGCTACGCACGCTCAGCGTAACTTCGTCCGTGGCATGAATAACCTGTTCGCGCAGCTGACGATAAAAATCGAAATGCTCGGCACGAGCGCCCAGAGGAGGCTCCTGCACGATTTCATCAATATAGCCGTTGGCGAGGTTGTCCTGCGCAGTTATGCGCTGATGTATGGCACAGCGTTCAATCAGTTCCTGCGAGGCCCTTTGCGGAGGACGGATGCGTCCTTCTATCGCTGCCGCGCCTTCGGGTGAAATGACCGAATAATATCCGTGTGAAAGCATGAGACGTTTATCGGCCATGCCGATGGCTTCGGCGCCGCCCGAGCCTCCCTCGGAAAAAATAGCGATAATCGGAACGTTCAGTCCACACATTTCGTAAATGTTCTCGGCTATTTGCTGAGCAGCTCCCGGAAAGTCCTCGACAGGATACGAACCCGGAGTATTTACGTAGGCATGAATGGGAATTTGTTCCCTGGCAGCGACTTTCATATATTTCAGAGCCTTGTAATTCCCCCAAGGCTTGATGGATCCGCCGTTGCGGAACTCTTCGCCGTGCCCCTTTTCCTGTCCCACGACCATGACCGGCTGGTTGATGATGGTCTTACCTTTCCTGCGCGTTACATAGGCGCGCGCAATAACCAGGCCGGGATCGATGCTGTGTTCGTCCTGCCCGCCGATTTCATTGTAGTTGTCATAAACGTTTTCAAGGATATCCTTGAGACTGACCCGTTGCGGATGCCGCACGATACGGACTTTGTCCATGGCCGAGAGGCGCGCATCAAGTGAGACCTCAAGGGTCTCCATGCGTTTTTGCAGGGCTTTGAGCGCATGAGAGGATGCCTCTTCGGAGTCGAAGGCGTTGGGGTCATATTCCACAATGCGACGCATGAGCTCATCCAGTTCGGGACAATCCTTGTCGGCAAGGATTTCACGTGCATAATCAGCTCGCTGCTGCAATTCGGTCTTTTGTTTTTCAAGACTCATATCGGTATCTAGAACTCTAGCAGGTTGTCGGTTTTCTTGATCAGGAAGGGGATATTGGTTTTCATGCCCATTCCGGTGGAGTCCTGGCCGTTCAATTTCAAGGAAGCCAGGAAGTCGAGACCACGCTGTTTGGCCTGGGCAAGATCCTTGCCCCAGATGATGGCCAGTGCCAGATTCGGGTCATATTCCGTAGGGATCTGGTAATCTCTTGTGCGCGGAACATGCGTGTGCACGGAAAGCCATTCATGATCCGGCCAATCCAGTTCCATGATTTTCCCGACCCAGGGGGAAAAGCCGTTTTCCGTGTCTTCGGCGATGATACGATATTCGATGCTTACTCCATCGAAGGTCACGTTTTTTTGCACATAACCGAGTGGCTCACCAAGTGCCGCTCGAATCTGTTCACGAATGAGGTTCACATCCGAGTCGCCCTTGATGGAAGCGATGGATGCCGAAGCTCCATTTTCAACCTGAATCCGGGTGTTCACTTCCATGAGAAAAGGATCACCGTTCGGGGTGACGATCCACTCCCATGTCCCGACGTTATCGTATTTGATTTCGCGGGCCATGGACAGGGAATGTTCCACGATATCATCCAGGACGGACGCAGCATCAAATGTATAGGCCAGATCCGCAGGCCAGAATCCGGGCGCTACTTCAATGCGTTTTTGCAGCCCCGGGCTCTGGACTGAACAGTTGCGGGTGGCAAAATGAACGGGGTTGAGACCTGTTCTGTCTGCAACAATCTGAACTTCAAGGTGATTGAAGTCGAATATGCGCTGTTCGATCAGTACTCCTTCGTCGTTGAATGTACGAAGCGAGTAATTACGAATACGCCGGTATGTTTGCCGAAAGCGGGCCATGTCTTCGACCTCGTCGATGCCCATACCGCCGCCTCCCGCAGAGGCCTTGACCAGCACACGCGGTTTTTTGATTCCCTGCTTTTCCTGAAATTCAAACAGGCTTTGTGCAATGGACTCGGCTTCAAGCTCATCATAAATGGCCCTGTCTGAACCAGGGATGGTGGGGACGCCAAGCTTGCGAGCAAGACGTTTGGTGTTGATCTTGTCACCCAGATCGCGAATGACCCACCATGAAGGACCGATGAACGTCATGGGTCTATCCCGCTCAGTCACTCTCCGAGCAAAGCGGTAGTTTTCGGAAAAGAAACCGTATCCGGGGTGGACCGCCGTGGCCCCGGCGTCATCGGCAACAGCCAGAATGTCTCCGGCATCGTTGTAGTTTTGAATTCTATATAATGATTTGTCTCCGCCCAGTTCGCGAGCCTTGTCCACATGCCCGGAATCGGCATCCTCGGCAGTATGCAAGGCAACGAATGGCAGTTTCAGGTCGGCGCAAGCTTCCATGATGCGCACCGCGATCTCGCCTCTGTTGGCAATCAGTATTTTATGTCCATCAATAGTCACGACTGTGAGTATTCTCCTATCTCTGATTTTCGCGAGCTTGCTAGATAGCGGGTCTCCGGGGTTCTGGCAAATTTTTTTGCATTTTAAAATGTTTATTTCAAACGCATGTTTTCCCTTCTCCGCTGCCGCTTCTTTGGAGTAGCCTTTTTACGAAAAAATCGTTATCAACATTTTGTACGTTGTCGCAACCAAACTCCATTTACAAAAAATGTGAATGTGACATTTTTCTCAAGAAGGTGCGCGTTTATGAATTACGTTATTGTCGGAAATGGTGTCGCCGCCATCGGGGCGGTGGAAGGTATCCGCGAGCATGATACGGAAGGCAACATTCTGATTATCAGTGACGAGGCTGTCCCTACGTATGGTCGTCCGCTCATTTCATATTATCTTGCGGACAAAATCAAACTGGACACGCTTCCGTATCGCCCCGAAGAATTTTACAAAGACAACAATGTAACCATGAAGCTCGGGGCGCGGGTGGCCTCCGTTGATGCGCAAAAAAAAGTCGTGTCGCTCGAAAACGGGGAAGAAATACCCTATGACAAATTGCTTCTGGCTACGGGGGGCTCCCCTTCCACACCGCCTATCGACGGGATCGACGGTCCAGGAATTTATCATTTTACCACGGTCGCTCATGCGGACGCCCTCAAGGACGTCGTCGACAGGGTCAAAAAGGTGGTCGTGATTGGTGCAGGCCTCATTGCCCTGAAGGCAGCAGAAGGCTTTGCGGTTCGCGGCGTTGAAGTAACCATGGTCGTTCGGTCCAGAATCATGCGTTCGTATTTTGATGAAGCCGCGGGCAACATGGTTGTGAATCACCTTGAAGAAAACGGTCTGCATTTTGTGCAGGGGGCAACTATTGAAAAAATCGAACGTTTTGCTGACGGCAACGTCAAGGGCGTTGTTACGGATCAGGGAACGTTTGAGGCAGATGTCGTTGTCGTTGCAGCTGGCGTGCGTCCCAACATGGGCCTTGCCAGGGAATGCGGCCTGAAGGTCAATCAGGGCGTTGTGGTGGATGATTACATGAGCACCAGCAACAAGTCCGTGTTCGCGGCAGGGGACGTTGCCGAGGCCAAGGATATGCTTACCGGCGAGTATACCGTGCGTCCTATCTGGCCCAACGCCTATTCACAGGGGCGATATGCCGGTTTCAATATGGCCGGCGCGGATAAACCGTATTCCGGCGGCCTGAGCATGAACTCAATTACGTATTACGGCTTGCCGACAATTACTGTTGGCGAAACCGTGTTCAAGAATGATGATGAAGTCGAAATGACAATCCACGAAGACGCGGAAGCTTCCGTCTACCGCAAGTTGATTTTCAAAGATGATATTCTTGTCGGCTGTATCCTTATTGGCGATATTGATGCTGCTGGATTTTATACCAGTTTTATCAAAAACAGGTTCGTCCTGGACGCCGAAGCAAAGAAGTTACTCATGGAAGGAGACCCATCTCCTGCCTTGTGGCCTGATGAATATATTGAGGCCATGCTCACAAATCCTTAGTAGTATTAGTTCATTATGAATATAAAAAGCCTTCGGTGTTCCGAAGGCTTTTCATTTTTCTGTATGGGTGAAAATGCCGTCCCATTCAAGCGGCGGGTTCCGTTGTAAGCCCTTGCAACGTTCAAGATACAATGTATACAGCCTGCAATCAGAAAACCGGTCGGTCAACTGTCGAAAGATGCTTTCTGCATGTTCAAAATTGCCTTCATGATAGGCGTTCAGGGCTTGTTGGTACATTTCAAATTCTTCGGCACGCTTTTGCGCTTGTGATGTCGTAGCCACGGTATACACCGTAACAGCCGATTTTTTGCCTTTGACGCGAACACGATCCAATTCCAGAAAGACATGGCTGTTGCGGCATCCGTCCACAATGGACTGGCTGACGACGATTTTCTGGCCATAGTATTTGCATAGGCTTTCAAGACGCGAGGCAAGATTAACCGTGTCACCGATGATCGTATAGTCAAACAAATCCTTGGACCCCATGTTGCCGACCCGAACCACACCGGCATGGAGGCCTATGCCGATTTCCATGGTCAATCCATATTCTGTTTCAAATGCTTTGTTCAACACATCAAGCCGTTCAAGCTGAGCCAACGCGGCCTGCACAGCCAGGTCCTGATGCCCGGGAATGGCTATGGGGGCATTCCAAAATGCCATGATTGCATCGCCGATGAATTTATCCAGCGTGCCGGAATGACGGGTAATGATCTCGGTCATGGGCGTCATGTAGTCGTGGAGCAGGGCGGTAACCTGGGTCGGACTCAATTTTTCTGAAAGGGTCGTGAAGCCGCGAATATCCGAGAACTGAATCGTAACGTCCGTTTCCATCCCTTCCAGGCTCAGGGAAGAAGGATCGTTCACTATCCTGCGTACAACGGCCGGAGCCACATAATGGGAAAAAGCGCCTTGAATGAAACGTTTGTCACGCTCTTCGCGCCAGAACTTGATGACCACAAGCAACGTGAAGCTTAGCGCCAAATTGATGTATGGATATAAGGGGGATACGTATAAGCCTTTATTTTCAAAAAGGGACTTCGCTCCCAACCATAAACCGAGCGCGAGCGCAGCAAGCGGCAGTGGCACCCATATGCCCTTTGCCCATCCCACCAAAAGTGTGGTGATCATTCCCGTGACCACAATTGCCACAAGTACGGCTCCCGGTCCCCAATCCGGATCAACAAGGAATTGTCCGGAAAGGATATTGTCGACGATGGTGGCATGTGTCTCCACGCCCGGATAGTAGGTGTCCAGTGGGGTGGGGCGCAGATCCCGCAGTCCACTGGCGGACGTGCCTATGAAAACGATTTTGTTTTGGATACTTGAGTTCGGAACTGATCCGTTGATGATGTCTGCTGCACTGATATAATTGAAGGTATGGGAAGGGCCGCGGTAATTGATCAACATCTGGCCTTTTTTGTCCACGGGTATCTCCTGTTGCCCCAGACGAATGGACTCCACGCCCAGCGAAGAAAGCTTGACGGCCACGGACCTTGTCCCGAAAGCCTGTTTCAATGCGGCCAACGCAAGACTTGGGTATATCGCGTCTTGGCAGGCAATAAGCAGAGGTACGCGCCGGAACAGGCCGTCCTCGTCAGCAGCAATAGTGATGAAACCGAGAGCGGGCGCATTGTGGGCCAATTGCTCCAGCGGACAGATGATCCCGGTTGCTTCATGCAAAGCCTTATTCAATGGCGGGGCATTGTGCGTCGCAAGTAGAATCACTTTTTCGGCATGTCGAGCACATGCTGATTGGCTTGGCTTTTTTTGAGGCTGTTCAGCAAAATCCATGTCCATGCCGAAAACAAAGGGGCCAAGGCTCAAAAGGTTGGCCAAAACCGTATCGTTGTCCACAAGTTGATGGGGAATACCGGAAAAATGAAGGTCTACATGAAGATCTCGTTTGAGTTGGGCGCGAAGCACGGCAAGAGAGGTATTGTCCGGTTCTGCGAAAATAATATCGGTAGCCACGGATCGGGCGCCCATGTTCTGCAGAGTTCCCAAAAGCAGGGCAACTCGATAGCGGGGCCATGGCCATTGACCGAATTGTTGCAGACTTTTTTCATCAATATCAACAATAACAGGTACGTCTGTGGCTTTTGGGGAGTGGGATGCAATCAGAAGCTGGTCGTATACCTTGTAATCCAGCAACCTGAGAAACGAAGGCTGAATAATAAACAGAAGCACGGTGATGCATGAAAGCATGAACCCTGTGGCGGGAATGAGCATTCGTTCGGTCTTCAGGCTTTTTTTCATGAAAATGACTCTGTTTTCAACGTGGAAACATGTTTTTCATACCGTGTTCTTGAAACTTTTGTCCATGATAGCGCCCATACAGAACGGTCAAAGCAATGATTTTGCAATAAGCATGATGCCCAGAAAACAGATCAGAAATCGAACAAACAAACGGACCTGCTGTTCGTTGAGTCGTTTATAGACGACGCTGCTGAGTATTTTGCCCAGAATGGTTGCAGGAATGCCCACGGCCAGCGCGGATATGACTTTTGTTGTGATCAATCCGCCTGCGTAATGGGAAAGGCAGTTTCCCAAGCCTGCAAAAAGAAAATATGAGACCATGGTTGCCCGAATGCGTTGTGCATCCCACGGCTGCATATAAAGATACATGATAATAGGGGGACCGTTTGCCCCAATGCCGCCACCGCAAATGCCGCCGAAAAAACCAGCAACGTATGACCAGGCAGAATGCAAAATCCTTTTCCTGGCAGGCATGAAGGTCATGAAAGCCAGGTATAAAAGTACCACGGCTCCCAGGATGAAAAGCAAAACGTTGGCCGGGAGATATTTGAGCCCATATACTCCAAGGGGCAGTCCGAGGCATGAAGCGGCCAGCATGGACAAAACGATTTTCAATTGGATGCTTTTCTGAAGTTGAAGACTAATCAGGGCATTGAGAGCCAAGGCGCACAGACTAATAAGCGGCACGAGAAACCTGATGTCGAATTCAAGGGCCAACAAGGGAAGCGACACGAGAATGATTCCGAACCCGGAGATCCCTTGAACAAAGCTACCGAACAAAATGACGGCAAAGAGGTATGCATATTCCGGCATGAGAAGAGCAGGCTACTGAATGGACTGGCCGTTGACAACTGAAGATGTAAAGAATCCAACAAAGAATCCTTGCCATAAAAACTCGAAAGGGAGTATGGATGAGTATCGTGTAATTGTATTGTGGATTAACATATCTTGGAGGTTTGCCATGGCTATTGTCATCGACGAGGAAGCCTGCATTGGCTGCGAAACCTGTGTTGAACTCTGCCCGAACGTTTTTGAAATGGATGATGACGGTGAAAAGGCTGTTGTTGTCGCGCCTGATTCCGACGACGAATGTGTGGAAGAAGCCATAGACACCTGTCCGGGTGAGGCGATTTCAAGAGAATAACGTTCTTTGTATTGTTTAAACGAGAAAAGCCGCGATATCGCGGCTTTTTTTATAATACCACGGCAAGAAGAGCGGGGTAGGATAAAAAGCAAGGAACAATTAGCCATGCCTCAAAATCGAAAAAAACAGATAATATCAAGGCCGCTCTGGTTCCGTGTTGCCGTACCCACTGTCATTTCCCTGCTACTTTTTTGTTACGCACTGTTTTTTATTCATTTCCCTTCGATAAAGACCAGTCTGATGGATCATAAACGAGCTGCAGTCAAAAACCTTGTGCAGGCTGCCTGGAGTATATTGGAAGAGCAATACCTCCTCGAAAAAAAAGGACAATTGTCGCGCGATGAAGCACAAAGGCAGGCGTTGGGCATTATTTCCTCCCTGCGTTACGGCAATGAAAACAAGGACTATTTCTGGATCAACGACCAAAACGGGATCATGCTTTCACATCCGTATCGCCCGGATCTTGTTGGCAGCAATGTCCTGCATATGCAGGATTCACGGGGCAAACAGTTCATTCTGGAATTTGTACAGACGGTCAAAAAAAAGGGGGCGGGGTTTGTCGAATACATGTGGCAGTGGAAAGATGATCCAGCTCGGGTCGTACCGAAGATATCGTATGTCAAGGGCTTCAGGCCGTGGGGATGGATTATCGGTTCGGGGCTGTATGTTGATGATGTGGAAGCACAAGCCCAGAAGCAGGTGGAAGAGTTTGGGGCGGTCATTGGTTTTGTCCTGAGTATCGGCTTTTTGCTGGCCATGATTTCGGTTTGGCAGGGGAAACGGGCAGACAGGACTTTGGCCGCAAGCCGGGAAAAATTTCAAGCCATATTCAACCAGACATTTCAGTTCATAGTGATCCTTTCACCTTCGGGAATCATTCAGGAAATCAATAAAACCGCTTTTGAGTTCTACGGGGGAATTGAGGAAGACCTGCTCGGCAAGCGCCTTTTCGAAACAACATGGTGGAGTCCCGTTCCTGAAATGCGGAAGCGGTTGTCCGAGGCCGTAAACAAAGCTACCTCAGGCCAAATGGATCGTTTTGAATACAAGCGGTCGGATTCCCATGAAGATATGCGTGTCATGGATGTTTCCGTAAAGCCGGTTCATGATTATGAGTCCGGGGAAATCGAATATCTTGTGGTTGAAGGTCGTGACATAACGGACAAATGGAACGCTGAGCAGGAACTGCGCTGGCTGAATGAGGAGTTGGAGATGCGCGTTCAGGCGCGCACCATGGCTTTGGAAAAGTCGTTATCCTCACTCAAGGAGACGCAGGACCAGCTTGTGGAGTCGGAAAAAATGGCCTCGCTCGGTGGGCTTGTTGCCGGAGTCGCGCATGAAATCAATACCCCGCTCGGTATAGGCGTGACTACGACTTCGTATTTGGATCAGAAGATAGATGAAATGCTGGAAAAGTATGAAAACGAAACTATTACGAGGGCGGATTTTGAAAAATTCCTGCACGTGAGCAAAGAGTCGGCAACCTCATCTCTGCTCAATCTGACACGCGCCAGTGAACTCATACACAGTTTCAAGCAGGTGGCTGCGGATCAATCTTCCGAATCAAGGCGTGAGTTCGAACTCAAATCATATTTGGACGAAATACTCCTGAGCTTGCACTCCATGTACAAGAAGAGCGGACATGAAGTCACGATATATGGTGAAGAAATCGAATTAAAAAGCTATCCCGGGGCCATAATGCAGATAATGACGAATTTGTTGAACAACGCGCTGCAACATGGATTTGAGGAAAAGAAAAATGGAAAAATTACGATTACGACAAGCCGCAGGGATGGCATGGCCGTTATCAAATTTGCCGACGACGGGGCGGGCATGAACGAGTATGTGCTGAAAAGGATTTATGAGCCGTTTTTCACCACCAAGAGATCACAGGGCGGAGCCGGGCTGGGCATGCATGTGGTCTACAATCTGGTCAACCGCACGCTCGGTGGAACAATCCAATGTTCCAGCACACAGGGGCAGGGTACCGTGTTCAACATTTCCATCCCTGTGGATGCACCACGAAACGACACGTGATCAAGGCGCGACGCTCAGGCCCTCTCTTGACCTGATGCAACGCGGCGTCCATGAAAAAGGCCCGTCTCGAAACGGGCCTTTCTCTATTATCTTGTAATGGGCAATCGGCCGGAGTCAGTGATTGCCGCAATCATGGTGGTCGCACAAAATGTGCTGGTCCTTGACCTCGCCTTTGATCCAGCGTTGAACCAGCTCGTCGATGTCGCCGGAGCAGCCGCGAACCACGGTAATGTCACTGGCGTTGAGCACGTTCACGGCTCCCTGGCCCATGTTTCCGGCCAGCATGACGCCAACGCCTTTTTCCTGTAAAATGGACGCGATATTGGACTTGCAGCCGCAGCCGGTGGGTGAGTCCAAGCGCTCCTTTGACTGCACGGCATTGTCTTCAATGCTGTACACTGTGAAAAATTCGCAATGGCCGAAGTGGTCGTCAACGACCGTGCCGCGGGTGGGTACAGCGATCTTCATTACCATTATCCTCCTCAAGTGGTTTGGTTTGAACGGCACCGTCTACACGACAAAACCGTTTCTGAAAAGTTTTTCAAAACATTTGCAGACCACCAAGGTATATAAACATGCTTTACGAATCCGCAACCGCTGGCTATGACGGCGCAAAGGAGAAAGCCAATGGGCAAATCGCACGATCCGCGCATGCACAGCGCGGAGCACATTCTCAACGGCGTCATGGTCAAGACATTTGGATGTGAACGCTGTTTCAGCGCACACATCAATCCCAAAAAGTCGAAGTGCGATTATCGCTTTGAACGTGCACTTGCGGACAACGAGGCCGCAGACATTGAACGGGCCGTGAATGAACAGTTGGCGCGCAATCTGGACGTGAGCGAAGAGACGATTTCACGGGAGGAAGCCGAAGACCGTTACAACCTCATGCGCCTGCCACAGGGCGTGGACAGCGTACGCATCGTCAAGGTCGGAGATTTCGACGCCTGCCCATGTATTGGCGAGCATGTGAAAAATACCGCGGAGATAGGACGGTTCGTGCTCGGATCGCACGATTTCAAGGATGGAGTGCTACGCCTGCGTTTCAAGCTGACCGCGCCTTGCTGACACGAAGGCTTTTTGTCTACATGAATGCTGGTTACCACAATCTATGCACACTCAATAACCTTCAAAAATACAAATGATTACCATTGGGACCCACCTGATTAAGATAAGCCGATTTCGATAGAAAACATGAGGTCGCAACACGACGAGGCGTAACGATTAATTCGATATTGTGAAAGAATACGAACGGGATTTTGAAAAACAAAAAAAGGGTTCGGATTTTTATCCGAACCCTTTTTTTGAAATATGGCGGAGAGGGTGGGATTCCAAAAAAGGAACCATCAGCCATTGTTATCATTGATGTTTTTGTCTTCGTATTCTGGCTCTAGTGTAGCAGTCTGGTGTGGCAGTTAGCAAGATTGTATTGGCGTGCTTTGGTGGAGACTGGGAGAGCTGATTGCCCCCACCAAAGTGAAGGATAACTCCCTGTAATCGTTTGGCCGCATCTTTGGCCCGATGTGAAATAGCAGTTGGATTTGTATCACTCCTATGTGAAGATGTTGTCAACATGCCTGTTTGGAGAATCATTTTGGGCTTCCTGCCAATCTTTAAATCGTTTGTTTTGTGCTTGTATTTCTTTATCGGTCATTGCCGCATATGGTGGAAGCATGCGAAATGTGGATAAGGCAACTTGGGGGAGTTTGAGTTGCCCCTTTGTTTGAAGTTCTGTTCTATTTGTTTCACACCAATTAATCAGATGGTTGATGTCAGCAAAGTCAGTTTTTTGTAGGTTGAATAAATATACTCCCAAATATGTTTGCCTTGGCATTTCGAGTTGAATGTCTAATTTGTGAATATTGTTAATGAATTTCATCTTATCAAGAAAGTTACCCAAAATGGAATGGATGTATCCGTAAACTTTTGGATCTAGATGGGTGACATATTTATCAAGTAGTTTGCTGCATTGTTCTTCAAGATTTACTCTACTGTCTTCAAAATGTGTAAACCAACTTGTTTTATGAAGAACATTGGCTTGTTTACTAAGATCGAATCGGGCCATTTTATTGAATGATTCTGGGCAGAAAAATTCGGAGAGTTGAGTGGGGCGTTCTTCGGAAACAGAAGCATCGTAGACAGTTTCCCACAATGAAATAAAATTAGATATAAATGAGTGGATATCTCTATAAATTGCGATGTTGAGCGGAAGATAGTTGAGGCGTTTTTGGCGATCAATTATGTTCTGAATTACGGCGATTGTTACGATTACCCCTAAGAGCTCAGTAAAGAAATTTAAGCCGAAGTCCTTAAGTTTTTCAGTGAAAAGCCAGCACAGTAGGGATATGGTGAGTAGGGTCAATATTATTATGGATACAGTTATTTGAACCTTGCTGAGGCCCGTATACCTGTAGATAACCCATTTTATAATTTCGTCTAAATGATGCATCTATTTCTCTCAATTTTTATTAGTATATCATTTTCAACAAAGACAGGTGCACCCCAAGACAAGAACACGCAAAGAGAAAGCCTGTCCAGCAATGTAAGCAGGGTGGGCAATTGCGGACGTTGTACAGGCTATCTGATTCGGCTCCTCGCCCAAGAGACCGGCTAGGATGCGTCAGAAGCGAAATATGCAGGCCGAATCCAGTCTATCTTTTGATGATCCGGTACAAAGTCTGGTGGCAGATGCCGAATTTGAGACGCCTCGTTTCGTTCAACAAGAAAGCCCTTGAAGATTGTTTCAAAGGCTTTCTGATATCCTGGCGGAGAAGGGGTGATTCAAGAAACCTGTCACAAAAAAGCTGTAATCATTGATGTTTTCCCCTTCGCATTCTGGCTCTAGTGTAGCAGTCTGGTGTAGCAGTGGGCAAGAGAAAACCCCTGTCACCATTGAGTTTTCAATGATTACAGGGGGCTTTTGTTCTCGTGGCGGAGAGGGTGAGGTTCCAGAAATGGAACCTGCAACCTTTGTTATCATTGATGTTTTTATCTTCGTACTCTGGCTCTGGTGTAGCAGTCTGGTGGTGTAGTTGGCAAGGATTTGAAATACGGTGCCTGAGTGGTGATGCCTCTTGTAACTCCTTACTCAATTCCTACAATAATCAACGGGACTGCTGGCACTCCTCTTCCTTGGCGTACAAGGTCGTAAAGTGCTCCCTCGTAATAGCCTGGTCCAGAAGACATCTGGCTCTGCATGGACTTCATCGGAAGAACCTCGATGCCTACGTCGATTTTGTCACCAACGAAGAAGGCCATGTGCTTTACGAAGAGGTCGTAGGCGATGAAACTATATTTTCCGAACTGTACTTCGATCGCTACTCGATCTTTTTGAAAATCAGTCTGGTTGTACGAGCGGATTGGGTCTAAACCTGCATCAGCGATGATCTGTTTCTGCTCGTCCTGAGGAAGGTGTAGCGTTTTTCGAATGAGTTTGGCGTCCTTTGTCACCCAATAGCTGGTCCTGCTTTCTGCCCAACCTTCCTTCTCAAGCTCGTTTTTGAACGCACCGTTGATTTCAATCGGACTGAAGAGTTTTTTTCCCTTCATGGTCTTTTCCTTGCTGACCTTGGTCCGATACTTCTCTGCATCAATAGCTTCAACCGCAGTCTCTATCTCCTCCCAGAGAGCCTTCCTGTGGTACATCATCCATTCAAAACCGTTCAGGTGGGAGTAGGTTTCAACGATCTTCATATCAGCTCCGTGAGAAATTCTGCGTGTTAAACCAAGCACCAACAAGCAAACCTGCGAGGATGGCATGAGAGTTCAGTGCAATTTTTCTAGTTCCGTTACCTGCGGGGTTTTCATAGCCGTAAATGGCTTTAAGTACAAGTCTTTCTATTTTTATGCTGTCAGCCTTACGTACGTGTTTAGTAATCTTCTCTGATACGTTGCCAAGGAGGTCAACCACCGCAAAGGGGCCAAGACCATCAGATCGACGTGTCCAGGAAGCTTGAAGCTCCTCTGCGGACGTTTGGGTCAGTATCTCGGCTAATGCCTCGGTTTCATATTCGAATAGCTTGTTGATCGTGTCATATATTGGTGTGTCAGCAATGGAGTGCAATAACTCCTCATTTAACTTGACTTTTTTATATGCCTTGGAAGGTCCATGATAAAAATCAACAGCCCACTGCGTGTCGGGCGAGAACGAGTTGGTCAGTTCAAACCTAACCCCACTCCCAAACCTCAACCCAGGCAAGGCAGCTCGGAATTTTCGTTTGACAGGAAAACGTCTGCCGTTGACATCTGGACGTGTTACCTTAGGGAGTTGTTCAGGCGTTTCCAACGGTTTTCCGGAGAGGACCTCGGGAAGCATCAAATCATCCCGTTCAACCTCTTGAAGAGCCTGTGCAAGGAAATATGTGAAATATGGAGGAATAGCGTTTCCAATCATCTTCAGCTTGTTCGAGTAGCTGCCGCCGTAGAACTGAAAATTAATCGGAAAACCTTGCAGCATCGCTCGTTCCCGAGGATTGAGCCTTCGGACGCAGTCATCATTCTCCCCATCAGGAACAACGATGCTCTCGCGGGAAACTCTGGTACAAGTTGCGGTTATAGTTCTGCTTGGCCGATCCAATTTATCTGGGAAACTCATCAGGTTGTAGACGGGATGATATGATTTAGCCTCCCTGTTCATCCGAGCTTCCTCTTCATCGAGGCACGGTTCGGCTTCCAGTTCCGTCACCTGATCCCGAGGCAACGAAAAACCGTATAGAAAATCATGAACGTCCTTCTTCCTACATGTGTCTAAGACATCGCCTAGCGTACGCTCTACGCACACCGTGCGGTAGCTTTCAAGCAATTCTAATGGGAAATCACCAACCAACGCTCTACGGCGTTTTTGCGGTACGCCATATTCGGACATATCAACAACGGTCACGACCTTGATTAAATGAGCGAACTTGTCGAGGGCATCGCCATTTTTAAGTTCTTGACGGACGATATTTGCAAGTCTGGGGACGTTCTCAAAAATCCAATACTTAGGACGGATATGATCGACAACTTCAAGAAATTTCCAGACATCCTTCATACCCTCATTCAGGTTACCACTGCCGCCTCTATTCGAAAAAGAGAACTGGGTACAAGGAGGGCTGCCAACAACGAAGTCTATATCTTTGGGCAGACTTTTTACGTCGATTTGGCGGACATCAGTACAGGAGTGGGTTGTCCCGAAATTCTGATTATGAGTATCAATGGCTTTGTCCCACCATTCGTAGGAGGCTAAGACATCAACGCCTGCCAATTTAAGGCCGAGAGTCCAGCCGCCTATTCCGCTATAAAGATCGATCGCATTCATTATTTTCACAGTAGTAATAGTTTTGGTTGAATTATCTATTAGGTCTAGTCAAGTTTATCCTTGATTGGAATCGCGTGCTGGGGCCGAAAAAGACAGATACACCCCAAGACAAAAACACGCAAAGAGAAAACCCGTCTAGTAGCGTAGGCAGGGCGGGCATTTGCAGACGCCGTATGAGGCGCGTTATCTTTCGATATGATGTCAGTGTAGTGAGACTGCGTCAGGATGCGTTACAGGGCGAACCTGGAAGCCATATTTCCTGCTATCCCTGGGCAATGACACGATAAAGAGTCTGACGGCTGATACTGAACTCTGTGGCAAGAGCTTTCTTCTCCTCACCTTCACCGCAACGCTTCCTGATCTCCTCCATCTGTTCCTGGGAAAGCTTCGGCTTCCGTCCCTTGTACTTACCAGCCGCCTTTGCTTTGGCGATCCCTTCGGCTTGACGTTCTCGAATGATGGCTCGTTCAAACTGTGAGACCGACCCCAGCACCTGGAAGAGGAGAGTCTGCGTTGCGTCCATCTTGCCAGCCGAGAAGGTCCAGCCTTCCTTGTGGAATTTGACCGTGACGCCTCTTTGGGTGAGTTCTTGGACTGTGTCTTCAATATCCCTCATAGAACGCGCCAGACGGTCCATGCTGTGGACGTGGAGAGTATCACCATCACGGAGGTAGTCCTGGCATGCTTGAAGCTGTGGGCGCTTGGTGGTCGCTCCACTGATCTTTTCTTTGTACGTCTTGTCCAAGGTCACCCCCTCAAGCTGTCTGTCCGTGTTCTGGTCTACCGTGCTGACTCTGATGTATCCAATGTGCTTGCTCATGATTCGTGTCTCCGTATGAAGTCGTGATTCGTTGTTGTGTCTCAATTGGGTTTAAAGCCAAATGAGAATCGTGTCAACAAAATGGTATTGACTTCAATGTGACACATAGCCACTGGCTTCCTGGCTGGTCGGCCTGTGTTTCATATGGGTGTACCCTATTGAGACATAGGGCTAATGGTGCATATTTGCATATTTAGAATTGTTCAAAGCTGATTATCTTCATCTTTTATAAGTGACCGGGGTGTATCCTCCGGTCTTTCTTGTCTTAGGCAGGATTTCAATTGTGTGATATTCCCACCTTTAGATTCTAATATTTCAATGGAGTACTTGGTGTAAGCCAGAGCGATCTGCCAGTGGGTAAGAGTGCCGCCGTAGCGTCCCTTGGTGATCTTAAGGTACATATCTGTACCTTTAGAAATGTCACTGTGAGTGACCTTTGGTTCAGCACAAAGAGTATCAATGAAGTTGTGGAAGGCAAAAGGTCATATTTCCGACCAATAAGCTCTTTGGTGATCTTAATACAATCCTGAGTTGCATTATTCTGATGTACCGCTTGATGATCTTGTTGGCAGCGATGTGGAACTTAGGGGAGAGGTACTTCGCGTAGGCCAGAGCGATCTGCCAGTGGGCAAGGGTGCCACCATAACGACCCTTGGTGATTTTCACTAATTGTGCTTGAGAAGCACATTTAAGTTCTTTCACCAACGCATTGATGAAGTTGGTAGTATCCACCTGACGGAGCCACTCAGCTGGTTTATGCTTGTTAAGGCCAAGGCGATCTGCCAGTGACCGAAGGTGCCGCCGTAGCGTCCCTTCACGGATTTCAAAAGCAGGATATTCTGGCTTTTAGATTTGAGGGTTTCGATGAACTCCACGGTAGAGGGAAGCACAAGCCAGTTATTGGGGCGTTTGGAGTGGTCGGAACCCTGTGCTTTCCACAGCGTGGTCAGGTTCACCAGTTCTCCGTCGAAACGAATCTCGACGCCGTTGATGGTTGCGGGGGCAATCCCCTATAATTAGAAAGTGGTCATAGTAAGCGCATAATTACCGCGAGAAGGGCGTTTAGCTGAGAGAATGGCGGATGTGTTGGGTTGAGGGCAAAAAATGTCTTAGAAAGGAAAATACACTAAAGATATAGCCGAGGTCCAGTTGACTGACAGAACGAAAGACCGTGGTGATAGTTGTAGAAGGGATGACCACTAAGTTTGAAGGCTCTCTTTGCGATACCTCCTATAGTTATCCAACGTGCTACCAGCAAACCCAAGACCAGCGGCCAGTGCGCTTGGCGTGTTCACAGGTGCAGGGATGTAGTTCTGCTGCGACTTGCCTCGGTTCTCTGCGGTCTGCCAGTAGCCCTGGACAGCGATGTCACGGGACACCTTGTCGTTGTCGAGCTGGTCTTTGAGTGAACCACGGTATCGAGCTTCCTGACGGTAGTAGTCCGACAGGAGGAAATTCAGGGATTGACCAGCCCCCTCCGAGGAGGCCATGGCGGTACCTACGGCTTCCTTGCGTTCACGCTCGATGCGTTGGATTTCTTCGGAGGCCGCTTCTTCCTTCTGGATGAGGGCGATGTTCTCAGCGGCGGTCTGGTCGATGTATTCCTGCACAGCGAACTCAGCATTCTGCTCTGCGGCGGCATTGTGAGCCTCTGCCATCTTGTTCTGGTAGCTGGCTTGAGCTGACGCCTGTTCAGACTGCATCATGTAGTTGGTTGCGGTTGAAGCAGCGGTGACAGCCATGGAGGTCCAGAACATTTGTGCAGCAGTTAATCCGGCGGCTGGGGCGCACATAGTGGTGATGCTCCTTATGGTTTGGCCGCCAGACATGGCGACTACAGTGGGGTTAGTTGGTCGGGTTGGTAGAAAAAAATAGGGAATGACCATCGAGCATAAAAGCTGTGGGCATTCCCTATTAATTATATGATGGAGAGTCGGTACGAGAAGACGAACACTAACCGGGGTGAGATCAGTTCCAGGTTGTTGTTCACTGACTGTCCTTCATTATGAGTTGTGTATTGTAATTTTATGAAACGTCACCATCTATCTTTTACATAAAAGATGGTAGATCGTCGTAAGCCTCGTCCTGACCAATCATATCAACAAGGCCATTACGAAGGGTGAAAGCTTCCTCCACCTCTTTGTCCAGTTCATCCTGCTTTGCTTGTAGAGAGGCTATCTGGTCTTCGATTTCAAGTGATTCTCGGTATCGATTGACCAGGGTCTGATCAAGGCGGCGTATGAGATTGAGAGTAGTAGATTCAGTTGTATTGAGCATAGCGGCTTCCTTCATGTGGTTAAATGGTGAACAGAAAGCCGTAACCTTACCACGCTTTAGGTGCCTGTCAATTCATACGTTCCCGGATTTATTGCACTTGCGTAAGTGTAAGGCTTTCATTCTGACAATGGACACCCTTCACACTAGATAGGGTATAATCCTACTCGCGCCGTTATTGAGAAGGTATCAAGGCAGTTCTCTCAAGGAAGGTAGGGGCATGGGGGGAAAGTAAGAATCTTTCATAACTATACAATCGCTCAGATTTTTGAACCAAAATAAAATGGTATGGTTGGATGGTAGGAGGAGGATTGGAAGGAGGACCATGACCATCATACCCTATGAAAATCTTAATGACAGGCTAAAGATAACCTTAAGTAATCCTAATGATAACCCTATAGTAAACCTATAGAACATCCTTCGGGGTTACCCTGTAAGTGAGGGTTAATTCTATCCACCCGGAATCATTGGATTAAAATCAAGCGCCTCCAGATGAATTTTCTCTGTAATTCTCGATACCTGCGATAACGGCCATATCGAGCGCACCTTTGCCCTGGTCAAGGAACAATTCCAGCTCCTTCTCAAGGAGTTCTTTCTGGTGCTGTTTGACTCGCTGATCTGCATCCTGGGCCAGGAAGCCACGGTAAAGCGTGGTAAGCGGTCTGGTTGTGTGAGTATGGAGAATCACGCAGAAACGCCCACTTGAAGACATGCGCCGTCAGTGTAGATCATAACCGTGCTCATCTTGTCTGGGGTCTTTGATTATGATCAAGGGGACAATAAATCCCCGGTGTCTACCACTCAACGCGAAACAGGTTACATTCTGGCCTTTCAGAGTGTCGTGTCACGCGCTATCGTCTATAACACTCCGTATTTTAAGGCTTTACTTTAGTTTACTTGTTTTGCAACAAATGGCCGAGGTCCAGCCCTGGGTACACCAGCTTCTCAATACCCGCTGCCAACTGAGTGATAGGGTAAGCATCGCTGCCATATTTGCGCCCCTCAGTCCTGGGTGCATGTCCGGTTAGTGCATCACTGATTTGTTCCTCAACTCCACCTTCACGGAAGCCGTCCTTGGCTGCATGCCGGAAGGAGTGAAATACCTTGCGCTTGTCGGTGATGCCATGCTTTCTCGCGTATCTTCCCCACCACTGTGAGAATGACGCAGTGATCTGACCCTGGTTCGATCTGACCTCTGGAAATAGTCGGCCTTTCTTCATTGAGTTGGCGTACTTCAGGATACCAAGTTTAACCAGTTGAGGATGGATAGGGACGCGCCTCTTGGATGATTCGGTTTTACGCCGTTGACCTTCTCCAACCGTGGTCATGTCGAAGAAAGTGACGCCTCGCTCTTCCTTAATGTCCTCGACGGTCAACTGACCAATTTCCTCAAGTCGTGCGCCTGTGAATGCAGCCAGAAGGGGAAGCCAGTATGCTGCCTCACCACGTCCACCTATGGGGCGTTCTCCATTAGTGTAGACCGGGAAGCGAAAAATCTTGTTCATGTCCTCCACGCTGTATGGAAGGCGTGTCGTTCCTTTCACTTTGGCTGCTTTGACCTTTACCTTGGATGCTGGGTTGTGATCGATGTAGCCGTTGTCCACAGCCCAACTCAGAATCGCACCTATTGCGCCGAGAGCTTTGTCATTGACGGTCCTGGGAGATAGTGTCCTGATATTTTGATTCTTGGCGGCGTACTCCAAAGCCTTTGGTACGGTCATGCCTTTGAGTTTGCCTGTAAATCTTGAGGGTAACCGGAGCATGGCATCCTTGAAGTCTCTGACATGGGGCTTGGTAATCTCACCCACTGGAAGGTCTCCATGGAGTTCAGCGAATCGTCTGACATAAATTGCGAAATCTGTAGCTGTTTTTTTCGGTCCTCCTCCTGCAAGATGCTCTTTGGCCCACATTTTGTGAATCTCGGTGATGGTAGGCGTGGCGGCCAGGGGGTGATTCTTTTCTGCTGTGGGCATGGGGGCGGGTTTGGTAGGAGTCGGTATAGGCTGCCCACGGTGTCTTTCCCTCATGACTTTATTGGCTTTCACGAAGCCTTCCAACAGTTTCATTGTCAGCTTTTTGAAATCCTCTGTGTCTTTGTCCAAGCTAATGCCTTGTTCAGCTAGGAGTTCTTCGGCGTAGTCCTCAATGCTCTGTGTATCGCCTCTGGCAAGCCGTTCTCTTCCTTCTGACTCTAGGGTCTCCAGGAGTTCCTTGTAATCAGCATGCTCAATCTCACTCAGGCCGTTAGTCCGTTTGTCTTCATCTTCTTTGAGTTCATCGTAGTAGGCAATCGCTGCAAGCCGCTCAATCTCGATCTGAGAGAGTTCCCTGATTTGAACAGTGGCATGCTTGCGGCGTTCTTCTGCAAACTCCTGATCAAGCTTCATGGTCTCAATACGGTATTTCTCCACAGCATCATGGTAGTTGCTTGTGCGAAGACTGCGTGTGATTTCCTTCTTGCCGTACTGCTCTTGAAGGTCGACAGGCACCTTACGTCTGAGTTGATAGTTGTTGGTGCCTTTTCGCTTAGTCAGCCCTGGGTATTTTGCCATGTCTTCCATGCCCTCTGGTGTAGCAGTCAAGTGTAGCAGTGGGCAAGAAGAAACCCCTGCTATCACTGGTCTTTCAATGATGACAGGGGCTTTTGTTCTCGTGGCGGAGAGGGTGGGATTCGAACCCACGTACGGGCTATTAACCCGTAACTCGATTTCGAGTCGAGCGCGTTACGGCCGGACTTCGCTACCTCTCCACATTGGCTCGGCACATGGCTGCGCTGAGCGGAGGATGTTTATAAACATACTCGCCGCAGGATGCAAGCGGGAATTGGCTCATTGTTTCCGGCGCTTGAGAAAAAAACGCTTGAGCGTATCCGCGCATTCGTTTTCCTGAACGCCACCCACATACCACATCCGGTGGTTGGCAAAGGGCAGGGCATGTCCCGAAAGGTTGGACACCAACGCCCCGGCGCGGGGGTCAGTAGCTCCGAACACCACTCCGGCCACGCGGGCGTGGATGAGCGCACCCACGCACATGATGCACGGCTCCAGTGTCACCGCCAGTATGGTATTGCTCAATCGGTAATTCCCTATGGATTCGGCAGCATGTCGCAAACATAATACCTCGGCATGTGCCGTAGGGTCATGCAGGCTAATGGGCTGATTGTGCGCACGAGCCAGCAGTTTGCCGGAATGGGAAAACAGGGCCGCGCCAATGGGTGCCTCGCCTACAGCGGCCGCACGGAAAGCCTCTTCAAGGGCAACATCCATGAAACTTCGCCATGAGCAGTCCTGCGGCGGCTCGGGTACGGCCATGCGCTGCACAGAGTCCATGTTCTACTGCGCCTTGAGGTATTTCACGCCAGCCTCCAGCAAGGCCATGCCGATTTCGTCGGTCACATCTCCACGCGTCCAGTGCGGATGATTGGTCGGATGGTTGAACGCCTCGGGGTGGGGCATGAGTCCCAGAATACGGCCCGAAGGGTCGGTCAGACCCGCGATGGCCAGCGGTGATCCGTTGGGATTGTATGGAAATTCCTGAGTGGGCTCCATGGATTCCGGATCGATATATTGCAAGGCAATCAAGTTGTTTGCCTTGATTTCTTCAAGTAACGCTTCATCTTTTGGGATGATCTTTCCTTCGCCATGACGAACCGGAACATAGAGGGAGTCAATACCTTTGGTAAATACGCACGGAGAGTCCGCATTGGGCTTCAGATGCACCCAACGGTCTTCATACCGCCCGGAATCATTGTAGGAAAGGGAAACCTGTCGTTCAAAATACTTGCCGCCTACGGCCGGGAGCAAGCCGAGCTTGACCAACAGTTGAAAACCGTTGCAAATGCCGAGGATAATGCCGCCGCGATCGAAAAAGGCCTTGAGTTGATCCAGCAGGGCCTTGCCGTCATCGGTTTCGGACCACCGCCACCTGTGTGCTGCGGCCTGGGCCGCCCCGAGGTCGTCCCCATCCAGAAAACCGCCCGGGAAGATCAGGTAATTATAATCATCCATTCGCGTATGACCGGCGGAAAGGTCTGAAAAATATACGATATCTGCGGAATCAGCACCGGCTTCGCGAACAGTATGTGCGCATTCCTGTTCACAATTGGTGCCATATCCGGTAATAACAAGCGCGTTGACGCGGGCCATTAAAGTTTCCTCCCGATATTGACATTGCTGAGCGGCCTTGCAAAATAAGCGAAGTGCCTCGTCGTTGGGCAAGTACATACTTGTGCCCAAGGCGTCCGTCAACAAAGCAGTAGTACACGCCGCCACGCGGCTTTTTGTTTATTTTCAAAGGATTAACCAAGGAGCATACCTCCAGATGAAAACCAAGTTCATATTTATCACCGGCGGCGTCCTCTCTTCTCTCGGCAAAGGGCTGTCTGCCGCATCTATCGGAGCGCTGCTTCAGGCCCGGGGCATGAAGGCCACCATCCAGAAACTCGATCCCTATATCAACGTGGATCCGGGGACTATGAACCCTTTCCAGCACGGTGAAGTATTCGTAACCGACGACGGAGCGGAAACCGACCTGGATCTGGGGCATTATGAGCGCTATCTGGACGTTCCCATGAGCCAGCGCAATAACTACACCTCCGGCTCCATCTACAACACGGTCATTGAAAAGGAACGGCGTGGTGACTATCTGGGCGGAACTGTGCAGGTTATTCCGCACGTGACCAACCAGATCAAGGAATCCGTGTTGAACATGCCCAAGGATGAAGACGTCGCGCTCATCGAGATCGGCGGCACCGTAGGCGACATCGAAGGCCTGCCGTTTCTTGAAGCCATTCGCCAGCTCAAGAACGATATCGGCAAGGAAAACGTCCTTTACATCCACCTGACGCTGGTGCCGTACCTCAAGGCTGCAGGCGAGTTGAAGACCAAGCCCACCCAGCACAGCGTCAAGGAGTTGCGCAGCATCGGCATCCAGCCTGATATCATCCTTTGCCGCTCCGAGGTTGAGTTGGATACGGACCTCAAGCGCAAGATAGCCCTGTTCTGCGACGTTGACCCGGATGCCGTGTTCAGCGCGGTGGACGTAAAGAGCATCTATGAACTGCCCCTGAAATTCTATGAACAAGGTGTTGACCAAAAAATCGCCATTTTGCTCAAGCTCCCGGCTAAAAATGCAAATCTGCATCCTTGGGAAACGTTGGTGGACACGCTCAACAACCCGCAAGATACGGTCAAGATCGGCATCGTGGGCAAATATGTTGACTTGACCGAAGCATACAAATCCCTGCATGAGGCCTTGATCCACGGCGGCGTGGCCAACAACGCCAAGGTTGAACTGGAATACGTGAACTCCGAAAAGATCACGGCCAAGAACGTGGAAAAGAAGATGGCCGGACTGGACGGCATTTTGGTCCCGGGCGGCTTCGGTTCCCGCGGCGTGGAAGGAAAAATCCTTTCCATCAAGCACGCCCGGGAAAACAAAATTCCGTTTTTCGGCATCTGTCTGGGTATGCAGTGCGCCTGCATCGAATACGCACGCAACGTGCTGAACATGGAAGGCGCCAACTCCGAAGAATTCGACCTGAGCACGCCGTATCCCATCATCTACCTCATGAAGGAATGGTACGACTTCCGTACCAAGAAAACAGAGGTGCGTGATGAATCTTCGGAAAAGGGCGGAACCATGCGGCTCGGCGCCTATCCCTGCAAGCTCAAGAAGGAAACCAACGCCTTTGCAGCCTACCAGACTCCGAACATCGAAGAACGCCACCGTCATCGCTTCGAATTCAATAACAAATTCATAGAAGATTTCTCCAAGGGCGGCATGGTTCTTTCAGGCACGGCTCCGGATGAATCTTTGGTGGAAATTGTGGAACTGCCGGATCATCCGTGGTTCCTCGGCTGCCAGTTCCATCCGGAATTCAAGTCCAATCCCATGCGTCCGCATCCGCTTTTCCGCGAGTTTATCAAAGCCGCCAAAACGGAAAAAGGAAACAAGTAATTCGCATGAACAGCGCGAAGCTTCACGAAAAATGCACGCAGAGACCGTTCATCATTGCCGGTCCCTGCGTGATCGAAAGCCGGGAAATGGCCCTGAGCACCTCCCGCGTCATCAAGAGCATTGCCGAAAAAACGGGCTTGACCATCATCTACAAAAGCTCGTTCGACAAGGCCAACCGGACCTCCGCGTCCAGTTACCGCGGCCCCGGCATTGAAAAGGGGCTGGAGATTCTTGCCGAGGTCAAGCGCGAAACCGGCCTGCCCATTATCACGGATATCCATTGGCCGGAACAGGCCAACCAAGTAGCCGAAGTGGCCGACGTGCTCCAGATTCCCGCATTTCTTTGCCGACAAACCGACCTTCTGGTCGCAGCGGCAAAAACCGGCAGCATCATCAATATCAAGAAAGGACAATTCCTTGCTCCCTGGGACATGGAAAATGCCGTGGAAAAGGTGCGCGCTGCGGGCAATGAAAAAGTCTGGCTCACGGAGCGAGGCTCCACCTACGGATACAACAACCTCGTGGTGGACTTCCGATCCATACCCATAATGACGGGATTCGGCGTCCCAGCCGTGTTCGATGCAACGCATTCTGTACAGTTGCCGGGCGGACAGGGCGGTTGCTCGGGCGGACAACGCGAATACGTTCCGGTGCTGGCTCGGGCCGCTGTTGCCGCCGGAGCCTCGGGTGTGTTCATGGAAGTGCATCCGGACCCGGACAATGCCCTATGTGACGGCCCCAATAGCCTGCCGTTGGACCAATTCGAACCGTTACTCGGACAACTCAAGGCCATATGGGAGATTGTTGATGCGTAGTCCAGAAGATCGAGCGAAAAGCATCAAACTGCTCGTTCTTGATGTGGACGGCGTTCTCACGGATGGGGGCCTCTATTACGACGACGATGGTTTGGCCTTCAAGCGTTTCAACGTGCAGGACGGCCTGGGCATTAAACTGGCTCAGGCGGCCGGCCTTGAAATCGCCGTTATCACCGGTTTGGACCAGAAACCCGTGGAAAAGCGTGTTCGCGAACTTGGCATTGAGCATTACCATGCGGGTAACCATAAGAAAGTACCACTTTTCAGGGAAATATGTGATTCGGTCGGTGTTTCTGAAGAACAGGCCGCCTTCATGGGCGACGACTGGATTGATGCTGGCGTCATGCGACGTGCTGGCTTGGCCATGAGCGTTCCCAACGCCTTGCCGGAAATTCTGGAATTGGCACATTGGGTGTCGGACCGCAGTGGCGGCAACGGGGCCGTGCGCGAAGCCATCGCCTTCATTCTCAGGCAGCGCGGCCAATTCGACGATCTCTGGCAGGAGTGGGCCGAATAGATGAATTTGCGTCCGATCTTTCTCTGGGGAGCCGTTTTTTTGTGCGGACTGATTTTTGGCTATCTTGTCAAAGAATTTGTTCACACGGAAACTAAGGATATGCCCGCCACAAGAACCGCCCCGGCAGAACGCACGGAACGTCCTGTTCTGGAAGACGCCGACGTGGAAGCAACGGATATTGAGCTGGTACAGGGGAAAGATGGCGCCCTGCAGTGGAAACTTCAGGCACGCGAGGCAAAATACGATCAGGACCGAAAGCTCGTTACCGTTGAAATGCCTCAGTTGACCGCCTTTTTTGGGGAAGACCGGCAGGAAGTATTCATCCGTGCGGATAGCGGCGACATTGATCAGAAAAACGACAACCTCACGCTGTGGGACAACATTGACGGACGATTCGGCATGTTTGCCCTCAAGGCACAGCATTTCGATTACATAGGCGCCATCGGCAAAGTCTTTCTCAAAGGCGGAGTTTCCGTTCACAGACCGGATCTTTCCGTAAACGCCACAGCTGTTGAAATCGATATCGTAACGCGGGAACTGATTGCAGCAGGCGGCGTCGAAGCCACCATTATCCCCCAAAGTCTGGAAACAGGCTTCGAGCAGGAGAATTGAACATGAAATCGTGGACAGGCTTTTTCCTGAATATCGCCATTGCTTTTTTGGCTTTGACAATTCCGGCCATAGCCGCAGACTGGGGTGTTGTCCGTCAGGCTGACAGGAACCTGAACGTTCGCAAGGGACGTACCCCAAAAGCCGAACATGTTGTGACCCTGAAAAAAGGTGAACGGGTTCGAACAGATTTCCTCAAAAACGGATGGGTGGCCGTGTTCAGGATGAATCAGGCCGAACGCAAGGAATCTGCGGCTTTGGGATATGCCAACGTCAAGTATCTCAAACCCGTCAAAATGACGAAGCCCGCCGTTACCCCAAAAGCCAAACCGGCAGCCAAGGTCGCCAAAAAACCAGTGGCAAAGCAGGCTCCGGCCCAAAAACAACAAAACACGCCTGCCAACCAAAAGAAACAGGTGGTCATGAAGCCGGGCAAACCTGCTTCTGGTGCCGGACAAGTCAAAGCTCCCGTGGATACGGTTCCGCCCGCAAATGACGAGGCTGTTTCCACGCCTTCCGGCGTTCCTGTGTCCATCACGGCCGAACGCATGACCTATGACGAAAATCGCAAGGTGGTCGCTTTTGTTGGAAACGTTATTGCCAAGCACGAAGGCCTGACACTCTGGGCTGATAATATTTCCGCGTATTTCTCCTCCAAGGACGGAAAGAAGTTTCAGGTGGACAGCATTGATCGGATCGTGGCCAGAGGCAATGTTCGGGCAAAAAAGGGAAAAACCTCCGGCTCCTGTGGCAAGTTGACCTATGATGTGGGCAAACGGGTTTTGTACATGGAGGAAAAGCCTGTGCTCAAGGACGGTCCCAACAGCATCACGGGCGAGGTCATCCGTTACTATGTCCGGGAAAACAGGAGTGAAGTTGTTGGCGACAAGGGAAAGCGCGTGGAGGCCATCTTTTTCGCGCCCAAGGGATTGAAGGTACAATAGCATGGAAGGTCTGGTCGCCGCGAACCTCAGCAAACGATACGGACAAAAAGAGGTTGTCCACAGCGTGAACCTGAACCTGGGCAAACAGGAGGTGGTGGGACTTCTCGGTCCTAACGGCGCGGGCAAGACCACGACCTTTTACATGCTGGTGGGGATCGTCAAGCCCAACACCGGGGATGTTTCCTTCAACGGCCAAAACATAACTGACCAGCCCTTGCATGAACGAGCCCGCCTTGGCATCAGCTATCTGCCACAGGAAAGTTCTATTTTCAAAAAACTCACGGTTCGCCAGAACCTTGAAATCATCCTTGAACAGACCTCCATGACGCCACGCCAACAAAATGCCCGGGCCGAAGAACTCATGGATATGTTTACAATTTCCAAGTTGGCTGACCAGCCCGCCATGTTTCTATCCGGTGGCGAGCGGAGACGGCTGGAAATCGCCCGGGCTCTCATCCTCAACCCCAGCTTCATTCTGCTTGACGAACCGTTTGCTGGTATCGACCCCATTGCGGTTATCGATATTCAGGAAATCATTTCCGTACTCAAAAGTATGGGCATCGGAATTTTGATTTCTGACCATAACGTGCGTGAAACGCTGAATATTTGTGACCGCGCATACCTCGTATACGAAGGTACGATTATTCTTGAAGGCACGCCGGAAGTCATTGTTCAGGACAGTCAGGCCAGACAGATTTATCTGGGCGAGGATTTTTGCCTCTAAATCCATTCTCCTCCATTCCCTGTACCGGCTTCGTCCGGATTGTTCCCTTTTTCCCGAATTCCCGATTTACAGCGGCTGTGAACATTGGTACATTTTTTTCATGTAAAGAGTTTGATTTGAGGAAAAATAAAAGTCACAATAGGTTATGTTGATTCAAATTTAGTATAATTCGTTCCTGCTCATTGCGGATTGCACGAAATCCATGCAGGATAAATAAAAAATAACAACAAGTTTTTCCCAACAGGAAAAATCGGAACGGTACGTATATGGGACTTGAACTCAGGCAACAACTCAAACTTTCTCAACAGCTTGTGATGACACCGCAATTACAGCAGGCAATCAAGCTGCTGCAATTGTCGAGGCTTGAGCTGGTTGAAACCGTACAGCAAGAGTTGCTGGAGAATCCGTTTCTTGAAGAAACGGAAAATGAAGCCGTGTCCGAAGTCGAAGACGATCGCTCCGCCACAGAAGATGCCAACGACGCCCTAGTCAAGGATGCAGACTGGGAGAACTATCTTGGTGAGTTTTCCAGTACTTCGAAACAATCACACTCCCGGGACGCAGAAATCCCGGAAGAGGGTATGTCTTTTGAGGCACGGCTGGCCTCCAAGCCTTCGCTCGAAGGACATCTGAGCTGGCAAATGCGCCTTTCCAATTTTACGGATGAAGAAATTGCCGTAGGCGATGTTGTCGTTGGCAATCTCGACCACAACGGCTACCTCAAGGCCAGTGTGGACGAAATAATGTCCATGATCCCTGTGGAAGCCGAACTTGTGGAAAAGGTGATCCGCAAGATGCAGCTGCTCGACCCTGTGGGCATAGCGGCTCGCACCCCCCAGGAATGTCTGCTGGTCCAGATGAAGGTAGCAGGGTTTGACAGCGATCCTGTTTTGGTTTCATTGGTCACCGATCATCTCGAGGACCTTGAAAAGCACCGGTACAAGCCCCTTGTGCGCAAATTCAAGATATCCATGGAGGATCTCAAATCCTATCTTGACCTCCTCCAAACCTTGGATCCCATGCCGGGGACGAATTTTTCCTCCACAGAACCACATTACGTCAGCCCCGATGTTTTCGTATACAAGTTCGGAGACGAGTTCGTCATCATGCTCAACGATGACGGCCTTCCCAGTCTTCAAATGAACTCCTTTTACGTGGATAATCTCAAGGCCAGCAACGAAAAGGAAAAGGATTATTTTTCCGAAAAAATGCGATCTGCCGCATGGCTGATGAAAAGCCTGTACCAACGGCAACGTACGTTGTATAAAGTAGTTGAGAGCATTGTCAGATTTCAGAGGGACTTTTTTGAAGAGGGTGTGACCAAACTCAAGCCACTCATCCTGAAAGAGGTTGCCGAAGACATCAGCATGCATGAATCCACCGTGAGCCGGATCACGACCAATAAATACGTATCCACTCCCCACGGTATTTTTGAATTGAAATTCTTTTTCAACAGTGCTTTGGACTTGGGGGATGGCTCTCAGGTCGGCTCCGAGAGCGTCAAGGCACTCATCAAGCAACTTATAAGCGAGGAGAATCCGAAAAAACCGCTCAGTGACGAAAAAATCGGTGAAATTCTGAAAGAAAAACTCGATGTAAACATCGCACGAAGAACCGTGGCAAAATATCGTTCTGCAATGGGCATTGCCTCATCTTCAAAGCGAAAGGAGTTTTTCTAACAGGGCTTGTCAAATACCCACAAACTCAGGAGGGTAGTCCATGAACATCAGCTTCACCTTCAAGAACTTCGATCCGTCCGACCATCTCAAGAAGTATGCTGAAAAGCGCTTTGGAAAACTCGGCAAGTACGTGTCCCATTCTGACACGGCCGAGCTCAAGGTCAATCTCATGGTTGAGAAGTTTCGCCAGAAGGCCGATGTTGTGCTCAATGCGGACAATATTCATTTGTCTGCGTTTGAAACATCGGAGGACATGTATTCAAGCATCGACTTGGTGCTGGACAAGCTGGAAGCGCAATTGCGCAAATTACGCGAAAAGATGAAGGATCGCGGCAAGAAGGCCCGAGCCAACAAGGTCGTCCAGATGGACTATCTGTCTTTTTTGGAAAAGGAATCCGGCAACTGGACCCCGACAATCGTCGGCAGTGACTCCTATGAGCCCAAACCCATGTCCGTGGACGAGGCAGCCATGCAGCTGGACACCACGGACGGCGAATTCCTTGTCTTTCGCAATGCCGACACCGAAGGCATCAACGTCATTTATAAACGAAACAACGGCGATTTCGGATTGATCGATCCTGGACACTGATCATGAAACTTGGTGATTATCTTCAAGAGGCCTACATCGTCCCGGAACTTTCGGGAAGCAGCAAGAAACAGGTTCTGACAGAACTTGTGGCCCCCCTTGAAAAGGACAATAATGGAATGGACACGGACCAGGCGGTCCGTGTCCTTCTTGAACGGGAAGAACTCGGAACCACGGGAATCGGCGACGGTATAGCCATTCCCCATGGAAAACTGGATGCCATCGACAGGATTTCTGTGGTTGTGGGCAGAAGCACCAAAGGCATTGAATACGAAGCGCTGGACTTCAAGCCCTGCCACATTTTTTTTCTTGTCATGGCTCCGGAGCAGGTGGCCGGAATGCACCTGCGACTGCTGGCCCATATCTCTCGTCTGCTCAAGGATGAACACTTCCGTCAGGAATTTCTCAAGGCCGAAGACGCCAAGGCTCTTTGGCAAATCTTGAAAAACGCCTAACCAACAAGGATTTCATTTTGTCTTCAACATTTCCGGTCATCCTTGTCACCGGTTTATCCGGATCGGGAAAAAGTACAGCTCTCCGGGTTTTTGAAGACCTTGGCTATTTCTGTGTGGACGGCCTGCCCACAGCAATGCTCCCGAAGCTGGCCGAGATGTTTCAACCCAAGACAACCCAGCATCGTGGTCTTGTACTTGGGATGGATCTCCGTCAAAGCGATTTCATTCAGGAATGGGAAGAAGCCAATCAACAATTGGAAAAAATGGGCATAGACCTGACCATTCTGTTTCTTGAATGCCGCGCGGAAACTCTGGTCACACGCTATGCCACCACGCGGCGCCTGCATCCTTTGGAATCCAGGAACCTCGGGCTTGAACAGGCCTTGGAAATGGAAAAGGAAGTACTTGATCCCATAAGGGATTCCGCCGATCTGGTGTTGGACACCACGGACTATTCCATCCACGATCTGCGAAGAATTCTCCAAGAGAAATGGACTGATATTGAAAACAACCCGCGCGGAATGCGTGTGCGTGTGGTGACGTTCGGGTTCAAGTATGGCGTTCCACTGGAGGCGGATCTTGTTTTTGACCTCCGCTTTCTTCCAAACCCTTATTTTGATGAAAAACTACGGGAGCTTTCCGGCAAGGATGCACAGGTGTCTGATTATGTGCTCAAAACCGACCCCGGATCGACGTTCATGCAACGCTTCACGGACTTCATGATCTACCTCCTGCCTTTATATGCCGAAGAGGGCAGACACAGGATCACTGTGGCCATAGGCTGCACAGGAGGAAGGCACAGGTCCGTTTCCGTCGCGGAAAGTCTTTTCAGCCAATTACGCGAAGCCGGATATTCCTCTACAATCGAACACAGACATCTGGAGTTGGGATAAATCATGTCCGAATCAACCAAGTCCATTGGCGTTGTCGTGGTCACACACGGTAATTTCGGAGAAGAACTTGTGCGTGCGGCTGAAACAGTCCTCGGTGAGCAGGAGCGATGCTTTGCCGTCAGCGTCGACGTCAACAGGGAAGTGGACGCCACAGTGGAAACCATTCGCGCCAAGGCCAAACAAGCGGATGTCGGGGCAGGAGTCCTGCTCTTGACCGACCTGTTCGGCGGCTCTCCCACAACTCTCAGCCTTTCACTGCTGAAAGAAAACGAAATCGAGGTGGTTGCCGGCGTCAACCTGCCCATGATCATCAAGGCGTTGCAGGGACGGGATATGAAATTATCGGATATGGCCGCCGCTGTCAGGGATGCAGGCCTGCAGGGCATCGTGGTGGCCGGAGAACTGCTGCGCAAACGTACGGCAAAAAAATAGGATTTATGCCAATGGATTGGGTTCGTATAGACAATCGCCTCATTCATGGGCAAATCATCGAGACATGGTTGCCGTATACAGGCGTTAAAACCATAGTTGTCGCCAATGACCAGTTGGCTGCCGACATCATGCAGCAGCAGATCATGACCCTGGCAATTCCGGGTAACATCGAAAGCATATTTGTTTCGGTTGGTGCGCTCGAAACCGCGATTGAAACGCTCAACTCGGATTACCTCATCCTCTTCAACAACTGTGCGGACGCACGCCGGGCCTATGAACAGGGCGTTGCCTTTGAAACGCTCAACATCGGTAACGTGCATTACAGCCCGGGCAAACGGCAATTGTCCCCCAGTGTGGCGGTCAATGAAGAAGACGAAGCCTGTTTGCGTTTTTTTGCCAAAAACGGAATCGACCTCGACTTCAGGTGTGTCCCCAACGATACTGTGCAGGTCAAGTGGTGAGTATGTCTGTGGGAACTGTCGGCTGGTTTGCGCTCGTATCGCTTTTTTTTGCCGTCTTTTCCCTGTTCAGGAATACAATCAGCCTTGGCCTTCTCGAACGTCCGCTGGTTATCGGTCTTTTTTGGGGCGCTTTCTCGAATAATTACGAAATGGCACTGAGTATCAGCATTTTCTTTGAACTTTTCTGGCTCGACCTTATTCCGGCAGGAACCTATATTCCACCACATCTCACGGCTACGACCTTTGCAACCCTCAGTCTGTGCACATGGCTCAATGCTTCCGCTCCCGGTCAGGTTCTGGCCATCATCTTTGCTTGTATGCCTTTGGCATGGGCCGGAGCCCGGCTCGAAGGCTTGCTGCGCGAAAAGCAACGCAAAAGCTACAACCAACTGTTGAATTGGTCCAGAAAGCCGCTGGACCCAAGACTTCCGGGCCTGTTGATCGCACGCTCCACACTGACCGCATTCGCAGGATCCTGGGTTTTGTTTTTTATAACGATCCTCGCCCTGTACTGGGTACTGGACTGGTTTCTGTATAATTTTTCAAGTTTTCTCCAAAGCCTCGACATTACATGGCCCCACCTCTGGATAACGGCAACATTGGGAGGCGTCATGGCCCTCCGTCTTCGCCGGGCCTATGTCGTGCTGAGTATCGGGATCGCTTTTGTTCTTTTTTTCTCAATCTGGCCCGGAATAGCTTGGCAGCCGTAAGAGATTGTGATAATCCGAACATTCTGAAAATGACTTGATCAACAATTTTTCTCAAGTAATTTCAATAGGAGGACTTGATATGGCTATCGTAGTTGTTGGACACAAAAACCCGGATACCGACACCATTGCTTCCGCTATCGCGGTTGCTGATCTTTGGACCAAGCGCGGCATGGAAGCCAAGCCCATTGCACAGGGTGAAATTGCTCCCGAATCCGCTTTTGTTCTGGAAAAATTCGGTTTTTCCGCCCCGGAAGTGGTGACTGACGCCACGGACAAGCAGATCATTCTGGTCGACCACACCGACCTGTCCCAGTCCATGGACAATCTGGAAAAGGGCGAAATCGTCGCCGTTGTCGACCACCACAAGCTGGGCGACGTGACCACTCCCAACCCGCTGGAAATGTGGGTTTGGCCTGTTGGCTGCACCGGCACCGTGATCAAGGCAATGTATGATTTCTACGGCGTTGAAGTTCCCAAGAACATCGCCGGCATCCTGCTCTGTGCCATTCTGAGCGACACCGTCATGTTCAAATCCGTGACCTGCACCGACGCTGACAAGAAAGCTGTCGACGAACTGGCCAAGATCGCCGGCGTTGCCGACGTGATGGCTCTGGGCATGGAAATGTTCAAGGTCAAGTCCGCTGTTGACGGCGCTTCCGCCAACGAACTGGTCTTCCGCGACTACAAGGACTTCGACATGTCCGGCAACAAGGTCGGCATCGGCCAGCTGGAAGTCGTGGACCTGTCCATGCTGGACTCCCACAAGGAAGGTCTGCAGGCTGAAATCGAAAAGGTCAAGGCCGATGGCCGCCACTCCGTTTTCCTGCTGCTGACCGACATCATGAAGGAAGGTTCCGAAATGCTGATCGCCTCTGACGACGTTTCCGTTGTCGAAAAGGCTTTTGGCAAGGCTCCCGAAGGCAAGTCCATCTGGCTGGAAGGCGTCATGAGCCGCAAAAAGCAGGTTGCTCCCAACTTCATCAAGGCTTTTGAAGGCTAATATCTGGTCGGTAATGACTGTTCAGCCCGCCGGCAGCAATGTCGGCGGGCTTTTTGTTTATTCAGGGGTATGCCCATACGTTATTGTGATTTTTGTCACATGATGATGGGCCATTCAGACAGATCAAACTCGAGTTGCCTTCTCGCAACGCATTTTGTACTCGCTCTATATGACGTCACAACCGCGCCAACACATACAGCTTCTGATTGCCATTTTTATCGTACTTGCCGCAGGCACGATGGGGTACATGTTCCTGGAAACAGGGTGGAGCCTACTTGATGCCCTGTACATGACCGTCATAACCATCACCACCATCGGCTTTGGTGAAATACACGAACTCTCCACAGCAGGGCGCATCTTTACCATAGGACTCATTTTTACAGGTCTCGGCCTTGCTGCCGTCTTTGCAACACAGGTGGCCAAGGTAATCGTGCAAGCCGGGGCTCGAAACCTTTATGAGAAACGCAAGATGAAAGACAGAATCAACAAAGTGTCATCCCACACGCTTGTTTGCGGATATGGCAAGATCGGCAGGGCCATCTGCCTCAAACTTTTCGAATTGGGGCTTGATTTCGTGGTAGTGGATTCAAAGGAAGAGCAATTGGGGGAAGCCAGGCAACGAGGGTATTTGGCACTGTGTGGCGATGCTGCTGTCGATGGCGTATTGCTTTCCGCAGGTATTCGCAAAGCCGAATACATAGTACTGTGCATTAACGACGATGCGGCCAACATCAATATTTCCCTGGCTGCACGAGAACTGAATCCAGACATATACATCGTTGCCCGGGGTTCGGACCCGGCCATTGAGTACCGTATGCTGCGGGCCGGAGCCAATACGGTGGTTTATCCGCTGGCACTGGGAGGAGAGCAGATTGCCCACATCCTTGCTCGGCAGGCCGGTGTCACCGAATCCCCGGCGGTGGAAAATGGCCACAACGCTGTCATGGGGCATGGCCTGAAGATATTTCGCAACCTGGGCGACGCTCCGGTTTCCGTCAAGGATGCGCTGCAACAGACAGCAGGCATTGCCGCCATTGCCCTGAAACGAATCGACGGCGCGGAAACCGAAAACCCGTCAAATGAACTCCTTCTGGCGCATGGGGATTCCTTGCTCGTACTGGTCCGCTCGGACGAATGTTCAGACTGCCATCTTGCAAACGCCATACGCTGGTCCGACAAACTCTTGCTCGGCATACCAAGCATTGACTCGGAACATCGTGTTTTGGTCAAATATGCGGAGGACTTCCAAAAAGCCATCAATGAAAATGCCGGACATGAAGCGATCGCACGCCTTTTTGACCGTCTTCTCGAATACACCACCAGCCACTTTGCCCGCGAGGAAGCGCTCATGCAGAAACGGGAATATCCTCATATGGAAGAACACGTAAACGAACATCGACGCATCACGCGTGAGGTCATGGAATTGAACAGGGACAAACGGTACGTGTTTCCGGCCAGTGTGGACAGTTTTCTTGAAGACTGGATAATCAACCACATTAACCAGACAGATCGGCAATATGTGGAATATTTAAAAAAATGAGCGAAACTTAACAAAAAACACCCCGATCGTGTAAGCGACCGGGGTGTTTTTTTCATTGATAAAGACTAGATAAGATTTGCTTCACGCAAGACCTGATCAAGCTTCGCATCAGTTTCCGATGTTACCGGAACCATGGGAAGCCTGAACTCAAGATTTTTGAAAACACCCATTTTATACAGGCTGGTTTTAACCGGCATTGGGTTGGTTTCAAAGAACATGGCCCTGTTCACGGGGGCCATTTTCAGACTCAGGTCCAGAGCTTTCTTTCCGTCGCCCGCTACATACGCTTTGCACATTCCGGCCATATCGGCAGGCATGATGTTCGAAATTACGGAGATAACACCGGAACCGCCAACGGAAAGCAACGGCAGTACCGTAAAATCATCACCGGACAGCATGTCGAAATCTCGACCACATTCCTCGATGACTTCGGCACACTGTCTGAGGTTGCCTGTGGCTTCCTTGATGCCCACCACGTCAGGAACCGCATCCTTGATGCGTTTGAGCGTCTTGGGCAGAAGATTCAGTGAAGTTCGACCCGGCACGTTGTAAATCACAAAAGGCATGGAAACTTCGTCGCCAATGGCCTTGAAATGCGCGATGAGTCCTTCCGGAGTCGGTTTATTGTAGTAGGGGGTAATCAGGAGTGCTGCATCAGCCCCGGCATCCTTGGCCATTTTGGTCAGTTCAATGGCTTCCTTGGTGCTGTTGGAACCGGCACCAGCAATGACCGGAACACGTCCTTTGGCCTGTTCCACACACATGCGGATGACCTGTCCCTGTTCGGCATGACTCAAGGTCGCCGCTTCGCCGGTGGTTCCACAAGGAACAAGTCCGTCTATTCCCTGTTCAATTTGCCACTCGATAAAATCCCTGTAATTCTGTTCATCGACAGCACCATCGCGAAATGGCGTCGACAATGCGGTAAACGCGCCGCTAAACATTCTGCACTCCTTCTTAGTTGTTGCTCACGTCGACTTTGCTGAAAATTTGATTAATTATCAAGCTCTCGCTGAAACCGTCATCAAGAACAACGAGCTCGGAAGTAATGTTTTTCTTTCGAATCCACTTGAATTCATCATTTTTTGCGGGCCAGCTCAAAACCGAAATACATGTGACGGCTTTTCCCTTCTCGTAAGGGCGGACATAGTAGACACGACCATCGGCCAAAACCTGACCGACAATGCCACCTCCCCGGCCGCTGCCGAGAAAAATATCCGGGCAGGGATCATTACCGATTCCGGCCAGATAATCCCGCTCAGGTTTGATCCCCCAATCACTGACGGCAATGACAATATTTGCCTGAGTGCGCGCCTGTGAAAAGAGGTTCGCAACCTTTTTTTTCATGTCTATTCCCACAGTATCCGCATGCTGCGGCAGGGCAGGTACAAACACCAAGGCCGCGATTTTTCCTTCAGGCAATGAAATACGATAAATGGAAGGAGCATCGTGGGTAAACCATCCCTTGGGCAAGGACAGATCCCTCGCAGCAAACGCCTTGCGTTCCCTGTCTGACAGAAAGCCTACATCATAGTCCATGCTCACAAAGGCTGTGCGCATGGCCGTCAGGAAATCAACCGTCGGTAAATCTCCTGCTCTGTGCGTAAACTCATAGGGGCCAGCGACCGTTAGGGTCGAGGCGTTGCGATGTGCGACATCAAGCAGATATGTGGCCCGCCGGGCCACTCCTCCAATGGTCTTGTTACTTCAGGAGGGGCATGGCCGGACCGTGCCGTATGTATTGGCCGTATACCGTATGTTCAAAACGGATTCTGCCTTGCATACAACCGGAAACGCCAGGCCTATGGCCAAGGCTAAGGACAACAGAATCCGTGGCATTCTAATTATTGATGTATTCTTTCAGTTCCTTGCCAGGACGGAAAAAAGGCAACTTTTTGGGTTTGACCTGTACAACCTGTCCGGTCTTGGGGTTGCGCCCGGTATACCCTTCATAGTCCTTGATCTTGAAGCTGCCGAATCCGCGAATCTCGACACGGTCACCACGAAGAAGGGCTTCCTTGACGGAATCAACGAATGCTCCCACAATTTTGGTGGACTCATCAACGTGCAGTTTCTTTTTTTCCGCCAGCGCCTTGATCAATTCGCTCTTGTTCATGGGTTTCTCCCAATTGCGTTGGATGTGTACACAGAGAACCGCTGAAGGCAAATCGTAGCGGCATCCTTACGAATACTCACTAACTATGCCGAAAAAAAACTCTTTTCGTCAACCCCAATCATCTTGGGTCGGGAAATTTTTTCAATATGGGACGTTCTGCAATCCGTTCGGCATTGTCTTCCCGATAACGCATAAGGCGTTTTGCCAACAGCTTTATATCCTTTGATGCCAGTGAATTAGGGGCCATTTTCATCAGGGGCGTCTGACGTCTGACAGACTCAATGACCATAGGATCGTGCTCAATATGACCAAGAAAAACCAGATCAATTCCCAGGAAATTGCGGCATGCGGCATTGAGTCGGTCAAAGGTTGTCTTGGCTTCAGACTGCGAAGTCGCCTGATTTACAAGAACAAGAAAATCCTTGATGTCATACTGAGTGGCGAGCACCTTGATGACGGCATAGCTGTCCGTCAGCGATGTGGGCTCCGGAGTGACCACCATGAGCCGCAGCTGGGTTGTGGATGCGAATGCCATAACCGTAGGACTTATACCTGCTCCGAGGTCCAGCAGCAGAAAATTGTAGTCTCCGGCCAGGGAAACCAGTTTCTTGAACAATATTTCCCGCATGTCCTCGTCCATTTCCACAAGTTCGGGAACACCGCTTGTGGCGGGCAGGATATCCAGCCCGTCATCTTCGATAGCAACCAAAACATCATCGACAGGAGTGTCTTCATTCAGAAGATCCTGCAGATTCATTTCCGGTGAAATCCCCAACAGGACATCAAGGTTGGCAAGCCCGAGGTCGCAGTCCATCAGCATGGCCGTTTTTTGCGCCATGTACAGTGCATAGCCGAGATTGAGCACGATGTTGGATTTGCCGACGCCGCCCTTGCCGCTCAAAATCGATACACTCAACGTGTTGTTCTGATTGTCGCTCATATCTACTCCGCCGTTTTACCGAACAGGAATTGTTTTTCGTTGGCCTGGACAAGGGTATCTTTGGAAACAAGATCAACATCGGGAATCGACGCGACCTCGAGACGGTCCTTGCCGGATTCCTTGGCCTTGTAAAGAGCGTTGTCGGCCAGGTTCACCATTTTTTTAACATCCATTTCCACGCTCCCCTTGTAGCAGACCATGCCGGCAGAGCATGTGACGGAAAAACTCCCGACATCATCGACGGAAAAAACGTGATTTCTGAATTCGCCCAAAAGACGGCCGACAACACGACGGGCCTTGATAACGCCTGTTCCCGACAGCACGAGAGCGAATTCCTCACCTCCGAGCCGTGCGGCGAGATCATAGCGCCTTGTAGTCTCATGGACCATACGGGAAAATGTGGTCAACACTTCGTCTCCGACAAGATGTCCATAAGTGTCATTGATCTCCTTGAAATCATCCAGATCCATGATGATCAACGAAACTGAGGAGCGCGAACGTCTTGAGCGCTCTATTTCTATGTCGAGAATCCTGTCGAACGCCCTGCGGTTGGCAAGGCCGGTCAGTGGATCATGATCCGTCTGATAGGCAAGATGTTCCAATGAATCCTGAACATGCTTGAGATGCGGGTAGGCATCACCATCAATGGGCAGCGTCAACCACTGCTTCAAATCCAGCCTGGTGCTGAGTTCCTCCCATTGTTCGAGGCTGACCCCTTCAAAAGCCCGGAAAAGCCATAAGGAGGACTCCGGCCCGGTCGACAGGCAAAAATCATTGGCTCTCGTGCACAACTCCTTTTGCAAGGCGTTGAGTTCCATGAGAATCTCCTGTTCCGTAACGATATTATCCGTTTTGTTGGCCATGCACATACAATAAGTGGTTGCGGATGAGTTTATCCAGATCACCGTCCAGCACGGCGTCGACGCTGCTGACTTCCAGATTGGAACGATGGTCCTTTACCAGCCGGTAGGGCTGTAGGGTGTATGTCCTGATCTGGCTGCCCCAGGCTATGGCGTCCTTGGACGCGTAGTCCTGCTTGCGGCTTTCATCCAGTTTCTTTTGCTCCAATTCATACAGACGGGCCTTGAGAATCTTCATGGCCGTCTGTTTGTTGCGCAGTTGGGATTTTTCATTCTGGCACTGAGCAACAATATTGGTGGGCAAATGGGTAATGCGAACGGCAGAGTTCGTCTTGTTGACGTGCTGACCGCCCGGACCGCTGGAACGAAACACGTCGATTCGCAAATCTTCATCACGTACGTCAATTTCGATTTCTTCAGTTATGTCCGGATAGACATCAACGGAGGCAAATGAAGTATGCCGTCTGCCTGACGCGTCAAAGGGAGAAATGCGTATGAGCCGATGCACTCCGGCTTCGCCCCTGAGTTGGCCAAAGGCGTACAGGCCGTCAATCTGCAAGGTGACGCTTTTGACACCGGCTTCGTCACCGGGTTGAAAATCCAGTTGCTGCAAAGTGAACCCCTTGCGTTCCGCCCAACGCGTATACATGCGCAACAACATCTCGGCCCAATCCTGCGAATCCACGCCACCGGCACCCGGATGAATTTCCAGGATGGCCGGATTCTTGTCCATCGGGTCCGCAAACAAGGTAGCCAATTCAGTCGCCTGAAGCTTTTCCTCAAAAAGAACAACCTGTTCACTCAAAGCTTCCAACGATTCACTTCCTTTATCCTCTTCGGAAAGCAGGAGCCAATCTTCAAGATCGCTTCGAGTGGAATCAAGGCCGTCATACATGGACAGCTTTGCTTCAAGTTGGCTTTTCTCGCGCAAAACAGGTGTTAAGGCATCCGGCTTGTCCCAGGCACCGGGTTGAGAAAGATCGTGTTCTATTTCCCTGAGGCGCTCCATACTGTCCTCATAGTCAAAGACGCCCCCAAAGCGTTTTGAACTGGTCAAGGAGGTCAACGGAACGAGTTTTCAATTCGGAATAATCAATCATGGTCCTCTCGGTAAACTGTCAGAGCGTATGCTCCATTGTAGCAGACTTGCTTCGTCTGAAAAAGACAATACAACCAAAAACAACAAGGGCGGCCATGGGACAACCGAAAAACAGCCATGGATACAGGGCATGAAACAGTGTCGTCTCATGCAGGGCGGTTACGGTGCCGTTGAGAAAAGTCGCTTCAAACTGCGGGGCCGTTGCCGCGATCCGCCCCCGGGGATCGATGAAGGCGCTGATGCCTGTATTGGTGCAGCGAGCAATCCAACGCCCTTGTTCAACAGCTCGCATGGTTGTAAGTGATAGGTGCTGCCGTGGCGCTGAGGTCTTTCCGAACCAAGCGTCATTGCTTATATTTACAAGGAATTGCGCACCACTGGCAACCTGCTTTTGTGCCAGCTCCGGAAAAATGGCTTCGTAACAAATCAAAACACCGAAGTGTTTCCCGTTCAAAAACAGGGGAGTGTTGTTTTCACCGGAAACAAAATTACCGGCGGCCTGGACCAATTTTTCAAAAGGCAAATATTTTTCCAACGGCATATATTCGCCAAAAGGAACCAGATGCTCCTTGTCGTAGCCACCGGCATGCCCTCCGTCCGGCCCTATGAGTTGGGCCCGGTTCAGCAGCACATAGTCATGGTGGGCGACATTGGTCATTCTGTATGCAGGAGATCCGGTCAGAATTGAGGTTCGTGCCTTTTTTGCAAAAGTACGCACACCGTCCCCCAAAGCGCCCTGATCCTGCAAATAGAACGGCATGGCCGTCTCCGGCCATACAACCAGTTCAGGCCGATCCTTGAGAACCGAGTCCCGACTCAACCTGAGATAACGGGTCAAGGTATCCATTTGGTATTTGGGGTCCCATTTGAGGCTTTGATCCACGTTGCCCTGCACAAGACCAATACCGACATTTTTGCCCGTTTGGAGGGGCGAGGAGAGACTCCACACCCCGAACAAAATGATTGCAGCGCACAACACGCTCCCCATCCACAAAGCGCGTTTGACCGTATTATACAACAGACCGCAGGTAGCCACGACTACAAGCAGCCCTGAAAGTCCGTAGGCGCCTACAACGGAGGCCGACTGAATGAACACGGGCCATGGAACAAAGGCTGAGGCCAGATTCATCCAGGGGAATCCCGTGAACACCAGGCCCATCAGCTGTTCCAGGCTTGTCCATAACAACCCGGCAAACAAACACAGCAAAAGTCCATTGTCATACTTGGCAAAAATGTGCAGCAAGGCGGGATAAGCAGCGTAAAAAAGCCCCAGGACCGCTCCGACAAGCACCGGGCAGGGGAGAGCCAGAAACCATGGCAAGTTACCATAGATGGCTATAGGGACAACCATCCAGTACATGCACCCTGCGCAGGCCAAGGTTCCCGCAAGCCATCCCCAGCCAAAGGCCCGCCTCAGAGAATGGGCGCGAAAGGCTATCCAGCCGAGTCCTACAGGAAGGCCAAGGGCCAGAAACGGAATCTGCACAAGCGGGTTGGCAAACCCAAGCCAGGCTCCTACGGCTGCGATCAGAACAAACAAGGACACGTCTACGATTCCCCGGAAATGTCAGCCACAGATGTCGGTGTGACAAGAATGGTCCGAATTTGCTTGTCGTCGGCCTCATGCACTGTGAAAGTTCGTCCCTCAAGGGTGAAGAACTCTCCGGAGTGGGGAATTCGACCGGCAAGGGCCGTTATGTAGCCGCCAATGGAGTCCACCTGCTCAGAATCGAGGTGGATGCCATATTTTTCATCAAGTTCGTCAAGGGTGACTCTGCCGGAAAGCATGAGGCCGCCGTTGTCCAACTCAAGAATTTCGTCAGGACGGTCAGCGTCATATTCATCCTGAATTTCGCCAACGATTTCCTCGAGGATATCGTCCAGCGTGACCATTCCCGACGTGCCTCCGTATTCGTCCTGCACAATGGCTATATGAACACTGTTGGCCTTGAACTGGCTCAAGGCTTCACTCAATGAGGCTGTTTCCACAATGAAAAAAGCCGGCCGAAGACAATCGCGGACGGGGCCGTCCAGATCACCGGACAGCAGCGGGGCCAGCAGGTCCTTGGCATGGACCACGCCGACCACTTCGTCCTTGTTTTCACCAATCACGGGAATACGGGAGTGGGCTTCTCCCTGCGTAATGATTTCGGCAACTTCACGAAACGTGCTGTCAATATCGGCACATTCCATATCTGTTCTGGGAACCATGATTTCTGTTACAAGCTTCTCGTCCAGATCCAGAACGTTGAGCAGCATGTTGACTTCGGCGGTTTCGATTTCGCCTTCGTCCTTGGCCTCCAGAATGTGTTCCTCGAGGTCCTGACCATTTTTGCCGAATATTTTCTTGAACACGTTACGAAATCGGCCGTCCGAGCCTTCGTCCAAGACGCTTCTCCTTGTTGTGATCATGCAGCTTGCCGCATGGGCAGAAAAAACCGGTATACCAACCGGTCAACACAAATATCTATGTAGTAGCGTATGATCTGTCAACACACAGTATGCGCAGACAACATTACAACATACCTGTTTTTTTCAAATATACCTCAATACAGGAGATGGCTGCAGGGGTAACACCGGAAATACGGGCAGCCTGCCCAAGGGTCATGGGCTGAATGGAACTCAGCTTTTCGACCACCTCGCGGGTTAATCCGGCAATAGCCGAGTAATCCAAATTCGAAGGCAGGGAAACATCTTCCATTTCACGGAATCGTTCCACAAGCTCCTGCTGCCGCACAAGGTAACCTTCATAGCGCACCTGGGTTTCGGCCTCGCAAAGCACATCATCGGGCATGGCGGCAATCGATTCGCTGAATATGGTCAGACTCGCAATATCCACCTGAGGCTGGCGCAAAATCGCTGCGAGGCTCACGGCTTTTCCGGGAGCCGAGGCGCCAATGGAGGCAAGCTTGTCTCTTGTGGACGCATCCGGGCGAATTTTCACGGACTGCAGCAATTCAAGAATGGATAAAAGTTGGTCACGTTTGGTCGAAAACATTTTCCACTGATCATCATCGACAAGACCGAGTTCCCGCCCGATTTCGGTCAGGCGCATATCGGCATTGCCTTCGCGCAACAGCAGGCGATGTTCTGCGCGAGAGGTAAACATACGGTAGGGTTCCTTTGTACCTTTGGTGACCAGATCGTCCACCAAAACGGCCATGTATGCCTGATCACGAGAAAGCAAAAACGGCTTTTCCCCCCTGACGGCACGGCAGGCATTGATGGCGGCCCAAAAGCCTTGTGCCGCGGCTTCCTCATAACCGGATGTTCCGTTGATCTGCCCCGCGCAATACAACCCCGAAACCCCCTTGGCCTCAAGAGTGGGCTTCAGTTGGGTCGGCGGCACGTAATCGTATTCAATGGCATAGCCCGGACGCACGATCTGGGCCTGTTCAAGCCCCACAACCGTACGAATCATTTTTTTCTGTACATCCAGCGGAAGGCTGGTTGGAATTCCGTTGGGATACACCTCGGGATGATTCAGCCCTTCAGGCTCAATGAAAATCTGATGTCGCTCTTTTTCCGGGAAACGGGCCACCTTGTCCTCGATGGACGGGCAATACCGGGCCCCGGTTCCTTCGATGACACCGGTAAACATGGGTGAGCGATCAAATCCGCTACGGATTATCTCGTGCATGGCCTCGTTGGTATACGTCAGATGGCAGGGAACCTGCGGCAGGGGAACCGATGTATTGCGAAAACTGAACGGAGTGGGCGGATCGTCGCCGGGCTGTACTTCGAGCTTGTCAAAATCGATACTGTCGCGCAGCAGGCGCGGGGTGGTTCCCGTCTTGAGCCGTCCCAGTTCGAAACCAAGCTTCCTGAGGCTGTCGCTCAAGCTGTTGGAGGCAGCTTCGCCCAAACGGCCCCCGGAAAAATTGTTCAGCCCCACATGGATAAGGCCCTGCAGAAAGGTGCCGGTGGTCAAAAGCACGGCCCGGGAAGCGAACTCCTCACCCAAGAGAGTGCGGATGCCGCAGGCCCTTCCGTTTTCGGTCAGAATTTCCCGAGCCGTATCCTGCCGAACCCATAACGACGGCTGGCGAAAAATATCATGCTGCACTATGCGCAGGTATTCGGACCTGTCAATCTGGGCACGGCTGGCCCGCACCGCAGGCCCCTTGCGCGTATTCAGTATCCTGAACTGGATACCCGCGGCATCGGCCCACAGGCCCATCATGCCACCCATGGCATCAATTTCGCGGACCATATGCCCCTTGGCAAGCCCGCCAATGGCCGGATTGCAGGACAACTGGCCGATGTGGTCCACATTGATGGTCAGCAACAGGGTATCCATCCCCATGCGTGCGGCAGCCATGGCGGCTTCACAGCCCGCATGGCCCGCGCCGACCACGATCAGGTCAAACATCTCTGGAAAAGGGGCTTTTTTCTGCATGATCACGATTTCCCGGCCATGAGCGCATGGGCCATGACCTTGGCGTCCCCGATGGTTGCAGCAATGGAAGCCCATTCATTGGGCTGGTGAGCCTGATGGCTCAGGGTTGCCCAGACAACAGCATGCAAACCCTTACGGCGCACCCCGGCAGCGACCGTGCCGCCGCCTACGCCTGCCACTCGGGCTTTTTTTCCGTATATAGCCAAAACGGCTTTGCTGATTCGCTCCACAATTTCGGCATCCGCAGGAGTCGGAGGAGCAGCCTGTTCTGCCATGACGGCATCACAGGAAACCGTAACCCCATATCGTTTTTCAATTTCGCGGCAGTGAATCCCGATTTCCTTTTGCACCGATTCAAGAGGATATTGGGGCAAAACACGGGCATCAAGATAAAAGACATCCCGCCCCGGCAACGTGTTGACGTTTTCCACGTTGGCTTCCTTTTTGGTGGGAGCAAACGTTGATACCGGCGGAGAAAACAGTTCGTCGCGATCGTCAAAAACATCATTCAAAGCCTGTAAACGCAGAATCAGGTCGGAACAGGCGACCAATGAGTTGTTTCCTTGATCAGGGGTAGAAGCGTGGCATTGTTCACCTTCAACCGCAAAACGGAACCAAAACGCGCTTTTTTCCGCCACCTCAATGACTTCGGACGAGGCATCACCAAAGTCGGGAACGAGAAAAAGGTCTTCTGCGCCAAACAGTTCAAAATGATTTTCCAACAGGTAATCAAGACCGAAGGCGTTGCCAGTCTCCTCGTCTGCGACAAACATCAGGCCAAGATTAATCGGAGGAGTTATGCCGTTATCCAGTAACCCTTTGGCAAGACAAAGCGAAGAAACCATGCCCTGATGGTTGTCTTCAACCCCGCGTCCGATAATACGGTCGCCATCGCGAACAAGCTCATACGGATCGGAATTCCATAACGACAGATCCCCTGGAGGGACCACATCAATGTGCGCAATGATCCACATGGTTCTGGAGGTGTCATGACCGGGAATACGGACCACAAGATTGGGGCGGACTCCGTCGGAAACGCTCGGATCAGGGGCATCGTATCGGGCAACGTCTTCGATTCCCAGTTCAGCGAGAATCCCCAAAAGACGCTTTGCCTTGGCCACTTCTCCGTCGCCGTCATTCATCGGCCCCACGGCCGGAATGGCCACAAGTTCACGCTGTGTATCAACGACAAATTCTTTCATGGAGTCGATGGAACTGAACAAATCCTGCATGAAATTCTCCGAAAAGCAAAAGGCGCACGGCCCGAGGGGACGTGCGCCGTTAGAGTCGCGCAAACCGGGCAGGGGTTCAACCCTGCACGCACGAATCGAGGAACCTAGCGACCGCGAGCGGCACGCTTGGATGCCTTGAGCGGGTTGACCTTGGTTTTGCCTTCACTGTCGACGCTGGCGCGGACATGGGTGGCAAAGTTGCAAACGCCGTGAGCCCACTTGCGTTCGGGCTGGGCGTAGGTCGGGCAGTATTTGCCTTCTTCAACGGCCACGATACGTTCGCAACCTTCACACTTCTCTACAATGGGTTCCATGATGACGCCCTTGTAGGAAAGTCCTGCGTCGGTCATGACAGCGCCGTCAAGTGCGGCAATTTTTCTTTTAGCCATGGTCAGATTCCTCCTTAAAAAAATAAAGCCTCGCGACAAAACGCGCGACGATTGATTATCTCATTTGCGTCAAAGCAGAACCGAATATGCTCAGAACCCGATGATTGTCAAGGGAGAGAAGGGCTTTTTTTTATGATATGCGCTCCCGAACCCACTTTACGACCTCGTTCATGCGCACTTGCAATGACGCCATGTCGATTCCGGAATACTCTCCATCACGATATACCACATGACCTGCAACCATGGTCATGGCCACCTCATGTCCGGAGGCCGCGTACACGGTTTGTGAAATCGGATTATGCATGGGCATCAGATTCGGACTCTCGGTGTCCAAGGCTATCATATCGGCAGAAGCCCCCGGCACCAGCATGCCCAAGCCCTCCCAATGAATGCATTGCGCGGACCCGCGTGTAGCCATATCAAGGGCATTCTGGGCTTTTACGGCCGCAGCGTCGTGAGCCTGGACCTTGCCGACCAGGGCCGCCATGCGCATGTCCGCAAACATATTCAACTGATTGTTGCTTGCCGCCCCATCTGTACCCAAACCGACATTGACTCCGGCATCGAGCATTGCCTGAACAGGTGCAATCCCGGAATCGAGTTTATGATTGGAGGCAGGGTTATGCACCACATTGACGCACCGCTCGGACAACAATTCGATCTCTTCGGGCAATACGTCCACGCAATGTGCCAACGTCACCCGATCATTCAGGAGGCCGAGAGATTCCAGAATGGCCAAGGGCCGCATGCCATACAATTCAATGCACTGAGCGGTTTCTGCCGGGGATTCCGCGCAATGAATCTGCCATGGGATATCAAGCTTGCAGGCCAACTCATAACTTTCGGAAAGCAATTCAGGTGAAACCGTATAAATAGCATGCGGTGTCACAACGTTACGAACAAATGGACTTTGGGAAAAACGGCGCTCGTGAGATTCGATGGTTTGCCAGCAATCTTCTGCTGTCGCAAAAAAAGGTGAGGGGAATGCAAAAAAGCCCTCACCCAACACGACCCGAAGACCTGCGCTTTCTGCCACTTCGCCCAGCACATCCTCATGAAAATACCCATCCATGAAAGCAGTTGTGCCTGTCCGCATCATTTCAGCACAAGCCAACTCCGCTCCGATTGCAACCATCTCACGAGTCAACCCGGATTCTATGGGCCAAATGTATTTTTCAAGCCACTGCATGAGCGGCAGGTCATCCGCCACCCCCCGCAACAGGCTCATGGGCGCATGGCAGTGCGCATTGACAAGCCCGGGCATGAGCATCTTTTTACCAAGGTCAATATCACTTCGGGGGATGAACTTTTCCTTCATTTCATGGGCTTTCCCCACGGAAATGATGATGCCCTGATCCACGGCCACCGCCCCATCGGCAATAACGGTCCTGGAATCGTCCTGCGTAATCACCAGTCCGGCCCGCACCATGCAATCACACGTCTGCATTCGATCAGTCATTGCAACCCTGCTCCAGACCCTTGATGGCTGTAATCAGGACTTTGGTAACCTTTTCCACGTTGCCACCAAACACCTCGAGAATTTCCTCCCACGTCACCGGGGGCTCATCAGTCTTCCAACAGTCATAATCCGTCGACATGGCAACCGCAGCGTAGGGCAGGCCGATTTCGTTGGCCAATATGCACTCCGGGGCCACACTCATATTGATGACGTCCGCTCCCCATTGCCGAAACATGTTCGACTCCGCACGCGTGGAAAACCGGGGGCCTTCGATGGTAATCACGGTACCTCTGGCGTGGTGCTCGACTCCGCATTCGGCGCAGGACCGGAGAAGAACCTCTCTGAGCGAATCGTCAAAAGGTTCGGCCATGGGTGTGTGTACGGCACCGTGCGGCTCGAACTCATCATGAAAGGTGATGCTTCTATGCCGGGTAAAATCTATAAACTGATCAAGAATGACGAGATGGCCGCGTGCTATTCTTCTGCGCAGTGAACCGCATGCCGTGGTTGCCAGAATACAGTCGCACCCGGCCTGCTTCAATGCCCAAATATTAGCCCGGTAGTTGACACGGGTCGGGGTGTGGGTGTGCTCAAGCCCGTGGCGGGCAATAAGCACCACGTCCCTGCCCGCAATGACTCCGTTGCGCAGGCAGGAAGAGGGCGCACCGTAGGGCGTTTCCATTTCCGAGTCTGACGGGTTCTCCAGAATGTCCGGGTTATCCAGACCACTGCCACCGATAATCCCTATTTTCATGACCATCCGCCTTACAGTTCAACAAGAAAACAATGTTCATGGTCTTTGATCTTTTCCGAACCGTTTAAAAAGCCCAGTTGAACCACAAATCCAATGCCGACGATATCGCCACCCGACTGTTTGACAAGCTTGAGCATTCCTTCGGCCGTGCCTCCCGTGGCAAGCAAATCGTCTATGACCAACACTTTTTCGCCTTGCTCAACGGCATCTTCGTGCATGCACAACGTGTCGGTGCCGTACTCAAGGTCATAGGTCACGCAGTTGGTCCTGTAGGGCAGTTTGCCGGGTTTGCGGACCGGAACGAACCCGATGCCGAGCTTGTACGCCAGCGGAGCACCGAATATGAATCCCCGTGCTTCTGCAGCAACCACCTTGGTGGCGCCGCTGTCCTTGAATTTTTCGGCAAGGCAATCGATGGTATGGCGAAAGGCGTCCGGGTCGGACAGCATGGGCGTTATGTCGAAAAAGACGATTCCCTCTTTCGGGTAGTCGGGAATGTCTCTGATGTGATCCCTCAAATCCATCTGAAAAAGCTCCTCTTTATTGTTGAACCGGAAGAACTCAAATACGGCCAGCGAGCAACTGCTGTCAATGCGGGTTGCCGGACGATTCCTCATCATATACACAGGGCAAACCCAACTATTCACGAAAAGGGATCACGATGCAGCAATCAAGACGGCACAGGGCAAAAAAGAGCTTGGGCCAGAACTTTCTCGTTGATCGCAATATTTGCGGCAAAATAGTTTCCAGACTCGACATCAAGCCAGGAGACACGGTCCTTGAAATCGGTCCGGGGCAGGGGGCCCTGACCTCGCTATTGCTTGAAAGCGAAGCGAAAAAGGTTATCGCACTCGAAAAGGACAATGAACTGGCTCAAGATTTGACCCATCGCTGGCCCGATCTGGAATTGCACGCCACGGATGCCCTGCAGTTCGACTGGGGAGCATTGGCCGATTCCGGCCCATGCAAGATCATAGGCAATCTTCCCTACAATATAGCGTCCAAATTGATCTGGGATATTGTCAGCACGCCGCAGAGCTACACCAAGGCAGTATTCATGGTGCAGCATGAGGTTGCCTTGCGTCTCACGGCAGATCCGTCGAACAAACAGTATGGCGGACTCACTGTCTGGGTGAAAAATCATGCACAAACACGCTATGCCTTCAAGGTTCCGGCCTCTGTTTTTCGCCCCCAGCCCAAAGTGGACTCCGCAATTGTGGAATTTTTTCCTTTTGAGATCGACATGTTGCCGAAAAGTCCGCAACGACTGGATGGCTTGATCAAAACCTGCTTTCAAAAACGACGCAAGCAACTCTACAACATACTGAAATCAAAGTGGAACAGCGACATAGAAGGGTGGTTCAACCAGTATGAAATTTCCCCGAAATCGAGGCCGGAAAATTTGACACCAGAGCAGTTTGAATCCCTCTCAAGGCTTATGTGATGCGGATTTTCTTCAAAAAGGATCGGCTCAGCTATTGACTTGTTCATGAAAATTTTGTTTTACATCGTGAAGAATCGAAACGGCGATACGTTTTGATTCGCGACGAAATAGGAGAGGTCGCAACAACTCTCCACCAGAATTCGTCGCTGTGATTGGCAAAAAAGGTATGTCGCTGGATTTGTTTTGAAGAGTAGCGGCAGACTCTTTTCATAGCGTAAGTGCAAACCATCTATGAGGAGGAAGGACTAATGACTAAGGCTGATCTGGTTGTTAAGATCGCAGAAAAGGCTAACCTGACCAAGGCGAATGCCGAACGTGCCCTCAACGCTTTTCTTGAAACCGTTGAATCCACTCTGGTAAGCGACGGCAAGCTGACCCTGACCGGTTTCGGAACCTTCGCAGTTGAAGAACGCAAAGCTCGTGTTGGCCGCAACCCCCGCACTGGCGCCGAACTGAAGATTCCTGCCACCAAGGTTGTCAAGTTCCGTCCCGGCAAAATTCTGAAAGAAGCTGTCAAGTAAAGCTCTGGAGGAATCGTTATGCTCCACGGAGAAACTGTCCACAGTCCGCTTCCAATGGACCTTCCCTGGTGGATGCCCGATCACTTTGTATTCTTCGGCGTTCTGTATGCCGTTCTCGGCATCATAGGAATCGGCCTTGCGTACACTGTGGTCAAATCCTGGTGTGATGCAAAATGCGATCAGCCGGGCCATTAGGCTTCATTAGCTTGTTTAAGCATTCAGGACCGTCACTCTGGTGGCGGTCCTTTTTTTTTGATTAACGCCGACCTTTAGGAATTAATCCTTGCCTTTTTGAAAATTCAGGTGTAGTTGTCGTTGGTTCATATAGCCTGAGAGAGTCTCAGGCGCAAAAGGAGGTGATTCCTTTGCCCGGTGTTTATCTTGATGATAGTGACAACTTCGACATCTCCCTGCGTCGTTTCAAGAAGCAGGTCGAGAAGGCCGGCATTTTGTCCGAGCTGAAGAAGCGTCAGCATTATGAAAAGCCCAGCGTGCAGCGCAAGAAAAAGAAAGCTGCTGCCAAAAAGCGCCTCGCCAAAAAGATGCGCAAAATGAATATGCGATAAGATGAATCTTACATCACGCATCGAAAAAGACTATATCGAGGCCTACAAGGCCAAGGATACGGTTAAAGTGGCCGTCTTGAGGCACCTCAAGACGGCCATCAAAAACCGCATGGTCGAAGTGCAGGCCGAACTGGGCGACGAAGACGTGGCTGACCTGATCGCCAAGCAGGTCAAGCAACGCCGCGACTCCTACGATCAGTATATCAAGGCCGGCCGCGAAGACCTTGCCGAGGTCGAATCCGCCGAAATGGTTGCGCTTGAGGAATATATGCCCAAGCAGCTAACCGACGAAGAGCTTGAACAGGCCGTGAAGGACATGGTGGAACAGACCGGTGCTTCTGGCATGAAAGACATGGGCAATGTCATGAAGGCTCTTACAGGCGCGTACAAGGGACGGTACGACGGAGGCAAGGCAAGCGCGTTGGTCAAGGCGCTCCTGCTCTCCTGAATCTTCTACCCAAGCTCTGCGGGTTTCCATGGAATCCAGATCATTCCAGCTTCTGGAATTTCATAAGATATTGGACGTACTGTCCGGTTTTGCCAAGTCGGAACCGGGAGCATTTTCCTGTACCCGACTTCCGGTTCTCTCCGATTCCGCCCAAATCCAAAAAAAGGCCGCACTGTTCAACCAGACACTTGAGTGGCTGGACCAGACGCAATTCAAACTTCCCTGGTTTCCCAGTCTGGAAGGGCTGTTTCAATATCTCGACTCGGGACGAGGCCAACTGGATCAGGATGCCCTTTTTGCTCTCAAGAACGTTCTGGATATCCTGAACACCCTCAAACAGTCCTTGTCTGATTTTGAGGAAAAAGGGTGGGATGCTCTCGGGCATGCGCTTTTTGACACTCCCTGGCCTCAAAAGGTCCTTTCCGCCATCGGACGTTGCCTGGACAACGAGGGACGGCTCAAGGACGACAGTTCACCGGACCTGCTTGCAATACGGCAGGAAATTCGAAGCATCCACACCCGGTGCAGCAAACGGGTCAAGGACTTCGTTCTCAAGGAAGGTATCAGCAACTACCTTCAGGACGATTTCATGACCATCTCTTCGGATCGTTATGTCCTGCCCCTGAAGGTGAATTTCAAAAAACGTCTCGACGGCATCATCCACGACTATTCGCAAACAGGCGAGACCTGTTATTTTGAACCAATGTTTCTCGTGGAAACCAACAATCGCCTGCAGGAACTGAAACGCGAAGAACGAGAAGAGGAAAACAAAGTCCTCAAATATCTCACCGACCTCGTGGTTCAGGAACGGGAGCAAATCGAATCCGGGTACCACAACCTTGTGGACATGGACGTACTCATGGCCAAAATCGCCCTGGCCGGAGAGTACAACGGACGGGTGGTCGACGTGATGCCCGGTCCGGCAACCCTCAGGGAGGCCCGCCACCCGCTGCTGGCCCTGCAGGAAGAACAGGTTCAGAGTCTGGACATCGAGTACCTTGAAGACATACGGGCCTTGATCGTCAGCGGCGGCAACGCGGGCGGCAAGACCGTCAGCCTCAAGACCTTGGGACTCATTGCCCTGATGGCCTATGCCGGATTGCCGGTGCCAGTTGCGGCCGGAAGCAGGATTCCTCTCTGGAAAGAGATTTTCGTGATCATGGGCGACGAGCAAAGCCTCGAGGAAAACGTCAGTACCTTTACAGCCCAAATTCATTACCTGAAACGCGCATGGGACCATGTGGACGCCGACTCTCTGTTCATACTGGACGAATTCGGGGCCGGGACAGACCCCACACAGGGGGCGGCTCTGGCGCAAGCCGTTGTGGACGGGCTGATGGAAAAACAGGCCACGGTCATTGCGGCCACCCATTTTCCGGCTCTCAAGGCATATGCCGTTGCCACCGCAGGTGTGCGCGCTGCCAGCGTTCTCTTCGATCCCGCCACAAAAAAACCGCTTTTCAAGCTGGCCTATGATCAGGTCGGTGCCTCCATTGCCCTTGACGTGGCGCGGGACAACGGTCTTCCGGAATCCGTTCTTGAAAAAGCTGAAAGCTACCTGCTTTTGGACGGTTCGGACACAAGTGCCGTTCTGGATCGGCTCAATGCCCTGGCTGTACAGCGGGAACAGGAGTTGGAGCAGCTCAAGGCCAAGGAAAAAAAGCTCAAGAAAAAATACGACAAACTTACCGTCGAGTTCGAGCGCAAGCGGAAAAAACTGCTATCCGACCTGCAGGCCCAATCCCAACGCATTGTCAGGCAGTGGAAAGAAGATAAAATCAGCCGCAAACAAGCCCAGAAAGAACTGGCTGGCATGCGCTCCAAGCTGTCGGAAGGTTCAACATCCACGTCCGACGGTCCGACGTTTTCCTTTGCGGACATCCGTCCCGGAATGCGGGTACAGTATGTTGCCTGGGGAAAAAGCGGTGTTGTTTCGGAAGTCAATACGCGCAAGAAACAGGCGAAAGTCGAAATCAACGGTGTGGCCATGTGGGTCAAGGCGGAACATCTCGGTCCCGCATCTGACCAAAAACAGCACAACACGGGACATTCGCTGCAAGCCACTCCCGGCGATGGCAAAACACTTGAACTCGATATCCGGGGACGCAGAGCAGACGAAGCCATTGCCGAACTGGAGCGTTTTCTGGATAATGCTTTGCTGCAGGGCGCTGGAAGTGTGGAGATAATCCACGGCAAGGGAACCGGCGCGCTCAGGCGCGAGGTACACAACTTTCTCAAAAGCTACCCGGCCATTGACGGTTTTACGCTTGCCAATGAAGATCGCGGCGGCGATGGTATGACGCAAGTAACCTTGAAGTAAACCTTTTTGGCATGGAGCGGGGCGCATGGACAGAAGCGCCGTAGAGGCTGTAAAGGCCCGAATCAACATAGCGGACATTGTCCGACGCTACGTTGACCTGAAACCCGTCTCAGGCCGCTGGATGGGTGCGTGCCCATTTCACCAGGAAACGAAGCCATCCATGAGCGTCAATGAGGAAGAAGGCTTTTTCTATTGTTTCGGGTGTCAGGCTTCGGGTGACGTCATTGATTTCTACCAGCGGATCAACGGGCTGGAATTCGTCGAAGCCCTGGAAGCGCTGGCGCTGGAAGCGGGTATCGATATCCAGCATACGGCCCCGGACCCGCAGGCAGCCCAAAAAAGGCAGCAAAAAAAACTGTTGCTGGACATGCATGATGAATCACGGGATTTCTTCTGCAACTGCCTTGGTCATGCCGTGGGCGAAACGGCCCGGCAGTATCTTGAACGCCGGGGTATGACACAAGAAATCATTCAGGCATTCCAATTGGGCTACAGCCCGGATGACTGGCACGGGTTGGACAACTTTTTACGTTCAAAAGGCAGAAACCCTGAAGATGGCGTTGAAGCCGGACTTTTGTCAAAAAACCAAAAAGGCAATATCTACGATAGGTTCAGGGGGAGATTGATCTTCCCCATAAAAAATTTATCGGGCCGGGTTATTGCTTTTGGCGGTAGAATAATTACAGATGGAGAACCAAAGTATTTAAACAGCAGTGATTCGCCGATCTATAAAAAGGGCGAGCACTTGTATGGGCTGGACATAGCCAGGCAATCCATGACCCGAACCCGACGGGCCTTGTTGACGGAAGGATACATGGATGTGTTGTCGCTTCACCAATTTGGATACACGGATGCATGCGGTGTTCTGGGAACGGCATTGACCAAGGATCAGGTCAAGCGCCTTGCCGGTTTTTGTTCTCGTGTGGACCTCGTATTCGATGGTGACAATGCCGGGCGAAAGGCCGCACTCAAGAGCAGCCGGATGATCCTGCTGCACGGAGTGGCCTGCCGGGTGGTCCTTTTGCCGGACGGCGAAGATGTGGACAGCCTTTTACAGGCCAAAGGGAGGGACGGTTTCGACCAATGCCTCGAACAGGCCAGCAACGGCTTGGATTTTTGCGCAAGCTATCTGCAATCCCAGTTCTCCCCAAGGGAAATTATGGACTGGGCCAGAAATTTTTTGTCTGAATTGTCGGACGATTCGTTGCGTGCCTATTATTTGCCCCGTCTGGCGCAAGGGCTGGGACTGGCGGAAACCGAAATGCGCATGACTGCAGGTGCGCCAAGCCGGACGCCGCAGACACACCAACCGAAGGTGGACGCTCGATCGATTCAGCCCGGCCAGATGCCACTGGGCAAGGAAGACAAGGATGACAGGTATTTTCTCAAATTCCCCATTCAGTACCCGGAATATATTCCGAGTCTGGCGCAACAGGGATTTGAACATGTCTTGAGCACGGATTGGGCTCGGGCACTCTGGAGCAAGCTCTATGAAGACCAGCCAAGGGTAAACATGACCCGGCTGAACGAAAATGAAAAAGGCTTCTTCATCCAGTGCCGGGAAGATTTATGCCACAAGACGCTGACGGGTGAAAAAATCAAGCAGGAATGGGAACATATCTGCACCAGAATTGAAAAAAACAAATGCAAATTGACCAAAACCCGGATCAAGCAGGCCCTGCACCAGGCACAGCAGACCGGAGACATGCAACGGGCCAACGAATGTCTGCAAGCACTGGAAGAATACATACGGAGGGAGAATGAGCAACATTAAGGATATCCAGCAGATCAAAACTCTGATCGCAAAAGGCAAGGAAAAGGGATTCCTGACCTTTGACGAGCTGAACAAGGCTCTGCCTTCCGATTTCAACACTCCCGAACAGATCGAAGAAATCATCAATATCTTCGATCAGATGGATATTTCCATCGTGGATTCGGAAAAAAATGGCCGGAAAATAGCCGCGGACGCCGAAGACTCCAACGAAGACGGCAAGCTTGAACTGACCGAAGACAGCGAGGACTCTGCCGATTACGCCACTCGCAGCACCGACCCGGTACGCATGTACCTGCGCGAGATGGGAGCCGTTCCGCTGCTGGACCGCGAAGGCGAGGTCGTCATTGCCAAAAAAATCGAGTCCGGTGAAATGGACGTGCTCTACGCGCTGATCGAGATTCCGGTGGCCGTTGAGGAACTCATCCGCGTGGGAGAGAATCTTGACGAGGGACGCATCAAGCTCAAGGACGTGGTCAAGACCATCGAGGAAGACGATCCCTCCGAAGACGAGATGAACCAGCGTCAGCGGGTCATCTTCCTGCTGAACGAAGTCAAGAAGCTGCATCAGAAAAAGGGCTCGGTCTTCGACAAGATGGATGAATGCGCCCAACTCGATAAACGCGTGTATGGCATCCAGAAAAAAATTCTTGATTACAAAGAAGAAATCGTCAGCCGTTTGCGCGACATCAAACTCGAAAAAACACTCATCGACAGCATCATCGAGACCGTGAACGACTATGTTCGACAGATGCACAACTGTCAGCGTGACCTTTCCGCCTATGTACTTTCCGTGGGCAAGACTCGTGATGAAATCCAGGAACTGTTCAAGCAGGTAGACGCGAGGGAAACCAACCCCGTGGTGGCCGCCGATTCCCTGAACATGACCGTGGAGGAATTCTTCTCCTTCAAGGAAATGCTGGCCGGGAAGTTTGAGATCCTCGTCCGACTCCAGGAGAAGTGCAAACACAATGTTGCGGACCTCGAGGAAGTGCTCTGGCGCATCAAACACGGCAATATCAGCGCCGCCCGAGCCAAGCAGGAACTTATTCGCGCCAACCTGCGGCTGGTTGTCTCCATCGCCAAAAAGTACACCAACCGCGGTCTCCAGTTCCTCGACCTGATTCAGGAAGGCAACATCGGCCTGATGAAGGCGGTGGACAAATTCGAATACCAGCGCGGCTACAAGTTCTCCACCTACGCCACCTGGTGGATTCGTCAGGCCATCACCCGCGCCATCGCAGATCAGGCGCGCACCATCCGCATCCCGGTCCACATGATCGAGACGATCAACAAGTTGATCCGCACCTCGCGGTATCTTGTTCAGGAGCTGGGCCGCGATCCCTCTCCGGAAGAAATCGCGGAGCGCATGGATTACCCGCTTGAAAAGGTGAAAAAGGTCCTGAAAATCGCCAAGGAGCCCATTTCTCTGGAAACCCCCATCGGCGACGAGGAAGATTCCAGTCTGGGCGATTTCATCGAAGACAAGAAGGCAACCGCGCCCGCCGAAGAAGTCGTCAGCACCAAACTGGGCGAGCAGATCGCGTCCGTGCTCTCGGATCTGACCCCGCGCGAGGAACAGGTGCTCCGCAAACGGTTCGGTATCGGAGAAAAATCCGACCACACCCTTGAGGAGGTGGGCAAGCTCTTCAACGTCACCCGCGAACGCATCCGGCAAATCGAAGCCAAGGCCCTGAGAAAGCTTCGCCACCCGGTACGAAGCGCATTGCTGCGGTCATACTTCGAAAACTAGCATCAACGAGGGGAGGGCACAGGCCTTCCCCTTTTTTCATTTCATGAGCGCTGAAACCCTGCTTTTCATCCCCATCCCCGTTGCCGCATTCGTGCTGGATATGCTCTTTGGCGATCCGCACGGCCTGCCGCATCCGGTCAGGTGGATCGGTACCGCCATAAACCACCTCGAAACGTCGTGCCGCCGCATGGACGCCTATATCCTTCCCGAAATATCGGGAGGTTTTGCTGTGCTGACACTGACTACCGTCGTGGCATGGATTGCAGATTTTCTGACATCATTGGAACCCGGTGGCATTATAATCGCCGTCTACTTGGCGTATGCCGGGCTGGCCCTGCAAGGCCTTGTGCGCGAAGCCCGAAACGTTCTGCAATTGCTGCAACAGGATGAAATTGACCAAGCCCGGACCGCACTTTCCATGCTGGTAAGCAGGGACACGTCGCAAATGGATGCCGAGGCCATCCGGCGTTCATTGGCCGAGACCGTCAGTGAAAATTTCAGCGACGGTTTCGTTGCCCCGTTTTTTTACCTCATGATGTTGGGAATACCCGGTATGTGGGCATACAAGACCGTGAACACCTTTGACTCCATGTGGGGTTACCGTACAGAGCGATTCGCACGTCTGGGCATGATCGCAGCCCGGACCGACGATATCCTGAACTGGATCCCTGCACGGCTTTCATGGCTCTTGCTCTGCGTGACCGGCTGGGCCATGCGGCTGAATGCGGGCACGGCAATGTCGAAAACGCCCGCACAGGCCCGGACCATGGAAAGCCCGAATGCGGGTTGGCCCATGGCTGCATGCGCATGGCTGCTGCAAGGCTCCATGGGAGGGGCGGTTACATATTTCGGAACAGTGAAACAGAAACCCCGGCTGGGGCCTGAAAACGGTCTGTGGAGCAACGGAAGACTGAATACGCTCCTGAGGCTGGCCATCCGAACGGGATGGCTTACAGCGGCATTGGGCGGCATTATCTGGTTGATATGAAAAGGGGGCTGAAAAGCCCCCTTTTTTATTACTACTGGTCGCCGAGTTCGCGGTTGCGCTCATACCCTTCGACCACGGCATCGAGGAGGGTACCCCGGACAGCCATGCGGTCAAAGTGGGCCAGGGCGCGAATGGTGCTTCCTCCCGGCGAAGTGACCATTTCCCGAAGAACACTCATGTGCTCTCCCGTGTCCATGGCCATTTTCACGGATCCTTCAAACAGGGCCTGAACCATCTCCGTGGCCTGCCCGCGGGCAAGCCCCAGATATACGGCGGACTCGACCAACGCCTCCATGAAATACATCACGTAGGCAGGGCCGGCCCCCACCACCGCGGTGAACGCGTCAAACATGGACTCGGCCAACACGTGGACCTGTCCGATGCTTGCAAACGCCTCGGGAATGAACGTTTTTTGCTCATCATTGAGTCTCTGGTCGTCCAGACACACGGCGTAGACACCTTTGCTCACCAAAGCGGGTGTGTTGGGCATGATGCGTATCACCGGGCAGACATCTCCCGACCATTCGCATAATGTCGTGCGGTTTACCCCTGCGGCAATGGAAACAAGACAGGTATCCCCGCTCAGGTGCGGAGCGATGTTCGCGACAACTCCCTGTGCATGCTGCGGCTTGATAGCCAGCACCACATAGTCACACGCCTGAACCAGATCGGCTGCATCCGGCTGAACGATCATGCCGCATTCGTCATGCAACGTCTGCAGGGCTTCCGTGTTCAGGTCCGTGCCATGCACTTCCACGCCTTCGAGCTTCACCAGTCCCCTGATGATGGCTCCACCCATGTTTCCAACGCCTATGAATCCGATTTTCTTGGTCATTATCCCACCATTTCAATGTTGCTGAAGAAGTATGCAACCTCAACAGCCGCGGTTTCGGGAGCATCCGAACCATGAACGGCATTGTTTTGAATGTTGGTCGCAAACTTCTTGCGGATGGTTCCTTCCTCAGCCTGTTCGGGGTTGGTTGCGCCCATGAGTTCGCGGTAGCGGGCAATGGCGTTCTCACCTTCGAGAACGGAAACCACGACCGGACCGGAAATCATGAAGTCGACCAGTTCTCCGAAAAAGGGGCGTTCCTTGTGAACGGCATAAAACCCTTCGGCCTGCTCCCTGGACATGTGAATCATTTTGGTGGCCTTGATCTTCAGGCCAGCGTCGCTGATCATTTGCAGAATGGATCCGATGTTGCCTGCGGCGACCGCATCGGGTTTGATGATGGAAAAAGTGAGTTCCTTACTCATTGTTTCCTTGCCTCCCTGGTTGTGTTTTTCATTCAATGGCCGGACATTGTCGGTATTGCAGCATCAGCACAAGAGCATACGGTCCGAAAGCTCTTCGTCACCTCTGAGCTCGGCAAAACGCTGCAGCAGATCCTCAACCCTAAGATTCTGCTTTTCTTCACCTGCAATATCCAAAACCACGCGTCCACGGTGGAACATGACCAGACGGTTGCCCAAATTGATGGCCTGACTCATGTTATGGGTGACCATGAGAGCCGTCAGGCTCTGCTGTTCAACCATTTCCTGCGTCAGCTCCAATATCATCTGAGCGGTTTTCGGATCAAGTGCCGCCGTGTGTTCATCCAACAACAATAATTCAGGACGAACCATTGTGGCCATAAGCATGGTCAGGGCCTGACGTTGTCCTCCGGACAGCAACCCTGTAGCTGTCCGAAGTCTGTCTTCCAGCCCCAGGCCCAGTTGGGCCAGATTCTCCTGAAAAAGGGCGCGATCCCTGGCTTTGACACCAAAGCCGAGCCCTCGAGATTTTCCCCGTTTCATGGCGAGGGCCATGTTCTGTTCTATGGTCGCCCCGGCACAGGTCCCCAGAAGCGGGTCCTGAAAAACCCGACCAATCTTGGCTGCACGCTTGTGTTCAGGCCAAGAAGTTACATCGTCGTCTCCCATTACAATCGACCCGGAATCCAAGAGAAAACTCCCTGAAAGAGCATTGAGAAAAGTTGATTTTCCGGCACCGTTGGAACCAATGATCGTAATGAAATCCCCCGCATCGATGGTCAGGTCAATACCGTTGATTGCCTTGACCTCATTCACGCTGCCCCTGTTGAAGGCCTTGAAGGCCCCGGTTATCGTGATACGGCCACTCATGACGCGGCCCCCCTGAAGAATAACTTTTTCTTTATACCCGGCGCAGTCAGGGCAACCACCACCAGAAGCGCGGTGATCAGGTTCAGGTCGCTCGGTGTGATGGAAAAGGCCCCAAGTTTGAGGCCGAGAGCCAGCGCTATGGCGACGCGGTACAGGACCGAACCGAGCAGGGCAGCAACGATGGCGCGAAAGATGGTCCGGTCGCCGAAGACAGTTTCACCGATAATGACGGATGCCAGGCCGGCAACAATGCTGCCCACGCCCATATTCACGTCCGCAGCCCCCTGATTCTGGGCCACCAGGGCACCGGAGCAGGCCACCATGGCGTTGGAAAGTCCAACACCGAAAATGATTACCGTATGCGTATTTACGCCCTGGCTGGTAATCATCTGGGGGTTGTCTCCGGTGGCAAGAAGCGCCAGCCCGATTTCCGTATGCAGAAACCAGACAAGGGTAACCGCCGCCAGCACACAAACCGCACAAAAAAGGATTGGGGTGGACAAATATTGGGGAAGGCCGGAAAGTTCCATGAACCAATCGACCACGGTATTCTGCCCAAGCAGGCTGACATTCGGTTTTCCCATGATCCGCAGATTTACGGAATACAGGGCGATCATGGTCAATATGGACGCCAGCAGATGCAAAATCTTGAGCTTTGTATTCAGAATTCCCGTCACCATACCAGCCAGAAAACCAGCCCCGCAAGCCATGAAAATGGCCACGAAAGGGGAATACCCGGATGATATTGCCACCGCGGAAACGGATGCCCCCAAGGGCAAACTTCCATCAACCGTGAGATCGGGAAAATCCAATATCCTGAACGTCAGATAGACACCCAAAACCATAAGGCCATAGGCGAACCCCTGTTCCAAAGCTCCATAAAACGCGTATAAAGTCATCGTTGTTCCGATTATTCTTGATATGCCAAAACAGGCGCGTTGATTTGCAACGCGCCTGTTACTCCTTACGGCAGTTCATGGCAACCGTCGAGGTTACTCGATAATCTTGTCCGCACGGGAAAGAACGGATTGGGGCAGCTTGACACCCATGGCCTCTGCGGACTTCTGGTTCGCATACAGACGCAGTTGCCTTATCGTTTCGACATGCATGTCGGCAGGCTTAGCACCATCCCGCAAAACACGGGCACCCATTTCACCAGTCTGGCGCCCCATAAGATAGTAATCGACGGCAAGGGCAGCAACCGCGCCGCGTTCTACCGAATCAACATCCGCGGCAATCAGCGGCAAATGGTTCTGTCGGCAGACCTTGACGGCCGACTCGATGGCGGAAACCACAGTGTTGTCGGTCGGAACATAAACAACGTCCGCACGCCCAACAAGACTTTTGGCAGCCTGATAAACACCAGACGAGTTGGCTATGGTTCCTTCAACCACGTCGATACTCATTTCGGACGCATACTTTTTGAGCAGGTTGACGAGCACGATGGAATTCGGTTCACCCGAATTGTAGATCACACCGATGGATTTGACGGACGGAACAATTTCTCGAATCAGCTCCACATGCTTCTTCATGGGGCTGAGATCAGTCATGCCACTGATGTTTGCCCCGGGTTTTTCCAAGCTTTTGACCAACCCTGCCGTTACCGGATCGGTTACACCAGTGAACAGAATGGGGCGATCTTTGATCTTCTGGGCAACAACCTGGGCGGAAGACGTGGAAATGGCCAGCACCAGATCGGGTTGCTCCCCGAGAATCTGACTGGCGATCTGTGTATTTGTGGCCGCATTGCCCTGTGCGATGTGCACGTTGTATTCGGCCTTGACCCCCTCATCCTTCAGGGAATCCATAAATCCCTGACGCAGGGCGTCCAAAGCGGGGTGTTCCACAATCTGATTAACAGAAATGGAGTATGTCTTCTCAGCACACATGGCGGATGTGGCAAGAAGAACAAAAATCAAAACGACAAGACAGATCCTTTTCATTGTTCTCCTCCGAAAATAATGATTTGACGCATGAGAATGCGGGACATTCAGGACGTTCGTCAAGCATTAGTCCATAAAAAAAGCCGCCCGAAGAAGGCGGCCCACAACAAATATCCGTATGGAAAAAATCAAAAACGAAGTTCCTGTTCCTTCTTGACCTTGAAGGCCTTGTTGCCCTTGACCCTTCCGGGCAATCCTTCGAACTTCTTGATCCCTTCGATCTCCGCCTCCAGCAGTTCATCCTCATCCGTATCCAACAATAAAATATCGCCGGTTTTGAGATTCATGAGTTGTCGGCCGGAAATTTTGCTTTGACCAAGCCGCACAACCATTTCGACGGGCGTTTCCATGAGACGTTCCTTGAACCGGTTGATCCACGCGTGGTCAACTTCAAGGCGTTCCGACTGGAACGAGGCATGCAACTTGGAACGAATGGGTTCCATGGTGGCATAGGGCAGGCAGATAATCAGCGAACCGATGGCATTTTCCAGCTCAACCTCGAACGTAACCACGATAACCACGTCCGAGGGGGGTACAATGGCAGCAAATTGCGGGTTGACCTCGGTGCGAACCATCTCGATGTGCACCTCGTGAACAGGCTGCCACGATTCTTCCATATTGGTCAGGGCAATCTTGACAACACGTTCGACAATGGCCTGCTCGATGGGTGTGAAATCGCGCCCCTCCACCTTGGGCTGGCTTCCGGCACCACCAAAGAAATTTTCAACCAGAGCAAAGACCAGCCTTGAATCGACAACGAGCAGGGCGTTGCCGCGCAAGGGGTCCATTTTGAATATGGAGATGGATGTGGGAACAGGCAGGGAGCGCATGAAGTCGCCAAACTTGGACATGTCGATGGAAATGGGGTTTATGTCCACGCGCTTGCGCATGGTGTTGGCAAGGGCGTTGGTGCACAACCGCGCAAAACGGTCATTGACGATTTCAAGGACCGGCATGCGTCCGCGGATGATTCTATCCTGGTTGGCGAGGTCAAAAGAGACCACGCCGGAATCATCTTCAGGAAGCTCCGCCTCGGTCTCTACGTCGCCCCCCGAAAGTCCGCGCAACAGGGCATCAACTTCATCTTGTTCGAGAATCTTGCTCATGAATCGTATCCAGCCTCTCTCTTTCCCGTTGTGTCAAATTTACATCACGCCGGAAGATAAAGCAAAAAACGGACCGAAAGCTGTATTCATATCGGTCAATACCAAGAGTTTCTTAATATTTCACCTAACACCACAGGTATGACCTAGGCAACCTTAACAGCGGATTGGAACACGATTTTTCTAGAAAAAAAATTGATAAAGACAAGAAAAGCAAATCGCCGGGGCAGGTATTATCCTAAAAAACACACTATTTCAGACAAATATGAGATACATTTCGTGAACATTTACTGTCGGCAAGGCTCAGGATCCCACTCACGAATCTGAAAAAGCCGGTTTGAGCCGTGATAAGGGGACAACGGTCACTTTCTTGTTGCGACGAGTTGCCCATTGCCTGATTGCGGCCAAAGTTGCCGGATGCGGATGGCCGATGGCAATGGCCTGGCCTCGACTCTGGGCAATCCTTTCGGCCTTGCGCAATTGGTACACAATGGAGGAAACATCCTTGACGTTATCCAGAAAGACGTTGCGTTTGTAAAAAGGTATGGCAATGGAACGAGCTACATCCCGGCCGACACTTTTCGGTGTGGTCATGCTGTCCAGAAAGAAAAGCCCACGTTTCTTAAATTCCTTGAGCGCTGCCCGCATCCCGGGCTTGTTTTCCGTGAAAAGCGACCCCATATGATTATTGGCACCGATGGCCTCGGGAATCATGGCGACGTATTTCCGGACCGTATTGCTGATTTCACGGGCATTCATGGTTACAAACAATGCCCCTTCGCCGGGGTTCACGCGGGGATAGCCTTTGGGCTGCATGGGAAAATGAACAAGAATATCCCGTCCGGCCTTACGAAGTAAACGTACAGATTCGTTCATATGACTGCTGGCAGGCCAGACCGCATAGACAAGGGGTAAATCGATGGACAACAACCCCTTGAGAATTTTCATATTTTCACCAACGTCATCAATGACGACAACCAGCTTGGGTCCATTGACGCGATTGGGGGCAGGGGCAGAGGGCGTTTGTCGGATGCCATCCAGCAGGATATCATGGGTGTTGACGTCTCCGACCATCAGGGAAACATGGTCACCGTCTCCTGTAAGATACGCATTGGTCACACGCTTGGACAAACTCTTCTGCAAAGCCAATAAAAAGGCATCACGCTTTTTGACATTCGGTATGCGCAAGCGCTGGAAATGATAATCCTGTCCGGCGTGGCTGCGGATCGTCACCTCATCCAACTCCAGCCGCTGCATATCGATTCCGCTCGTACGCAGGGCTTCCAACAAAGCGAAGTCAACCTGTTTGACGATCTCTTCCAAGCCGCCAAAGGCTTCCTCATAAATACGTTTGGATGATTCCGGAGATACAGCCTGAAGGACGACCGGCTCTTTGGATTCCATAACGACGGGAACGGGCGGAGCGGAATTCATGAGCAGATGAATAACCACTCCCATGCCGCACAACACGACAGCAAAGACAGCAATGAGAACACCGGGCCGGAACAGGCGATGTTTCAGCCTGTCCAGCCCGGTTTCTTTTTCAGTGCTATGCGTTTTTTCCGAGCCGCTTTCCAACGGCTCCCTGTCCTGAGTCATTCGCTATTTGATTTTGCTCAACCTCGGCAAACTGCGCACCAGTTCAAGCCCCATGCGCAACTGATTGTCCTTAGCAAGCATATCTTTGATTTCTTTATTTTTTTTCTTCTGTTCCGGCGTTTCGCCATTGGCGTTTTCCAAATGACCGCCAAGATCCTTTTCACGTACGGTGAAACGGCGACGCAGGTCGGACTTGTCATCTTCGGCAGGCTCCACAAAAGGAATGCTCAGATCAGGTTCGATTCCCGTGGCCTGAATTGAACGTCCGCTGGGCGTGTAGTAGAGCGCGGTGGTCAACTTGATACCGGCACCGTCGGAAAGGGGAATCACGGTTTGGACGGATCCCTTGCCGAAAGAACGTTCACCTACGAGAAGGGCGCGGTTGTGGTCCTGCAAGGCACCGGCAACGATCTCAGAAGCCGAAGCCGATCCCGAGTTGATAAGTACAACCATAGGAACAGAAACGTCCTCTTTGCTTTCGCCAGCCATGAAATCCTTGCGCTGGGCCTCGTTTTTGCCCTGAATGTAAACGATCAGACCGTCTTCAAGGAAGGTGTCTGCAACAGATACGGCCTGTCCCAGAAGTCCCCCGGGGTTATTGCGCAGGTCAAGAACAATGCCTTTCAATTCATTGTCATCACGGAATTCATCAATACCCTCAAGCAATTCCTTGGTGGTATTCTCATTGAATCGAGTCAGACGCACGTACAGGTAGCCCTTGTCCAAAACCTTGGTCTTGACGCTGACGATGGGAATCGTACCACGCACAATGGCCACGTCTTCGGGAACCTGCGAGTCCTCATGCATGATGGTCAGGGTGATAGTGCTCCCCTTGGGACCACGAATCTTGGAAACAGCATCCATGAGAGTAATGTCCTGGGTAGACTCTCCATCAATTTCAAGGATGAAATCCCCAGCCTTGAGCCCGGCCTTGTACGCCGGCGTGTCCTCGATGGGAGAAACTACAATGAGACGACCGTTCTCCATGCTGATTTCAATGCCGATGCCGCTGAATTTGCCGCTGGTGCTTTCCTGCATATCCTTGAAGTCTTCGGCGGTGAGATATGCGGAATGCGGGTCCAACTGTTCCAGCATGCCCTTGATGGAATCCTCGATCAGTTCCTTTTTGGTGATGGGATTGACATAATACCCTTCGACCATATCAAGCACTTGGCTGAACCGGCGCAAGGCATCGAAATGGGCGTCATCCTTGCTCGCTATACTGGAGCCAGGAGTAACGGTAAGCGTAAAAAGAAGAAGAAAAGTCGTCAGCCACAAGGTAATGCGCATTGTTCCCTCCCCGAGATCTATCCCTGTCTCAGGTCAACTTGCCAATCAATTTAAAGAGGTTAACCAAAGGTCCGGGTTAATGGGTTTTTGGTGAAAACGCAATTCAAAATACAGTCCCGGACCATTGACCTTGGGATAGAACCCGGCTCTGCCAATGGGTTCATCCTTTTCGACTTCCTGCCCCGTTTCAACGAATGTATCCTGCAAATATGCGTATAGACTATAATAATTATATCCATGGTACACGATCACGACCTTGCCGAAACCGCGCAGCGTATCATTATGAACAACCTTGCCCCAAAATATTGATCGAACTTCAGCCTCATCGATTACACTCAGTGACAGTCCCCGGGAGGGCGGTTTGGCCCGCAGATTGAAATGGGCCACTACGTCTCCGTCCACAGGCCAGGGCAAGGCTCGTTTGTAAAAATCGAATTTTTTGGTTTTTTGGGTGCTCAGTTGATAATTGAGTTGCTTGATGGTGGCAAGAATGTCCTGCAATTCACTTTCAAGCGTCCGTTTCTTGGTGGTGACCTTCTTGAGATTGGACCGCAATGTCCACTTATCGCGCAATAGCCTGTCTTTGTTTTTGTTGATCCGTGCAAGCTGCAGTTCAGCCTCTTTTTCCAAAAGACGTTGCCGTTCAAGGTTGCGTTTCAGCTGCTCGGCCGTATCCCGTGCGGCCACGAACTTTTCGCGGGTAGCGGTATACACCGAAGAAAGCCAATTGAAGCGCCGGTTGGCCATGTCCCACGAATCCACACCGGCGAATCGGCCCTGTGCGTTCTGAATATGTACAGGCCACAAGGTTTCGAGCAAGGCATTCAATTCCTTGAGTATCGATTTCTTGCGAGCTTCAAGTTCAAAATGTTCCTCGCGGGCAGCTTTTTCATGCTGGCGAATCTTATCCAACACCTTTTGCTGTTTTCTGACCTTGCCGCTCATGGTGCGCACACGCTTGGCGACCGCATCTAAACGACCGGACAACTCATCTGCCTTGCGCTTCAGATCCAAAACCTGATTCTGGCGGACATCTGCCTCGTAATTCTGTTGTTCGATGACCTCATGAATGGTCCCGGATTCCTCGGCGCACACAGGAGATGCCTGCGTAAAAGCAAGAAAAACAAGGCAATAAAAAATATATTTCCGCACGATATCCGTTCGCATCAGGATTCCAGCAAAGGTTGCAGGGGACAGGACTCGCACCAGCCAGCTTTTCGCCTACACCATGCATTGCCTACCCGAACAAGCAATGCATGGTATTCATTGAACAATGACACGTCCTGGGGCAATACGTCCATGATATACGATTGCAATGCGTGGTAATCCACATCCGGCTCGACAAGACCGTGTCGATTAAAAATCCGGGCCGTATAGGCGTCCACGACCAGAACAGGTTTTTCCAAGGCATAACACAGAATGGAATCCGCAGTCTCCGGGCCAATTCCGTTGACACTCAGAAGCGCCTTGCGGAGACTGTCCATGTCCTGCCCGGCAAGCCTGGTAATGGAACCATCTGCATACTCATGAAGAAAGGCCATGAAATTGAGCAGACGCCTGGCTTTTTGCCGATAGTATCCGCACGGACGAATCAGAACCTCAAGCTCTTCTTGAGAAAAGGAGTCCAGCCGTTGTTCATCAAGAGCTCCGGCAACCTTGAGGGCATCAATGGCCTTGGTCACGTTGCCCCAGTTGGTATTCTGGGTCAGGATCGCGCCAACCGCCACTTCGAAAGGTGAATCCGCAGGCCACCAGTTGCTCGGTCCCAAGGATTGGTGCATGAAATCAAACATGCGCATGAGCAACTGTGCGCGTCCCACAAAACTACCTCCGAACCGAATCCCAGACCAACACAGCCCATTCACCCTGACTGGTAATGACAGGCTGGCCAATGCCGCGCCGTTCATAAGCAGCAGCCACAGCCTGAGCCTGTTCATTCAGGATGCCAGAAAGCACGAGCACGCCTTCCGGACGCACATGGGGCACAATGTCAACGGCCATCTCTATCAGTGGGCCGGAAAGGATGTTGGCCACAACAACATCGAACTCATGCCCGGCATCAAGGCTTTCCACACTGCCCACGGCAAGACGCATGGATTCGGCAACATTGTTGGTTTCAAGATTTTCCTGCGCACAGGCAATGGCCTGCGGGTCAATGTCCAGCCCGATGCCCTTCAGGCCGAGCTTGCACAGACCGATGCCGAGAATTCCTGAGCCCGTGCCCAAATCCAGAAAACGCATGCCTTCGCGTACCAGACCTTTTTGGACGATTTCCCCAATAGCCTCAAGACACAGGGAAGTGGTGGGGTGATGCCCGGTTCCAAAAGCCATCTTGGGCTCGATGACAATATGTGTCTTGCCGTCATGTCCGTCTTCGGACAGCCACGGGGGCAGAATTTCAAACCGTTCGCCACACATGACCGGGTTGAAAAAATCCTTCCAGGCCATGGCCCAATCCTCGGATTCCTGCTCGGAATGGCTGAGCCTACACCCAGGAAACCGTGCTTCGATATCCCGTGTCAGCTCGGTTCCGAGAGGGTGGTCCTCAAGAAAAATCCTGAACAACATGCGATCACCTTCTGTTTCGGGAATCTCCTCCCAACCGTGCGAAACCTTGGGCGCAAGGAATGCGTTGCAATCGTCAGCTTTTTCCGCAGGAACAGAGAACTCTATCTTCATGAGTGTGGACATGATTCATTTCCTTGAATTGCAGTAAAAAAGGCCAAAGTGAACCTTCGGCCGGTCATGGTGTGGTACAAACGTATCAGACTACCGTGTCAAAAAAAGAGCCTTTGCCCGTATACACGGATTGCTGTACCGAGGCCGAAAAACTGTTCTTCAGTTCATCGGCTTCGACTTTCGAGGAATTCCGGTCGACGGTTTCGGCATCCGAGCCGGGCCGAACCTTTTCCTTTTCTTCCTCATGCCGACGGGCTGCATCAATGCCATACCCGTCCAAGCTTTCCATAGGTGAAATACTCTCCATGGCTTGCTCCTTACAAAACAATACGGATTGGACACAGGCCGGTCAAGGCAATGCATTGGGTTGTCCAAACAAAAAGGGGCGCCGTGCAGCGCCCCCACATATTGCATCCGCTATGCAGCAAGTATCAGGTCAAGCGCCTTGAAAAACTTGATTAAATCATCAGCTTCTATCACCAACGGCGGCGCAAGCCGTAATATGCGCCCCTGCGTCAGGTTGCAAACAAACCGTTCTTCCAACAGCCGCTGCCAAATTTCCTTTCCATCGCAGGCAAGCTCTATTCCGAGCAACAGCCCCATACCGCGCACCCCGCGCACATGTTCAGGGTACTTTTCAGCAAGCAGCAAGGCCTGTTCGCGGGCGAATTCCCCCATTTCCATGGCGCGGTCTGCCAATTTATCCTGCACCATGATGTCCACGACCTTGGCAGCCACAGCGGAGACCACAGCACCACCGCCAAAGGTGGTAGCGTGCGACCCCGGCTCAAAACCACGAGCGACTTCGTCCGAAGTAAGCACCGCACCCATGGGCAAACCGTTTGCCAAAGCCTTTGCAGAAGTGAATATGTCCGGCACAAGCCCGTAATGCTGATGCGCCCAGAAACGGCCGGTACGGCACATGCCGGTCTGAACTTCATCCACAATGACAAGCAATCCGTATTTTTCTCTGAGGCGTTCTACGGTCCGCACGTATTCTTCAGACAAGGGACGGATACCGCCTTCGCCCTGGATCATCTCGATCATGATGGCGCATGTCTGCGGACCGACCGCAGTCTCCAGCGCGGCAACATCGTCGAAAGGAACCGTGGAAAATCCCGAGGGCAGGGGAGCAAAGCCGTCCTTGATCAATCCTTTCTGCCCGGTGGCGGTCAGGGTGCACAGGGTTCGCCCATGAAAAGAACGTTCGAGGGTCACGATTTCACAAGCGTCACGCCCGGCGACTTTGCTGGAATAGCGGCGTGCCAGCTTGATGGCGCCTTCGTTGGCCTCGGCCCCGGAGTTGCAGAAAAAGACCTTGTCCGCAGCACAGGTGTCCAGCAGGCGTTCCGCCAGATCAAGCTGTTCGTTTTGATAGAAAAGATTGCTGACATGAACCAGCTTCCGGGCCTGTTCATTCATGACGTCTGCAAGTTCCGGGCGACTATGGCCCAGGCTGCACACGGCTATGCCGGAAAGCAAATCCAGGTATTCCTGTCCCTCGAGGTCATACAGGTGGCAACCTTGTGCCTTGGAAACCGCCAGAGGATACCTTCCATATGTGTTGCACAAAAGCTTGTTTTCCCGTTCGACAATGGCATCAAACGCCTTGGTCATGATACTGTTCTCCTCAATGTTTTCCGGTGTGACCGAATCCTCCGGCCCCGCGCTCGGTCCCGGTCAGTTCCTCGACCGCGCTGATGGAGGCCTGATAGCATGTCTTGAATACCAACTGGGCAATGCGCTGCCCGCGTCGGATTCGTCGTTTTTCACCGGAAGTATTGAGTAATGAAACCTTGATTTCCCCCCGGTAATCGGGATCGATGACACCAACGCCCTGACTGACGGTCAGGCCTTCCTTGGTCCCCAGTCCGCTTCGGGAATACAGAAAACCGGCTACACCGGGTTCGCGGACGTCGATGGCGATACCCGTACCGATTGTACGGCGTTCGCCCGGACCGATTTCAAGATATTCCTGATCAAAACAGGCGCGAAGGTCCAGCCCCACAGAATGGCTGGTGGCGTATTCAAGATCATGCTCATCCCAGACCGGATGCATGAACTTGACATTCACATTGATACTTTCAGGTTTCATCATTTTTCCTTGTAGCGTGTTGATCCGAAGGGCTTTTATGCTCCGGCGCGCCCGATGCTGTCAAAGAAAAAAACGGACGCCGCCAATACAGAAAAAGGCGACGTCCGCAGACTGCACAACGAACTCAACCAATTCTCGCCCAGCAGGCCTGAAGATGCCGAACCGTCATGGGCCGGGTCACCAAACTTACTCCAACGGCAAGGACAAGCGACACGGGCAAAGCTACCACATTGGGATCCAGCCATTGCAACAGCCACACCCACGACCCCTTGGCTCCGGCCATGGCAAGTGAATCAAGGCCGGTCAGGGCCTTGCACAGTCCAATGGCCGCAGATTCCTTAAGGTGCACGAACAGCAACCAGAACATGGATGCTGCAAAACCGCCCACCATGGAAACCTTGGCCCCGGTCTTGGTCATGCCTTTCCAATACAACCCCAAAGCATAGATGGGCAGGAAAGAAGCCGCACAGAGACCGAAGAAAAAGGCTGTTGCGCGGGCAATGATCGACCCAGGCAAAACCCATGCCCATATAAGAGTCATGCACACCGTCACGACTACGCCCAACCTATTCAGCTTCATGGTGTTTTCACCCTTGCCAAAACGGATGAACTGCTCAAAGAAATCGCGGGCAAGTGAAGTGCCGCCCACATGGTACTGCGAGGACATGGTGGACATTGCCGCAGCAAACATGGCCACAAGAAAAAATCCTGTAAACCACGGAGGCATTATCTTTTCAATGTAAAGCGGAATGATCTTGTCGAAATTCCCCTTGGCCATGACGATGGAAATCTTCCCGAATTCCTGCATGAAAACCGCGTTGGAAAGCGCGCCCACGGTAAAAGCCACACCAGTCATGAGCAAAATGAAAATGCCGCCGATGAGCACGGCCCTGTTCAATTCGCGGTCCGAAGGCACGGTCATGAAACGCACCGCCAGCTGCGGCTGGGCCAATACGCCGAAACCCACACCATACACGATGGTGGTGTAAATGGTCAGTCCGATAGGCGAAGCAAAATGTGCCCCCTGTGTCCAACCGATCATGCCCCCTTGCTGCAATTTTGCGGGCATAAGAGATGCCATGTCCGTAAGTGCCTGATGCGCTTCGGTAACGCCGCCCAGCAACGAATACGTGGTATAAATGAGTATACCCATCATCACGGCCATGAGCGTTCCCTGAAACGCATCCGTGTACATGACGGCCCTGAGCCCGCCCGTAACAACATACAGTGCGATCAATCCGGTCACCACGATCAGCCACGCCTCGTAGGGCAGGCCGATGGCGGTTCCGGCGAAAGATACTTCGAGCATGCGGCAGATGCCGATGAGTACGGCTGCAGCATAAACCGGGATAAACAGGAAAATGGTGCATCCTGAAAACTGCTGGATAAACCTTGACCCGTACCGCCTTCCCAAAAGTTCGGGAAAGGTGTGGCTGTCAAGCGCCAGGCCCATGCGCCGTGTCCGTTTGCCAAAGAAAACCATGGCCACGAACACACCCACGAAAATGGTCAAAAAAGTCAGCCAAAGCAAAGAAAAACCAAATAATCCAGCAGCACCGCCAAAACCGATGATGGCAGAAGTGGAGACAAATGTGGCGCCATAGGACATGGCCATGATGAATGGGTTCATCTGACGACCAGCAAGCATATAGTCAGTCGATTTTTTAGTTTTTTTCCAACCGACAAAACCAAGCCAGAAAACCACCCCGAGATAGACGACGATAGCAAGGGCTTTCAGCAGCATTATTCCTTCCCTCCGGACGTTTTCAGGACTTCATCCGTACTGGAAGAAACAGCATCGCTCCCCCTTTCATTCCAATTCACAATTCCGTAAACGACACACAACGCCGTAGCCGCAAGGCATAACCAATAAACAAGCGCAATTTCGACACTACCAAGCCCCAACATATGTCAACTCCTCCTCGTTGCGGGCCGTCCTGCTGGCTTGCGGCACAAAAAAAGGGCCGCAGGTTTTGCCTGCGGCCCTTTTTTAGGTGTTGGTTTCTCGTTTAAACGACGCCAACCCCCTCAAGCCACAGGCTTGCGTGGGTAAAAAAGAAAAAGCTGAAAAAACGATTAAAGTTGGCGTTCATGGATTTGCTTCTAATTGACGAAAACAAAAACTGTCAAGTAAAATCGAAACTCGTTCACTTGCAGCACAATCAGGCCACCCATTACACAAGCCTTTCCAACCTGCTTTCTCCCCCGTACGCTCCCGCCCATATCATTATAATTAAAATCTGGAGCCAAAGGTCGTCAAAGAGACATTTCTTGCCGAAAATGTACTGCCCGTTTTTTGTCGATGCTTGCAAAAAAGTGAAACAGAGAATTCTTTCTCGCTCAGGCCAACAGACAATGCTTGACACGACAGGAAGCCATATGCTTTTCTGATCTTCCTTCGACAACAACTGTTTTTGTTCATTTTTGTAAAAAGCAACAAATACAACCTCGCCAACAAGCCGGATGATGACCTTTTTTGGCAAACACTTTCAGAGAGGGTAACTGCCTTGCTGTTCCAGCCCATCAACAAGAATTACCACGAGTTTCACATCGACAGGGACAAGGACCTGTGCATCAATTGCCAAGTCTGCGTGCGTCAATGTTCCTACGAGGCCCATTACTGGGACAAGGCCAGAAACAAGGTCATGCACGACAGCTCCAAATGTATCGGCTGTCACCGCTGCGAAGCCCTTTGTCCCACAGCGGCACTGCATATCCGCAAAAAACCTTCTGATTTCCGCGGAAATGCCAGCTGGCGTCCTGTTTTCATCGAAAACATATACAAACAGGCCGACACAGGTGGCGTCCTCCTTGCGGGCATGGGATCTCCGGTCGATATTCCCATTTACTGGGACCGCATGCTGCTGGACGCAAGTCAGGTTACCAACCCGTCCATCGATCCGTTGCGCGAGCCCATGGAGCTGGACACCTATCTGGGGGCAAAGCCATCCAGGATAGAGGTGACCCAGGGCACTGACGGCAAGCCCAAGCTCAAGACCAGGACAACGCCGCAGCTCAAGCTCAAGTACCCGATCCTCTTTTCGGCCATGTCTTTCGGCTCCATCAACTTCAACCTGCACCGGGCCATGGCCCGCGCGGCCACAGAGTTGGGCACCTATTACAATACCGGGGAGGGTGGGCTGCACAAATCCCTCTACAAGTACGGAGCCAACACCATCGTGCAGGTGGCATCCGGCCGTTTTGGCGTGCACAAGGACTACCTGCAGGCCGGAGCAGGCATCGAAATCAAGGTGGGGCAGGGCGCAAAGCCGGGTATCGGCGGCCATCTGCCCGGGGAAAAAATCAATGACAAGGTTTCGGAAACCCGTATGGTCCCCATCGGCTCCGACGCCATTTCCCCGGCACCACACCATGACATCTATTCCATTGAGGACCTGTTGCAGCTGATTTTTGCACTCAAGGAGGCCTCGGAATACAAGGCCCCCGTTTCGGTCAAAATCGCAGCGGTTCACAACGTGGCGGCAATCGCCTCGGGCGTCGTGCGCGCAGGAGCGGACATCGTGGCCATCGACGGTATGCGTGGTGGCACGGGAGCGGCGCCGGCCATGACGCGAGACAACGTGGGCATCCCCATCGAGCTTGCACTGGCCAGCGTGGACCAGCGCCTTCGCGATGAAGGAATCAGAAACCAGGCTTCCATCATTGCCGGCGGCGGCATTCGCTGTTCCGCGGACGTGATCAAGGCCATCGCCCTTGGCGCTGACGCCGTGTACATGGGAACGGGCACACTCATCGCCGTAGGCTGCACCCTGTGCGGACGTTGTTACACCGGAAAATGTCCGTGGGGCATCGCCACCAACGATCCCAAGCTCTCCAGACGCCAGAATCCAGACATCGCGGCCAAGAAAATGGTTAATCTGGTTCGGGCATGGGGACACGAAATAGAGGAAATGCTGGGCGGAATGGGGCTGAACTCCATTGAAAGCCTGCGCGGCAACCGCGACAAGCTCCGCGCTGTCGGCCTTTCCGACACAGAAATGGACATTCTCGGCGTCAAGCACGCCGGAAGGTAGGGAGCAAGCCATGAAAAGAGTATACCCCGACAAAGAATACTGCATTGGTTGCCACCTCTGTGAGTTGGCATGCATAACGGCCCATTCCGAAAGCAAGGACCTCATCCTGGCCTACACCAAGGAAAGGAACGAAAAAGGCCTTTCTCCCTGCAAACGCGTCTTTGAAAAGGGCGATATCTGCGTAGCCATCAGCTGCCGCCACTGCGATGAACCATCCTGTGTTGCAGCTTGCATTTCCGGTGGATTGCGCAAGGATCCGGAAACCGGACAGACCGTTTACGACCGGGACAAATGTGTTGGTTGCTGGTCCTGCCTCATGGCCTGTCCGTATGGAGCAATCAGACGCCACCCCGTTGAAAACAAGATCGTCAAATGCGACCTGTGCCAAGACAGAGAAGACGGCCCGGCATGCGTGGCCGCCTGTCCCAATCAGGCCCTGAAGTACGAGGAACGCTAAACGCCACCGCTATCGGAGTCTCCCATGAAATACGTCATCATCGGAAACGGCATTGCATCCATCGGGGCCATTGAAGGCATCCGCAAGGTCGATACGGAAAACACCATCATGGTCATCGGCGCGGAGGACACTCCTGCCTATGGTCGTCCGCTCATTTCCTACCTGCTGGCAGGGAAGATAACGCCGGACAAACTGTCCCTGCGCCCCATGCAATTCTACAAACAAAACAATATCGAACTGAAACTCGGCACCACGGTCACGGCCGTGGACGTCGAGCAGAAGACCATAACCACGGCCGATGGCGAAACCATCGAGTACGAACACTTGCTGATAGGAACGGGCGGCACCCCGTTCACCCCGCCCATCCCCGGTTCCGACGGGGAGGGGGTATACAACTTCACCAACATCGAACACGCCCAACAGCTCATTACCTGCGCCAAGGACATGAAGCGGGCCGTGGTCATCGGCGGCGGTCTCATCGGCCTCAAAGCGGGGGAAGCCCTGTTCGACCGTGGCGTGGACGTCAGCATTGTCGAACTTTCCGACCGCGTGCTCAGCATGGCCTTTGATTCCCACGCAGCTGAACTGGCAGCAGAACGCCTTCACGAAGTCGGTCTCAACGTGCTTACCGGAGTCAGCGTCAAGGAAATCCAACGCGACGGCGACGGGAAAATGGTTGGCGTCCATCTTACGGACGGCAGCTTCCTGCAGACGGAAGTCGTGGTTATCGCCATCGGCGTTATCCCCAACTTCGACCTTGCGAGGGATGGAGGCATCAATGTGGACAAGGGCATCGTAGTCAACGACCACATGGCTACCAGCGTTCCGAACGTATATGCGGCCGGCGACGTGGCCCAGGCGCTTGACCTGCTTGCAGGGGAAAACCGGGTGCTGCCCATCTGGCCCAACGCCTACAATCAGGGATACTGCGCGGGCAAAAACATGGCCGGGGAGTCTGTCGAATATTCTGGCGGGCTGTCCATGAACTCCATCAGTTTCTATGGCCTGCCCACTATTTCGGTCGGCACGGTCAACCCTGCCCCAGACGAGCAGGGAGTGGAAATATCCACCATCCTCGACAAAAAGAAGAAAAGCTATCGCAAGCTGGTATTCAAAGACAACACCCTGATCGGATACGTGCTTGTGGGCGACATCGACAAAGCCGGACTTTTCACTGCCTTTGTCAAATTCAAGCTGCCCATAGATGACACCACCAAGGGACGGCTCATGTCCGGAGATCCAGACATGCTGCTCTGGCCGGACGCCTTCTTCGAGGAAACCTGGAACCCCGAAGCCGATTAGGGCTTGCGCCCATTACGGAGGAACAATGAAAGCTCCTGAAAGATATTACGATTTCGACAAAGACATCTCGGGGTGCGGCATTTTCGGTGTAGTAAGCACCGAACGCAACCTGATTTCCGGCGACATGCCCATTGCGGCCATGGCCTGCATGCATGACCGGGGCAACGGCCTTGGCGGCGGTTTTGCCGCATACGGCATATACCCGGATCAGGCGGACAAATACGCCTTTCATATCATGTGCGACGACAATGCCGGGGTCAGTGCGTCCGAGGAAATCCTCAAGCACTACTGCGAGGTTCATGAATACGAACCCATCCCCACCCGCAAAACGCTGGCCATCACCAACGCCCCCATCGTGAACCGCTACTTCGTCACCCCGGGCAAGGAAAAGAACGAGTTCAGCCACCTTGGCGAAGAAGACTATATCGTGGCCGTGGTCATGAAAATCAACACCTCGGTTCCCGGAGGGTTCGTCTTTTCCAGCGGCAAGGACATGGGCGCGTTCAAGGGCGTGGGCTTTCCCGAAGACATTGCCGATTTCTTCCGATTGGACGAATACAAGGCCTACATCTGGACCGGACACAACCGCTTTCCCACCAACACCCCCGGCTGGTGGGCCGGAGCGCACCCGTTCACGATCCTGAACTGGTCCATCGTCCACAACGGCGAAATCTCTTCGTACGGCATCAACCGCCGCTACCTGTGCGAGCACGACTACCTGTGCGCGCTCATGACCGATACCGAGGTGGTGGCCTATGAACTGGACCTGTTCATCCGCAAGCACGGCCTGAGCTGGGAAATGGCGGCCAAGATTTTTGCCCCGCCGTTCTGGGACGAAATCGAACGCATGGACGACGACGACCGCGAACTCTATACCGCGTTGCGCACAACCTATGGTTCGGCAATGCTCAACGGACCGTTCGCCATCCTCGTCGCCGATAACAACAGACTCATGGGCCTGAACGACCGCATCAAGCTTCGTCCCCTGCTGGTGGCGGAAAAGGATGACATGGTCTTCATGTCCAGCGAGGAATCCTCCATCCGCGAGGTGTGCCCGGAGCTGGACAAGGTCTGGATGCCCAAGGCCGGTGAACCCGTCATTGTGGACGTAAAGGGGTAGGGAACATGACTACGACAAAAACAAAGCAGATAACTCTGGACGCCCAAGGCATCTATTACAAGCAATTCAACGAAACGATCCGTGAAAAGGTGAGTGAAGGCTATACGGACTTCAAGCTGGTCAACGTCAACGGCCAGCGATACCTGGCCACGGCCCTAGACGGCGACTTTTCCTTTGAAATCAATGGGGTGCCGGGACAGGACATGGGCGCGTTCATGCGCGGCCCCAAAATCCACGTGCATGCCAACGCCCAGGACGGCATCGGCAACACCATGGATGACGGGAAAATCGTGGTGCACGGTCTGGCCGGAGACGTGGCGGGCTACGCCATGCGCGGCGGCAATATCTACATCCGGGAAGACGTGGGCTATCGCGTGGGAATCCACATGAAAGCCTACATGGATCACCAGCCGATTATCGTGGTCGGCGGCAAGGCCGGGGACTTCCTCGGTGAATATATGGCTGGTGGAATTATTTTGCTCTTGGGGATGTTTTCTGGTAAGCCTGATGCGCCTATTTCGGGAAGAAGCCTCGGAACAGGCATGCATGGCGGCGTGATTTATGTTCGCGGCAAGGCTCCCGTGGACCAGCTCGGACCGGGACTGCACGCTCAGCCGGTGGACAGCGAGGACATGGAAGTCATAGAACGGATCGTCAAGGATTACGCTAAAGAGCTTGACGTGGATGCCGACGAAATCTTAAGCGAAGGTTTCGAGAAAATCCGTCCGTTTTCGCACAGGCCTTACGGCAACATGTACGTGCCGACCTGATGCTTTTGATTACACGGCAATAAACATCCCCAGGAGGACATATGCTTTTCAACAACATCGCCTTTGCCATGGCACCGCCCGCGGGTGGAGCAGAGGGCGGAGCTGGAGGCCTGTTGGCCGGCCCCTTGCCCATGCTCGTTCTTATGTTTGCCATTTTCTACTTCCTGCTCATTCGGCCGCAGCAGAAAAAGGCCAAAGAGCACAAGAACATGCTGGAAAACTTGAAGGTCGGCGACAAGGTGTGGACCAATGGTGGCATCAAGGGCATCATTGCGGAAATCAAGGATGATGTCCTGAAGCTGGAAATCGCTGACGGCGTATCCATTGAAATGCGGAAAGGCTATGTGACCGACATTGACGGCCCCAAGGCCGCGCCTGCCAAGAAAGAAAAGAAAAAGTAACAAGTAGAAGGCAGACAGCCTTTGAAAGCGGCTTTTCACCGCGGACCGGGCCCGCCCTGCGGCTCTGGTCCGCGCTTGCGTTTGCCGCGTCATGACAGGCTGTCTTCATTTTCCACCGACAGGGGAGAATTCATTCATGCAGAGTTTGCGCTGGAGAATCATTGTCGCCCTGCTCGTACTGGTGCTCGGACTGGCCTATATGCTGCCGTCCCTGCCCGGAGTACAGGGCTCCTCACTGGCCGAAGCATTGCCCGGCGACAGCATCAACCTCGGACTGGACCTCAAGGGAGGCATTCACCTGACGCTGGGCGTCGATGTGAATGTCGCGCTCCAGAACAACCTTGCCCGCATTGGCGACGACCTCAAATCCGTGGCCAAGGAAAAGGAAATCTACCTTCTGCGTCCGACAGTGCTCCCGGGCGACAAGATACAGTTGGTCCTGCTCAAGGGTGAGCAAAAGGAAGCATTTGAAAAAGTGCTCGATGACTTTGATTCCGTGCGGGTCGATGGAACACAATCCATGGCGGACGGACGAATCAAGTACGTGCTGGGCATCACTTCCGACTACAAGAAGTATCTTACCAAGCTGACCATGGATCAGGCCATCAAGACCATCCGCAACCGCATTGACCAGTTCGGCGTTGCCGAGCCGGACATTCGCCGTCAGGAAGGTCATCGGGTTCAGGTCCAGCTTCCCGGCATTCAGGAACCGGAGCGCGCCATCAAAATCATCGGCCGCACCGCGCACCTTGAATTCAAGATGGTCGACGACACCGTTGATCCGGCCAAGGCCCAGCAGGGCATCCTGCCTCCGGGCGACGAACTGGCCGTACTCATGAACCGTCGGCCGGACGGCACTTATGCCGAACAGCCCATCGTACTCAAGAAAGACGCCGTGCTCACCGGGGAATACATCACCGACGCTTCGGTTCGCTACGGCAACTTCAATGACGCCTACGTGGGTATCAATTTCAACAACAAGGGCGGCCGGATTTTTGCCCGCCTGACCGAAGAAAACGTGGGCAACCGCATGGCCATCGTGCTGGACGGCAAGGTCTATTCCGCTCCGGTCATTCAGGAAAAAATCAGCGGCGGACGCGCCAGCATCACGGGCAGCTTCACCACCGACGAAGCCCGAGACCTGGCCATTGTTCTCCGCGCCGGTTCGCTGCCTGCCCCGGTGCACATCCTCGAACAGCGCACGGTGGGTCCGTCCCTCGGACAGGAATCCATCGACAAAGGCATCATGTCTGCAATGATCGGCATGGCCCTGATCCTGGTCTTCATGGTCGTCTACTACGGATTCGGCGGCTGTGTGGCCGACGTTGTCCTGACCCTCAACATCATGCTGATCATGGCAGGGCTGGCTGCATTTGGCGCAACCCTGACATTGCCGGGTATTGCGGGGATCATCCTGACCATTGGTATGGCTGTAGACGCCAACGTGATCATATTCGAGCGCATCCGCGAGGAACTGCGCAGGGGGATGACCGCACGCGCTGCCATTGACGAAGGATACGGCAGGGCGACCCTGACCATCCTCGACGCCAACGTGACCACGGTCATCGCAGCCGTCATCCTGTATCAATTCGGTACCGGACCGATCCGTGGATTCGCCGTGACACTGACCCTGGGTATCATCACCTCCATGTTCACGGCCATTTTCGTGTCGCGCATCCTGTTCGACCTGTACGTGAAAAACCGCTCCGAAAAAGCGAAGTTGAGCATTTAGGAGGATCGCCACATGGGACTGCAAATAATCAAACCGGATACCACAATCGATTTTATCGGTTTTAGAAAGGTAGCCTTCATTGTTTCCGCGTTGGTCATTCTCATCGGCCTTGGTTCGCTGATATACAACGGCGGCCCCAAGTACGGAATCGACTTTGCGGGCGGCATTATCGTCCAGGTCAAAATCGACCAGAAAACCGATGTTCAGGAAATCAAGGATTCGCTCAAGGGGCTGGAACTGCCCGGAATGGTGGTTCAAAGGCTCGGCCTTGAGGAAGACAACGAATACCTGATCCGAACCTCCAGTTCGGACATCGCCTCCAGCGTCATCCGCGATCAGGTTTCCCAGGCCCTGACCGACAACCTCGTCGGCAAGTCCTTTGAAATCCAGCGTCTGGAAATGGTCGGCCCCAAAGTGGGTGCTGACTTGCGCTCCAAGGCGCTAGAAGCCATGTTCTACGCCGTGCTGCTCATCGCCATCTATATCTCCGGGCGTTTTGAGCAGCGCTGGATGGCTGCGGCCATCATGGCGGGCGGACTCCTCGCCGGCCAGTATGGTCTGGCTCTGACCGGACTGGATATTGCCTGGACCATCATAGGCATGCTGGTTATCACGCTGGGCCTATGCTGGTATCTGAAACTCAATTACGCTCTCGGTGCCGTTGTGGCCCTTGTACACGACGTTCTCATTACCGTGGGCGTGTTCTCGATTCTGGGCAAGGAATTCGACCTGACCATCATTGCGGCGCTGCTGACCATCATCGGTTACTCGCTCAACGATACCATCATCGTCTTTGACCGCATCCGTGAAAACATCGCGGGCAGAGGCGAAGAGGAATTCCCCACCCTCATCAACACAAGCATCAACCAGACCCTTTCGCGCACCATACTCACTTCGGGAACGACCCTGCTGGTGGTGCTGAGCCTCTATCTGCTGGGCGGCGGCGTCATTCACGACTTCGCGCTTGCACTGCTCATCGGCGTGGGCGTGGGCACGTATTCGTCCATCTTTGTTGCCAGTCCGATCCTTCTCGGATTCGGTCCCACCGACATGGATGTGGAAGACAGCGAAGCGCAAAACGCTTAGCTCACACAAACAATACACACCACAGGGGGAAGGGCATGGCTCTTCCCCCTTTTTTCATGCCCGAAGCACAACGGCTAAGAATCAAGAACAACAACGTCCACGGCACTGTCGTCCCTGTTCTTCAGACGTAAAAAGGCCCTCCGGCACGATGCCGGAGGGCCTGACTTTGCGCTAAACCTTCGGTCTGACTATGCGAGCTGGGAAAGCAGGGTTTCCTTGATCTCGTCGATGGTGCCTTCACCATCCAGCTCAATGTACTTGAATCCGGCCTTGTCTGCCAAGTCCTTGTAGAAGTAGGCGGCAGCGATGGTTCCGGTCTTGTCGTCATAGTAGATGTCATGACGCTTGTTGATGGCGTCTTCGTCCTGGTCGTCAGCGCGGGCGCTCAGTTCGCCACCGCACACGCGACACTTGTCTCCGTCCGGAGCAATGGCGGGGATGCCGACGTTGTTCGGATGGTTGGGATCATTGGCGCACAGACGGCGACCCATGATGCGAGCCTTGGCCACTTCGCGGGGCAGCAAAATTTCAATGACGAAATCCAGCTTCACGCCGTCCTTCTGCAGGGCTTCCCACAATTTTTCAGCCTGAACGATGGAGCGGGGGAAACCGTCCAGCAGCCAGCCGTTGGAGCTGGAGCTCTGCAACACGTCAAGAACCATGGGAATGGTGATATCGTCAGGAACGAGTTCGCCCTTGTCGATGTATTCCTTGGCCTTGAGACCCAGTTCGGTGCCGCCGCCGATGTGTTTGCGGAAAATGGCGCCGGACTCAATGTGATCCAGGTCGTATTTCTGCTTGGCCAGGGAACCCTGGGTGCCTTTACCACTGCCGTTGGGTCCAAAAATCAGAATATTCATGAATAACTCCTCCTAACGATTGTGCAAAAGATCACATGCTCTTATCCCCTGAGGCCCCAACTGTCAATGCTTGACCCTGAAAACAACCCCTTCGGAAACGATTTTGGCGGTCTTATCGCCGGGGAACTGGATGACGGCACCGATGCGTTGCTCCCGCCAAGCCGCGTCCAGCCTGAACAAAGAGTCCGCAAGGGCTTGTCCCGGTCCCATTGCATCAAGTTTGTGCTTGTAAAAACGCATACGCTCGGCCTGATGCGCCCCCTCAAGGGCGTGTTGCGCTAACAACGGCCCGGGTTGAAGCATTTGACAGCGCCTGAACCAAAAGTCGTCATCCAGTCGCCCCATACGCCACATACGAGCTACGGACGATGTAAAAGACTGATTTTCTTCAACAAATAGAGGAAGAATGGAGTGGCGGACACGATTGCGTTTCCAGCGTTGGTCCGCATTGCTGGCATCCTGCGACCAAGGCACGCGCAAATCGTGAAGAAAATCACGGAGTGTGCTCTTGGGGGTCAGTAAAAAGGGTCGAACAAGGTTGCGGTCAGGATCGATACCCGGCATTCCGGAAATCCCCGGCCATCCCGCCCCGCGGAGCATACGCATGAGCACGTCCTCGCACAGGTCGTCCAGATGATGCCCCAAGGCGATGTGTTGCGCTCCCAGCTTTTCCCTTTCCCGCTCAAGCAGTGCATAGCGGACATGACGGCCGGCCTCTTCGATTCCCATGCCCATGGACAGGGCTTCTGCCTGCACGTCCCGGCGAATCGCCGTGCACGGAATGTCTGCGGCTTTGCAAAGCGCAACTGCGGCAGCAGCCTCGTCCGGGGATTCAGCCCGAAGGCCGTGGTCCAGATGCAAGGCAAAAACATGACCATGATTGCGCCTGGAAATATATTTGAGAACCAGCAGCAAGGCGGTCGAATCGATTCCGCCGGAAAAAGCCGTCAGAAAGGCTTTTCCCTCCATATCGACCCCGAGCTCATTCACAAGGAATGATTCGACTCCAAGACAGAAATGCGCCCATTTGGGAGGCAATTCCTGCAAGGTTGCCGGGATTGATTCAGGCAGTGGGGGAGGCATGGCTAGACCGGGATGTCTAATCCCTTGATCATGTCATCCACGAAATCGAGCATGTAGTTGCGCTGCTCCGGGGTACAATAGGCCACGCAGGAGCAACGGATGATGCCCTTCGCCCTTACCAGCAGCTCCATTTTCAGCTTGTTGCCCGCCAGATCGTGAATGACTTCAAGGCCAAGGAAGTATGGTCCGCATTTTTCCAGATGCTCTTTCTGTTCGTCGGTGAGCATGTCCTCGGGCATGGGAAGATAGTATATGTCCTCAATGGGACCGGCATACCCTGCGTCGGTCATATGCTTCTCGATGATGGCCAAATTGTCGTCTATGATATCTTCAATCAGATAATTTCTCATTATTGTTCCTTTTTTGCAGCATCAATGAAGGTTTCCACTTCGTCGTGACTACATTCGCGAGATACCTGCTTACGCTCCAGATGTGCGGTGGAAGGGACCGACTCGTCGTCGAGATTGAACATGCGGCGGGCAATATCAATGTACCGTTCGGCCGCATCCTCTTCCTGGCTGCGTCGCTTGAGAAAACAAATGGGTTCATGGAGCACTTTCCGGCTTACGGAAAGGACCAGTGTTTCCAACGCAGCGCGTGTTGACGCATCAACGCCGCCCAAACGCTTGAGCGTCTTTTCCAGCTCCTTGCGGGCAATGTCCTCATTGGAAGAAACCATGTCTGCAATGGTGGGCTGCAAGGTTAAAGACTTGAGCCATATGCCGAACTTTTCAGTTTCCGCGGCAACCACGGCATGCGCCTTGACCGCCTCGTCCTGCCGCTGCGACATGTTCTCTTCCACGACTTCCTTCAAATCATCAATGTCATACAGATAAATGTTGTCCAGATTGTTGACGTCCGGATCAATATCGCGGGGGACCGCGATGTCGATGAAAAACATGGGACGATTCTTGCGCTGCTTGAGCACACCGCGAACATCCTTGGCCTTGAGCACGGCCGTGGGCGATCCTGTTGAACTGATGACGATATCCGCTTCATGCAAACGGGAAGGCATCTCGTCAAAACTGATGGGATGTCCGTTCATGCTGGCGGCAAGCGATTTGGCCCGGGCAAGGGTGCGGTTGGCAATGAGCAATGACCGAACGCCGTTGTTCATGAGGTGGGTTGCGGCAAGTTCGGCCATTTCTCCGGCCCCGATCAGCATGGCGTTCATGCCTTCCAGATCGCCGAAAATTTTTCTGGCCAACTCAACGGCTGCAAAACTGATGGAAACCGCGCTGGAAGCAATGGCCGTCTCGGTACGGACCCTCTTGGCAACGGAAAACGCCTTGTGCAGCAATCGGTTGACGATGGTTCGGGCGGTCCCGTTATCCACGGCATTACGGTAGGCGTCCTTGAGCTGACCCAGAATCTGCGGTTCGCCCATGACAAGGGAATCAAGGCTGCAGGCCACGGTAAAAAGGTGCTGAACCGCGTCAAGTGCCATATACTGATAGGTGTGGTCGCCCAACAACTCGACAGGGGCATCGCAGGCTCCGGCCCAATGCGAGTAGACCTCGTCAAAAACATCGGCGTCACGCTCTCCCTGCGCCACAACCACGATTTCAACGCGGTTGCACGTAGAGAGCACGATACATTCACGAATGGCGTCACAACTGTGCAGCCGTTGCTCGAAATTCTCGACATCGGTCAGCGCAAACCGCTCCCGCACGTCAACGCCGGCGGTTTTGTGATTCAGGCCTACGAGATATATCTTCCTGTTCATGGCATCTGCCTAAACGTTATGGTGTGATGCAGCAGGGAAACAACCATGGCTGCAAACACGATGATCATCAGAATTGCAGGCTTTCTGCCTTTCCACCCGAGCAACATACGCTGGTGAAACAGAAAGGCAAAGGCTCCCCATACGGCCAGAGACGATATTTTCATGACGTCCCAGACAAACATCTTGCCCGGAGCGATCCAGTACCAGACAAAGGAGGAAAAAAGACCAAGCGTATACAGCGGAAACCCGATGGCAACCACCATGTGATTGACCCGGTCGAAAATGGAGAGAGAGGGGGTATCCTTGCCCAGCGACCGAAGCCCGGCCTTGGTCTTGATTTTCTTGTTGTAATGAAGGAACGCCAGCGCGGCACCAAACCCCATGACCAACACACCGAGCGCAAGAACCAGTGTGCCGATATGCAGGCCGAAAAACAGCATGGTCAATTGCTTGGGCATGACCACACGGATACCGCTGAACGTCATAGACGTCAGAAAGAAGAGCAGAGCTAGCGGCAGGACGGTCAGGGCCATGAACTCAAGACGAAAACGCCACCAGAAAAAGAAATAGATGACCAAAATACTCCAGGCCAGAATACTCAGGTACGTTCCGCTCGCGTTCAGGGCGACACCTCGTTCCTGAACAAAAACAAGCGCTATGTCTACGGTGTGCAGGGCAAAACCGGCCACGGCCAGAATTCCGGCCAACCGCCGGAGTCGGGGATTGGCTGCGGCTGTGCCCACGAGAAAAAGAACCGTACCGACCAGATACAGCCCAATGATGAGAAGCTGAAGCAGTTCAAACAAGCCCATCAAGCAACTCCGGGATGTTGTTGTGCAGGGTGTCGGGCAGAATATCCATCAAGATGCCCCGGGCTGCGGTTTTGTCGCGCACTTTCAGGGCATCGGCAAGTTCGGAAAATACAAGTGAACGAAATACATCCGTGTTTTGCCGGGTCTCAAGCCCGAGGTCAAGCATGCGCGGCCGCAATCGTCCCATGAGGGCAAGGACAAGACCGTACTCATCGCCGATAAGCCCATCGATTTCAGCACGCACGCGCCGGGCCATGGCAGGGCTCTTCCCCGCGGTTGAAACGGCAATGCACAGGTCTCCCCGCCGTACTGATCCGGGCACGATAAAGTGTCCCCTGTCCGGTTGGTCCGCGATATTGCACAAAATGCCGCGGCGTTCGCATTGCTGAGCGATTTTCCCATTCACGACACTGTCGCTGGTACAGGCAAAGGCCAGATTGATACCGTCCAGGTCCTCTACAACAAACTCTCTGCGTGCAAAACAGACATTGCCGCACGAAGTACACACGGTTTCCATGTCTTCGGAAGCTTTGGCCGTATCCACGACCAGAACGGAACATGCCCCGGCCTCGGCCAGAGAGCGGGCCTTGCGACAGCCCACACCGCCACCGCCCACCACAAGACAATGCATCCGTTCAAGATTGATGAACAAGGGATAATAACGCATCAATGGTTCATACACCATGGCAGGGCGGGCTGTAAAACCCCATTTCAGCCCTGTTTTCTTGCCATGTTCGCTGGTTATGCGCTAAACGAATCGTAAATCGACCACAAGCAATGAAACACTACCTCGTCATACAACTCGCTCGCTTCGGCGACCTGCTGCAAACCAAGCGCCTGCTTGCCACCTTGCTGGCACGGGGCGACGGACAGGTGCACCTGTGTCTGGATAATTCCCTGCAATCGCTGGCAACCATGGTCTTCCCGCAGGTACAGCTGCACCCGATCACCGCACACGGAACCGGCCTGAGCCGCGAACAGGCGTACACGGTCATGTTTCAGGACAACCGTTCGGCTTTTGCCGAACTCAAGGCAAGACAGTTTGACGAGGTCTACAACCTGAATTTCTCGCCGCTCAACTTCCGGCTCGCGGCACTGTTCGATCCGGACACGGTTCGGGGCCATGCATGGCACAACGGACAGGAAATAAGCTCGCAATGGGCACGCATGGCCATGCAGTGGTCCAGATTGCGCAGGCAATCCATCAATCTCGTGGATTTCTGGGCCTATTATTGCCGGGACGCCGTTGCCCCGGCAACAGTCAACCCGAAAGCCACCCCGCAAGGCGACAATATCGGCATAGTACTCTCTGGCCGGGAGTCACGACGTTCCATTCCACTCGAATTACTTAGCAAATACGCCACAGCCCTTGCGAGGCTGAACAAATCAGGACGAATACTGCTGCTGGGCAGCCTCTCGGAAAAACACGCGGGCAAGACATTGCTCAAATCACTGACCAAGGATGTTGCAGAAAAAACCGACAACCTTGCCGGAAAAACCGATTGGAAAGATCTGGTGGACGCGCTGGGTTCAATGAAACAAATCCTGACACCGGATACCGGCACCATGCATCTTGCCGCGCACCTCGGTATTCCGGTCACGGCCTTTTTTCTTTCCTCGGCATGGTGCTTCGAGACCGGCCCCTACGGCGAGGGACATACGGTCTTTCAGGCAATCCGGGACTGTCTGCCGTGTCTGGAAAGCGATCCATGTCCACACAAAATCGCATGTCTGAACGGCTTTGCCGATCCGAATTTCATTCGCTTCATGATCACGGAAAAAACAGAACTGGTCCCGCCGGGCATCAACGCCTACACCACGCAAACCGATGATTTTGGCGTCGACAACATACTTCTGGCGGGAAACGACCCGGACAAGGCTGCCCGCGACGAGTTCAAGAAATTCCTCGGACGCCATGTGGGACAGGGTTGTCCGTTGGGCGACAACGCCCACCAACTGGCAATGAAAATGTATCGAGACAAGGACTGGGCAACGCGCCCCAGCCCGGAATCTCGACGCATTTCATAGAAAATCAACGCCTGACAAGGCTGAGACGAACCAAAAGACCAACACGGATGAAGACCGGAGCCAGCGTCATGCCCGAAAACCACTTGCGAATCCTCGTTGTCCTGCCCATGTATGGAGGCTCGTTGCCCGTGGGGCGCTTTTGCGCTGATGCACTTGCCGAACTCGGACATATCGTGGAAACCTTCGAAGCCCCTGAATTCCATACTGCTTACGAAGCGCTCAAGAACCTCAAGGTGACGGGTGACCGGCTGGAATATCTCCAGAACAGCTTTCTGCAAACCGTCAGTCAGGCCATTCTGGCCAAGGTGGAAACATTCGAGCCGGACATGGTGCTTTCCATGGCCCAGGCGCCGCTTTCACATCAGGCGCTCAGACGGCTGCGCAAGGACAATGTGGTCACGGCCATGTGGTTTGTGGAGGATTATCGACTGTTTACCTACTGGAAATCCTACGCACCGTTCTACGATATTTTTGCGGTCATCCAGAAAACACCATTTTTCGAGGAACTTGAAAGCATCGGCGTGCACAACGCCCTGTATCTGCCTCTGGCCGCACATCCTCCGTTTCACAAGCCAATCGAGCTAAACTCCATTGACCGTCAGAAATTCGGTTCGGATATTTCGTTCATGGGCGCGGGCTATGCCAACAGACGCGTGGCCTTTCGCAAGCTTGTGGGGCGCGATTTCAAGATATGGGGCTCGGAATGGAACGGCGACCACGTGCTTGAACCGTTGGTGCAAATGAAGGGCAGACGCGTCAGTTCCGAAGAATGCGTCAAGATTTTCAACGCCACCACCATCAACCTGAACCTGCATTCCAGCGTGCAAAAGGAACAGCTGGTCACAGGCGGAGACTTCATCAACCCGCGAACCTTCGAACTCTGCTCCTGCGGCGCATTTCAGTTGGTGGACAAACGCACGCTCATGGACGAAGCCTTTGCCCAAGGCGAACTGGCCACGTTCACGAGCATGGACGAGATGCTGTCCATGATCGACTTGTATCTCAACAATCCCGAAAAACGGCAAATGATTGCGGAACGGGGGCAAAAACGGGTGCTCAAGGACCATACCTATACCGTACGCATGCAGACGCTCATCGATTTCACGGCCGAACGCATCCCCGGCTGGCCCGCTCAAAAGGAAAAACGGGATCTTTTCCCGACAGACTTCCCGGAAGAACTGAAACGGGACATCAACGCCCTGATCCATACCCTGAACCTGCCGGAAGACGTGGGTTTTGAAGATTTGGTCTGGGCGATCCGCCAACAACAGGGCACGCTCTCCGATCTGGAAACGGCCGTGCTCTTCCTTGATGAATGGCAGAAGCTCTACAAAAAGAAGTAAGGCGCAAAACCCGCTTGCAGCCTATCGATTCTGCTTCCTGAACTGACGAAGCCACGCGTTGAGTTTTGGCTCTTCACCCTGATCCTTGGCGTGGTAAAATGAACGCGTGGACAGAGAAGAGGGCAGGTATTCCTGATCCGCCCACGCCTTGGGGAAATTATGTGGATACAGATAGCCCCGGCCATAGCCCCACTCCCTGTGCAAGGCCGTTGAGGCGTTGCGCAGGTGCAGCGGCACGGGCTGGGCACCATTTTCCCGTATTTCCTTCTGGGTATTGCGGTAGGCGGAATACGTGGAATTGCTTTTAGGGGAAAGGGCAAGATACACGGCGGTTTCCGCCATGATGATGCCGCCTTCGGGCATGCCCACCGTTTCCACGGCCTGATGACAGGCAACGGCCATGGAAAGGGCCTGCGGATTGCCAAGCCCGATATCCTCGGACGCGGAAATGATCAGCCGACGCGAAACGAAACGGGGGTCTTCGCCGCTCTCCAGCAGGGAGGTCATGTAATACACGGCCGCATCGGGATCGCTACCGCGAATGGATTTGATCATGGCCGAGGCCAGCTCATAGTGAGAGTCTCCATCCCGGTCGCCACGAATGACCACATCAGGCAGGGTCTGGCGCAAACTCTCCACATCCAGCTTGTCCGCCGGAAGTTCCGAAGCATATTCAAGAAGATTCAACAGCGTGCGGGCATCGCCTCCAGCCATGGTGGCCAGAAAACGTTGGCTCTCCTCCGGAATATCCAGACCGAGTTCCTGCGCTCCGCGTGCGGCCACCTTTGCCAGTTCATCACGGCTCAAGGGACGCAAGCGCAAAACATGCAGACGAGAAAGCAGTTGCCGGGTCACGCTGTAGGAGGGATTCTCCGTGGTGCTGGCAATCATGGTGATTTCACCGGACTCGAGAATCGGCAGAAAAAAGTCCTGTTGCGACTTTGAGAAGCGGTGCAGTTCATCGAGAACCAGAATATTATTTCCTGGCAATTTCTTGCGCAGGGCGGTCAAGCCGGCCTCGGGCGCACTCAGACGAATAAACGGTTTCCCGGAATTCTTGGCCAGCAAGAGAGCGAGCGTGGATTTGCCGCAGCCCGGTGGGCCGAACAACAGCAAGCTCGGCATCCTGTGGGATTGGCGAATGGCATCGATCCGATTCATTATGTGGCTCTGACCGATGAATTCGACAAGGTCCGAAGGACGAATCCTGTCCGCAAGAGGCTGATTTTCCGTTATTTCGAGCTTCACTTGGCACCTCCCCGCAAGGATCGTGTGTAAAAGGAAAGACTCAGGCAATGCAAGGCTGCGGTTTCCCAACGCAAGACGCTTTGCCCCAAAGAAACTGGCTGCATATCAGCACCGATCAGGCGTTCGGCCTCGATATCGGAAAAGCCCCCCTCGGGGCCGATAACGACCAGCGATTTACCCAAGGTAAAATCGTCCGGGCCCAGCAGATTGCCGGAATCCTCTTTTTCCCAAGCGAGAAAAGCATGATCAAAGCGTGATCTTTGCTGCATCAACGCATCGATACCACCATTAACAATCTGAATTTCAGGCAAAAAAACGGAGCCACACTGTTTAGCCGCCTGAATGCAGCGATCCCGCCACGTGGCCTTTGCCTCCTCCGGCAAACGTCCCTGGCTAAAATCCGCCTGCCAGAACCAGATACCGCAAGCGCCCAGTTCCACGGCTTTTTCCAACAGAAAACCACGCCGCGAAGATTTACCCCAACCCAAGGCCAGCCACAGGCCGTCGGTCGGCGTTTCACAGACATGCAGGGATTCGGCAATCAGCTCTGCCTTGTTGCGACCGGCATGATCCAGGCGAAACATTCCATGCCTGCCGTCCCCGTCAAACAGGCGCACCTGTGCCCCGGCAGGAGTGCGCAGTACCTTAAGCATGTGCCGCGCTTCAGCCTTGTCCAACGTCACGGATTGGCCCACGGATTGCGGCCACAGCTTTGGGTCGAGATGGAATGTGTTGAGTCTGCCCATAGAAAAGAAAAGGAGAGCCGGGATTTCCCGGCTCTCCGACGGTATCAGGTTTATTATTCGCCCCGAACGAGATCCTCGTAGGATTCGCGTGCACGGGCAACAGTCACGGTGTCGCCATCAACCAACAGTTCGCAGGCGCGCCTGCGGGAATTGTAATTGGACGACATGGTAAAACCGTAGGCACCGGCCGAAAATACGGCCAACAGTTCACCCTCGTGCACTGCAGGCATTTCACGGTCCCGGGCAAGAAAATCCCCGGACTCGCAAATGGGGCCGACAACATCCACGGTCAGTTCATCCCGACCATTTTGTTGTACTTCGGCAATACGATGGTAGGAGTCATAAAGCGAAGGACGGATAAGGTCGTTCATGGCCGCATCCACGATCACGAAATCGCGGCTGGGGGTCTTTTTCGTGTAGACGACCTCGGTAACCATGATCCCGGCGTTGCCGGAAATCACACGACCGGGTTCAAAAATCACGGTCAGCGGCAATTCCTGCAACTTTTCGCTCAACGCCTTGCCGAATTCAGCCGGGTGGGGCGGTTCCTCTTCATTGTACGTGATGCCCAGCCCTCCGCCAAGATCGAGATAGGAAATGGAAATCCCCATGTCCTTGAGCCTGTTGTAAAAAGCAATCAGCTTGTCCAGCGCCTCGAGAAACGGCTCAATGGTGGTCAACTGCGAACCAATATGGCAATCCATGCCCACAGGCTCCACAGCATCCATCTCCTTGGCCCGTTGGTAAGCCTTCAGGGAATGTTCGATGTCCAGACCGAACTTGTTTTTCTTCATTCCCGTGGAAATGTAGGGATGGGTCTTGGGATCAACATCGGGATTGATGCGAAATCCTACACGCGCAACCTTTCCCATGGATTTGGCTACCTTGTTGATACGCTCGAGCTCGGCCATGGATTCCACGTTGAACATGAGAATATCGGCCTCGAGAGCCTCCCGGATTTCCTGGGCTTTTTTGCCCACGCCCGAATAGACGATCTTGCTTGCGGGAACTCCGGCCTTGAGCGCGCGGTACAACTCGCCGCCGGAAACAATGTCCATTCCAGCCCCCATCTCGGCCAGAAGACGCAACACCGAAAGATTGGAATTTGCCTTCACCGAATAGCAGGTCATGTGTTTCAGGCCGTTGAATGCGGAATCAAAAGCCTGAAAATGACGCCGCAGGGTGGCGGCGGAATACACGTAGAGCGGCGTTCCATACTTTTCGGCCAACTCGGGAACGCCGATCTCCTCGGCGTGGAGCGTGCCGTTGCGGTATTGGAAGTGATGCATGGCGCTCATCTCCTTGAAGCGTTGATATATTAAGGTGATGCGACAAAAATATCTGTGTAAGTATACGCTGTGGTGTTGAGGTCGTTGACCCCGATGATACGAAATCTGTATTCCATGGCCGGCTTCAGACCGCAATAGGAAATGCGCAGCCTGTTGCCTTCGAGATCAAAACCCGGATCACCACGGGAAAAACGCATGGTCCGGCGTGGCATGAACGGGCAGTCCGGGCAGCCCTGACCCGGTTCATTCCCCACCGGCTCGAACTGGACGTTGACGTAAGCCAATCTGTCGACTGCGCCCTTGACCTGAACATTGACCACCAAACATCCTTCACTGCGCTGTCCGTTAATCACAGAAAGGGTGAATGTATCCTCGCCCTTGTCCGCACTCGGCCATTCCTTCTTGCCGAGCGCACAGCCGGAAACAAGGAACAGACAGCATATGAAGGCGATACAACGAAGATACATGATTTTCCTCAAAGCAACTTCTTGAGTTTTCCGAGCATGGTCAGGGCCTGCAGGGGAGTCATGGCGTCCACATCGAGATCCGCGATCACGCCGAGCACGGGATGTTCCTGCACGGAATCCGCGGGTGCGGATTCCGGGGCCATTCCCGGCAAAAGGGTCTGGCAGACCTGGTGAGCGCCAACGCCAGAGCCATCCTGCGATTTTTCCTCAAGTTGTGCAAGCAATTCACGGGCCCGTTCCACAACGGGCCTTGGCACGCCTGCCAGACGGGCCACCTCAATGCCGTAGCTCCTGTCTGCGGCACCGGGAACGAGCTTGCGCAGAAAAACAATGTCTCCCTTCCACTCCTTGACGGCAATGTTCAGATTGCGCAGGCCCTCAATGTGGCCCTCCAGCGAAGTCAATTCATGGTAGTGTGTGGCGAAAAGGGTACGGATGCCGCCACGCGCACGCCGCGCCAGTTCCTCGACAACCGCCCAAGCCAGGGCAAGGCCGTCAAAGGTGCTGGTTCCACGGCCTATTTCATCCAGAATCACGAGGCTGCGGCTGGTGGCCTGACGCAGGATGCGGGCCGTTTCCATCATTTCGACCATGAAGGTACTTTGCCCCTGCGCAAGGTTGTCTGAAGCCCCGACCCGGGAAAAAACGCGGTCCACCATGCCGATTCTGGCATTTCTGGCCGGAACGAACGCACCGATCTGCGCCATGATCACCATGATCGCAACCTGACGCAACACCGTGGATTTACCGGCCATATTCGGACCGGTTATCAACAATATCCGACGGTTGGCATCAATCTGCACGTTGTTGGGAATATAGTTGGCCGCTCCGGTGGCATCTTCCACCACAGGATGCCGGCCGGACTCGATGTCGATTTCCATGCCGTCATGCAATTCCGGGCGCGACCAATCGTTGATCCGTGCGGCTTCGGCCAGGGATTGCCAATAATCCAGAGCGGCAACAACGCCTGCCATGAACAAAAAACGGCTACGGGCATCGGCCAGAACTTCGCGCAATTTCTGGAACAGGGCATATTCAAGGGATTTGCGTTTTTCCGATGCGCTGAGCAACTTTTCCTCAAGTTCCTTGAGTTCAGGTGTGATGTAGCGCTCGCTGTTGACCAATGTTTGGCGACGAATGAAATGCTCGGGAATATCGCCTTGATATGACTTTGAGATCTCGAGATAGTATCCGAAGACCTTGTTGAATCCCAACTTGATCTTGGGAATGCCGCAGGCTTTTTTCTCCTGCTCCAGAAGGTCCTGAAGCCGGGCTTCTCCATGCTCAGTCAATTCGATCAGCTCATCCAACTCGCCATCGTAGCCGGTGCGAAAAAGGCCACCATCCGTGATCACGGGCGGCGGGCTGTCCACAAGAGCCTTGTGCAGCAGGGAGCTCAGGTCTTCCATGTCATCCCACTGCCGCAAGACCTTGCCCAATGCCGCCACATCCGCGGCGTCACTGTCCGCCAGCAAGACACGCAAACGGGGCAGAGAAGTCAGGCTGGTGCGTAATGCAATAAAATCCTTGGGGACAGCACGTCCGAGAAAGACCCTCGTACTCAGGCGCTCCATGTCGTACACCGTGTCCAACTCGCGCCGCACGTCCGCACGCAAGGCATCCCGTTCGAACAAAGCCGAGACAACGTCCTGCGTCTCGATCACGGGCCGGCTGTCCCGCCACGGCTGACGCAAGCGGGTCTCCAGCAAACGTCCGCCCATGGGCGTCATGGTCCTGTCCAGAACACGCCACAGCGTTCCCTTGCCGCTGCGGCCATCCAAACGCCGGAAAATTTCGAGATTCTTTTCAGTGACCTCGTCCAGAAGCAGGTGCTTGCCGGGGTTGAGTGGCTTGAATTCACCAAGATGGTTGAAGTCTCCTTTTTGCGTCTGCTCCAGATACAAAAGCAAAGCGCCACAGCATCGCACCAATTCGGGCTTGTTTTCCAAATCAACGGTATCGAGTGAGGAAACCCCCTGAGACTGGCAGACCCTCTCAGAGCCCCGATTGAAATCAAAATACGCCCCGGGAGCAACGGAAGTCACCTGTGCCGAAAGGTCGCCATATTGTGACGGCACGGTTCGTCCCTGCGCCAGCAACAACTCGCTTGGAGCAATCTTGGCGGCCCACTGCCAGAGATCGGGTTCCTTTTTGGAATGCAGGCCGGACCACTCTCCGGTGGAAAAATCAACCCATGCCACGCCGCCGCAACCCTTGGAAGAATCCCAATACAATGCGGCAAGATAATTATGTTGCTTGGCCTTGAGCGAACTGTCTTCCACCACGGTTCCAGGAGTAAGCACACGGGTTACTGCCCGCTGCACCAATCCCTTGGCCTGTTTCGGATCCTCAATCTGATCGCAAATGGCGATCTTGAAACCCTGCTCAAGCAACTTGGCCAGATACGGTTCCACCGAATGATGCGGAACGCCGCACATGGGAATAGGGTTGTCGTCCTTGGGGTTGCGACTGGTCAACGCAATCTGGACGCTCCGCGCAACGATTTCCGCATCTTCAAAGAAAAGCTCATAAAAATCGCCCATGCGAAAGAAAAGCAGGGCATCCGGGTTTTCTTCCTTGAACCGCAGGTACTGCTCCAGCATGGGAGTCATCTTAATTTTGGACTGTATTGCAGTGCTCACGTGATTCTACTGGGAAAAATTCGTCCTGAATTTGATGGAATGCCAACTTTTGCAGCGAGGGCAGACAAAAAACAGCGTGTCGCGTTTCAATCCACATTTTCCGCAATAAAAACGGCTGACTTCTCGAGCCCTATCCATGAAAAAGGTCAGTTGTTCGCGAAAAAAAGGCGTCAACTTCTGTTCTGATCTGGAAAGCTCGAATAATTCCAAACGGGCAAGCCAAAAGTCTGGTTGCAAAAGCAGGGCCCGCTCAAACCAATCCTTGGCTTCATCAATGTCCCGATTTTTGAGAAGCATCTGGCCAAAGTAATAATGATTCAACATATCCGGTTCAAGCGCTTCCAGCTTGGGTCTGAGCACTTTCACCAAATCAGCAACCGAACAAGCTTCGGCCCATTCATGCTGCTGGTCTCCGGAATCATCGGCGCGTTCAGCACGGGCAACTTCCTGCAGCAACCCTTCAAAAAGAACAAACCGGATTCCCGGCTCAACCAGAGCCTGAGCTTCCACAATAGCCGATGCCATTTTAGCGGCAGAACCATTGCGATATGCCTGCACAATCCTTTCCAGCCAAGCCTCCACGGATCCAGGAAAAGCCCTGAGCGCATACTTAAGAAGCTTTGCCCCGTGTGACTCCTGCCCCGAAGCATACTCGTCATGCGCGGCCCGAACAAGATAATGGGCACGAAGCAGCGGCTGTCCCAGACGACCGAAGGAATCCGCGGCATCACGGTAGTGACCCCGTTCCGCCTGCAACCGTGCCACCTCAAAATGAATTTCTTCATTATCCCCGATTATGCTGCGGGCTTCATTGAAAGCCTGTTCGGCCCTGTCCAAAAAACCGCCACGCCGAAAATCACGACCCAACTCGAAAAAAGCCCGGGCCTTGAGTTTGGGATCAAGGCCCGAGCGAACAATCAAACTGTTCCGAATCTGTATTGCCCGTTCAATTTCACCCTGAGAGCGATAAAGGCTTCCGAGCGCCAAATAAATCTCAACGGCTTCCGGGTCGTCCCTGACAACCTGTGAAAGTTCGTTGATTGCGGCGCGGGTGTCCTGAGTAGGGGGACTGACAGCCCCTATGACATTGGCGGTTCTGACATCCTGCTCAGAAGCCCCCCGACGATTACGATGAAAGAGCTTGCGAAACAATACAGCCTCCCTAGACGTTTGCGGCGTCCTCTCCCTCTTTGGCGGTCTCGTCGGAAGAATAGGACTCATCGTTGATAGGCATGGTCCGCAAGGAGTTGAGCTCCTGCTCCAGCCCATTCATACGGGTACGACATTCACGCAACTTTTTTGCAGCCTTGATCTTGTCCGCGGCAAGGTAAGCAAGGGTCAGCAAGGAGCCGAACAAAAAGCCACCAAGCACCAGAAGGTACAGGGGGAGGGGAACGGAACGGAATTCGGCAATATAGGGAACATCAAGCTTCAGCACCAGCGACTGCGCAAGAATCTGATTGTTCTGGCTGAAAAAAAGAATGGAAACGACGAAAAAAAGAGCCAAAACAAATACTTTCAGGTAACGCATCGGGGTTTTCTCCTCTATTGGTTGATTGCATCAAACAGGGGCTTCAAACTCCTGTAGGTCGACAAAAGGTGTTGCGGAATAACCGAAGTCTCTCCAAACACGGCCATAAACGAGGCATCTCCGTTCCAGCGCGGCACCACCTGAAAATGCAAATGGGCCGCAATGCCGGCTCCGGCTGCCTCGCCGATGTTCAGCCCGGCGTTGATACCCTGTGGCCTGAAATGCTTCTTGATTATTTCAACACTGCGTTGCAGCCACAGCGTACAATCATTGGCTTCTTCCAAAGTCAAATCCGTCAGACAGCTCACATGCCTGTAGGGGCAAATCATGAGATGACCATTATTGTACGGGAATTTGTTCATGATTACAAAAGAGTGTTCCCCGCGGGCAAGAACAAGACGCTCCTCGTCTTCATCGGTTTCCCGAGGAATACAAAAAACGCATTCATCCGGCTTGGGTCCAAGTATGTAATCAAGACGCCACGGCGCCCACAGAACTTCCATGAAACATCCTTATCGATACGATTGCATTGTCGTCCAGACAGACTGATTTTTCTACACGCCTTGGGCCGCAAGGGCAAGCAGACGTTTTCATTCAGACAGGGTTCATCCATTCGGATTTGAACTGTTTCTTGAGGCGAAGGGCCATGGCCAACTGCTCCTCGCGGGACCCCACATTGCCATCAACTCTGGCCGCAAGAATCTTATCCAGAATTAGAGTGAATACAGGACCTTCCGGAATGCCCATTTCAATAAGGTCATCACCGGATACATCAATGGAAACATACCGCAATCGAGCGAGATATTGTGAAATATTTCTACGAATAGACTCCTTGCGACTTCTGGCCATAAGGAAGAGCACCCCTTCAAGGGGAATGGGAGTAAGAATCGAATACAGCCGACTCAGGGGAGTTTTACCCTCCTGCCATCCCATGAGGCGCATGAGCGCATCACCGATCTGATCTCGAAGCGCCAGCAATTCGCGTTCTTCTCTCCTGGAAAAATTAAGACGATCGGCGACCTTAGAAAGCTCTTCGCGCTTGGTCCCCATGGTCAGTCCAAGAAAATAAAGCTTCCAACAATCGGCCTGATCGTCGAGGTACAGCAACTTATACCAATTGAACACCTTTTCCAATTCCTGCAGCACGCGAACACGCTCATGCGTCAATTTCAGCAAGGGATGTATCGCCTTGAGCAGGCCGAGATCATTCATCCTCTCCACCACGTTCAATGGGTTTTCCTCGTCCATGACCAGACGCAACTCATGGGTAATCCTACTGCCGGATAGTTTTTCAAAAAGATTCAGCTGCAAGGCATTTTTGACCAGCCGCATGGTTTGTCCGCCAATGCGAAAACCAAAACGTTGTTCAAAACGTACAGCTCTGAGTATGCGCGTAGGATCCTCGACAAAACTGAGGGAATGGAGAACTCGAATCTGCTTGTTCTTGATATCCCTTTCCGCTCCGAAAAAATCCACCAGCTGTCCGAATTTCCCCGGATTGAGACGCAAGGCCAAAGCATTCATGGTAAAATCACGACGATACAGGTCCATCTTGATGGACGACAACTCAACCGTGGGCAGAGCAGCCGGATATTGATAATATTCAAGACGCGCCGTGGCCACATCGACCCTGCGCCCGTCATCAAGAATACATACAGCGGTCTTGAACTTCTTGTGCGCCTTGATGCGTCCGCCCAGACGCTCCACAAGCGCCGAGGCAAAGGCTATGCCGTCCCCTTCGACAACTAGATCAATATCCAGGTTGGGCCTGCCCAAAAGAATGTCGCGCACAAAACCGCCAACAGCATAGGCATCCCAACCCAATTCCTGGGCCAAGTTTCCAGCTTCCCTGAGCAGGCCAACGGCATCCTCGGGCAAACGATTGCGGACATGCGAACTGATGTTCCGCTCACGTCTCTGGTCCGACAGCAACGTTTCCGGCATACGGGCCGGTTCTTCCACCAAAAGATGAACAAGATCGGTTCTGGTAATGACCCCCACAAGTTGATCACCGTCCAGAACCGGCAACATGCGCTGGCGTTTTCCGAGAATGATCTCCATGACCTGATACAAATCAGCCTCGGACTGCACGGTCTGGAAATTAGTGATCATGTATTCGCTGAGTCGCATGGAACCCAAGCCGTGGCCCACGGCCTTGTCCGCGATCTTGTGTTCCAGAAGACCAACGCAACGGCCGTCTTCATCCACCACGGGCACGCCCTTGAGTCCGTAACGGGTCATAAGCTGCACGGCATCATCCATGAGAGCTGTCCGCTCAATGGTTTTTGGAGGGGCGGACATGAGCCCTTTCACCACCACTCTCGGATTGATCTGGGAATAGAAGAGAGCGAACAAATCATCGCGCACCTCGGAAAGGGTCTTATCCTTGACCGTTGCCGAGGCCGCATAAGCATGACCGCCACCGCCAAGGGAAGAGCAAATCTGTCCCACGTTCACATCCGGATTTTTGGACCGGGCAACTACATGTATTCTGTCTCCCATGCGCCCCAAACAGAAAAGAACACGAATATCCTCGACATCCATCATCTTGTGAACAAGAAAAGCAAAGTCGGGAATAAACGTGTCCGTGCTGATCTCGGTGATGACAAGCTCCACGCCATGAATATCGTGTGTGGTTGCATTGTTCAGCAACTGGCCAAGATAGCCGATATGTTCGGCAGACAGCTCCCGGCTGAGCAGATCGGCAATGACCTCCAGGTCCATTCCCTGTTCGCGCAACCATGCGGCCGCGGCAAAATCGTGAGAAGTGGTGGAGGAAAAACTGAATGACCCCGTATCTTCAAAAATGCCCAATCCCAACGCGGTGGCCTCTTCTCCATTCAATTCAATATCCTGTTCACGCATCTCGTGCACCATAATAGCGGCGCATGAGCCCCATTCACGGAAAACACTCTTGTGCGCTACAAGATCTTCATCAGAATCAGGATGATGGTCATATGTATGGATGGTAATATCATCACGATCCAGAAGAGGGCGGACATGGGGCAGCCGTGAACGTTGACGGGTGTCGACCACGACCAACAACCTGACCGAATCCGAATCAATCTCCTTGAAGTTCTTGAAATTGAAAAGATAGGTCATGCTCTGGATGTAAAAATTCCGCAAATTCTTTTCCTGACTTCCCGGAAAAATAAGTACGGAATCTGGATAAAGCTTGCTGGCTCCAACCATCGCGGCCAACGCATCAAAGTCAGCATTGGCATGAGCGGTGATTACGGTATGCGCCTGTATCAATCCATTGGATTTATTCATAATATATTATAAATTCTCAAAGGTTAAAGTAAAGGATCATGGTTTGATCACATACCGGATCGAGGATGAAAACGCTCATGAAGCGCTATGAGACGCTCGGACTGAACATGAGTATAAATCTCCGTGGCGCTGATGTCCGCATGACCAAGCAACAATTGAACGGTCCGCAAATCAGCCCCGCCTTCCAGCAGGTGAGTAGCAAAGGAGTGTCGGAACGTATGTGGGGAAATACTTCTTTTTATCCCAGCCTGTTGCGCGTATCTTTTTATCAATTTCCATACGCCTTGACGACTCAGTCCCTTGCCGGAACGATTCAAAAAAATGCAATCCTGTGACGGACCAAATTGATGTCGGACATCGTTGAGGTAACGGTTGAGCATTTCCTGGGCAGTGTAATGAACGGGAACGATACGCTCCTTTGCACCCTTACCGAAAACGCGAAGTACGCCCACCTGAGCATCATAATCAAGAACCCGAAGGTCAATCAATTCGGACACGCGCAGGCCCGCTGCGTACAGTAATTCCAACATGGCTCTGTCCCGCATGCCCAACCGAGTCTCATGATCCGGCAGGGAGAGGAGGGTGGCAACCTCTTCACGAGTAAGAAATTCCGGCAACTTTCTATTCAATTTCGGGTTGTCCAAAAGCGCAGACGGGTCATCAGTAATCCAGCGCTCATCACGGGCAAATCCAAAAAAACCCCGAATGGAGGACAGTTGCCGGGCAAGAGTACGGCTCTGTACACCGCGTGTTCGTAAATGCATCAAATACAGAGTCAAAACCTGTTTGTTCACATCCTCAAGCGCACAATCCCGCTTTTCAAGAAAACCCAACAACAACCGCAAATCACTCGCATACGAAGACAAACTGTTTTCACTCAACCCCTTTTCAACAAGGAGATGCTCCAAATACCGATCAAGCCACGGATGCGTCGGCAAGGAGGAAATCTCAGCAGCTGAAGTCTCGGGACAGATCATGCTCTCATCACTTTATTGCATTAAAAAGACATAAAGAAATCCTGCAAACAATCACATCGGTTTCATAGAAAGAATACACACATGCAGCGCCCCTCTCAAGCCCGGCAAGAATTCGCCCGTCAGACACATTGACAGCATATACGCCACAACTTATGAATTGCTTTCACGCAACGACCACATGAATAAACAAGCCACAGCTTTATGCCAAGGAGTCATTCAATGGCCGATTTCAAGCTTGCCGACCGTCTTGCCGCACTTCCGCCGTATCTTTTCGCTGCGATCGACAAGGCCAAAGCCGAGGTAGCTGCCAAGGGACTGGACATCATCAGCCTCGGAATTGGAGATCCCGACCTTCCGACCCCTGATTTCATTATTGACGCACTGCACAAAGGTGCGCAAAAGCCCGTCAATCATCAATATCCGTCCTATGTCGGCATGCTCGGATTCCGTCAGGCCGTTGCCGATTGGTACAAAACACGCTTCAACGTGGAGCTTGACGCAAATTCCGAAGTGGTCAGCCTGATCGGTTCCAAGGAAGGTATCGCACATTTTCCGCTGGCATTCGTGAATCCCGGCGACACCGTACTCATCGCCACCCCCAACTATCCGGTCTATGGCATTGCCACCGAGTTCGCCGGGGGCAAGCCGGAATACCTGCCGCTGCTCGAAGAAAACGACTTCCTTGTTGATCTGGAAGCCATTAGCGACGAGACATGGCAAAAAGCCAAAATGATTTTCGTCTGTTATCCCAACAACCCCACAGCAGCTGTGGCCACACGGGAATTCTACGCACGCCTCATTGAAAAGGCCAAGGAATTCAACGTAATTGTCGTCTCCGATGCCGCATACACAGAAATTTATTATGACCCGGCAAACAAGCCGCTTTCCATCATGGAAATCAAAGGCGCCAAAGATGTCGCCATTGAATTCCACTCCCTTTCCAAAACCTACAACATGACCGGTTGGCGTATCGGCATGGCCGTGGGCAATCCGTTCCTGATCAGCGGATTGGGAAAAATCAAGGAAAACGTGGACTCAGGCATTTTCCAGGCCGTACAGGAAGCCGGCATTGCAGCGCTGCAGCACGGTGAGCCGCATGCCGAAAAATTCCGCGCCATCTACAAGGAGCGCCGTGACGTGGTCTGCGGTGCCCTGACCAAGGCCGGCATCCAGCACAGGGTGCCCGAAGCATCTTTCTACATCTGGTCCAAGGTCCCTGAAGGCTACTCCTCCTCTGAATTCGTCACCAACGTTCTCATGCAGACAGGAGTGGTCCTCACGCCCGGAAACGGGTTCGGAGCACCGGGCGAAGGCTATTTCCGCATTTCGCTCACGGTGAACAATGATTTGCTGAAGGAGGCGGTATCTCGAATTTCGAACTTGTAAAGGTCTATGCCTGCCTCGGTTCCAACCAGGGCAACCCTGAGGAAAACCTGAACGAGGCATTGGCACGACTGGAAAACTACGGCGAGGACATCACGCTGAAACGCATGTCCGAATGCTACGAGACCGAACCGCAGGACAACTCGGACCAGCCCTGGTTTCTCAATCAGGTCGTGGAGTTCGAGGTCGATCCCGTCATATGGTCTCCGGAAGGACTTCTTTCCACATTCCAGGCCATCGAAGCCAAAATGGGACGCGTCCACGACATTCCGAAAGGGCCGCGCATTATCGATATGGACCTGCTGTACTGGGAGGGCGTGGAACAGCGCACCGGCTATCTGGATTTGCCGCATCCGGCCATGAAACAGCGCGCCTTTGTGCTTATCCCGCTCAAGGAATTGGCACCAGACCTCATCCTCGAAGGCGGGGAGGGCATAGACGAAGCCCTGCAGCGTCTGGATTATAGACTCGAAGGCAAGAAAATCTGGCAGAACCAAGCGGATAATTCATAAAAACAGGTTGCAGGCATGCTCAAATTCATCATTATCGGACTGGGGCTTTTCTTTGTGTACAAACTGTTCATGGGCGACAAGCGCAAACGCGAAATGCAACAGGAAAAAACCACCAAACAAAAAATGGCCTCCGGTGAACTGATCAAGGATCCGGTATGCGGCACTTACGTTAACAAGGATGGCGACATTCGTGTACGAGAGGGCGAAAAGGTTCACGTATTCTGTTCCTATGAATGCCGGGACAAATACCTGAAGCAAATCGGAGCCACTGACGTAATACCTGAAAAAGATGAAAAGGATGCCTAGATAAAATACAACCGTAATTGGTTCATGGCCTTCAAAGACCCCAAGCCCGCGTAAGCGGGCTTTTTTTTGTCTCACGACACCCATGTGTAAAACAAAACGAAAAATGCCTTAGAATCAAAATTCATACGTAAGCCCAAAAAACAGTATGACAACCTCCGGAAGAGTAACCACCTCTTAAAATTTCACGGATTGTTCAAAACAGCCCATAAACCAAAACATAATGTAGGAATTGCCAGAGACAACGCGCCCTCTCACGCTCGTATCTAGGTGTCTCATAATGTAAATTATGTAAACTTTAACTGAAGTATGTTGGAAGATGGTTTGATAAATTCCACTCTTCCAGCTATCAATGGCCTCTAGAATGACAACCTTACAAACGTCCTGCCATCAGGAGTCACAATGAAAAACAATTTCTGGTTGTTGACGGTTCTTTCCATGACCTTTTGTCTCGTCGTACTGAATGCTTCGGCAAATGCGGCCCAAAGTTCCGACAACTACGAGCAGTGGCTGGAAAACTACAACGCCTATGACCGGCTTGAACAGGAAATCGTCAAGCACCCTGAGAAAGATTCCCCGGAAGCCACGCTGAAACGTGCCAACGTGTACCTGAAGCTGAACTCTCCACAAAAGGCGTTGAACATTATAGAAATGACGCCTCCCTTTGAGGACAACGCCACCGAGGCCATGCGTCTCTGGTACGGAGGCCAGGCGCATCGTGCCAAGGGCGATCTGACCAAGGCCGTGTTCTGGTTTACCCAGGCCTCGAAATACATGAACGACAAAAGCCTGAAACGCTCCTTGTTTCGCCAGGAAAAAGACCTGGAACTCATCTGGAAGGACGTCTGGCGCCAGCTCTACTGGTCCTACTGTTCAAACTTCACACTCTCTAAAAGCAATCAGCTGAAAATATTGAATGATATCCTTAAAACAGGTGAAGAAACATGGTCTGACGACTTCTGGGAAAAAGCGGACAGGGTCTACCAGTTCGAGGCAACCGGAAATGCCACATTACTTCCCACTCCGGCCAAGTCGACAAAGGAAAATGCTCCGTTCATCAGTTCAGTTGATCAGCAGGCGATCGCAAAAACACTTTCGGCGGTTGCTCTTGAAGAATATGAACAAGCTGACCAATTTGCGGATTCCATATCCCGGGAAAGCGTCAAGACCTTCTGGAAAGCACTGGAATTATTTATCCGCCAAGGTACAAAACCAGAATCCCTTGATGCATTCAAAGACAAGCTCAAGGCTCACGCCTTTTGGTCCGGACATATTCTTGCCCCCTACTCCGCTCATAACGACTGGATTCTCGGCGATTCCAACTCGGCGGCATGGATCAAGTTCCGCGACAAACTGCTGAAAATGCCTGCCGAGCAAGGAAAAACCGCCATAACCAAAGAACTGGGGTCCATGCTCATCTCCGAACAGACCGCCACTCTGCTCCAGGGGTTCAGGCTTGCTTTCTCTCTTGTGAACGATGACATGGAGGTAGCCCGGGACGCATGGAACCAGGTGGAACGCAGCAAACTGCCCATTTCACTCCAGGTCGCAGGACTGATAGCCTTTGGAGATTCCATCGACAAAGTCATGCCTGCCTCGGCATCCGCTTCTCAGACGCTCTATCCGGTGGTTTCAGAGTTGTGTAGCGCGGCAGGAAAAGCCCAACGCCCCGGAATCAATGCCCCCTTCTGGGAAACTATTCCGCAAAGCAGGTTGCGCCATGCCGCAAAGACCCAATGGCCTCTGGACAGGCTCATACTCCTGGCTTACTGGCAGAAAATATTGAATAAAAAGCCCAACACAACATTGGCCAAGCGGGCCGCCCATGTGTTCCGCAATTCTGCCTTCGGCATCAACAGCATGCTCTATCTTGTTGACATGGCTATTGATTCAAAGGACATGCAATTGGCTGCGTTTTATCTCAACCAGCTGAAAAAACGGCACTTAAACAAGGAATACCAAGCTCGATGGCTAGAGGCCAAAACCCGCTTGGAGCTTGGCGTGGGCAAACAGGATAAGGCGCTCGAAACATATGGCAAACTGATGGCGACAAACGAGCCGGTTCCCGCGTTCACCCGCCTGCGCATGGCCCTGCTCATGCAGCAACGCGGGGAATTGCCAAAGGCACGCGCTCAGCTTCTGGATTTGTGGTCCGACAAGGACGACTACCCTACAGCCATGCAGGCGGAAATCCTTTTCTGGCTCGGGGAAGGCGAGCAGGCCATGCGCAACACTGACGCTGCGCTGGACTATTATCTCAAACTTGCATGGAAGTACCCGCAGGAAAACATATGGGCCCTCACCGCCATGTACCGAGCCTCCATGATCTACGAACAACGTGGCAAATTCGAAACCGCCAAGAAATTCCTCAAAACCGTGATAAAGCGCGCGGATACAAAGGAACAACGCGAGGCGGCCAAAGCCAGACTCTCCACCATCGAATCAAAGTCCGGTGGAGGGAAATCAAAAAACAGCAGCGACGACCAAGGTATCCAGTACCCCTTCTGATCAGATAACTAAAAAAAAGGCCGGGCTTTTGAAGCCCGGCCTTTTTTGGTTCAAATAGATTTCTCACATCAGCTTCATTCGATTTCCTGCAACACCGTATAAAACCCGCCAAGGAAGAATATCTCACTGACAATCTTGGAGAGTTCCTCCATTTTACCGATAATCATGTACGCCTCATGAACGTGCGGCCCGCCGGAGAGCAGCCAGTTGAAAAACTCCGGACCATTGGAAGCCAGATCGAATAGTACGGACATGAATAAAAAAACAAAACCGACAATCAAAAACCTGATGAAGCGCCTGAAACTAGCAATTTCACGCCAGAAGTAGCGTAATACGACGATTCCGATCACCCCGTATAGACCAATCAGCAAATCGTCCAGATGCGTGGTGAACGCCGTGGGGCGAATGCCGAGCATCTTATGGATATCCTTATCCAAGCCCTCATGCAGACAGGCAAAATCATCCACAGCGAGAAAAACGAAACCAACGCCCATGATCAGCCAGATGTTACAGCGATCCGAAAGGGAAAAGCCCCTCTGTCCCCGTCGATTCTGATAAATGCTAAAGGAATAAAGTCCGATGGCAAAAAGAATCATCACGGAAAACAGGGTTATTATACCGTTCTCGTCGAACGGAGTCCTCTTGTATACCTTGAAATATAACTCGAGAAAGGCTCCTGCACCCCCGGCAACCAGCAGGCAGGTCACAAGTCGGCGAACGGTCAAAAGTCCATCATTGGCGACCCCACGGTAAACCAGCCAAACGACCCAAAGCATGGGGATCAGGTGCAGAAAATAGGCACGTGCAAAATATGTAAAATTAGCTGCGGTCAACAGGGACAGGGCAACCAACATGGCCGCGGCAATAATCGTCTCTCTTTTCATAGTGCAAACTCACAAATATATCATGTGTCAAAACGGTTAGGTTCACGTAAACCAATTCCTGACTATCAACAAGTGGCAAAAGACCTGCACGCGACTTGAAAGAAAAAAGCGCCGCAACCCCTTGGTTGCGGCGCCAAATCATTTCATGGTGCCGAGGGGGGGACTCGAACCCCCACGGGATTTCTCCCACTGCCCCCTCAAGACAGCGTGTCTACCAATTCCACCACCTCGGCGTGGTGTGTGAAACGAAGAACCTTTCTACTGACTAGCCCCCAAAAGTCAACATTTTATTTCACTTTTTTCTCAATCAAGATCATGCGGGAAGGCCTGCCACGGCAGGGACGCAATAAACAAACAGATTACCGTTCCGAATTCCAATTCGTTATGCCTGAATAACCGCCAAACAAAAAAAGGAGCAGCCGGAAAGCTGCTCCTTGTAATATCATGGTGCCGAGGGGGGGACTCGAACCCCCACGGGATTTCTCCCACTGCCCCCTCAAGACAGCGTGTCTACCAATT